>DOTB01000003.1 GCA_003513845.1 Candidatus Atribacteria bacterium | reverse complement strand
TTATCTTTACCTATGTGTTCCTCTAGGCTTGCGGGAGAGAGGTTAGGCTGGTTTCGGTCTTCGCCTTGGATATAACTCTTGGCATTCACCTTTTTCTTTCTTTTGTGTTATTTTTTATGGTTATATTATACCATATTAGGTCTTTATATGCAAATAGAGGGTGACTTTTCGCACGGTCTGACGTCCCCCTGACATACTGACATACGGGGGAAAGGATGCACTTGCTATGAAAGAAAATAATTCATTTGATATTGCGGTAATTGGCGGGGGACCGGCCGGGATGATGGCAGCTGGTCGAGCAGCAGAGTTGGGAGCAAAAGTAGTTTTAATTGAAAAGAATGAGATTTTAGGTAAAAAATTATTGCTTACCGGCAAGGGACGCTGTAATTTTACCCATAATGAGCTTGATATAAGGAAATTTGCCGAAAAGTTTGGCAAAAATAGGCGTTTTCTCTATAGCGCTTTATCGACTTTTGGTGCGCTCGAGGTAATTAATTTTTTTGAATCCAGAGGAGTAAAAGCTAAAGTAGAACAGGGAGATAGAATCTTTCCAGAGAATAGTAATGCCCGAGACATATTAAATGTATTGGTAAAATATTTAAAGGAGGGGAAGGTCTATATTTTATTAAATGTCGAGGTGGTTGGCTTTAAAGAAGAGGATCAAAAAATATCTTATGTTCTGCTTCGAAATCAAAAATTAAGTGCTGATAAATATATTCTCTGTACAGGTGGAAAGTCTTATCCTCAGACTGGTTCTACCGGTGATGGCTACCGCTGGGCTGAACAATTGGGACACACTGTAATCCCGCCTGTACCAGCTCTAAACCCGGTAAAGACTTCAGAAAGTTGGGTAAAAGAACTACAGGGTCTATCTCTTAAAAATGTTTCTCTTAAATTATTTAAGAATGGCAAGAAGAAAGACGAGCGTTTTGGGGAGATGCTTTTTACTCACTTTGGAATAAGTGGCCCTATAGTTATGGATATGAGTAAAAACATCGGGGATTTGATGAAGAACGGCCCGGTAAAATTAATTTTAGATTTAAAACCTGCCCTTGATTTTAAAAAATTGGATAAACGTATCCAGCGAGATTTTCAGGAGTTCAAGGGGAGAATGTTCAAGAATTCACTGAAAGGATTATTGCCCTTATCGATGATACCGGTAATTATTGCACTTTCTGGTATAGATCCTGAAAAAAAAGTGGATTACATCAGACGGGAAGAAAGAAATAAATTGGTTCACCTATTAAAAGAATTAGAATTGACATCCACCGGTTTGTTAGGATTTAAGTGGTCAGTGGTAACCAGCGGGGGAGTTGCCCTTAAGGAGGTAGACCCGAATACGATGGGTTCTAAGAAGATTAAAAATCTATATTTTGCAGGAGAAATATTGGACCTTGACGGACCTTCTGGAGGGTATAATCTCCAGGAATGCTGGAGTACTGGATATCTAGCCGGCCAAAATGCTGCAAAACATTAAAAAATAATTGACCAGGATAATTAATTCAATTAGAATAATATTATTATGATATCCATAATAATTCCCACATTAAACGAAGAGGATTATTTACCCAAACTTTTAGATTCTTTAAGAAAACAGAACCTTAAGGAAGATTATGAAGCAATTATTGCCGATGCGGGTTCTACTGATAAAACCATAGAAATTGCTAAACAAAAATACGGCTGCAGGGTGGTCCCGGGAGGTTTACCGGCTAAAGGGAGAAACGAAGGGGCTAAAGTTGCTCAGGGAAATTTATTATTGTTCCTGGATGCTGACTTGATATTACCTGAGGGTTTTTTAGATACTCTTTTAAAAGAATTTAAAGAGAAGAATCTCGATATTGCTTCTACTGATTTAGAGTTTTTATCTAATAAAAAGATTTATAAAATTGCTGCCTTCCTCTGCAATATCTATTATAGATTTACTCAGCGCATCTTGCCCCATATTAGTCAATGTATTTTGGTAAAGAAAGATATCCATAATAAAATAGGTGGATTTGATGAAAAGATTAAACTTTGCGAAGATTTTGACTATGTTAAAAAGATGGGCAAGATAACTAAATTTGGGCATATAAGTAAAATAAAATTTTACTCTTCAGTAAGAAGATTTGAAAAAGATGGATTAATTTATACTTTTCTAAAACTTTTATTTGCTCACCTTTATATTGCCCTTTTTGGTCCCATTAAATCAGATATTTTTAGATATCGTTTTAGCCATTATTTGAAAAATAGATAGAATTATTTCTGATAATGATAACTTTTGTTATTAATTACTATCTACTATTTTCCGCAAGATTGCCACACTCCCTATTTCTCCTGTGGATAACGATACATCGTCTCCTTACCTTACAATTTTATTTATTTTTGGATTTTAATTATGATATAATTAAAAAAAATTGGTTAATTACTTTAAAAATAGATATTTAAGAATTGGACCCCTTGTCTAACAGAGTTTTAGGGTGATGATCGATTAAAAAGTATAAATAAGAGGTAAAAATAGATGAAATTTCTTCATTTAGCTGATGTTCATTTAGGAATGGAAAATTATGGACGGTTAGATCCTTCTACTGGTTTACACACCCGATTGCAGGATTTTATAAATTGTTTTAGTTTTGCTATCGATATTGCCTTAGAGGAGAAGGTAGATTTAGTAATTTTTGCTGGGGATGCATACAAAAATAGCAATCCTAATCCTACCCACCAATGTGAATTTGCTCAACAGATTTATAGATTAAGTGAAGCAAAAATTCCAGTGGTAATGATAAATGGAAACCATGATAATCCTGTATCTTTCGGCAAAGCTACTGCCCTCGACATTTTTAATACTTTAAATGTTCCTGGGGTAAGAGTGTTAACTGAACCTGAACTATTAAATATAGAGACCAAATCAGGTCCTATTCAGGTATTTGGTCTGCCCTGGCCCACTAAAAACCTCTTTCTTGCCAAGGAAGAATATAAGAATTTTACTGATGAAGAAATTACCAAAGAAATTCAGAAAAGAGTAAGTGAAAAAATTATTGAATATATTCATCTGATGAAGTCGAATATGCCTGCCATCTTTGCTGCTCACCTTACTGCTGCTGAAGCTACCTATTCCGGTTCAGAAAGGTCGGCTATAATCGGAAGGGACCCGGTATTCCCTACTCATATCTTAGCCCAGAAAGAGTTTGATTATGTTGCTTTAGGACATATTCATAAATTTCAGGATTTGAATTTCAATAGCCATCCCCCGGTAGTCTATTCAGGAAGTATCGAAAGAATAAATTTCAGTGAAGAGAAGGAAGACAAAGGAGTTTGTTTGGTAAATATTGAAGGTGGCAAAACTTCTTATGAATTTATCCCTGTTCCCGCCAGAAAATTTATTACCATAGATGTTACCATTTCTGAGGAACAGGACCCTACAAATACAATAATACGAGAAATTGAAAAGTATGATTTATCTGAAGCCGTAGTGAGGGTGTTTTATGCTATGTCAACAGAGAGAGAAGATTTGCTGGATTTTAAAAGAATAAATTCTGCCTTAGAAAAGGCTTTTTTGGTAACTACTATTGCCAAAAAATCAAAACCAGTAGAGCGAGTTAAGAGAGTAGAAGTATCAGAAGATTTAGGGATGCTGGAGGCTATGGATAAATATATTCAGAGCAATCCTGAGTTAGTACCTTTGTCTGATGAATTAAAAAACTACGCCCAGGAATTAGAAAAAGAACTTGAAGAAGTAGAAGGGGAAAGAAATTGATACCAGTAAAATTAGCCTTGAAAAACTTTTTAAGTTACGGGGAAGATGTTCCTCCTCTCGATTTTACTCAGTTTCATATTGCCTGTCTTTCAGGAAAAAATGGTCAGGGCAAATCTGCCCTTTTAGATGCTTTAACCTGGGCAGTATGGGGGGAAGGCAGAAAATCCAGCCAGGAGAAGAAGGCTGATAATAGCCTGCTTCAGATTGGCCAGAAAGATATGCAGGTGGAATTTATATTTGATCTGGAAGGAGACAGATATCGCATTATCAGGAGTTTTTCTCTGGTTAAAAAAAGTTCTCGTCCCAGTTTAGAATTCCAGGTTTTTAGTCAAGAAAAGAGTGAGTATATTTCTCTAACTGCTCCCTCTATTCGAAAAACCCAGGAAAAAATTATTAAAACTTTAAGGATAGACTATCAAACCTTTATCAATTCTGCTTTTATCCTTCAGGGGCGAATTGATGAATTTAGTCGAAAAAGCCCAAGAGAAAGAAAGGAAATCTTATCCGAGATTTTAGGTCTTTCTCGCTATGATGAACTTGCTAATTTAGCTAAATCCCACCTTAGAAAAGTTAACAATATTATTATGACCAAAGAAGGTAGATTGGACTATATCAATCAAGAAATAAGCAATATTGATTTTTACAAACAAAAGATAAAGGAATTGTCAGAAAGTTATAGTAAAATTTCCCAAAAGTTAAAGAAAAAAGAAGAGGAGGTTACTAAATTAAAAGAGAAAATTAATCTTCTAAAACATAAAAGTGAACAGTTTGAAGAATTGGAAGGGCAAATAAGACAGCAAAGACAGGAAATTGCACGAGAACAAAAACAGATTGAATTAAAAAAGAATGAAATTGAAGACTGCCAGAAGATAATTTCCCAAAAAGAGAAAATTTTAGTTAATTTTAAAAATTATCAGAAATTCAGTGCCGAATATAATGAATTCACCCGAAAACTTCAAAAAATTAGAAAGATAGAAGAAGAAAAAAATATTATTGGGAGAGCGATAGAAAGCGAGAAAGCTGATATAGTTGTAAAGTTTAGAAATAAACAGGATAGGTATAAAGATCTTTATGTTAAGGTTGAGCAAGGAGCAAAGCATAAGGCTATACTTTTAGAATTAGAAAAAAAGATGAAGGATATGAAATTTTTCCAGGAAGAGAGCGAAAAAATTCGGCAGGAAGGTAGTAAACTTAATATAGAAATAAATATTATTAAAGGTAAGATAGAAAGGTTAGAAAAAGATAACAAAGATAATCAAGAAAAATTGCGTCTTTTGAGGGAGAATCCGGAAGGAGAATGTCCTTTATGCGAAGCGAAATTAAATGTAGAGAGAAAAAGGAAGATTGAAGACAATATAAACAAGGAAATAAATTCAAATCGTAAAGAGATAGATAAGTTAAAAAGAGAAGAAGAGAAACTAAATATACAAAAGGAAAAATTAATAAATAAATGGAAAGAGACTAATCAAAAATTAAGAGATAAGGATATATGGCAACAAAAGTTGAACAAAGCATATCTTGAATATGAAGAATCTAAACAGGCAGCAAAAATAATGACAGGTTTACTGGAAGAGATTAAAGAAATTGAAAAAGTCTTAAAAGAAAGAAGTTATGCTCTAAGGGAACAAGAAAAGTTAAAAGAGCTTGATAAGCAAATTAAGGATATTGGTTATAATGAAGAAAGGCATCAGCAGCTTGCTCGTAAAACTGAGGAACTACGTAATGCCCCCCTTGAGAAGGCAAAATTAGAAGAGGCGGGGGAAAAGATTGATTTTTTAAGAAACACACTTTTGGAGTTAGAAGAAACTTGTCAAAAAAAAGGATTAAATTTAAAAGACCTAAATAAGAGAAAAGAGAAGATAAAAGAAGAATTAAAAGAACTTTCTCCCCTAAAAGAAAAATTAAATCAAGAAGAACAATTTTTAAAATCTATTCAGACTCAAAAAGATAGAATTTTAGAAGAAAGAGGAGGTTATCAGGCCAAGTTTGACCAGTGCCTTAAATTAGAAAAAGAGAAGAAAGAGATAAATAAAGAATTGAAAAAAAGCAAGAAAGAGCAAAATATTTATGAGAAATTGATTATAGCTTTCGGGAAAAATGGAATTCAGGCTTTAATTATTGAAAATGTTTTGCCCGAAATAGAAGAAGAAGCTAATAATCTTCTGGCTAAACTAACTGATAATAGTACTCAAATAACTATTGAATCTCTTCGTGATTTGAAGAGTGGAGGCATAAAAGAGACATTGGATATCAAGATAAGTGATGAATTAGGCATCCGTGACTATGAGCTGTATAGTGGGGGAGAGGCCTTTCGGATAGATTTTTCTTTAAGGATTGCCCTTTCTAAATTATTAACTAGAAGGGCAGGGACCAAATTAAGAACCTTAGTAATGGATGAAGGATTTGGCACTCAGGATGAAGAAGGGATAGACAATCTGGTACAGGCTATCCAATCTATAAGTGATGATTTTGATAAAATATTAGTCATCACTCATCTGGAATCATTAAAGGATGCCTTCCCGGTAAGAATCGAGGTAACCAAACTTCCTGAAATTGGTTCCCGCTTCGAGATTGTAAAAAATTAAAAAAATTATGATATCCAAGCAGGAATTTATTAAGCGATGTTGAATATATTAATATACAGGAAGTTTAAGTTTGTACACTGTTCCCTGACAAAGTTAAGTGAAGGGAGGTGAAGGAAGAATTTAGTTAATAAGAAATAAGAAGAAAGTTACTATATAAAATTTTAAAGGAGGTTTGTATCTATGAAGAAGTTATTTGTCGTTTTTCTTTTTGTAATTTTTGTATCTATAACAGTTAATGCAGCAACCGATATTGAAATTACTTTCTGGACTCATGAAGACCCAAACAGAACAGAAATTGAAAATAGATATATTGCAGAATTTGAGCAGGCTAACCCAGGAGTTACTATTAAGAGAGTCACTAGTGGTTCAGGACAAATTCAAGAATTAATTCTTACTGCTTTTGCCGCAAACCAGGGTCCAGATATCTTTAATATGTCTATTGAAGATGAATATGCCTATATAGTAAATGAGCGTCTTGCTCCTGTCGATTTTGAAGCTGCTGGTTATCCCAGTCTTCAAGCAATTTATGATGCCTACATTCCAGGAGTATTAGACCCGGTTACCTATAAAGGTCAACTCTATGGCCTTCCATTAGAGTTGACTAACTGGTGTATTTATATTAATAAGAAAATATTCAGGGATGTGGGGCTTGATCCAGAAAAAGATTATCCCAAAACCTGGGAGGAAATGATGGAGGTGTCTGATAAGATAGCTATTCGTGAAGGGGAGATACTAAAAAGAAGAGGATTTGATTTTAGATACCCCTATTACCTGGTTTCCTGGGTACCGATGGTTGAACAATTGGGGGGAAAGTTGATAAGTGATGATGGAAAAACAGCTATTATTAATGAGGAAGCCTGGCTTAAAGTACTTGATTATATGAGAGAGTGGGGACCAAACGGCAGAAACTTGGGTTCACCTACTTATACTAATGCCCGAAAGCTTTTCAATAAGGATAATAATGATGTAGCTATGTGTCTTACTGGTCTTTACCAACAGGGAAGAATTAGAGCAGATAATCCTGAATTCTATGAAAGCGGTGAATGGATGGTAGTGCCATTTCCGGTATTTGAAAATGCAGTAAAAGATGTTCCTGCTGCCTATTATGGGCACTATTATATGGTCAACGGCCAGAAACCTAAAGAAAATCAGCAAATTGCCTGGAAATTTATTGCCTTTATGCTCAGTCACCCTGAAGAATATCTTACCAAAGTTAACATTGTCCAGCCTACAGTTAAATTAATGGAATCAGCTACTTTCAAATCTATGCCTTACTCTGAGGTGTTTAAGAATGATATGGCCAAAGGGCATATCGTATATTACGGAGAGAGCAGTGCAAAAATTCAGTCACTTATTAGAGAAGCAGTTGAATCAGTAATGTTAGCTGGTGTTTCACCAGAGGATGCTTTAAAAACATTAAAGAGAAAAGTTCAGGAAGTGCTTGAAGAAGGTTAATAACTTTTGTTAAAACCACAGGGCTGGGCTATTAGTTTTGACCTGGCCCTGTTTTTATTATTGAGGGAGTGTAATTATTGATGAGCAAAAGGATACAAAGTTATAGCATTGAACGACAAAAAGCACGTTGGGGATGGATATTTGTTGCTCCTACACTCATCTTTTTTTCCTTGTTTAGTTTTTATCCGATTTTTAATGCTTTTTATGCCAGTTTATTTAGAAAAAAACTGCTATCATTGAAGCCACCTGATTTTATTGGTTTTAATAATTATAGTTATCTTCTTAAATCTCCAGATTTTTGGAACTCTATAAGGGCTACCGTGGTTTTTACCCTGGGGACTTTTATTCCTCTTTTAATTTTTAGTCTTATTTTTGCAATTTTTATAATGTCGAGAAAGAGATTTCAGAATTTTTTTCAGATGGCTTACTATTCTCCGGCAGTTCTATCCTCAGTTGTAGCCGCAGTAATCTGGTTACTTATTTTTGACCCGAGGGGATTAGCCAATCAATGGGTAAATTTTGCCCTGAATACACCTGGTATAGACCATAAGTGGCTGGCGAGTTCAGTAATGGTTCAAATCTCTGCAATGATGGTTTATTTTTGGAAATATGTGGGCTATTTTACTATAATTTTTATCGTAGGATTAGCCTCTATTCCTCAAAGTATTTATGAGGCATCCAAAATAGATGGAGCAAATGATTGGAAAAATTTTTGGTATATTACCCTTCCACTTTTAAAACCCACTACTATTTTAGTATCTATTATGTCTATGCTTCAGTGTCTGAAGACCTTCAGTACTCAATATTTATTTACGCAGGGTGGAGCACCGCTGGCTCCAATAAATGTAATCACTTTAAATATTTATCATACAGCCATAAGAGATCATAGGATAGGTCGAGCAAGTGCGATGAGTATTATTTTGTTCATTATAATGCTATTTTTTACCTGGCTACAATTTAAATTTTCTCGGACAGACGAAGTCAGTTATTAAGGAGAAATATATTATGGACCATAAATTAGAAAGAAAAAAGATTAAGACTTCCTATCAATCCTTGGTAATAGATATATTTATATGGGTATTTCTTATTTTTGCAGCGCTATTTATTCTTGCCCCTACAATATTTATGTTTACTGCCTCATTAATGCCAGCAAGTGATGTCGTGAAGATGCCTTATCGATGGATACCCGGGGGTTTTTACTGGCAAAATTATTGGCAAGGAATAAGAGGAAATGATGGAAGTTTTATCTATATCAGAAATATCTTAAACTCATTAATAGTAGCGACAGTGGTATCTGTTTCTACAGTGTTCCTTTCGGCTTTAGCGGGATTTGGTTTAGCAAAATATTACTTTAAAGGCAGGGCTTTGGTCTTTATGATGATTATGGGGACAATGATGATCCCTTTTGAAGCGATAATGATCCCACTTTATCTAGTTACTACAAAATTAGGACTTCAGGATTCATATGCTGGTTTAATAGCCCCTTTTTTGGTAAATGCCTTCGGAGTCTTTCTAATGAGACAGTACTTTATTACCTTCCCGGATGAAATACTGGATGCGGCCAGAATTGATGGAGCGAGTGAATTGATGATTTTTAAAACAATTATTTTACCAAATAGTGTTCCGGCTATTGCAACTTTGGCGATTTTGACTTTTAAAGCTCAATGGGATAATTTATTGTGGCCCTTACTAGTAGTGCAGAGTGAAGAGATGAAGACTATACCTTTATATATTGTTAAATTTATGGCTGAAAAACATACTGATGAAGGGGCAATGATGGCAGTTGCCGCCATAGCGAGTATCCCGATATTAATTGTATTTTTTAGATTATCTAAATATTTTCTGGGGGGTGCAGCTCTATATTCATCGAGGAAAGGATAATTAAGATAACTATGAAAAAGCTTTATATTTTTGATATGGGTGGCGTATTGACTTATAATACCGATGTTTTTCCAAACATCATTAATTATCTTAAAATCACTGAGGAAGAATTTATTACTTATTCTGGTGAAAACCTGAGAAAACTTATTGATGGGAAGATTGGTACTGATGAATTTTGGACAAAGTTTTCCTTAAAGTATGGTAAAAAGGTGGAAGAAGAATTATTCAGTAAATTTTTTAATCCGAAGATAAATCAGAGGACTAGGGATATAATAGAACGACTTAAAGAAATTTCCAGGGTGGTTTGTGGCACTAATACACTTGATTCTCATTACGATTGTCATTTAAAACATGGAGATTATAATATCTTTGATAAGGTTTATGCTTCAAATAAAATGGGAGTATCCAAGCCTGACCCAGATTTTTATTGGTATATTTTAAGGGAAGAGGGAGTTAAGCCGGAAGACACAGTCTTTATAGATGATACCGAAGAAAATATCCTTTCTGCCCAAAAAATTGGCATCAAATCTATTCTTTTTACTGATCCCGATTCTTTAAAACAACAAATAAAGTCATTTTCCGATTAGGAAGGAGAATAATTATGGTTTTTAATTCCCATGGACGCTTGCGTTCAGTACTACTCTGTAAACCAACCTATTATGAAATTTGTGACTTTAGCGAGGTTGCCTCTCAACATCTTAAAGAAGGATTTAGAGTTTCAAGGGAAGATGCAATTAAACAACACCAAGAATTTGCAGAAGTATTCCGACAGTTAGAGATAGACATCAAATGGCAAATCGCCCAACCTGGCCATCCCGACCAGGTAGCAACCAGAGATTTTGGGGTTAATACAGCAAAAGGTGTATTAATCGGTAATTTTCTTTATGCAGATAATGAAGGAGATACTGAATTAGCTATCGAAACCCTTGAACAGTTAAAAGTACCTATAATAGGCAGAGTGATAGAAGGGTCGTTAGAAGGTGGTGATTGTTGGTATTTAGATGAATATACTATGGTGATAGGGATAGGGAAACGCACTACCTGGGAGGGATAAAAGAAGCAGAAAAAATACTTGATTCCTTTAATATCAGGGTTATTTCGGTTCAGTTTAAAGCAAAATGGAACCATCTGGATATGATATTTTCAGTAGTTGCCTCCAAAACAGTTATGTTATGCCCCGAGGCCTTACCAGATGATTTCTTAAAATATTTAAAAAACGAAAGATATAAAATTATTTCTATTCCTAGCAAGGATGTATTTGCAGGAACATTAAATCTTTTAGCCTTAGGTGATGAAAAAGTGCTCTCCTTTAAAGAAAACAAAATCGGAAACGAAAAACTTAAAGCTTGGGGACTGGAAGTTTTTGACCCTTCTTTAAGTCAATTTCTAATGGATGGTTCTGGCCCCCATTGTC
This sequence comes from Candidatus Atribacteria bacterium, assembly GCA_003513845.1. Classification (GTDB taxonomy): domain Bacteria; phylum Atribacterota; class Phoenicimicrobiia; order Phoenicimicrobiales; family Phoenicimicrobiaceae; genus Phoenicimicrobium; species Phoenicimicrobium oleiphilum. Next base: position 106,708 of record DOTB01000003.1, on the reverse strand, counting down.
TTTCCTTTGAGTTGGCTCGAGATTAGATTTTATCTTTGAATATATTCCCGATTATTCTCTAAAATTAACAACTGTGTTGAATTTAACCTCCCTTAACTTCAAAATTTATCGTATGTATTTTTAAAATATTTTAAAAGACATTATTGTAAAATAATTTAAAATATGTTTTAATAAATAGTAAAATAATTAAATATATTTTAAAAATATATACACCTTAAACATTTAACTAGAATTAAAGCTGAAGTTTTTGGTATGTCGCTTAGCTGACATTCCACCGGGGAAAAGAGGATAAAGTCAAAATGATAGCTGAAAATGTAAAACTGGGAAATAAGATCCGCAAGTTACGTATTTCTAAAAAAATAAACCTTACTGATTTGGCAAAAAAGATAGGTAAAACCCCCAGTTATTTAAGTCAAGTAGAAAGGGGGATGGCTTCCCCATCCATTATGGCTTTAAGAGAGATATCCAAAGTTTTGAATGTGCCCATGTTTTATTTCTTGATTGAGGATAAAAAACAAAACATAATAGTAAGAAAAGATGAACGTAAAGTTTTACAATTTCCTAAATCTCGTCTGACTTATGAATTACTATCACCTGATGCGAGTCAACGAATTCAGATGATCAAAACCCGAATAAATAGAGGGGCAAGTAGCTGTACTAAACCGCTTTCTCACGAAAGTGAAGAATGTATTCTGGTGATGGAAGGAAAGATGGAAATTAAAATTGGGGATGAACTTTTCATATTAGAAGAGGGTGATAGTATCTATTACCTTGCGAGCATTCCCCATAAAATTACCAACATTGGAGACAAAGATCTTATTATTATTTCCGCAAGTACACCCACTAATTTTTAAAACTTATTTTTGCGGGATTTTTTCAAATAAAATAATGGTAGATTAGTAGCTGATAATCCACATTTTTATAACTAATAATGTGTTTTTTGATAGAACTAAAAAATATAATTTATAAAAAAATTAATAAGAAGTACTGTGAGATGGAAGACAAAAAAAGGAGATAAGGTGTTAAGAATCAAAAATGCCCGGATTGTGAAAAATGAAGAGTTGAAAGAAGTAAACATATATGTTGAAAGAGGAAAAATAAAAGATATTGTACCTGGAGACGAGATCTTGCTCCCCGTGGAAAAGGAAATAAATGTAAAAGGAAATATAGTATTTCCTGGCTTTATCGACCCTCATGTTCATTTTGATGACCCCGGTTTTACTGAAAGAGAGGATTTCGAAACAGGAACCAGAAGTGCTGCGGCTGGCGGTATCACCACAATTATCGATATGCCTTGCACTTCTATCCCTCCGGTTACTAATGGTAAAAACTTTGATTACAAATTAAATATAGTAAAACCAAAAGCTTATGTAGATTTTGCTTTCTGGGGAGGGGTAACTCCCCAGCAGGTAGAATCAGGAGAATATAGAAAAAGTTTAAAAGAGTTAAAAGATAAAGGCATTATTGGGGTGAAATTTTACACCATTTCTGGAATGAAGCTCTATCCCAGGATGACAGTCCCTGATATGGATAAAACCTTTAGAGCAGTAAAAGAGTTAAACTTAATTTGTGCAATACATGCAGAAGATTGTTATCTGGTAGATTATTATTCCAATCTTATGCAAGAGATGAGGAGAGAAGACCCTGAGAGTTGGTATGAAGGTAGAACATATGAAGCTGAACCAGAGGCAATATGGTCTGTGGTGGCAATTACAGAAAAAGTTAGAAATAAACTTCATATTGTCCACCTTTCTACCAAGGAAGGATTAAACATTATTCGTTGGGCGAAAGTTCAAGGATTAGATGTGAGCACAGAAACCTGCCCTCAATACTTAATCTTTACAATAGAAGATTTTAAAAAGGTTGGCTCATTATTAAAAATTGCTCCGCCTTTGCGTAAAGAAGAGGATAGGGAAGAACTTTGGAGAGGATTAAAAGATGGCTCAATCGATTTTATCAGCACTGATCATGCAGCAGGGAAATATCCGGAGGAAAAATCGGAATCAAATATCTGGAAAAATTATGCAGGTATTCCAGGTACACAATTAGCTGTTCCCACTATACTTCATTACGGATACCACCAAGGAAGGTTAACTTTGGGTGAGATTCAGAAGCTGATGTCAGAAAATATTGCCCAAAGATATGGACTGCATCCTCAAAAAGGAGTAATAAAAGTCGGAGGTGATGCAGATTTTACCGTTGTGGATTTAGATAAGAAATGGGTAGTAGAACCCTCAAAATTAGAAAGTAAAGGTAAATATTCTCCGCTTATCGAAAAAGAGTTAACAGGAAAAATTTATATGACTATTGTTCGTGGAGAAGTAGTGTATAAAGAAGACAAAGGAATTGTTGGAACTAAAGGATATGGAAAGTTAATAAAAACTAAAATTAAGTAGAACATCTTAGGTATTATAAATTTTAATTGAGGTACATCTTTTAAAAATTTTAATTTTGAAAAAGTATTAGAAAAAAATAAAAGAATATGAATAAAATATATCCAAATCTTTAGGGGTATGATTACAATTTTAGTAATTTATCTTAGTAATTATTTAAATAAAATTCATCCATAGAAAGGGAGGAAGCTGATAAATGCAAACTATATTTAAAGGTAAACATTTTATTACACTTCAGGAGTGGACTAATGAAGAAATAGACACCTTGCTTGAAGTCTCTTTTGATTTAAAGAAAAAATTTGCTATGGGTATACCAACTCCTTATTTACTATATAAAACAATATTTTTAATGTTTTTTGAACAGTCAACCCGAACCAGAAACTCTATGGAAGCAGGAATTGCTCATTTAGGTGGTCATGGTACTTTTCTAGATACCAGCACCATGCAAATATCTCACGGTGAGGCAATTAAAGATACAGCTATTATTTTATCCAGATATGGTCATGCTATAGCTTGTAGAAATTGTTTCTGGGAAGTAGGGAATAAATATTTGAGAGAAATGGCAAAGTGGTCTACGGTTCCGATTTTGAATTTACAATGTGACTTATATCATCCTATGCAAGGAATTGCTGATTTAATGACTATGAGAGAAAAAGTCGGAGATTTAAAAGGTACTAAGGTATCTATTATCTGGGCTTATGCAACCAGTCATAAGAAACCAATTTCAGTTCCACTTACACAAGTTCTTTTGTTCCCGAGATATGGAATGGATGTGACACTTGCCTATCCAAAAGGATTTGAGTTGCCAGATTGGGCTATTAAACAAGCTAAAGAAAATGCTGAAAAACACGGTGGAACCTTAATCTTAACTCATGATATGGAAGAAGCGTATAGAGGGGCAGATATAGTTATACCCAAGAATTGGGGAAGTTGGGTAACTAATCAAAAAGACGAAGTAGTGGATGCTTTGCTTGAGTCCTGCAATACCTGGAAATGTACTGAGAAAATGATGAAACTTGCCAATAAGGATGTAATGTATATGCACGCACTCCCAGCTGATAGAGAGAAGGAAGTTGAAAATTCAGTTATTGATGGCTCCCATTCTATTGTATATGATGAAGCAGAGAATAGATTACATACAGCAAAAGCAGTTATGACACTCACCATGGGTGGTAAATAAAACATAGAAAGTTTAGTTAATATAGTTTCCTTAGAAATTTATTAATCAAAAATAATTGTAACTAGATCATAGAAGATTAAAATAGAATAGTTTTATGAACAGTTGAGTATACTAAAAGGGTAAAAATTATATCTATTATTTATGATAATATTTAGAAAATTAGATTTTCGAGAGGATGGAGTTGATAGATGACTAAATTAGCAGTATTAGCTATTGGAGGTAATTCCTTAATTAAAGATAAACAACATGAGACTGTGGAAGATCAATACAATGCAGTATGTGAAACAGCTAAACACATTGCTGGAATGGTTGAACAAGGGTATGATGTAGTAGTTACTCATGGTAATGGTCCTCAGGTAGGGTTTATCTTGAGACGTTCAGAAATTGCCCACCAGATAGCAGGGATGCATCTTGTGCCTTTAGTAAACTGTGGGGCAGATACTCAAGGGGCTATTGGGTATCAGATTCAACAATCTCTCTATAATGAATTTAAAAGGAGAGGGATTAAAAAGAATGCAGCTACGGTAGTGACTCAAGTGGTGGTAGATAAAAATGACCTTGCATTCCAGAATCCTACTAAACCCATAGGTACATTCTATACCAAAGAACGAGCAGAAGAACTGCAAAAAGAACATCCTGATTGGGTTATTATTAATGATGCAGGAAGGGGATACAGGAGAGTCGTTCCTTCTCCTATGCCAGTAGAAATTGTAGAACAAGAAGCCATTAAGATGTTGGTGAAAAACGGCTTTAGTGTGGTCGGTGTTGGTGGAGGCGGAATTCCTGTAATTCGTAAAGATGATGGTACATTAGAAGGAGTAGATGCAGTTATCGATAAAGATAATGCCTCAAGTCTTCTGGCAATAAATATTAAAGCAGATGTCTTTATTATCTCTACCGCAGTAGAGAAAGTATATTTGAACTTTAATCAACCAAATCAAATTGCCTTAGATAGATTAACTGTAGTAGAGGCTAAAAAATATATTGAGGAAGGGCATTTTGCCAAAGGAAGTATGCTTCCCAAAATTCAGGCAATTATAAGATTTCTGGAAGCTGGAGGGAAAGAGGCAATTGTAACTAATCCAGAGTCTTTAGAGAAAGCACTAAAAGGTGAAACCGGAACCCATATCTATTCTTAAAAAACAACCATTTTAGCTACATAATTTATCTTATTTTAGTATTGCTTATTCTGTAGCTTTGTCTTTTAAACTTTATATTAATTATTGTGACAACTTTATTAGAAATTCTATTAATTAGGAAAGGAAAATGGATATGAGTTATGTAAAGAAATTAAAATGTTTATTGTGTGGAACAGAATACGGTTCAGATGAAGTAAAATATAATTGTCCAAATTGCGGAGACGAAGGCGTTTTAGAAATTATTTATAACTATCCTGAGATAAAAAAAGTTTTTAATCAGGAATCCCTTATAAAAAATCAAGAATATTCGATGTGGAGGTACTTACCTCTTTTACCGGTGGATGATCCCACCAAAATTGGTCCGTCAAAAGTTGGTTGGACTCCCTTATATGAGGCTAAAAGAATAAGAGAAGATTTAGGAATGCCAAATCTCTGGATTAAAGATGACGGAAGGAACCCCACTGCCTCTTTAAAAGATAGACCTTCTGCTATTGCTTTAGTAAAGGCTCAGGAATTAGGAGAAAAAATTGTTACCTGTGCCTCTACTGGTAATGCAGCCTCGTCTCTTGCTGGTGCTGCTGCCTCAGTAGGATTAAAGAGTTACATTTTTGTTCCTCAAACTGCACCAAGTGCTAAGATTGCCCAGCTTTTGGTATTTGACTCAACTGTCTTCGCGGTAAAAGGAACTTATGATGAAGCCTTTGATCTGTCCATTGAAGCTACCAGAGAATTTGGATGGTATAACCGAAATACTGCTTTTAATCCTTATATGGTAGAGGGGAAAAAGACGGTAGCTTTAGAAATTATTGAGCAAATGAGTTTTGAGGTGCCCGATTATCTTTTTGTCCCGGTAGGAGATGGTTGTATCATTTCCGGTGTGGCTAAGGCTTACAAAGATATGTTTTCCCTAGGTTTTATTAATCATTTGCCTAAACTGGTGGCGGTACAAGCCGAAGGATGTAAACCCATTGTAGAGGCAGTAAATAGTGATGGGGAAGTGAAATTTGTGGAACCAAATACAATTGCCGATAGTATTGCTGTAGGGATTCCCAGAAATCGTCTAATGGCAGTAAGAGATGTAAAAGAATCGAAAGGATTTGGTGTTGCGGTAAGTGATAAGGAGATACTGGAAGCGATTAAATATTTGGGGACAACACAAGGTATTTTTGCTGAACCGGCTGGCTCCACTGCCTTTGCTGGTATGATAAAAGCATTACAAGAAGGAATTATCTCTAAAAATGATAAAGTTGTGGTTCTAGTTACCGGAAGTGGTTTAAAAGATGTGGAAAGTGCCAAAAAAGCAGGGGGGAGGGCTTTAATAATAGACCCCACTTTAGAAGCAGTAAAGGAGATAATAAACTAAAAGTGAACGATACCGAAAAAAAAGAATTAAATGATCTTCTTCGGAATCTCATTCAAATTGAAAGTGTAAATCCTCCGGGGAATGAAAATCAAATTGCTGAATTTATAGTGAAGTTTCTTTTAAAAAACAATATTTACGCAGAGTTAGTTCCCTTAGAAGAAGGCAGGAGTTCGGTTATTGCAAAAATTGAAGGAGAAGAAGAGAGAGATATCACCTTTTGTGGTCATCTAGATACGGTGAGAGTGAATGAAGAGAATTGGACAAAACCCGTTTTTGAAGGATTGATTGAAAACGGAAAAATGTACGGTATAGGGGCATCAGATATGAAGGGTGGAGTAGCTGCCATCCTTTACACTGCAGTACTTTTAAAAAAAAGGGGGAGTATACCCAAAAAAACAGTTAAATTTGCCCTTACTGCAGATGAAGAATGGAGATATAGAGGTGCGAAGAGTTTAGTTGACGGGGGTTATTTTGAGCGGACAGATTTTCTTATTATCACCGAACCTTCCAACCTTTACGTTTCTACCGCGGAAAAAGGAGAATTATGGATGAGAGTTAAATTTTTCGGGAAATCTGCGCATGGTTCAACTCCTGAGGCAGGAGTAAACACTATTATTCCGGCGAGTAAACTTATTGTAAATGTTACCGAAAAATGTGGAAAAATATTTGAAACAGATTCTTTTTGGGGTAAAACTTCAATAAATATTGGAAAATTTCAAGGTGGAACACAGGTAAACATTGTCCCTAATTATTCAGAAGTGGACTTTGATTTCAGAGTGATTTCAGAAAAAGATAAAGAAAAAGCAATAGAATTAGTCAGAACATTAGGAGAGGAAATTGCAAAAAAACATAAGGTGCGGTTTACAGAAGAGATTTTTAACTACCACTCTCCGATCTTTACCAGCTCAGATAACCCTTTTGTAAAAAAGTTTTTACAAGCAGCCGGAATGAAGGAAGTGATAGTTACTAAATACTGCACTGATGGAGCAACAATCATCCCGGAAAAGAAGATACCTTTTATTATTTTTGGACCCGGTGATATTGCCCAGGCTCATCAAAATGATGAATATATTGAATTAGAATCTCTTTATCGAGCAGTAGATACATTTTTAAAATTCTTAACGTGACAAAGAGTGTCTCCTATTGAGTGGGTTACAGGTTATGAGTTGCAAGATTAACTCGTATATATTATTTCGTGAATCGTATCTCGCATATTAGTGTAGAGTGTTTAGTGTACAGCGTATAGAAAAATACAGTGATGAGTAATATGTAATGAGTAACAAGTGAAGGTTACGAGTTACAAGTTTACAACTTCGGAGGCAGTGGTTCGATAAATCGAACTCCTTTCGGATCGAATAAATTCGGTCCCTACAAAAGACAGTAAACCTTTTGTGATTTCTTAATCGGTAGATTTCGAGGTTTTAATCCTCATTTTCACGGGGATAGAATTTTAAATTATAGTTTTTACTTACCCACTTTTGCGGGCATAAGTTTAGCTTTAAGTTTTCAATTTAATAAAAACCATACGCTAAACGCTATATGCAATACTTTTCATTAACTAAAACTAATATAAAAAGGAGGACATGAAATGATTGATTTAACTATCAACGAAGAGCAACTTAAGAGAACTATAGAAAGGGCTAGAGAAAAAAATATTATCATCCCCACTTTTGAACAGATGAAAAATCCACAACTTGTACCAGATAAAATTAAAGATAAGTTAAAAGATGTGGGATTGTGGGATATTAATCCCTATAATCTTTTTCGAATAACATGGAAAAATGAACCAGTAAAAAAAGGCGGACTCTTTAACGGGGTCAATTTTATCGAATTACCCCCTGAATTAACCGGGGTTAAGGCCCGAATTATTGGGCTAGTAGGTAAATGGTTTCCTACTGGTGCTCATAAAGTGGGGGCTACCTTTGGGTGCTTGGTTCCCAGATTGGTTACCGGGCAATTTGACCCTACTTCTCAGAAAGCAGTTTGGCCTTCTACCGGCAATTACTGCCGGGGTGGAGCCTACAATGCCGAACTTCTCTCTTGTGAGTCAATTGCCATTCTACCGGAAGGAATGAGTAAAGAGCGTTTTGACTGGTTATCCAAGGTAGCTGGAGAAGTAATTGCAACTCCCGGAACAGAGAGTAATGTAAAAGAGATTTTCGATAAGACCTGGGAGTTAAAAAAGACTAGGGATAATGTAGTAATATTTAATCAATTTGATGAGTTTGGTAATCACCTCTGGCATTATGAAATTACTGGTCATGCTATGGAAGAAGTTTTGTCTCAGATTATGAGTTCAAAGGATAATTATGCCGGAGTGGTTTTAACTACTGGTTCCGCTGGTACTCTGGGTTGCGGAGATTATATGAAAGAAAAATTTCCTACTAGTAAAATAGCTGCTGGTGAAGCCCTACAATGTCCCACACTTCTTGCAAATGGTTTTGGCGCTCATCGTATTGAGGGGATAGGTGATAAACATATCCCTTGGATTCATAATGCAAAAAATACTGATATGGTTATTGCTGTAGATGACAACAATTGTATGGGGATAGTTCGTTTATTTAATGAACCCGTGGGGCAAAAGTATTTAATCAAAAAAGGTGTTTCTGCAGAAATAATTGAAAATTTACCCTTAATGGGTATTTCCAGTGTGGCTAATATGATTATGGCTATCAAGTTTGCCAAATATTATGAACTTACCGAAAAAGATATAGTTCTAACTGTCTTTACTGATTCTATGGAACTTTATAGTTCCAGATTAAAAGAGTTAGAAGAAGAGTTTGGACCCTATGATGAAGATGATGCAGCTATCGATTTTCATCGTAACTTGCAGGCACTTTCTATTGATTATATGCAAGAATTGACATATTATGATAAGAAGAGAATTCATAATCTAAAATACTTTACCTGGATAGAACAACAGGGGAAGGATTTAGAGGAGCTAGATGCTCAATGGTATGATTATGAAAACTACTGGAATGGTATTCACCGACAAGCTAATGAAATAGATAGATTAATTAAGGAATTTAATAAGAGAGTGGGCCTTTAGGCCAGATATATTAAATTATTAATTATTGGTTACTAATAAAATAAATAAACGAATGTAATTAAAAAAAATAGGAGGTTTCCAATGCGTAGTTTCTTAGGAAGAGATATCCTTTCTTTAAAGGATTTTGAGAGAGAAGATTTTTTTAGAATTTTCGAAGTTGCTAAAAAATTCGAGCCTATTGCAAAAAATCGTAAAAACATTAACATTCTGGCTGATAAAACTATGGTAACCGCGTTCTATCAACCAAGCACTCGTACTCGCTTGTCTCATGAGGCAGCCATGCACCGTCTTGGAGGTCATGTGCTTGGTTTTGCGGATGCGAAAATGACCCGAGCTGGTGATTTCTACCAGGAAAGTATTAAAGATACTGTTAAAATGTTAGAATATTATGGTGATGTGATTGTTATGCGCCATTTTCAACAGGGTGCCCCCGCTGAAGCAGCAAAATGGGCTAGTGTACCTGTAATTAATGCCGGTGATGGTTGGGGAGAGCATCCAACTCAGGTTTTAACCGACCTGTATACTATTCTGCAGGAAAAAGGCACTATTGATGGTTTGACTTTCCTTTGCGTTGGCGATATGCGTATGCGTACTATGCACTCCATTTCATACGCACTTACACAATTTGATGCACGAGTTATTTACGTGGCCCCTCCTGCAATGTCAATGACAGAAGAATTTAAAGCCGAGTTAAAAAATTACAATTTGCGTTTTAAGACAGCCGAACATGTTGCTGATGTCATTAATGAAGCGGATGTTATCTATATGGAACCTGTTGTACAGGCTGATTACACTGTAGCTCGTGAAGAAGTGAAATCAGATAAAGGCTTAACTCCGGATAATTACTGTGTAACTCGCGAACTTTTGGAAAAGAAAGCAAAGTCCAATGCAATTATATTGCATTCCCTTCCGAGAATGGATGAACTACCGCCGGATGTCGATATCACCCGACATTCCCGTTATTGGCAGGAAGCCTTTAACGGTGTTGTTTTAAAAATGGGTTTACTCTCATTAATTCTAGGCGCCGAAGAATAAATTTCTGTTAAAAAACAAAATGATTCTATGTAGTTGGGAAAATAACTACGCTAGAAGTAAAACTTTTATGTGGAGAAGTTACACTAGTATTATACATATAACTATGACAGGAGACAATTTCGACTGAAAATGTCTCCTATCACGCATTTGGGAGATGAAAATAATGAAATTTAGCGAGGTAAATAAACCTGTAAAACGGGTTGATGCTTATGAAAAAGTTACCGGAAAGGCTAAATTTGGTGCTGATTTATTCTTCCCTAATATGCTTTATGGTAAGGCATTGCACAGTAAATATCCTCATGCCCAAATTATAAAAATAAATACGGAGAAAGCTTTAACCTATCCAGGGGTAAAAGCAATTATCACGGCAGAAGATATTCCTAATAATAAATTTGGGGTGATTATCCAAAATCAACAAGTTTTAGCGCAAGAAGAGGTCTTATATATAGGTGATGGGATTGCGGTAGTTGCTGCTGAGACTAAAGAGGCAGCTTCCGAAGCTATAAAGCTAATCGAAGTAGAATATAAAGAATTGCCAGGGATTTTTGATCCAGAGGAAGCAGCAAAAAAAGATGCACCCTTAATACATTCAGAGTTAGAAGATAATCAGGTGGTTCATCATCGAGTAAGAAAAGGAGATGTAGAAAAGGCTTTTACCCAAGCAGAAGTAATATTGGAGAGAGAATATACTACCCAGTTTGTAGAGCATAGTTATATCGAACCAGAAGCAATTATAGCGGTTCCCTATGAACACAATAGCTTAGTTACTATTTATGGTTCAATTCAGAATCCTTTTTCTTGTAGAAATGCCGTGGCAAATGTACTTAAAGTGCCCTTGAATAAAGTGAGAATAATTCAGAATCATATGGGAGGGTCATTTGGAGGCAAGGACGAAGTTATATCTTCTATGGCTGCCCGGGCTGCGGTGTTGGCTTTAAAAACTAATCAACCGGTTAAAATGGTAAATACCAGAGAGGAATCGATTTTAGAAAGTTATAAACGGCATCCTTATAAAATGAAATATAAGGTAGGCGCCACTAAAGAGGGTAAATTGGTAGCAATGGAGATTAAATGTATAGCTGATAGTGGAGCCTATGCCTGCCAGACTCCTTTTGTTACCTGGCGCTCAGTTGTTCAAGCAACAGGTCCCTACGAATTACCTAGTGTGAAAACAGATACTTATGGCTATTACACCAACAATATCTATACCGGGGCAATGAGGGGTTATGGTTCCCCCCAGATTGTCTTTGCTCAAGAATCCTTGATGGATGAACTGGCGGATGAATTAAAGATGACTCCTTTGGAGTTACGTTTAAAAAATATATATCATAATAATTCTATAACCGCCAGTGGGCAGAAATTAGATAACCATCAGGTAAGTCTGGAAGAAGTAATTGCCAAAGCTGTTAAGGCAAGTAATTACATAGAGAAATATATAGAATATAACAAATCCCAATTGGGAGATAAAAAAAGAGGAATTGGTATGGCTGTCAGTTTTCGGGGTTGTAGCTTGGGAGCTGAGGCTACTGATGCTGCTGGGGCTATAGTGGCTATTCAGCGCGATGGCAGTATTTTAATTTCTTCTGGGTTAGCTGAAAACGGTGAAGGTTTGAAAACTGTTTTTAGCCAGATAGCAGCTGAGGAATTGGGAGTAGATATTAAAAGAATTAATTATATGGAGGTTGATACTTCGGTATCCCCGGAGAGTGGAGCGACTGTTGCCTCTCGCAGCACCTTATTAGGAGGTAATGCAGTAAAGAATGCTGCCCAGCAAATAAAAAGAACTATTACAGAAATGATTGCAGATAAATTTAAGGTTAAATCAGGTGATTTAGTTTTAAGAAACGAGAATATATACAATAAGAATAATAATCAAAAAATTATGTCTTTTGATGACGCAGTTGATTTAGCTAATAAATTGGGGGTATTTTTATCTGCCTATGGGTGGTATAAAGCCCCGGATATCTCCTGGGATGAAGAAACTGGTCAAGGTCGACCCTATTTTACTTACGTTTATGGTTGTCAGATAGCTGAGGTAGAAGTTGATACTGCTACCGGGCAGATAGAAGTATTAAAGATGGTTGCTGCACATGATGTAGGAAGAGCCATAAATCCTGTGACTTTGAAAGGACAAATATACGGTGGGATAATGATGGCATTGGGTTATGGTATTATGGAAGAAGTAGAAATCGCAAGTGGTTACATAAAAAATACTAATTTTGATGAATATTTAATTCCTACCATAAAAGATATGCCTGAAATTATACCGATTATTGTAGAAAATCCTGATCCTCATGGACCTTATGGAGCCAAATCTATCGGTGAACCGACTTTAGAACTAGGAGCACCAGCTATTGCCAATGCAGTAGCTCAAGCTACTGGTAGAAGAATCAGACATTTACCCCTTAATTTAGAAAGGGTTTTGCTGGGACATTCTTTAAGTAAGGGAGGGACGAAAAATGATATCTTATGAATTTTTAACCAGCAAAAAGATAGAAGAGGCTTTGGATTATTTAGATAAATTCAGTAAAGTTCAGATATTGGCTGGGGGGACGGACTTGTTGGTAAATATTCATAAAGAAAGTCCCCGCTTACCGCATTTTGATTACCTATTAGATATAAGTAATATTCCAGAATTAAAATTCATTACTTTGGTTAAAAATTTTATAGAGATAGGTCCTTTGGTGACTCATTTCCGATTAATTGAAGAACCACTTATTAAAGGTAATTTTCCCATTTTATCAACTGCTGCCCAAACTATTGGGTCAGTCCAGATTCGTAATCGAGGTACTATAGGGGGTAATATTGTGAATGCTTCACCAGCAGCAGACCTCTTACCTCCATTGATTGCTCTAAAGGCTGAGGTAGTATTAACTTCTAAAAAAAGTGAAAGGATATTATCCTTAGAAAAATTTTTAACTGGTCCCTATAAAACTAAATTACAAGCTGATGAATTATTAACTAAAATAAAAATTCCCTTACTTGGTGATGGTTATTACACTGATTTTCAAAAAATAGGTCGGCGAAAAGCATTATCAATTGCGAGGTTGAATCTTGCTCTGGTTACTAAAATAGACGAAAAAGGTGTTTTTCATGATACCAGAGTTGTACCAGGATCAGCTACCCCTTATCCTCAATCTTTTCCAGTGACTGAAGAATCTGTCAATGGTAAATCAATATTTAATATTGATTTAGAGGAGATTGGCGAAATAGTTAGTAAAGAAATGGTTTCTATCACTGGAGAAAGATGGTCCACACCATACAAGAAACCAGCTATTGCAACTCTAATTAAGAGGGCATTGGAAAAGATTATCAAGGAGGCAAAAACCAATGAAAATTAATAAGATTACGGTAACTTTCATTGTCAATGGTCAGGAAGTAACCTTAAAGGTGGGTTCTAAGGAGCGTTTACTTGATACTTTGAGGGAACAATTACAATTAACCGGGACCAAAGAAGGGTGTAGTGTTGGTGAATGCGGAGCCTGTACAGTTATCCTTGATGGAAAGGCAGTCCCTTCCTGTTTGATTCTTACCGGACAGATTGGAGGAAGCGAAGTTTTAACTATTGAAGGGTTGGAAGCAGATGGAAAGCTTGATCCTTTACAACAAGCCTTTATTGATTATCATGCTGTACAGTGTGGTTTTTGTACTCCCGGGATGTTAATGTCTGCTAAGGCCTTACTTATACATAATCCTCATCCCAGTCGAGAAGAAATTAGAACAGCTTTAGAGGGGAATCTATGCCGCTGTACCGGCTATGAACAGATTATCGAGGCAATTGAAAGTGTAGCTAAGAATTGTCAGTAGAACCGTCCCCCTAACAATCTAGGGGAGGAGATTTTTTTATATGTCTTCCATTTTAATTAAAAATATAAAAGAAATTGTAACGATGGACAGAGAAAGAAATAGACTGAAAGGTTACAGTCTTTTAATCAAAGATAATAAAATTAGTAAAATTTCCGATAAGATAGACTTTGAAGCTGATGAGGTGATTGATGGTTCTGATTATTTCCTTTATCCTGGTTTAATTAATACCCATCATCATTTTTATCAAACCTTAACCAGAAATATTCCTCAAGTACAGAATGTAGAGTTATTTAATTGGTTAAAATATCTTTATCCTATTTGGGCTCGCTTAATTCCTGAAGCGGTTTATTACAGTAGTCTAGTAGCTATGGGAGAACTTCTAAAGACTGGTTGTACTACCTCTGTTGACCAGTTCTACGTTTTTCCTAAAGGTCAGCCAAAAGAACTGTTGGATGAAGAATTCAGGGCAGCTAAGGAAATCGGAATAAGGTTTCATGGTTGTCGAGGGAGTATGTCTTTGAGTAAAAAAGATGGAGGATTACCTCCTGATGAAGTAGTTCAAACAGAAGAAGAGGTGCTGGCTGATTCTCAGCGGGTTATCGAAAAATTTCATGATTACAAGCCTTTTGCTATGCAAAGAGTGGTTTTAGCCCCCTGTTCTCCCTTTTCGGTAACTGAGAACCTTCTGAGAGAATCGATTAAATTGGCCCGAAATTATAAAGTGGAAAGCCATACCCATTTAGCAGAAACCAAAGATGAAGAAAAATTTTGTCAGAAAATATTTGGCATGCGGCCCCTTAAATATATAGAAAAAGTTGGCTGGTTGGGTGATGATGTCTGGTTTGCTCATTGTGTTCACCTGACTGAAAGTGAGATAGATTTATTGGCTGAAACAGGAACAGGAGTAGCACATTGTCCAGTTTCTAATCAAAAACTGGCTTCTGGAGCAGCGAATGTCCCTTATATGTTGAAAAAGAAAGTACCAGTAGGATTAGCAGTTGATGGTAGTGCTAGTAATGATTCTTCTAATATGATTGCTGAACTTAAATCAACACTTCTAATACATCGTTTAATTTATGGCATCTCCAGTATGTCTGCTGAAGAAGTAATGGTTATGGCTACCAATGGTGGTCGAGATGTCCTTAACCAGCCAGAAGTTGGGAGCATAGAAGAAGGAAAAGCAGCAGATATGTTCTTAATCAATACTAAAAAATTGGGATTTGCTGGTGGGTTATCAGATTCTGTTTCTGCTCTGGTAACTTGTGGTGATTCTCAAATTGTGGATATCACTATAGTTAATGGTAAAATTGTAGTTCGTGATGGAAGGTTGGTTACTATTGATGAAAATATAGTGGCGGAAAAAGCCAATAAAATTTCTCAAGAAATGATTAAAGGATAAAAAATGTCATTGAGAGGAATAAAGCAAGCTCGTCCCAGCGAAAGCAGGGGAAGCAATCTTATCAGTTATGAGATTGCCACGCCCTGATAAATGAGGGTTCGCAATGACAAGAGAGAGAGTTGCTAAATAATTTATTTTGTAGTACCTAAGGTTAATAAATTGGAAATAGTTGGGATAAAATTATTAAGTTTATACTTATTTTGAAGAGAGGGAGAAAGAAAAATGTTGATAATCGGAGACGGAACGGTTCTTACTTTTGATAAAGATTCTCGGGTTATCTCTAACGGAGGTATAGCCATTGAGGGAGAGGAAATTTTAGATATAGGAGATACAGAAGAATTACAAAAAAAATATCCGGAAGCTACTTTTAAGGATGTCCAGGGCAAAATAATAATGCCGGGTATGATTAATACTCATATGCATCTTTATAGCACCTTTGCTCGAGGAATGGACCTTAAAACTGGCCAGCCCCCTAAGAAATTTGTGGAGATTTTGGAAAAATTATGGTGGAGATTAGATAGAACTTTAAATGAAGAAGATATATATTATAGTGCAATTTATGCTATTCTGGATTGTGTAAAGAAAGGGGCTACAACTATTTTTGACCACCATGCCAGCGGTAATCTTATTGATGGTAGTTTAGATATAATTACGGAAGCAGTTCGTCAAAGCGGTATCAGAGCTAGTTTAGCTTATGAAATTTCTGATAGGGATGGTCACGAAAAGGCATTAGAGGGGATTAGGGAAAACGAACGGTTTATAAAAAAAACACAACGTGAGGGTAATAGCTATTTAAGAGGAATGATCGGGCTTCACGCTTCTTTTACCCTGAAAAACGAGACTTTATCCCAAGCAGCTTCCTTAGCTGATGAGTTGGAGGTACCTTTTCATATCCATGTCGCAGAAGGTATAGAAGATTTTTATGAAAGTAAAACTCGAGGGTATAAGGGGGTGGCATATCGTCTCGATCGTTTTCATATCTTAAGGCCCGGTACTTTAGCTATCCACGGAGTTCATCTTCAGGAAGAAGAATTGGAAATTTTAAAGAACAATGACAGTTCTTTAGTTCATAATCCTGAGTCCAATATGGGTAATGCGGTAGGATTTGCTCCGATTAAGACTGCCTTAGATAAAGGTATAGTAGTAGGATTGGGGACTGATGGTTACACTTCAGATATGTTTGAAAGCATTAAAGTAGCCAACCTCTTGCAAAAACATGAATTACATCATCCTCAGGCTGGCTGGAATGAGGTCTTTCAGATGGCTTTTAAGAATAACCGTGAGATTGCCACCAGATCTTTTGACAAAACTTTAGGCATACTTAAGGCAGAGGCCCCTGCTGATATTATAGTGGTAGATTATTATCCACCCACACCCATTACCAGCGAGAATGCTTACTTTCACATCCTATTTGGTATAAGTGGCGACATGGTCGATACTACTATTGTGGGTGGTAATATATTAATGGAAGATAGGGAAATAAGTGGTTTGGATTATCAAAGAATCACCCGAAGAGTAAAAGAACAAGCCGAAGACTTCTGGAAACGATTTTAAAACTCCTCACCTTCCTCAAGATAAAATTACCTATTAAAATATTACCAAATATTTTTTAAAATCTGGAATTACCAGGTTATTATATATTTTTTTAAAAAAATTAAAAAATATTTTCAATTTTTTCTTGACATTATTTAAAGAATAGATATAATAACCATTGTATAATTAATTAATAATTGTTTGCAGGCCATACAGACTTGAAGCAACAAACAACAAAACAATCTTTTTCATAATTATACCTCCTTTATAATGAGCCCGTTTTGAGGTAAGCAAAGCGGGCTTTTTGATTTTTATGCTTTTATTAACAAAAAAGAGGATTTTTTAAGGGATTTGTAGAATTATAAATTATATATAATATGATTGTGACCCAAAAAGTAGACAAAATAGTAAGGTAGGGGCACGATGCATCGTGCCCATAGGGGAAATTAGATAATAATATTAAGAGGGCACAATTCATTGTGCTCCAACAACTTAATTATAACTAAAATTATAATTTACTATGAAATTATCTACTTACACTCCCCACGAAAGATCTTGCTGGCCTTATGCCGACGGTTTTACTTCAACTAATTATAAGGCAGGATATGGAAGTATAGCTATTGACCCGGAATATGGAGTGTTCCGCTATGGGGACATACTCTATATCGAAGGTTATGGAATAGGACTTGTGGAAAGATATAAATAAAATTGAGAAATACCTTTTAAATTTGGATTTTTAGTAATAATATTAATTATTTAATTATATTTCAGTAAATTAAGCAAATTAGATTAATAAAAATATACTGTATCTGGAACTAAATTCTTGTTTTTTTTCTGGGCGTTTGGTATATTTATAATTGTAACCATATAAAGAGGGAAATAAAATCCGGGAAGAACAGTATAAAAATATTCGAATAGTATGACTAAAGATAGACTGATTTGCTGCCTTAATTGTAATAGAATTTTGTAGAAGCAAAACATCCTACCAGAATAATCAGTGATGTTATAGATAGTATAAATAATAGCCTGTATTAAATTAAGCAGGTATAAAGGAGTAGCTTTGGATAATTCGAAAGGTTATGCAATCGAATTACACGGAATCGTCAAGCGGTTTCCTGGTGTAGTTGCCAATGACGGTATCGATCTTAAGGTTCGTCGTGGCGAGATTCACTGCCTTCTCGGAGAGAACGGCGCAGGTAAGACAACTCTAATGCGAGTTCTCTATGGCCTTTATCGACCCGAAGAAGGGGAAATTATCTTAAACGGCCAATCGGTTCATATGACTTCCCCCCGGGCTGCACTCAATCACCATATCGGTATGGTTCACCAACACTTTCGACTCGTTCCTACGTTATCAGTAGAGGAGAACATTATCCTTGGGCTAGATGAAGGTACCGGACCCCTCATGAATTTTCGTAAGACACGTGAAAAGATCTCGGCAATTGCTGATGAGTATGGTCTACCAGTAGATCTACAGGCTAAGATATGGCAACTAGCGGTTGGCCAGCAGCAACGTGTTGAAATCTTAAAGGCTCTATACCGTGAGGTCGATATTCTGATTATGGACGAGCCAACGAGTGTTCTTACCCCCCAAGAGGTCGATCAACTATTTACTACACTGCGTACTTTAGTTGACGATGGGCTGACTATCATTTTTATTACTCACAAACTCGACGAGGTAATGAAAGTGAGCGACCGAGTGACAGTACTACGACAGGGGAAGCACGTGGCAACCCTGTCTACCGCTGAGACAGACAAACCTACTCTGGCTAAGCTAATGGTCGGTAGAGAAGTAGTCTTTCGACTTAAAAAGAGCCCGATAAAACGAAGAGAAAAATTCCTTGAGGTGAATGATCTGTATGCACTAAATGACCGTGGACTTCTTGCCCTTCGTGGGGTATCGTTTGAACTCTTTGGTGGAGAGATACTTGGTGTAGCTGGGGTATCAGGAAATGGTCAACATGAACTTGCCGAGGTACTTACTGGACTGCGTAAGTCGGCAAAGGGTAGAGTATTCTTAAGGAAAAAGGAAATTACTAATTGTTCCACACGAGAAATAAATGACCTTAAAGTTGCTCATATCCCGGCAGAGAGAATCAGGATGGGGATTGTCCCCTCTCTTAGCATTTGCGAGAATCTAATTCTAAAAAAATATCGCCATTCCCCCTTTTCCCATGGAGAGTTTCTTGATAATAAGGAAATTGAAGAAAATACTCGCCGTGCGATATTAGACTACAAAATAGTTGCTCCCAGCTACGAGATACCTGTTAAGCTCCTCTCAGGAGGAAATATTCAAAAGGTAGTCCTGGCACGTGAATTATCCGAAGATCCTATCCTGATTATAGCGGTTCACCCTACCTATGGTCTCGATATCGGTGCTACCGAGCAGGTCCGGCAAATACTCTTAGCACAACGGGAACGGGGTGCCGCAACTCTACTTATCTCAGAGGATCTGGAGGAGATTATGACACTGTCTGATCGGATAATGGTCCTATTTAATGGTGAGGTAATGGGAATCCTCGATGCGGAAGGCGCCAATATAGAAGAGATTGGTTTGATGATGGCCGGTACACGATATAGAGGAGAAGAATTATGACGGGACGCGTGGATTTCAAAATTGAAAGAAGACCAGTTGCATCTGGATTCATCGTGTTCTTAGTCTCGCTTATTGCTATTTTTGCAGCGTTGGCGGTAGCAGGGATATTCTTCCAGATTTATGGAATCTCTCCCATTAGAGCCTATCAATTACTGCTACGGGGATCATTGGGAAGCACATTTGGGCTGACCGAAACAATACGTCGGGCGATTCCTCTATTACTTTGTGGGGTTGGGTTAACGATTGCCTTCCGTGCTTTCTTCTGGAATATTGGAGCCGAAGGACAGCTTCTTATGGGAGCAGTTACCGCAGCTGGAATTGCTCTTTTTAGTAAGCTACCTGGTCCGTTACTCTTACCAGCGATGTTTATAGGTGGGTTCTTGGGCGGAGCCGCATGGGGACTTATTCCAGCCATCTTAAAAGTTATTTTGGGGGTAAATGATGTCATTACGACTTTAATGATGAACTATGTTGCCATATACTTTGTTGAGTGGTTAATCCACGGTCCTTGGAAAGGGCCATCCGCGCGTGGATTTGCCTATTCTGATACTTTCCCGCGTGCTGCATGGCTGCCGACCATCTATGGTACCCGCATCCATTGGCCGACCTTAGTCTTGGGACTTGTTCTTGCTGTTGTAATGTATATATTAATTAACTACACCAGGAGTGGGTTTGAGATCAGGGTTATTGGAGAGAACCCTGATGCAGCAAGGTATGCGGGTATTAGTCAACTCAAGACGACTCTACTTGTAATGCTTATTTCCGGGGGTTTTGCGGGATTGGCTGGAGTGGGGGAGATTGCGGGTATTCATATGCGGCTATTGGGGCCGACTCATATCTCAATGGGTTATGGGTATACCGCAATCATCGTCGCCTGGTTAGCACGACGCAATCCCTTAGCTGTGATAGTAACATCTCTTCTGTTTGGGGTTATTATGTCCGGAGGGGATGTAATTAAAGTATCACTTGGGCTACCGTTCCAATTAATTAATGTATTTAACGGATTAATATTATTCTTCCTTATTGGAAGTGAGATTCTTCTTCGCTACAAAATATCCTTTTTTTTGAGGAGGTAGTTATGGGTTGGGAAACCTGGATAATTACAACACTTAGTCGTTCTCTTGCCTACGGAACTCCGCTTCTTTTGGGAACGCTTGGTGAGATATACGCGGAGCGTTCCGGCGTGCTAAACCTTGGCGTTGAGGGAATGATGATTATGGGAGCCTATTCGGCCTTCACTACTACCTATATTACCGGAAATCCATGGAAGGGAATCCTGGTAGGAGCAATTGTCGGCGGTGTTTTCTCCCTGGTCCATGCTTTTGCCAGTGTAACACTTAAGGCGAATCAGGTCGTTTCCGGACTTTCCCTTACCATGCTTGGTCTTGGTCTGTCAGGTATGTTTGGACGCGGTTGGGAGGGTAAACCACTTCCTGCTACTATTTCTAAAATTACTATTTCGGGTCTTTCTAAAATTCCTCTCTTGGGACCGATCTTTTTCGAGGGGCAGAATTTGATTGTCTATATGACAATCCTCCTCGTCCCCTTATTGTGGTATATTCTCTATCGAACGCGAATTGGGATTACGATACGCTCTGTAGGTGAGAGCCCTGCTACTGCTGATTCGTTGGGGATAAATGTTGCTCGAGTCCGCTATGTATGCGTTTTTATTGGTGGAATCCTTGCGGGTCTATCTGGAGGGTATCTCTCGGTTGCCTATCGACCGGCATGGACCGAAGGAATGACTGCCGGAATGGGATGGATTGTTATTGCGTTGACCATATTTGCCTTCTGGAACCCAGTCTACGGTATGCTGGGGGCTTATTTATTTGCGGCTCTCTACCACCTGGCATTCCGCATGCAGATATGGGTGTCACCGGAACTACTTAAGGCGATGCCATATGCCTTCGCAATATTGGTTTTGATCTTTGTATCCCGAGGGACATTACAGAAGCGAATGGGAGCGCCAGCTGCATTAGGCTTACCTTATACAAGGGGTGAAGAGTAAGTATGGAAAATAATGAAAAAATATAACTAAGGGCATAGCAAGATGAAGGAAATATTTTATTGCTTGATGTTTGTGCAAACTATTAAAAATGAGGGAGGTGAGGCGTTTATTCCTAAATCTATCTCATCTGTATTCTGGATAGTTAGTACTGCACTATCCTGAATATGTAGTAAAATAAGCAGTGAAGATTGTGAAAATC
Organism: Candidatus Atribacteria bacterium; assembly: GCA_003513845.1. Lineage (GTDB taxonomy): Bacteria > Atribacterota > Phoenicimicrobiia > Phoenicimicrobiales > Phoenicimicrobiaceae > Phoenicimicrobium > Phoenicimicrobium oleiphilum. The sequence continues at coordinate 85,007 of DOTB01000003.1, read as the reverse complement.
AAAAGGCTGTTTATACAGCCTATAATATATAATAAGGGAGGTTATAAAATGTTTACTCAACGAAATAAAGTTGTGTTGGTAACTACATTAATAATAGTAGTCATCTTCAGTCTTACTTCAGTAATGATGGCAAAGGAGTATGTTCCTGGCACGCCACTCAAGGCAGGGTTCATCTATGTCGGACCGATCGGTGATCTGGGTTGGAGTTATGCCCATGATGAGGCACGGAGAATCTGTGATGATACCTTCCCCTGGCTGGAGACAGTCTATGTAGAGGCTGTTCCCGAGGGGAGTGAAGGGCTCTATATTGACAAGCTGATCAGGGAAGAGGGTTGTGATGTCATCTTTACCACCAGTTTTGGCTTTATGGATGGAACACTGATTTCAGCACAGAAGTATCCAGACAAGATATTTGCCCACTGCTCCGGGTTCAAACGTAATCCTAATATGATGACCTATATGGCAGATTTTTATCAGATTTACTATCTGAATGGGTTAATCGCTGGAGCGCTTACTAAAACAAATAAGACTGCTTATGTAGGTGCCTTCCCAATTCCTGAACTAAAACGCCATATGGGTGCTTTCACTGTGGGAGTCCGGGAAGCCAAACCCAAAGCCGAGGTGCATATACGATGGATCTACGAATGGTTTAGTCCCACAGCCGCCAAGGAGGCTGCCGAGGCATTGATTGCTGACGGATGTGATGTATTTGCTTTTACCGAGGATTCACCAACGGTCGTACAGGTTGCCGCAGAAAAAGGATTCCCGTCCTTCGGGCATTACTCACCGATGTACGATTTTAGTCCCGAACATGTTGTCTCTGGACAGATCGCGCACTGGGAGGAAATTTACCTTGACTTCCTGGCAAAGGTCTATGCTGGTGTATACACGGCGCACAACCTTGCCGATGTTGACTACTGGTGGTTGCTTAAGGAAAAGGCAGTAGAGATGGGAGCCAAGCCGGGAATGCTGATAAATCCCACCTATGAGGATAAACTAAAAGCGATCCACATCAATGACCCCGTTCTGGGGATGATCAGTGTCTACGACCTGGTTTTGAAGCGGCTGGAGCAGATGGCTGATCCGTCAATGGTCTTCGATCCATTTAACGGGCCGGTCTACGACCGCGAAGGAAACCTTAAAGTTCCAGAGGGCTTACGCATGTCGGTGTTTGAGTTAACCACTATGGACTGGGCGGTGGACGGCATCGTCGGTCCCTGGGAATAGAATAAGAGAAGTTAAAAAAAATCGGGCGGTAACCTTCACTAAAAGAGGGCAGCCGCCCTTTTTTTATTCCTTTCTTATATTTTTAAAAGCTTCCAGGCAGAGGTCAGTCAGCTGGTGAAATATGGGGTTTATTTTTTCTTCATCAGTAACAACTTCCCGAGTCAAGTGATTGGCTACTACGGTAAGGATGGTTCCTATTTTAACTTTTCGGAGGTAACCGATAGTAAAGAGGGCAGAAGATTCATTTTCCACACTTAAAACATTGGAATCAATCCATACCTGTTCCCTTTTCAGAAAATCAGGATCGGCAAATACTGAGCCCTTGTAGAAGGCGTCATGGCTCATAATTATTCCTATGTGAGATTTTAGATTTTTGCTGCGGGTTGCTTTTATGAGGGCATCTACAATATCAACATTCGCGACAGCGGGGAATTCTATTGGTATATATTCTACTGATGTGCCCTCCAATCTCACTGCTGAGGTGGGTATGATAATATCCCTTAAGTTTATATTTTTTTGCAGTGCTCCGGTGGTGCCAAGACGGACTAAATACTTTGCGCCGGACATGATAAGTTCCTCCAGGGCGATGGCAGCAGAAGGGCAGCCCATACCGGTTGAGGTAACACTGACCGTTAATCCTTTATATTTTCCAGTATAAGTTGTATATTCATGGTGTTGAGCAATTAATTGAGGATTTTCGAAATGTTCAGCAATCAGATGACAACGGCCGGGATCACCTGGCATTATTACAAATTCTCCTATTTGACCCGGTTCTATCTGAAGATGATGCATCTTTTTCATATCTTTTTCCCCTCTCCCTTTTGAAGGTCGACCAAAGCTCCAGCAGCGATGGTTATTGCCTTATCAATGCTTTTTTGCAGTTCGTCTTTTGTACCTTTTTTGCCGGTGATTAAATTTCCCGCAGCCACCAGTATTGCACCCACTTGTACTTTTCTCAGAGAGCCTATCACATAAAGGGCAGAAGCTTCATTCTCGATGGCTAAGACTCCAGCTTCAGCCCAGATGGCGACTCTTTTTTTATAATTTCCGAAGGCAAAAGGAGATTCCATGTAAAAAGCATCATGGGTTCTAATTATTCCCAAATCATAGTCAGTGCTTTCTTTTTTAGCCCGATTTCGTAGGGCAGTAACAGTGTGATAATCTGCCACTGCCGGGTATTCTATGGGGATATATTCTTTAGATGCCCCGTCCCCGCGAACAGCTCCGGTTGCAATAATTATATTCCCGGGGTTTATTTCGGGGGAGAGGGAACCACAGGTCCCCACTCTGATAAAATATTTACAGCCTATATTGGTCAGTTCTTCTATGGCTACAGCAGCTGACATACATCCGATTCCGGTGGAGCAGACCGCCATAGGCTTATTTTCGTAGCTGCCGTTGTAAATATGAAATTCCCTGTTCTCTACAATTTTTTCAGAATCCTGGAAAAATTTTGCCCCAATATAGTCTGCTCTTTCGGTATTTCCGGGTAGCAATACCGCTTTATTCACTTCACCTTTTTTGCATCTTATATGATATTGTACTTGTTCCAATTTTCCCACTCCTTTTAAATAATAAAAAATAATGCAAGAAACAGTTCTTTGTATTGGTAATATATTTAATGATAGTCTATTTTAAAAACTCCGTCAATTAAAAAGAGGATTTCTAAAAGTTTTGTAGAATATTAATATATATAATTTAGTAGATAAAGATAGTAAAATCTAAAAAATAAATTAGGAGGTAACCACTATGGCTTTTAATGTAGTTTTTATCGCTCATACCCCTGATGCAGAACCGGAAAAACACCAGTGTGTAGTCGAAACACCTAAATACAAACTCCTGGTAAGGTTAGTAAAGAATCAGGAGCAGGCGGTAGAAGTTTGCAAAAAGTTGGTTAGAGAAGAGGGTATTCATTCCGTACTCCTCTGCCCGGGATTTACCCATCAGAATGTGGCAGAGATATCCAAAGCAGTAGGAGAGAATGTAGGAATTTCAGTAGCTCGAGGAGATGGCCCGAGTAGTAAGGTAACCAGAGAAGTAATGAAAAGAGAAGGTTGGTTTTCCTAAAAAATTGAAAAATAAAAAACCTATCGGGAGATTTAACTCCTGATAGGTTTTTTGTTTTCTATTGTTAACAAGTAGAAGCTGGGCCGCTGTAGGGATGGACTAAAAATCCTCTCTGAAGAAAAAAGTTAGAATAGTCAATCTTAAAACCTTTATATTGATCTATTAAACTTTTATCTGCCACAAAATCAATACCATCTTCTGAGTAGATTTCGTCATTTTCTTTTTGCTCATCCAGAGCAAGATTAAAGCTTGGGCCGCCTCAGCCAATTCCTGCTAAAAATATTCTTATCTTTTTGTTCGTTGCATTTTTTTGTTCTAAAACTTTTTTTATTTCCCCTAAAGCTTTGTTGGTTACTTTTATCGACATTTCTTATCCTTTCTAAATAATTAAATTATTTATTTGATATTAACATGTAAATGTAATAATACTATATATGAGTAATTTTGTCAACATTAATGGTAAATTAATTTTAAATTTTAGAAAGGTTTTATTTTCACCGGTAAACTACCGGTGGAACTTAGCTCCCTCAGCCGCCGCCACTTGAAGTAACAGTAATATTTACGGTATCACTTTTAGTTATCTCGCCTTCTGTATAACTTACGGTGATAATCGCGGTAGTAGTTGAGCATGATGACAATACTGTAATTACTCCATTAGCGATTGTGACCTTAGTGTTATTTGATGCATAGGTACAAGCACTAAGTGCTATATCAGCAGAAGTATCATTATCATAATGAGCAGTAACGGAAGTTATTTTCTTTGAGCTACCTGCTGCTATCGACATAGTGGTAGGAAGTACTTCTATCGAAGTAAGTAAGGCTTCATTTACTGTAATAGTAAACGATTGAGTGTCTGATTTACTACCATCAGAGACCTCTACCACGACTTCGTTTTCACCAATTTGACTTTCTATCGGAGTCCAACTGATTACCCCGGTGGTAGAATTAATGGTCATACCAGAGGGATAAATAATTAGGGAATAAGTTAAAGTGTCTCCGTTAAGGTCAGTGGCATCGACATCATAAGTATAGGCCACACCTTCTTTAGCAGTAGTTATTGGATCAGATTCAATTGATGGTGAAATGTTGAAAAGAAAACAACCAGTAAATAAAAATGCAATAAAAAATACACTTAAACTGAGCAATAATTTTTTATTTTTAATGATAATCACCTCCTTTCTGGAAAAACAAAAAAATAATATATCTATCTTAAAATATATTATTTAAATTATCCGTATTTTTTTACCAGAGGAAACTTTTATGACTTTACCAATAACTTGGCTGGAAGTAAATCCTTTTTGGAAGAGCAATTCTTTTGCTTTTTCTGCCTGTTCAGGACTAATAGATAGTAATAATCCTCCTGAGGTTTGCGCATCATATAGGATGATTTCCTTTTCTGAAGGAATGTCCTGTTTTGTTTCAACCGAACAGGAGTAAATTTCCTTGTTTTTCAATGTCCCTCCCGGAATCATCCCCGAAGAAATATATTTATCCAGGCCGTCTATTACCGGAATATCATTAATCCACAATTCAGCCCCCAGTTTATTTTTAGTCAGCATCTCACTTAAATGTCCAATCAGACCAAAACCGGTGATATCAGTCAAACCGTGTATGGATAATTTTAATAGTTCTTTGGGAAGTTGATTTAGTTTGGCCATCCAAAAAATAGCTTTTTTTACAGTGTCTGGCTCGGCAATATTAGCCTTAAGGGCAGTAGATAATATTCCGGTACCCAGGGGTTTGGTTAATATCAGTAAATCTCCTTCTTGAGGAGTATCATTATAAATAATATTCTGAGGATGAATTAATCCCACTACAGCCAATCCATACTTTGGTTCTTTATCTTTTATGGTATGTCCACCCACTAAAAGAGCGCCAGCTTCTGCAACTTTATCTGCCCCTCCTTTTAAAATAAGTCCAAGATCATCTACTCTATCTTCGGGAAAAGCAACTATATTTAAAGCAAGAAGAGGGTTTCCTCCCATAGCAAAAATATCACTTAAGGCATTAGCTGCGGCAATTTGTCCAAAAGTGTATGGGTCATCAACTATCGGGGTAATGACATCCAGGGTAAAAATAAGGGCTTGTTTATCGTTTAATCGATAAACAGCAGCATCTTCATATTTTTCAAACCCAGCTAATAAATTATTATCTTTTAGAACATTAATTTTTTTTAAGACCTCACCGAGATCTTTAGGATTTAATTTAGCTGCTCATCCAGCAGCAGAAGCCATTTGAGTTAATTTTCTTTTGTCTATCAAACCTTTTCTGTCTCCTTTCTGATAAGTTATTTAGCTAAGTTTATTTTTTAATATTCTAACATTTTCTTTTCGTTGAGTAATATTTTCCTCATCCATCTTATTAAGCAAAGGAATTATATATTTGCGGCTTATCCCTAATAAGTCCCTCACCTGACCAATAGAGATGGAGCCCTTTACTTTTAAAAAATCTATTAATTTATTTTTCATAATATCATAATTTTTACTATCTAGTAAAATTCCGTCGCTTAATTTGATAATTTCTCCTTCTTGAATCAAAAAATCTATAATTTCTTTGCTGCCAGCAATTTGAGAGATAAGTGTTTTCTCCTTGGGGGGATTGGTAAAATTTTCTTTCAGGATTTTTAATATTTTATCCATTAACTCTTTTTGGGAAGCAGAAAGTTTAGGTTTGCGGGAAGGTAAAAATATCATTCCCCTTTTTAAATTTATCTTATTTGCCTTAATCAGAGATTTTATCAGGCCATTAAATATTTCTGGTTTAAGATAATAGAAATAACTTTGAAATTTGTTTAAGGGGAAGCCGATTTGCAAAGGAGATAATTCATATTCCTGGTTCAATCTTTTCATAAAATTTATTATCTGCTCTTGCCAGTAGTTTTTATCAATTAGCCAGGAAGAGGTAGCAATTAATTTACCTTCTTGTTCTAACAACTCTGTTATATTCATAATGTTTGAATACGAAAAATTACTATTAATTAATAAATTATCCTTTTTAATAAAGTTATCCTTTTTTAGTTCAGCTAAGATTAATTCTCTTAAGTCAAGTTTTGCGCTTTTCTGTAAAAGATTAACTATGTCTTTGTCTTTAAAATGATGCTTGTAGGCTAAAGGGTCGATAATTAATCCCCCACCAATAGTTTTAGGAGGGCTCGGTATTCTTAAGATAAAGCGGTCTCCCAAAAATGTTGCCTGCGGTTCTTTAAAGCGAAGTTGGGCGAATCCTGTTTCACCAGGACAAAGAGGTTTGTTTTCGGGAAAAAATATTTTAGCCAGGGTCTCTTTGGTTCCAGTAAAAAAAACTACTTCTGACCGATTTTTTAAGGAATAATTTTTAAGTTGAGGTTGGGAGAGAAGTTGTATCTGGACATCTAAGTATTTACTGGCTTTAATCTGTTTAGTTCCAAAGACGATGTCTCCTCTATGAAGTTCGTTTTTTTCTATTCCTGCTAAGTTAAGGGCTACTCTGCTTCCCGGAAGAGCTTTTTCTACTTTCTCTTTGTAAGTTTGTAAACTTCTCAGGCGAGTTTTTTGATAAGAAGGGAAGATGGTTGCTTCCATTCCTTTATAAAGAGTGCCTCCTTTAAGAGTACCGGTTACTATTGTGCCACTTCCTTTAATATTAAAGACCCGGTCGATGTATAGTCTTGGTTTCCCTATATCTCTCTGGGGTTTCATCTGAGGAATCAAGTTTTGAATGGCTAATTTTATTTGTTCAATTCCTGTTTTTTTTACCGTACTTACTTTTACTATTGGTGCATTGAAGAGGACAGTATTTTTTAACCTCTCTTTAATCTGTCTTTCTACAATATTTACTCTACTTTGGTCTACCAGATCAGTTTTAGTTATAGCAATGATACCATACTTTATGTGGAGGAGTTCAGTAATTTGGAAATGTTCTTCAGTTTGAGGCATCCATCCTTCCTTTGCATCAACAACTAAAATTACCGCATCGATTCCGGTTGCTCCAACTATCATATTCTTTACCAGGTTTTCGTGACCAGGAACATCGACTATTCCAACTTTTTCTCCCGAGGGAAGTTTCATCCAGGCAAACCCCAAATCAATAGTCATACCTCTTTCTTTTTCTTCGGGTAGACGGTCAGTATCTATGGAAGTTAGAGCATAGATTAAGGCTGTTTTACCATGGTCAATATGTCCTGCTGTACCGAAAACAAACATAGAAACCTCTTTTTATTTCATCTTGGAATAAACTGATTTAATTATTTTTATTACTAAATTATCTGTTGAAGGGTCAATAGTACGTGGATCTAAAACAAAATATTCTTTTTCTTTTCTTCCCAGAAGAGGAGGGTGGGATAATCGCAATTCTTTAGAAAAAATTTCTACTGGACAAGGGGGTTTGATGATTATCAATTTTGTGGGTAAAGTTTGTCCGGGCAAAGAACCTCCCCCAATAGCAGTTTGCCCTTCTTTAGTAAATGCTGGGATACCTTCTTCTTTTAATTCTTGACAGATATTTTGGCTGCGTAGTTCAATTTTTTCTAAGGGGCAGGAAATCATCTTCCAGATGGGAATTTTAGTAACCGCTTCATCCTTTAAATAATACAATAAAACTTCTTGTAAGATAGTTAAAGCCATTTTGTCTACTCTGAGGGTTCGAAATAAAGGGTGTTGGGATATTTTCTTCAGATAAATCTCTTTTCCACAAATAGCTCCTCCCTGAGGGCCTCCTAAGAGTTTATCTGTACTAAAACAGACAATATCAGCACCTGCCCTAATATTTTCTTGAACAGTTGGTTCGTGCTTTAGTCCAAAAGTTTCGGTGGCTAAGAATGTCCCACTTCCCAAGTCTACTACTACCGGTAAATTATATTTTCCCCCTAATTTTTTAAGTTCTTTAACTTCAACTTGGTGAACGAAACCGTTCATATGAAAATTACTTTGATGGACTTTTAGGATTAGGGAAGTATTTTCATTAATTGCTTTTTCATAATCACCAATAAAAGTCTGGTTAGTAGTTCCTACTTCTCGAAGGTGAGCACCGCTCTGTTCCAATATCTCTGGAATGCGAAATCCTCCCCCAATTTGCACTAATTCTCCTCTGGAGACAATCACTTCTTTGTTTTTAGCCAGGGTATTTAGTATCAAGAATATGGCACCAGCATTATTATTAACTATTAGGCTTTTTTCTGAATGGCTGAGGGTACAGAGTAATTTTTCGACAATTTCTCCTCTTTTCCCTCTATTCCCTTCTATAAGATCATACTCTAAATTAATATAACCCTGAAGTGTATTCTGGATTGTTTTAAGTATTTCTTCGCCCAGAGGTGCTCTTCCCAGATTGGTATGGAGGATTACCCCACTGCCATTTATAACTTTTTGCAGATAAGACACATTTTCTTTTTCTAAATATTCTTTAATTTTATTTATCCTTTCTTGTGCTGAATAGAGGTGGCTATTTTTGCGAGCATTTTTTTTCTCTTCGGAGATAACTTTTCTTACTGTTTGGGTAAGTATTTTTCGGGAATATTTTTGTATTAAAGGTTTTAGGGCTTTATTTTGTAAAATTATTTCTACACTGGGTATTTTGGATAGTAATAAATTTAAATTATTATTGTTTAAATCTTTATTATTCTCATTATTCTTCAATTAGCAAAACTTCTCCTTTGGTGATATTTGAAGATAAATATTAATGGCGGGAGGGGTAGGAATCGAACCCACCGCGGCAATTACCATTAATTACCGCCCACGGATTTGAAGTCCGCAAGGCCCACCAGAGCCTATCCGCTCCCTCTTAATTTAACTTTTTAAGATATTTTATTTTTAATTATAAATTGTATTGCAAGACTTTACAAGAGTATGTATAAATTCGTATCTCGTATTATAACGTAAAGCGTTTAGCGAATAGCGTAGAGGATACAGTGATAAGTAATGAGTAATTAGTGACAAGTTACGAGTATTAAATTTTAAAAAATAGGGGTACATTACTATTCACCCTATAAGTAAACCGGCTGGTTGATAAACTAAATTCAATTGGTTAATTGGTCAATTGGTGAAATCGGCTAATTGATTTTGACTGGTAAACTGGGTAACTGGATAACTAATTCGTATCAGGTATTGCGCTAAGAAAAAGAGAAAGAAAAATTAATAAGCATAATCATTTTTTATTTATTTTAGAAAAAAAAGAGGAAATTTGTAAATTTTGTAGAATATAAATAACATAAATAAGGTAATATAATTTTGAGAATTAAGAAAAATTAATTTACTAATTATAGATACTAAGTTCATAAAAGAAAGGATACTTGATATGAAAATAGGATTATATAATCTGGTTTCAGAAGTACACAATGAAAAACATATTGATAGTACTTTGCAAGGTTTTTTAACAGATATTGAAGAAAAATTAGGTGAAAAGTTTGAGAATATAAGTTTAATAGATTTTAACCAAAGAAATTATTTTTCTCTTATCTTTATTAAATCTGGCGGAGTGGAGGGAAATTTTAAACAGATTTTTACCCAAATTAATGGACCTTACCTGCTTTTATCCAGTAGATGGCATAATTCTTTTGCCGCCTCTTTAGAGATTGCTTCCTTTTTAAAACAGAAAAGAGAAAAAGTAGAGATAATCCATGGTGACAGTGATTATATTGCCAGGAGGATAAAGGAACTTAGTAAAATATTTGAAGTGAAAAGTAAATTAGCCTCCACTAAATTAGGAGTTATCGGTAAGCCGTCCGATTGGCTTATAGCCAGTGATGTAGATTATCTGAAGGTAAAAGAAACTTTAGGGATTTCATTAATTGATATTGAAATGGATGAATTGGTTAAAGAAATTGACCGGGGTCATCGTTTTGACCATCCTAAATTAAACGATATTAAGAATAAAGAGTTTGATAGTAAATCAATCGATGGGGCACTGAAAATATATAGCGGGTTTAAAGCTATCATAAACAAATATAAACTTGATGGCATTACCGTAAGATGTTTTGACTTGCTGGAAATTTATAAAAATACCGGTTGCCTTGGTCTTTCCTTATTAAACGATGAGGGGATTATAGCTGGTTGTGAAGGCGATATTCCCGCTCTTGTATCTATGGTTATTCTGCACTATTTAACTGGCGGGCCTATTTTTATGGCTAATCCTTCCAGTATTGATATTAACCAGAATGAAGTAATTTTAGCTCATTGTACTTTGCCTTTAAATATGCCTGATAAATTTTATTTAAAAACCCACTTCGAATCAGGTCTGGGAGTGGGGATTCAGGGAGTCATTGAGGAAGGGGAAGCCACTATCTTTAAACTCTCCAGCGATGCTAAAAATTATTTTGTATCCGGTGGGGAGATTTTAGAAAATTTAAACAAAGAAAATCTATGCCGTACACAAATCAGGATGAGGATAGATGAAGATATAAAATATTTTTTACAAAGTTCGTTGGGTAATCACCATCTGATTTGCAAAGGTGATCATAGTGAGTTGGTAAAAGAATTCTTTAAATGGTAAAATTATAAAAATGGAATGTATCACTATTTTTAATTAGGAGGAGAATAATGGGAGATATTATGCGGCCAATATCCTTTAAACGACTACTTTATTGGATAACTGAGGAATATAGGAAACAGCGAACCATTTTTGGGATACCAGAATCACAATTTTTTAAGAAAGAAAACCCAAAAAGTATTCAGATATTTAACGAAATTTGTGACACTCCTATAGGGCCAGCAGCAGGGCCCCACACTCAGTTGACTCAGAATATTATCGCTGCCTATCTGGTTGGGGGGCGCTTTTTTGAGCTTAAAACCGTACAAAAACTAGATAGCCTGCAATTTGACAAGCCCTGTATTGATGCCCGAGATGAGGGTTATAATACCGAATGGTCTACTGAACTTTCTCTGGAACAGGCATATAGTGAATATGTTAAAGCCTGGATACTGCTTCACTTTATAGAATCAGTTCTTGATATACGAGCTACTACAAAACCTTCTTTTATTTTTAATATGAGTGTTGGTTATGACTTAGAGGGAATTAAAACACAACGTATGGATTCATTTATTAATGGTTTAATTGATGCCTCGGAACAACCAGTATTTAAACGTTATCTGGAGGAATTAGATTTTTTTGTTCAAGGAACAAATTTTCAAGAGATTAATAATCTAAAAGGAAATATTGAAAACCTAAAGAATATTTCCAGAACTATTTCCCCTTTTATTACTCACTCTGTAACACTTTCTACTATGCATGGATGTCCTCCCCTTGAAATAGAAGCGATCTGTAAATATCTTTTGACAGAAAAAAAACTTAATACTTATGTGAAATTAAATCCAACTCTCCTGGGATTTAGAAAGGTCAGGGAAATACTGGATAACCTGGGTTTCGATTATATATCCCTTAAAGAATCTACATTTACTAAAGATTTGCAATGGAATGATGCGATAGGTATGCTTGAACGACTTTCTAAAGTAGCCACTGATTGTGGCTGTAATTTTGGGGTTAAACTCTCCAATACGCTGGGAACGGTAAATACCCTCGGTGTCCTTCCGGGAGAGGAGATGTATTTATCGGGACGCATTCTCTTCCCGATTACTATCACTTTAGCTTCCCGTTTATCGAAGGAGTTTAAAGGGACTCTTCCTATATCTTACTCAGGAGGAGCATCCCAGCTAAATATCCTTCAGATTTTTGAAACAGGAATTAAACCAATTACAATGGCTACCAACCTCTTAAAACCAGGTGGCTATCTTAGAATGGTGGAGATGGCCCGAAAATTAGAACCAATTATTAGCGGGAAGAGGCAACTCAAAATTATTGATGTGAAAAAACTCGAAAAATTAGCCAAAGAAGCCCTTGGGGAAAAATATTATCGGAAGGGTTGGAGAGGCACGAAGGAAATTTGCGTTGATCAAAAACTACCTTTAATTGATTGCTATACAGCTCCCTGTGTTTTTTCCTGTCCCATCCGACAGGATATTCCTGAATACATTCGATTAGCAGGTAGTGGACAATATAATAAAGCTTTGGAACTTATCTATTCAAAAAATCCGCTTCCCCATATAACTGGCTATATTTGTGACCATCAGTGTATGTATAATTGTACTCGACTCGATTATGAAGGAGCGGTTAATATTCGCGAAGTGAAAAAGATTGCGGCTGAACAGGGAGAAGTTACCTACAATGTTAAGAGTTACATCACTGGTGAACAGTTTAATGAGTTGGATACAAAAGTAGCGGTTATCGGTGCAGGACCAGCAGGATTATCTGTAGCTTATTTTCTGGCTAAAGCTGGATTTAAGGTTACTGTATTTGAGAAACAAGATTCTCCCGGTGGGGTAGTGAGCCATATACTGCCTAATTTTAGAATCCCTGTCTCTGCTATCGAAAAAGATATTGCGATTATCAAAACACTAGGGGTGGATTTCCAGTTTGGGGTATCAGAAGAGTTTTCTATTAATAATTTAAGTAAAGAGGGATATAAATATATCTTTATCGGGATTGGTGCAGAAGTTTCAAGGGAACTAAAGTTAGCGTGTGACAATAGCAACAACTATAAAGCTCTGGATTTTTTAAGGTCTTTTAATAAAAATGCAGGAGCTCTTAATCTTGGTCGAAGGGTTGCCATAATAGGAGGGGGGAATACTGCTGTGGATAGCGCAAGAGCAGCGCTGAAGGTTGACGGTGTTGAGAAGGTTTTTATCATTTACCGTCGTACTGAGGAAGAAATGCCGGCAGACCGTGAGGAATATGAACACGCACTTGAAGAAGGGATAATTTTCAAATCCCTCTTGTTACCAGAATCATTTTCTCAAAAAGGTATTCTAAAATGCCGTCGAATGACTTTAGGCGAACCTGATGAAAGTGGTCGTCGACGTCCTGTCCCCACTGAAGAGACCGAAGAAATTGATGTAGATTCTGTAATCAGTGCTATTGGAGAGATTCCAGATATCAGGTTCCTAACTGCTCAAGGAATAAAACTTGAGACTGGAAACAAGCCTTATGCAGACCCAGAAACTCTGGAGACTAATGTGAAAAATGTTTTTATAGGCGGCGATGCCTATCGTGGACCCTCGACCGTGGTCCAATCTATTGCCGATGCCCGAAAGGCAGCAGAGGCTATTATTAAAAAGGAGATGCCAGGCTGGAAAGGTTTAGATAAGGATTTTAAACTGAAATTCAATAAAAAACAACAGATTTCCGAGATTTACCGTAAAAAAAGTCGTCTCATTCCTGAGGTAATATCCGAAGACGATAGGGTAATAACTGAAAGTGAAGCAGAGCGGTGCCTAGAGTGTAAGATTATCTGCAATAAATGTATGGATGTCTGTCCAAATCGGGCAAATGTGGCGATTGAGATTGATAAGAAAGAAGATTTTCAAGATGTCTTTCAGATTCTCCATCTTGATGCACTGTGTAATGAATGTGGAAACTGTGCTACATTTTGTCCCTATGATGGCAAACCATATAAAGATAAGCTGACTCTTTTTACAACCAAAGAGGACTTTGAAAATAGCACTAATAACGGTTTTATAGCTGCCGATTACACCGATAGTCAGTTAATAACCCTGAGGTTGAATGATAATCTGTGGAAATTAAAATTGGGTAAAGACGGTAAATTGATTCCTGTAGATTCACAATGTCCGGATGATTATAACATCAAAGAACTTAAAAAAGCCAGCGCAATAATAAGCACTGTATTAAAAGATTACAATTATTTAATTTAACTTTAAAATTCAAAATTTATGACGATAGTAATGTAATTTTGGCTTTACCAGTATCATTCTAGTATCTTATGTCATTTCCACGAAAGTGGGAACCCAGAATAATATTTAAAGATAAGTTCCTGTTTCCACGGGAATGACAGAAAAGAGTTGTATGGCGATACGCAATACGCAATAAGTTAGTGTAAACTTTAGTGGTATAGTTAGGTAGAAATAAGAATACTACTTTTTTGTATCTTTTCTTCTCTTTCTTAACTCGATACTGGATACTATATACTCGATACTATATTTTATAATAACTTGGCAAGAGCATTTTTTAAGTGATAAAATATATATTGGATTAGGAGGTGGTGAATCCGACTTATGGAAGAATCATTCGGAGATTTAAAGGGATGCCAAAAAACTTATCAGAAAACTGCTCTCTCTCAGTATTTTGCTCCTCAGAAAATAGAGGAAGCACTGGAAATTTTATCTAAATATGGAGAAGAAATTAAAATAATTGCTGGAGGGACCGACCTGTTAGTTCAATATTATGACCGACTTTATGAAATCAATAACTGGTTAGATTTAAAAAACATTATAGAATTAAAGAAGATAAGAATAAGCAAGAATCAAATGGAAATTGGGGCGACGGTTACCCACTCCCAATTAGAAAACTCTGAAGATATCAAAAAGTACTTTCCCATCTTAAGTCAAGCAGCTGCTGATATTGGTTCTCCCCAGATAAGAAATCGAGGGACCGTGGGAGGGAATATTGTTAATGCCTCACCAGCTGGTGACCTTTTGCCTCCTTTAATGGCTTATGACGCTCAATTTAAATTGCTCTCTGTTCAAAAAGAAGAGCTAATTCCCGCGGAAGAATTTTTTGTAGGACCTAAACAAACTATTATAAAACCAGACCAATTATTGACTCAGGTAATCCTTCCTCTGCCATATGAAAAAACTTATGATAGCTGGATTAAAATTGGTAAGAGAAGGGCTTTAGCCATTGCCACTATTACTTTAGCTTTGGTAGTTAAAATGGCTGAAGATAATAAAACAATTAAAGAGGCAAGAGCCTGCTTGGGCTCAGTAGCACCCACTCCTATTCAAATAAAAGAGATTAGAGAAAGAATGATAGGAAAAAACTTTAATCAATTAGATTTTAATCAGTTAGGACAGATGGTAGAAGACAAGATTTCACCTATTGATGATATTAGAGGGACCAGGGAATACCGCAAAGATGTAGCCAAAGAAATAATGATCAATGCCTTAGAAGAAGTGTATTCAAGTTGGTGGAGGTCATATAAATGACTAAATTAATAATAGAGTTGACCATTAATGGTAAGAAAAAAAAGGTAGAGACTACTCCTTCAACTCGTTTACTGGATTTAATAAGAGATGACCTGCATTTAACCGGAACCAAAGAAGGTTGCGGAAAAGGTGAATGTGGAGCCTGCACAGTGATAATGAATGGTGAGTTAGTAGCATCCTGTTTAGTGCTGGCGCCTCAGGCTGATGGAGCAGTTATCACTACTATTGAAGGAGTAGGAGATGACAAAGGTCTGGATCCAGTTCAAGAGGCTTTTATAGAGAGCGGGGCAATTCAATGCGGATTCTGTACCCCGGGAATGATTTTAGCTGCTAAAAAAATGCTCGAAGAAAATCTCCATCCTACCGAAGAAGAAATAAAGCGGGGTATTTCTGGAAACCTCTGCCGCTGTACCGGTTATCAAAAAATATTTGATGCTATCAGATTAGCGGCAGATAGGTTATCCAGTAGAGATGGGGGAAGGGGTGAAGAAGATGCCTAAAGAATATGTAGGTAAAAATATTTTCAAAGTAGATGCCTATGACAAAGTAACCGGCAAGGCTATATATGCTGATGATATATATTTTGATGATATGTTGTATATAAAGATTAAAAGAGCCACTTATCCCCATGCTTATTTACGCCGAATAGATATTAGTAAAGCACAAAAATTACCAGGGGTAGTAAGGATAATCACTGCTGCTGACATCCCCTGGGTTAAAAATTTTGGTTTGATTATTAAAGACCAACCGGTTCTTGTTGGAGTTGGTCAGAAAATGCGTTATATGGGTGATGCTTTGGCAATAGTAATTGCCGAAAGTAAAGAGATCGCGTCTAAGGCAGTTAAATTAATCGAGGTGGAAGTAGAAGAATTAGAAATAATTTCCGACCCCTTGCGAGCTATGGAAAAAGATGCCCCTCTTATTCACCAAGATGGCAATATCCTGGCTACCCATTACCTAGAAAAGGGGGACATAAAAAAAGGTTTTGCCCAGGCAGATGTGGTTGTAGAAAATGAATACAGAACAAGCTTTTTAGATCAGGTTCCCCTTCAGGTAGAGGCTGGGGTGGGGGTTTTTGACCCGGAAACTGAGATTATCAAACTCTGGGTAGCTACTCAATGGCTTCATGACACTCAGGCAGATATTGCCCAATCTTTAAGTTTACCTAAAGAAAAGATAAGGATTATTCAACCAGTTATCGGAGGTGCCTTTGGTAAGAGAGAAGATATCTCGGTTCATATCCATCTGGCTTTAGCGGCAATGATTACTAAAAAGCCAGTTAAACTCACTTATACTAGAGAAGAATCAATGATTACTCAATCTAAACGGCACGCTTTTATTGTTCGAGCAAAAACTGGAGCGACTAAAGAAGGTTATTTAACTGCCTGGCAGGTGGAAGTGATTGGCGATACTGGGGCTTATGCCTCCAGTGGTCCAGCTGTAGTACATAAAGGTATGTATCATTGTACGGGGCCTTACAATGTAGATAATGTAAAAGGTGTGGCCTATACTGTTTATACTAACAATACTTATGCGGGAGCGATGCGTGGTTTTGGAGCTACTCAGATGGCTTTTGCTTATGAATCCCAGATGGATATTTTAGCTCATAAATTGGGGATTGACCCGGTTCAATTCCGTTTACAAAATGCCTATAGTATCGGTTCTTCTACCCCCAATGGGCAGGTATTGACCCATAGTGTAGGAGTGAAAGAGACCATTAAAGGAGCGGTAGATTTAGCTGGCTGGGAGGAATGGAAGGAGGGAAGACTATGAAGAAACGTGGGAGAGGAATAGCTACTATTATGTTCGGTTTTGGTTATGGAGAAGGATTTCCTGACCACTCCATTGCTTCAGCAGAAGTTGAAGATGAGGGAAAGATTCTAATAAGAACTGCTGCAGCAGATGTAGGACAGGGTGTTTTAACTGTAATTACTCAGATTGCAGCAGAGGTTTTAAAGGTGAAGCCGGAGGTAATCAGAATTATTCCTGGCGATACTCATTTAACTAAAAATTCCGGCTCTTCTTCAGCAACCCGGCAGACATTTTTTACTGGCAATGCAGTGAAAAAGGCTTCAGAAGGGTTGTTGAGTAATATTTATCATTATGCCAGTATTGAGTTTAGAAGCAATTATGTAGAATTAGGAATAAAAGATGGTTATATTTTTAGAAATGATAATCCAAATAATAAAATAAGTTATTGGGAATTAGCCAAGAGGGTAAAAGAAAAAGGTGATTGTTTAAAGGCAGAAGCGTCCTTCTTCCCTCACACTGATAAACCCGACCCCAAAACCGGACAGGGCGAAAAAGTTTATGTGGCTTATACCTTTGTTACCCAGGTGGTTGAAGTGGAAGTTGATACCGATACGGGTATTGTTCAAGTATTAAATGTGTATACTACGGCAGATATCGGTAAAGCTGTAAATCCTAAGAACGTGGAAGGGCAGATAGAAGGAGGAACCGTCCAGGGGATAGGTATGGCTCTGATGGAAGAGCAGGTTGTTAAAGAAGGCATCACCTTGAATCCGGATTTAACCGGTTATCTAATTCCTACTTCTATGGACACTCCTCTCTTCACTACTCGGATAGTAGAAAACGAAGATTCAGAAGGGCCTTTTGGAGCCAAGGGAATCGGGGAACCGGCTACTATTGCCACTGCTCCGGCCATTGCCAATGCCATTTATGATGCCACAGGGGCAAGAATCTGCGACCTTCCTATCACTCCGGAAAAGATTCTAAAAGCCCTGAAAGAGAAGAGAGGGGACTGCAAGGAATAGCTAATTTGAAAGTTAATTTTTTACATAATTTTAAGGTTTTACCTCTTTGGATTAGATAAGAGACTAGCCCGGGTTACGGCTTTAGTGCCAAATTTTTCTCTGATTTTATCTAAGGACTGAGTAAGCTGTTCTAATTTATCACCTTTTTTATCCTCTTCCTCTCTTAAGAGCTTCAATTGTTTTCTTTCATTTCCCGAAGCAAGATTGGAGAGTTTTATCCCTAAAAGTCTAACCCCGCCTTTTTTACATCTTACTTTGCCCAGGAGTTCTACCACGGTTTTAAAGATGATATCATCAAGATTGGTAGGGTTTTCTAAAGTCTTAGACCTGTTAAAGGTAGTAAAATTCTGAAATCTTATTTTTAAGGTAATGGTTCGGCCTTTATAACTTTTTCTTCGGGCGACATAACCCACCTGCTGAGAAAGTTTGAGCAATTCTTTTACCAAAATTTCTTTTTCGGTTATATTAGTGCTAAAAGTCGTTTCTTTGCCGATAGATTTTGCGGTTGATGGAGGAGTAACCGGATTCTCGTCTATCCCCTGAGCCAGAAGTTTTATCTTTTTTGCGTTTTTCCCCAGAAGATTTTCCAGGATAGAATCAGGCATCCGGGCTAATTGTTCTACCCGGTAAATACCGGATTTGTTAAGTAATTCTTCCGTCTTTTTCCCTATGCCCCAGAGAGCAGAGATGGGGAGGGGATAGAGAATTTTTTGAATATCTTTTGAAGGGATGATGTAGAAACCGTCCGGCTTCCCCAGGTTGGTGGCTATCTTGGCTAAGAATTTATTCTCTGCTATTCCTACCGAAACCTTGAGTCCTAATTCTTGATAAACTCTTTCTTTAATTTTTCTGCCGATTATTTCAGATGAGCCAAAGAGTGATTCACACCCGGATACATCTAAAAAAAGTTCATCTACACTCAACGGTTCTATTAGAGGGGTATAAGTGCTGCATACCTGAAAGAATTTGCGGGATTCCTTTAAATATTTGTTCATTTGGGTGGGGACAAAAATTCCTCGGGGGCATTTTTGGCGAGCTTCCCAGATAGGCATACCAGCACGAATACCATATTTACGGGCTTCATAGGAAGCGGTACAGACTACTCCACGATTCAAATTACTTACTCCTCCGCCACTTATTCCTCCTACAATAAGAGGTTTATCCCGATAGGCCGGGTTATCTCTTTGTTCTACGGAAGCAAAGAAGGCATCGAGATCCAGATGAATTATGGATAGACGATTGATGTTGTCCACTATTTTTTATTCCTTTCTGACTAATTAGTCGTTGGTGAATAGTCGTTAGTATTTAGTTAGCCAGTTACCCGGTTTGCCAGTTAATATTAATTCACCAATTCACCAATTGTCCAATTGCCCGATTTAACAATTCGCCAATTTTTTATGTCTACCGGTCAGCCAGTCTACCAGTCTCCCGGTCAATTTAGTCAATGGTGAATGAATCCTATGGCAAACACAAGGTTTGCCCCTACTTCAGGCACCTGGTTTCCATCTCCTTCACGAGATACGATTCACGAGATACGAGATACGAATTTATATTCACAATCTTTCGGGCGATTATTTTAGAATCACCATCATTTTTACTTAAAGTACCTTCTATCAAAAGAGGTGCTTCCTTACGAAATAGATTAGAATATTTTTGATAGACTGCTGGAAAGGTAATTGCCTCAAAGAAACCCGCTTCATCTTCCAGGAGCAGGAAAGCCATAACTTGTCTTTGTTTGGTGAATTGTCTTCTCACTTGAATTAGTATTCCTACTACGAAGATGGGTTTCTGGTTGCAAATATCTTCTATTTGATTGGACTTTATAATTGAAAAGCAGGCTAGTTCTTTGTAGTATCTGCTTAAGGGATGGTCACTTATATATAAATCGAGTATTTCTTTTTCTAAATTCATTTGGAAAGATTTAGAAAAGGGATATGCGGGGATTGAGTCAGAGGCAATAAGTTCAGTATTCCGTAATTCTCTCTCTTCGGATATTTTATTTTTAACCCTATCTTTAGCCTTTTTTCTAACCTCTTTTAAAGTAAGAGGAAGTAAAGTCAATAGTGCGGAACGAGAATAAGTAGTAAAATCAAAAGCACCCACCTTAATTAGATTTTCTATCAATGGTTGATTGATTCTTGAAGATATAGTTTTGCAGCAGAAATCATACAGGGAATTAAACCTTTGGTATTCCTTTCTGAGGGATAGAATCGATTTTAAATGTTTTTCCCCCATACCTTTTATTTTACTCAATCCCACCCGGATAGCTCCTTCTTCTACGGTAAAGCCAGCTTCACTCTTATTTATATCAGGAGAGAGTACTTTAACTTTAAGGCGTCGGGCTTCCTGAATATAACGGTCAGGAGAATAATAACCCATACCACAGGTGAGTAGGGAAGCCAGGTAGTAAGCGGGATAATGTACTTTAAGATAACAGGTTATAAAAGAGATCAAGGCATAGGAGGTACTGTGTGCTTTATTAAAACCGTAGTGAGCAAATTTGGAAATTAGATTAAAAATATTTTCTGCTTCTTCTTGAGTATTCCCTTGATTTATGGCTTTTTTAAGGAAATTATCTCTCTGTTTTTCCATTTCTACCGGCGAACGAGAGCTGATGGCTCGACGAAAGAGGTCGGCTTCTCCTAAGCTAAGATTGGCAAAAGCAGAAACTACCTGCATAACCTGTTCCTGATAAAGGATAACTCCAAAAGTGTCTTTTAAAATGGGTTCCAATTTGGGATGTAGATAAATTATTTCTTCTTCTCCCCGTTTTCTTTTAAGATAGTGTTCAGTCATTCCACTATCTAAGGGACCTGGTCGATATAAAGATAAGGCAGCAATTAAATCGTCTAAGCAAGAAGGAGAAACCTTCTTTAGAAGAGAGGACATCCCTGAACTTTCCAACTGGAAGACTCCCAGAGTCTTGCCCTCTTGCAGGGCAAAAAAAGTAGCTTTATCGTCAAGAGGAATTTTATTAAGATCAATATCTGTATTATTTTCTTTTAACATTTCTAAAGTCTTTTTAATTACAGTAAGGCTGCGGGAGCCCAGGATATCCATCTTCAATAAGCCTAAATCTTTGATGGATTCTTTTTCATATTGGCTGACTATCTCTCCCTGATTAGTTACCTCCAGAGGGACTACTTCTGAAAGCGGTCTATCTGAGATTATCATTGAGGAGGCGTGTACGGAGAGATGTCGAGGTTTTCCTTCTATGGCCTGAGCAAAAGAGAATAGTGATTTAAGGGGTTCCTGGTCACAGGGAAGTTTTTGCAGTTCAGGTAAATGTTTAAGAGCAGCTTTAATTACTCCTGGTGAGGAGAATATAGGCATAAATTGGGCAATTTTATTTATTTCCTGAGGGAGGAATCCCAGTGCTCTCCCCGCATCTCGAATGGCTGAGCGGGCAGCGTAAGTGGAAATAGTGCTGACATGGGTTACCCGATTATTCCCAAATTTCTTAAATATATAAGAGATTACTTTTTCTCTCCCCAGCTGACCAAAATCAATATCTATATCCGGAAGGTCTATTCTTTCCGGGTTGAGGAATCTTTCAAAAAAGAGTCGGTATTTTAGAGGGTCTACCTCAGTGATATTAAGAAGATAAGAGACTAAACTGCCAGCCGAAGAACCCTTTCCCGGTCCTACTGGGATATTGTTCTGTTTAGCAAAGCGGACTATATCCCAGACAATTAGAAAATATCCGGCAAAACCTATCTGATTGATTATTTTTAATTCATATTCTAAACGGGTTTTGACTTCTGGTGAGGGGAGAGAATAATATTTTTTGAGTCCATCCAGACAAAGTTTTTTTAAATAATCCTGAGCAGAACAATAAGAAGAGGGGAGGGGATATGCCGGGAGATGAATTTCTTCTAAATCAAGTTTTAAGTTGCATTTTTCAGCGATTTTAATTGAGTTTTTAAGGGCTTGAGGCACCCGGGAAAATATTTTTTCCATCTCTGAGGGGGACTTAAAGTAGTATTCGTCAGTCTCCAGTCTTTGGTGATAAAACCTTTCCTTTGTTCCCAAATTAGCAATCTTGTTTAAAAGACGCTGAGAGGAGGCTTGATTTTTTTCTAAGTAATGAACATTATTAGTTGCTACTACGGGAATATTTAATTTTCGTCCCATTTCTATCAATTGGGAATTAATTTCTTTTTCTTGAGCGAAGCCATGAAAATACAATTCTAAGTAAAAGTTTTCTTTACCGAATACCTGTTGATACCAGCAAGCAGCTTTTTCGGCTTGTCTGACCTTCTTTTGGGAAAGAAGAAGAGGTATTTCTCCGTTATTACACCCGCTTAGACCAATAATTCCTTTGCTGTATTTAACCAAGATATCTTTTTCTATAGCTGGGATAGAGTTAGGATTAGATAAATGGGCTTTGGTAATAATCTGACAGAGATTATTGTATCCCTTTTTATCTTTGGCTAAAAGAAGAAGGTGATACACCTCTTTAGATTTTTGATTAGTTTTGATCCTTATTTCACAGCCGATAATGGGTTTTATTCCTGCACTCTTTGCTTTTTTATAAAACTGAATAGCACCATAGAGCCCATCATGGTCAGTCAAGGCCAATGCTGCCATCTTAAATTTTGCAGCTTTTTTTATTAAATCCTCAATACTGCAAAGTCCATCTTGCATACTGTATTGAGAATGTACATGTAAATGCACCATATCCATTTTTTAAAATCCTTTCTTACTAAATCAGTCGTTAGTGAGCGGATACAATACACCCCTACCTCCGAAGTTATAAACCTGTCACCTATCACTTATTACTCATCACTAATTACTAATTATCAATTAACCAGCTAACTAACTAACCAACTATATCCGCTATCTTTTCTTTCTTCTTAACGAGATACGATTCACGAGACTTGTCCTCGTGAAAATGGGGATACGAGATACGAATTAATTTTGCAACTCGTATCCCGAACTAATGTTTGTATCGGAGGGCAAAAAAAATATAAGTAATCTTTTTTAATCCTGTTCCTCTTTTTCCTGCCCTTTCTCTACTTCTTTAATTTCTCCAGCTTTTATTTCTTCTCTAAGGAGTTTGATTAACATCAAGGCATTTTTAACTGCTTTAGCTTTATAATGATTGTTCATAAAGATATATTGGTCGGTGGTTTTTTCCGCAATCTTTTTTATTTTTGGCACCCATTCTCTTAATTCTTCTTCAGTATAGAGATAATCATATCTTTGATAAGCTTTTTCATGTTCCCACCAATTGATTTTATTTCGACCGTGAAATCTGACATAACCCAGATTAGAAGTAGCTTCAGCTATAGGAGGAATTAAGCCTTTGATCTGGGGTTGGTCTACACAACAAAAGCCTATATCATTGTTTTTTAAAATTCTAAATATTTCATCATTTATCCAGTAGGAATTTCTAAATTCTACCACCAGAGGTATATCTTCCATCCTTTTTTTAAAGCGGAGAAGATAATCCCGATTGATGGGAGTATTATAAAAAGAATAAGGGAATTGGGCTAATACACAAGCGAATTTACCTGACTCTATTAGGGGTTTTATAGATTTTTTGAAATCATTGAAGACGGTGGGATTTTCCTCTCGGCTATGAGTCATTTCTTGATTAGCTTTTACTACAAATTTAAAGTCAGCAGGGACCTTTTGTTGTAAATAATAAAAAGATGCTGGGTGGGGTATACTATAGTAAGTAGAATTAATTTCGGTAACCTTGAATTTTTGAGCATACAATTTAAGCATCTCTTTTTTATCAATATTTTCAGGATAAAAGGGCCCTATCCAATCTTTATAGCTAAAACCAGAAGTGCCAACATATAACATATCTACTGTTTTTTCCCTCCCTTAAATCTTCTTAAAATTCCGACAACTTTGCCCAGAATAATTACATTTTTAGTATTTATAGGTTTATAAAGAGGATTAGAAGGTTGCAGGGTAATCTGATTATCTTTTTTGTACAATCTTTTTACGGTAACTTCTTCCTGATTTAAAAGAGCGATGACGATATCCCCGTTGTCTGCATCTTGCTGGGGTTTAACCATAACATAATCTCCATCAAGAATGTGGTCGCCAATCATGCTATCACCCTCAACTTTTACCATAAAACTTTCTTCGCTACCAGAAAGTTCTTCGGGGATAGGGATAATTTCGGTGATATCTTTTAAGGCCCACAAAGGCTCTCCGGCAGCTACACTTCCTACTACAGGCACTTTCTTGGTCTGGGGTATAATTTTAATAGCCCGAGACCTTTCTTTCTCTCGACTGATATAACCTCTTTCTTCCAGAATAGTAAGATATTTATGGGCAGTAGCAGAAGAAGTCACCCCTACTGCTTTACAGATTTCTCGAACAGTGGGTGGATAACCACTCTCTTTAATCTTTTTTTGAATTAACTGAAAAGTTTTAGTAAGGTTGGAGGAAAGTGAATATTTGGACAAAATATTCTACCTCCTTGTCTACTGATTTAATTATATTATAAAACAAACGTATGTTTATTGTCAAGATGTAAACAAAGGTGCCTGGCACTTTTGTTTACATCTTGCCTTAATAGAATAATGTGATAAAATTAAAAAGAAAAAATTATATATAAATTTTATATATGGCTATTATTTAGGCAGAATATAGAATAGGGAGAATGATGAGAATTGTTTAATAACACTTTATTGATTGATAAGGATATAAAGGTAAATATTGTGGAAAAAGTGCGAGCAGAGGAAAAATCAATTATAGCTTTGGAGAATATGTTGGGCTATAATATTGGAAGGTTGGAGGAGTTGAGACCTCATAAGAAGGATTTAGAATTTTTTGCTCAGTCAGGATATGAAGAAACTCCAGATTTGGTAAATTTGGGATATTGGATAGAGAGAATTGATAACACAAAAGTAGGTATTAAACAAAAAGAAGAAAATATTATAAAGCTGTATGACCGCTTATATTCTAAGATACTTTTGAAGATGTTAGAGGGCGAGAGATTAGATCCTTTAGAGAACTTTTTCTTTCAGAGCAAGGGATATATAGAAAAGGTGAAGTGTGGCCAGATGAGTTTTGGGGAATTGGTAGAAAAATATGACTGGGAAAAAGAGCAATTTAAGGAGGTTGGTTAATTGCTAAAATATTTATTTTGATAATGATTAGTATCTTTATAACTCCTTTGATAGCTTATGCCTTTTCAGAAGAGGAGATTAAACTCCCTTTACCTCAGTTAGAAGGGAAAATGTCAGTGGAAGAGGCCTTAGCCAGAAGGAGATCAAGAAGAGAATTTAAAGATTATTCTTTAACTCTGGAACAGGTTTCGCAACTCTTGTGGTCAGCCCAGGGAATTATTGAAAAAAGAATAGGTTTCAGGATTGCACCCTCTGCGGGCGCAACCTATCCCCTTATACGTAATGCCAGTGGGACATTATAAATGGAAGGAGTAATAACAATGGAATTAATAGAGGCAATTAAAAAAAGAAGGAGTATACGTAAATTTAGATCAGATAAAATTCCCAAAGAAGATATTTATGATATTATTTATGCAGCTACCCTTGCCCCTAGTGCTCACAATAAACAGATGTGGCGTTTTATAGCTATAAGCAATAAAGATATATTGAGAGAGATGAAAAGGGCAATTATGAACGAAATAGAAGAAGTTAGTAACTGGCAAGAATTAAAAGGAGCAGGAGTTAAAGTAAAGGGGATGAGGGCTTATTCTACTTTTTTTGTAAAGGCACCCCTGGTTTTTGCTGTACTGGTAAAACCTTATCATTCAATGATTGACGAGGTATTAAAGTTAGAGGGGTTAAAGAAGGGCCAAGCAGAGCTCTTGCGCTCCCAGGTAGAGATTCAAAGTGTTGCTGCTGCAGTGGAGAATTTATTGTTGGCTGCTACAGAAAAAGGTTATGGAACCTGCTGGATGTGTGGCCCTCTAATTGCTGCACCGGCATTAAAGGAAATACTGAAAATAGAAGAACCATGGAGGTTAATGGCATTAGTTCCGATGGGTATTCCTGATCAAGAGCCAAAACCCAAGATTGTAAAGAAAATAGACGAGGTATTAGAATTTATTGACTAAATTTTTCCGATAATAATTCATAACTATTTCTAAAGCTTTTTTTATGAAGGAAATTAGCTATAATGGAAAGTAAGAAAAAATGGAAGGGAAGTTATAAAATGGAAAAAATATTGGTAGTATTTTATTCGAGAAGCGGCAGAACTAAAAAAGTAGCCAAAGCTATTTCTGAAATCTTAAAGTGTGACATTGAAGAAATTTTTGATACAAAAGATAGAAGAGGAGTTTCAGGATTTTTAAGCGCTGGCAATGATGCTGTTAATAGAAGATTTACTACAATTAAAGAACTTAAGAAAAATCCCTCTATATATGATCTGGTAATTATTGGAACTCCTATTTGGGCTGGAAATATATCTGCTCCTATCAGGACCTATCTTTCTTTACATAAGGAAGATTTTAAAAATGTAGCTTTTTTCTGCACCTGTTTGGGTTCAGATGCTAAGAAGGTATTTACAGATATGGAAGATATCTGCCAAAAACCTCCACTTGCTTTACTTGAGTTGACCTCCCGAGAAGTAAACAGGGACCAATACCTGCAGAAAGTGAAAGAATTTATAAAAAATTTGGAAGAAAAGCTAAAAAAGTAAAATGAAAGTAACCGAAGAAGAATTTGAGGAATTAGTAACTGAGGCAATAAGCACCCTTCCTGAAAAATTCAGAGAAAGGATGGAAAATATTGCCGTAGTTATTGAAGATTTGCCTTCTCAAGAACTTCTTAGGGAGATGAAGATCAGATCGCCCTATGGTCTTTTAGGTCTTTATCGGGGGGTTCCTTATTCCAGAAGAGGTATCTGGTATAAGAATGTTTTACCTGATAAGATTATTATCTTTAAAAAACCTATAGAAATTCGTTGTAAAAATAAAGAAGACATAAAAGAATCGGTCAGAAAAGTGGTTATTCATGAAATTGGGCATTATTTTGGTTTGGGAGAGGCAGATTTGAGAAAGATTGAAAGGGAGAGAGATACAAATTCTTAATAATAATGAAATAGAACATTCGGACAAATTAGCGCAATTTATGCGAGAAATACCTAAAGTTGAACTCCATCTCCACTTAGAAGGAGCAATTCCTTTACCAACTTTATTAAACTTTATTCAAAAACGAAATAAAAATTCCTCCATCAAGAATCTTAAAGACCTTAAAAGGCATTTAACCTACTCTAATTTTACTCAATTTATTAAAGTTTGGTTATGGAAGAACAGTTTTATTACTGAATATGAGGATTTTGAGGAATTATCTTACCAGGTTCTAAAGAGTCTGAGTGAACAAAATGTGAAATATGTAGAGGCTTTCTATTCTCCTCGAGATTTCACTTTCAGAAATAAGCGATTATCTGCATCTGGAATAACCGAAAGTTTGATTAAAGGTAAGAAAAAAGCTTTTGATGATTTTGGAATTCGAAGTGAATTGATTGTAGATGTAGTCAGGGATTATGGTCCGCGCATGGGGCTTAATTTGGTGAAAGAACTGAGCGGTTATTTAGGGCGGGGGCTTATAGGCATTGGGCTGGGAGGAAGTGAAAAAATATTCCTGGCAGGTCTATTTGCCAAAGTCTATGGGGAAGCCAGAGAACTAGGTTTTCGGCTTACTGCCCATGCTGGTGAGACTGATGGTGCTAAATCTATTTGGGCAGCTGTGAATGAATTGAAAGCAGAGCGGATAGGTCATGGATTAAGGGCTTATGAAGACCCCCGATTAATTGCTTTTCTTAAAGAAAGACAGATACCTTTAGAGGTGTGTGTAGTAAGTAATATCAAGACGCGGGCATGTAAAAAATTTGCAGAACATCCAGTTAGAAATTATTTTAAAGAAGGGTTAATGGTAACTATCAATTCTGATGACCCTACTATGTTTGATACTTCGATTACTAAAGAATATTTAATTTTAATTAAAAAGTTTGGATTTAGTTTAGAGGAGATTAGAAAGATTAGTTTTAATTCTATCGAAGCTTCTTTTATGACCGAAAGAGAAAAAGATTCTTTAAGAGGAGTTTTCGATAAAGAATGGAAAGAGCTAATCTCTAAATATCTTAAAGGATAAAATGATAAAAAGAGGAGAAAATAATTAGAACAAAAAGATGAAAAACAAAGAGAAGATAAAACCTTTTAAAAAAGAAAAAATATTTTTAAGTCATTCCTATTTTAAATATCCTCTGCCTGCCATGCTACTAAAAGAGTTGTCTACAGAATTAAAGGACATTAATCTTTATCCTTCAGGAGGAGGGTATTCCCAACTATGTCAAGTTTTAGCAGAGCATGTAGGAGTAAATAGAGAGAATATTTTGCCCACTAATGGTTCAGATGAAGTTATTGAAATAGTTACTCGAGCTTATCAAGGAGAGGTCTTAATCCCCATTCCTACTTTTTTTCAATATGAGGTCAGTGCTGATAGATCAGGTTTACCCAAGGTTTTAGTTAATTGTCTGCATAATAGAGAATATAATATTAATTATTCTGCTAAACAACTAAAGAAAACCTCATTGATATGGATATGTAATCCTAATAATCCTACCGGGACAGGAATCCCCAGAGAAAAGATTATTGATATTCTACAAAGAACAAAAGGGATGGTGGTAGTTGATGAGTGTAATTATGAATATTTAGAAGAAACTATGGTAGACTTAATTGACAAATATGATAATTTGGTTATTTCCCGAAGTTTTTCTAAAAATTTTGGATTAGCCGGATTGCGCTTGGGCTTTGCCATTTCTAACCCGCAAAATATAAGAAGATTGGCAGCTTTTGGTCAATATTTTAGAGTGAATAGAATGGCCGAGAAGGCTGCAGAAAAGGTCCTGAAATATTTAGATTATTATCAAAAAGCTTGGGAGAAAATAAAGAAAACAAGAGATAAGTTTGTAAGGCAAATAAATGAGTTAGGATTTTTCGCTTATGATTCAAAAGCAAATTTTGTTTTAGTAGAGTTTAGAGATAAAGAAGAATGTAAAAAAATTTGGAAGCATTTAAAGGAAAGAGGAGTTTATGCTTTACCTGGCTGGGAAAATGAGTTTTCTGGTTTGGGCGACCAATTTATCAGATTTACCATTGGAGAAGATTGGGAAATGGATAGAGTAGTAGAAGCGCTATCTGATTATGTAAAGAGGTGCCGAAGGGGGGATTTGAACCCCCACAGGCATACACCTACTACGCCCTGAACGTAGCGCGTCTACCAGTTCCGCCACTTCGGCTTGTGTTTGAAGACTAATTTAAAATTGATATATAATTACTAGGGTTTTACTGAGAATAGAATAAAGAAAATAAAGATTATTGTCAAGTATTTATTATATACAGTATCGAGTATTGAGTATATAGTATCAAGTTGAGATAAGAAAAAGAGAAAAAGGGGATAGGTAACTTTTTAAATCAAAAAAGTAGCCTGTCCCCATTTCCCCTATTGAAAATATCAAAGAAAGGAAGTGAAGTGTTTTGGGCAAAAAACAGATGATAACTGATTTAAGTTTGAATTCCCGGATAAATGATGTATTTTTATTGAAAAATAAAGAGTTTAAAGTGAGAAGAGATAAAAAAACCATTGATATGTTTTTTAAAATTGCTGATAAGACTGGAGAAATCGAAGCCATAAATTGGGATGTTTCTATTGATAAAGTTGAGGAACTTAGTACTATTCAGTTTGCTCATATTCAAGGCTTCATAACCAAACAGAAAGATGATGGCAGCCTTCAAGCAACTATCTCTTCTATTATAAAAGCTGCTCCTTTAGATTATTCAGATTATTTACCCCAATCAAAAGAAAATTTAGATGAATTAATAAAGAAATTGTGGTTGAAGATTAAGTCTATAGAGAATAGTTATTTGAAAGCTCTTTTGAAAGCTTTTTTTGATGATCCGCAATTTGTAGAAAAATTTAAAAGGGCTCCTGCTGCCACCAAAGTGCACCAACCTTATATTGGAGGTTTGCTTGAACATACTCTAAGTGTCGTGACTATTTGTGAGGCTATATGTAATATCTATAAAGAAATTGACCGTGATTTTTTAATTACTATGGCTATACTTCATGATATAGGTAAAGTAAGGGAATATGCCTATGACCAAGTTATCGAACACACTGATGAAGGTAAGCTCCTTGGTCATATTGCTTTAGGTTTGGAGATGATTGATCAGAAGATAAAGAATTTAAAAGATTTTCCTCAAGATTTAGAATTAATGGTGAAACATACTATCTTAAGTCATCATGGTCATTTTGAATTTGGCTCACCGAAGTTGCCCAGCATTTTGGCAGCTATTGCTCTACACTATGCTGATGAAATGGAAGCAAAAATAAGTGGGTTTATAAATATTAAAGAGGAGAGTAAAGACTTTAAAGAGAAATGGAGCAAATGGATCTGGTGGTTAGAACGACCAATTTATTTAGATGAAGAAATAATATTAAAAAATAAAATAAGCGAAACAGAAGAAGACTGAATAAAGAATGAAAAAGTTATAATATGATTGAAACCCAAAAATCAGACAAAATAGTAAGGTAGGGGGGCAAGGAGAATATAATGATGAGAGAGATTTTTGAAAAAGTTCTAAAAAATAAAAAGGACAAAGCAGACTATATTGAGATAAGGGCGGAAAAAAAAGAGTTTACTACCATTCATTTTCAAGGGGAAAAGTTAGAGAAGATTAATTGTTCTCAACAGATAGGAGGAGATGTTCGTGCGCTGGTGAAAGGCGGATGGGGATTTATTTCCTTTAATCAGTTTGATAATTTAGAAGAAAAGGTTAGTGAGGCAATAGAAGTAGCGAGATTGATTGGAAAAGAAGAAAGTAGATTAGCTGTTAATTCGCCAGTCGTGGAAATAATTAAGCAGGATTTAGATAAAGATTTCCGTCAGATAAGTTTGAGAGAAAAGAAGGAATTGGTGGGGAATTATAATAATATAATTATGAATTTTAGTCCTCAGATTCAATCTTCTAAGGTAATTTATACCGACAAATTTTCTACTATTTATTTTGCTAATTCTGAAGGTAGTTATATCGAACAGGAAAAACCATTCTTAAGTGTGAGTTTTACAGCCATAGCTCGAAAGGGAGATAATGTTCAGATAGCCAATGAAAGCATTGGGACTACTAAAGGTTTTGAAATAATAGAAAAAATTTCCCCCAAAGCACAAAGAGCAGCTTCTCGAGCAGTCAATCTTCTTAGGGCAGAGTCAGTGGAAGGCGGAGAATATACAGTTATTTTAGATCAAATATTAGGCGGCGTTTTTATCCATGAAGCCTTTGGGCATCTTAGTGAAGCTGATTTTTTATATGAGGACGAGAGAATGAGCGGTTTAATGAAATTAGGAAAGAAATTTGGCTCTCCCAAACTTAATGTAGTTGATGATGGCTCTATCCCCAACTTATTGGGTTCGGCTAAATATGATGACGAAGGGATTAGAACCAGGAAAAATTATCTGATAAAAGATGGTATCCTGGTAGGTAGACTTCATTCTCGGGAGACTGCAGCTAAAATGGGAGAAGAGCCAACTGGAAACGCCCGAGCCCTTAATTATCGCTTTAAACCCATTGTTCGAATGACTAATACCTATATCGAAAATGGAGATACTCCTTTTGAAGATCTATTATCGGGAATAAAGAAAGGAATTTACGCCAAGGATTGTTATGGAGGGATGACTACTTTTGAGATGTTTACCTTTAGTGCTGGGGAAGGTTATATGATAAGAGATGGAAAGATTGCCGAACCAGTAAAAGATGTAGTTTTAAGTGGAAATTTATTTACTACCCTTCTTAATATTGAAGGAGTAGGAAATGATTTAAAGATGATTGAATCTAGTGGAGGTTGCGGAAAGTCAGGACAAGGTCCCTTGCCCGTATCTTTTGGTAGCCCCCACCTCAGGATAAAAAAAGTAGTAGTGGGGGGTAAGTGAGATGGAAAAATATTTACAGCAAGTCGGCAAGAAAGTAGACTCAGCCGAACTATTTAAAGTAAAGAGCAAGACTGTTCCGGTAAATTTTGAAGTAAATAGGTTAAAATCTATTGATATTTCAGAGAGCGAGGGGAAAGCGTTAAGAGTAATTAATCAGGGTAGGATAGGATTTTCTTCGTTTACTGGGAGTGAAGATTTTGATTTAATGGTTGAAAAAGCGGTAGCTACTTCAGAATTTGGGGTAAAAGCCTCTTTTGATTTTCCAGAAAAAATCGAAGGAGGCAAAAAAGAAAAAGTAATTGTATATGATGAGAAAGTAGTAGATAAAAGTATTGAAGAGATGGTTAAGGTTGGTGAGAACATTATAGAAAGAGTCAAAGATTTTAACCCAAAATTGCGATGTGATGTCACTATCTTAAAAGATTATAGTGAGGTAGAGTATGCTAATTCTCGAGGAGGAAGTTTTTCTTATAATAAGACGGCAATTGTTTATTCAATGATGGTTCAGCAAATTGAAGATCAAGATATGTTGATGATTTATTCCTCACTTGAATCTGGAGAAGACAAACTTAATACTGAGGAATTGGTTTCTGAAATTATGGAAAATATTAAATGGGGAGAAAAGATTGTCCCTATAAATAATGGTAAGATGCCAGCTATCTTTACCCCCAAGGCAGCTTTAACCTTAATTCTTCCCGTAATTAGGGGTTTAAATGGTAGGATGGTTTGGGAAAAAATATCTCCCTTGGCTAATCAGAAAAATAAGAAACTATGGAGTCAATTGTTGACTCTTTATAATGATGGCACAATAGATTTTGCCTTAGGCAGTGCTCCTTTTGATGATGAAGGTGTAGAAATGAAAAAATATCCTTTGGTTGAGAAAGGAGAGATTAAGAATTTTTATTATGATTTACAGACAGCAGGAATGGCTGGGGTAGAGAGTACCGGAAATGGTTTAAGGGCTGGAATACAAAGCGAACCTGCGCCTACTCTAAATAATTTAATAATGGAAGAAGGAACAGTTTCGTTTTCTGAAATGATTGAAGATATTAAAGAAGGGATAATTATCGACCAGGTTCTCGGTCTGGGACAAGGGAATATAATAAGCGGAGCCTTCTCCAATAATGTACAATTGGGATATAAAATAGAAAATGGCAAAATAATAGGTCGGGTTAAAGATGTGATGATTGCCGGTAATGCCATAGAAGAACTAAAAAATATAATTGCTCTAGGAGATAAGTCCAGATGGATTTCTGGTAAATATAAATTCCCCCACATCTATTTGAAATCTCTTACTGTATCTACTAAAGGTAATTAAATTTCTTTAAAAAGGGTCAAAGTTGCCAAGGGAATGACAATGACAACTTTAAAAAGGATTTATTTAAATGAATAAAATTTTTACCAGACCTAAAGAAATAGTAAAAAATGATCGAGTTTTATATGTCGGGAATCATTATCTGAGCATACCTATTATTGATTGTCGAAACGGTGCTATCATAAATATAAATAATCCGCATATGGACTACGGTCTTCTGGCAGAGAGTTTTGATAAAGATTCAGGAGAAGCCAAAACCGGAGTTGGTTTTGCATCGGGCTGTGGATATCTGGCTTATTCCCTCTATTATATCTTGATTAAGGAGGGGAGCAGGAATAAGTAGATGAAGGTAGCTTCAGTAGAATGGCAAAAGAATGAATGGAAAAGAATAGATAAACCCAGGACCCTGGTCGATAAAATAAAAGAATATCTGGGAAGAGCGGCAAAAGAACAGGTTGACATAATCGTCTTTCCTGGATTTACAGGGTGTTTTTATCAGCAACTGAGCTGCCCAGATAATAGAAGTGTAAGGAGTTTAATAAACAAATCAGATGCCGGGGAATATATCGAACAGGTTAAAACTTTATCTCAAAATTACAATATGGCAATTTGTCCCGGAAGTTACTGGCAAAAAGAAAAAGGCAATATCTATCATGAATCCTGCCTGATAATAGATGGAGAAGTTCAGTTTAAGCAGCGGCAAATTTATTTAGCCTGCTGGGAAAGAGAATTGGGATTTTCTCGGGGTACAAAGATTGAATTAAAAGAGATAAAAGATTGGAAACTGGCCTTAATAATTTCCACTGATGTTTTTTATCCCCAGGTCTCCAGAATGGTGGCTTTAAGGGGTGCAGATATTGTTCTGTCTCCGATAGGATTTATAGGAGAAAAGAACCGTTCTTTGCAAATTAGTGGTATATGGCAGGAAGTCCAGCAGAATCAATTCTTTGCGGTAGAGAGCGGATTTAATGGATTCCTGGGAGAGCAAAGTTTTTGGGGAGAATCGGTTATTTATGCTCCTTTGGAAATGACTAAAAAGGGAGATGGATATTTAGAGAGAAGTAGAGGACAAAAAAGTTTAATAGTTACCCAATTGGATAATGAGCAAAGAAAAAAAGCAATTTCCAAATTTGATGTGCTGTCCCAATTGAATCGAGAATTTTATTGGCAGATGAAAATGTTTAAACATTTAAAGGAAGATGGGTGTCGTGAATATAGAAGTCTTGATAGAAAAATGGTTTAACAAAAAAATATCCTCAGAAAGAATAGAAAAATATTGCCAGCAATTAAGGGTAGTAAGAAGAAGACTTTCAGAAGATATTGATTCGAAAAATGTTCGGGTTTCCTGTGTCCAAAGGCAGATTCATTTGGTAAATAGCATCGAGAGATATATAGATATGCTTTGCAGTTTTATAGACCAAGCTGCCAAAGAAGATAGTCATCTGATTGTCTTCCCGGAATATAACTTTTTTGATTTGTTCGGTTTAATACCTGGCTTTAATTTATTGAATCAAACTTTAAATAAAAAAGCGATGAAGGTTAAAAATAGGAATGATGAATCTCATTTAAAAGGGAGTAACCATTTACTGACTACCCTTTTTAAAGGAGTTGCTAAGCCAATAGAGGGAGGAATTAAAAGAATTTTTTCTTTTTTAGCGAAGGAATATGGAATATATATTTATACCGGAAGTTATATTTTAAAGGAGAAAGAAGGAATTTATAATGTTGGTTCTCTCTTTGGGCCCGAGGGAAATTTAATAGGGACTCAAAAGAAAATACACCTTACTGATTTTGAGGTTAAATTAGGAACAAAAAGAGCTAATAATATGGAGGTGTATTCTTTGCCTTTTAGTAAGGTAGTATGCCCTATTTGTATGGATGCTACTTACTTTGAGACTTTCCGTATCGCCAGAGAGATAGGAGCGGATATAGTTATTTTACCCATTGCTAATTTAGAAGAATATAATCTTTGGAAAGCTCTAAGAGGAATTTGGCCCAGAGTGCAAGAATCATATCTATATGGTTTGAAATCCTCCTTAAATGGATGGATTTTCGGTATGCATTTTACCGGAAAGGCAAGTATCTTTGCCCCCTGGTCAATGACTCCAAATAAAGATGGAGTGGTATCTTTATCTCCTCATTATGAGGGAGATAGCTTGGTTACAGGTGAAATTGATATTAAAAAATTATATAAAGAAAGAGAAAAGGCAGAATATCACGAAGATAAGAATGTTGAATTTGAAGAAAAATATGTTGAGAAAACCTATAATATAATATAAATTGACAACTGGTAAAGCATTTTCTTAATAATATCACAATGATTTGTCATTGCGAGCGATAGCGAAGCAATCTCAAGTGCTTACAAATTAAGTGATTGCTTTGTCGCTTCGCTCATTGCAATTGTAGAACGAAATTTAAAAGTATTTAGAAAACGAATTACTGGTAATAGGATTTCTAAGAAAGGAGAAGGAGATGGAAGAATTTAAAGGTAAGAGGCTTTTTCTTTACTGTATACGTTGTTCCCTACCTTGCCTTAATACCTGAATTAGGGCATAATGAGAAAGCTCGAATTGGCATAACCACAGCTCAAGGATACTTCTCCCTAATTGGTTCAGCAGTGGTAATGATTGGCGGTCCTCTACTTTTGACTTTTTTTAGACAAAACGCTAGTTATGTAGAATCTTACCGGAAAATGGTTATTTGTCTGGCTATTCTTGGGGCTCTATTATTATATACGGCTGTATTTGTTGTAGATGAGAAAAGATTTTCCAGTGCCAAACCCAGTAAAGTTCCTCTTATTGACTCTTTTAAAAAAACGGTAAAAAATAAATTTTTTATCATCTACCTTCTGGCAAATATGTCTCTATGGTTTCTTTTTAATATTGTTCGCTCATCCGCCATACCTATTGTGATTACTCTAATGCGAGCTGATGAGGCTTTTGCCAGTAATATGTTTACTATCCTTTTTATTGTGGCTGCTATCTGTTTTCCGATTGTAGGATTCTTAACGAAGACTTTTGGGAAGAAGGTCATAATGATTGTTAGCCTTGGCTTATTCTCTATATTTTCTATTCTCTTATCTCTTACCGGTCTGGTTCCGGTTAACCCTAAATTATGGGGACTGGTCGTTACAGGACTTATGGGCTTCCCCACAGCAATTCTAATAATTATTCCCAAAGTGATTCTTTCTGAACTTTGCGATGTTGATTATGAAAAGACTGGCGAGAGAAGAGAAGCTATGTATTTTGGTGTCCAGGGCTTCTTTATGAAACTCAATTTAGGGCTTTCTACTGCAAGCCTTGCTCTTTTATATTCTATTTTCGGAAAAGATGTTAGTAACCCTATGGGAGTAAGATTAGCTCCGGTATTGGGAAGCATAGTAGCTCTTTTAGGATTTATAATTATGACCCGGTATCCGGAAAAACAGATTAAAGATTTATTATCAAAGTAATTTTCTTATGGATTCCGTATCAAGTGCGGAATGACCAACCAAG
This sequence comes from Candidatus Atribacteria bacterium, assembly GCA_003513845.1. Lineage (GTDB taxonomy): Bacteria > Atribacterota > Phoenicimicrobiia > Phoenicimicrobiales > Phoenicimicrobiaceae > Phoenicimicrobium > Phoenicimicrobium oleiphilum. Next base: position 48,247 of record DOTB01000003.1, on the reverse strand, counting down.
TGTTACTTCCGCTCTACCTATGGCACTTACGCTACACTATCTATTGGGGTAATTTGGTAAATATTTCTCCTATAATTTTCCGAAAAAGAAGGATTCCCCCACCCATTTGTCGTATTATTAAAATTAAAAGGTAGGGGTCAAATTCATCTGACCTGCTCTGTCATTGCGAGACTTGGTATACCAGGGCGTGGTAAAAGGGGACAGACTTATTTTGTTCTCCCGCATTTATACTAAGAAAATAAATAACCTGCCCCTCTTTAAAAAAATTACAAGAATATAATTTTTTCACCTATTGTTGCCATAATGTAGTCAAATCTCTGTGATATAATTATAAAAAATATTTTTTATAGGAAAGGAGCTTTCTGTGTCCATTTAATAAGGAAATATTGTACAAATGCTCTATCTTGATATTAAAGAAAATGGAGTGCGTAAAGAGTGATATTTCAAAACTTACCCCTATATATAAACTCCTAAAAAAGAGAAGTATGAGATGTTGTTTTGTCATGCGTTTTGAAATAAACAAGTGACTGTCCCTATTTTTTTATAGAAAATAAAAATGGTTTAATTCCTTAAAAGATTAATTAATTTTTAAAATATATTCATTAATTTTGATCAAAAAAGAGGATTTTTAAGATCTTTGTAGTATACCAATAATATATGAGGTTAATAAGAATTGTGGCCTTACAACATAATTATAGCTAAAAATTCATAATTTGTTATGAAACTTCCGTAACTTATCATATATAAAACCTGATGGAAATACTATTATATAAATAATTATATATTCCTATAGAGGCATAAAAAAATGAAAGATATGAAAAAGAATAAAGCACAACTTAAGGTATTAACCAAAGTTGCTCTTGCGCTTACCTCAAAAATCAGCCTTACAGATGTATTAGAGGAAATATTTCAGCAAACAAAACTCCTTATTCCTTATTCTGCTTGTAATATTAATCTTATTGAAAAAGGGAAAATATACAATGTTTATTCAATTGGATATGATAAATATGGTGGTAAAAAGTTTGTAAATAGTTTTGCTCATTTATTGGAGGAACTTCCTTTAGAAAAAAAAACAATTGAAAAAGCAAGGCCCCTGTTAATTTCAGATACTTATAAAAATCACCAATGGATTATTTTTAAGGAAACCAGCTGGATAAAATCACGTTTATCTATGCCTATCTGTATAAAAGGAAGAGTTATTGGGTTATTGAATTTAGATAGTCATATTCCAGGTAAATTCAAGAAAGGTGATATCAAAAAATTACAACCTTTAGTTAATATAGCTGCGGTCGCTTTAGAAAACACCCGGTTATTTGAAAAATTTCAACAAGCGCTAACCGAGTACCAGAAGATAGAAGGAGCCCTGGTAGAATCAGAAGAAAGATATCGAACTTTATTTGAAAATACCGGTACTGCTATGATAATTATTGAAGAAGACACAACAATTTCTATGATTAATAAAGAGGGCGAGAAATTAAGTGGATATACTAAAGATGAAATTGAAAACAAGATGAAATGGACAGAATTTATTGTTCCAGAAGATTTAGAAAGAATGAAAAAGTATCATAGTGAAAGAAAAAAAGCCGAAGACGAAGCACCAACAGAGTATGAATTTCGTTTGATAGATAAAAAAGGCAGGGTAAAAGACATATTTGTAAGAATAGTGGTAATACCTAATACCAAAAAGAGCATAGCTTCTTTAACGGATATCACCAAACGTAAGCATGCGGAGGAAAGAATAAAGAAGACTATGAATGCAGCTATCGATAGTATGTCCAAGATAATAGAGACAAGAGATCCCTATACCTCCGGTCATCAGCATAAAGTCTGCCAATTAGCTGTTACCCTTGCCCAGGAATTAGGTCTTTTTGAAGATAAGATTGAGGGGATAAGAATAGCCTCTTTAATCCATGATATCGGGAAGATTGGTCTGCCCACTGAAATTTTAAGTAAACCTACCGAATTAACTAATGTAGAATTTAGCCTAATTAAAGGACATTCCCAAGTAGGATATGATATCTTAAAATCCATAGAATTCCCCTATCCTATTGCCCAAATTATCCTCCAACACCATGAAAGGTTAGATGGTTCAGGATATCCCCAGGGTCTAAAGGGCGAGGAGATCCTCTTAGAAGCCCGCATCTTAGGGGTAGCTGATGTAGTAGAAGCAATGTCCTCTCATCGTCCTTATAGACCAGCTCTTGGAATAGATAAAGCCTTGGAGGAAATCTCGCAGAACAGAGGCATCCTCTATGACCCGGAAGTAGTAGATGCCTGTTTGAAGCTCTTTGGGAAAAAAGGATTTACTTTTAAATAGGGACATATTCCATTTTCTTCTGAATACCACAGGGAATATTGATAACAGCTTAGTAATTTACCAGTTTTTAACGTAAATTCAATAAGGTTTAATAGGACTTGAGGAATTTCTTGACTGGTTAGTTGAAGTTTTAGGGATTTAGTGCACCTTCAGAAACGTTCCCGAGATACATACGGAAAGTGGTGCCTTTGCCTGCTTTTGCAAGTATAAATCTTGAGGCTTAAATTTTTTAAAAATGGGCAATTAAGTACCGTATTTTAAATAAACAGATGTTTGTCCCTGTTTTTTTATATTTTTATTAAGGGCAAGAGGTAAAAAATGGTTGTTTCAAAAAAAGGAATATTATTTTTATGCAGCGGGAATTCTTGTCGCAGCCAGATGGCAGAAGGATTGGCTAGAAAGATGCTGCCCAAAGATAAAAAAATTTTTAGTGCAGGGTTAGAACCGAAGGGGATACATCCTATGGCAATAAAAGTTATGCATGAAATAGGCATTGATATCTCTTCTCAAAAATCAAAAAGTTTATCAGACATCCCTATTAATGAGATAGATATGGTAGTTACTTTGTGTGGAGATGCGGCTGAAAGATGTCCTATTTTCCCAAGGAAAGTCAAAAGAATCCATTGGGCAATAGAAGATCCTGCTAAAGCTCAAGGGAGCGAAGAAGAAGTTGTTCAAGCATTTCGGAAAGTACGAGATAAAATAAAGTTTTATATAGAAAATAAAATGGTTTAATTCCTTAAAAGATTAATTAATTTTTAAAATATATTTTATTAATTTTGATCAAAAAAGAGACCTGCTACTGTAATGGGTGACGAAAGCTGTAATAGGCGCCACTGTCCAGCAATCAGAATTAATTGCTGATGGGAAGGCACAGCGATTAGATTGACCCCTGAGCCAGGAGACCTACCAGTTTATAAATATAGAATCATCTCTTCGTGGAAAAAGAGACTGATATTTTTTATTATCTTTTATATATGATTGTAACTCAAAAAGTAGACAAAATAGTAATGTAGGGGTATGATGTCTCGTTAAGGTAGGGGCACGATGCATCGTGCCCACAGGGGAAATTAGGTAATAATATTAAGAGGGCACAATTCATTGTGCCCCTACAACTTAATTATGACTAAAATTATAATTTACTATGAAATTATTATCTGCATGGTATCCTATATACAATCTGTTGAAAATATTTTAGCTTTTTGGGAAATAACTATATATAAATTCTTCTGTAATATAGAACAATAAGAAAAGGAGAGCGCTTATAGTAATGGCAATAAAGTTAATTTTGATTCGTCATGGAGAGAGTAAAGGTAATGTCCAAAGAAAATTTTCTGGGTTTCAAGATGTAAATTTAACTAAAAAAGGGATATGGCAAGCGGAGAGATTGGCCTACCGTTTGAAAGAACTACCTGTGGATGTAGTTTACTGTAGTGATTTAAAGAGGGCTCGACATACTGCAGAGATTGTTTTCAGGTCTCGAGGAATAGATATTATATCAAATTCAAATTTAAGAGAAATGAATTTTGGGATATGGGAAGGGTATACCTTTGAGGAAGTTATGGCCAGATATGGGAATGGCTATGAAATCAAATCTTGGTTAGAAAATATTAAGGAAGAAATCAACATTCCTCAAGGAGAGAGCTTAGTGGACTTAAATAATCGGGTGATGACCGAATTAAACAAAATTTTGGAAGAGCACAAAAAGACAGATAAAGATAAAACAATTGGGCTAGTCTCTCATGGTGGGACTATACGAGTTATCCTATGTAATGCCTTAAATATGGAATTGAAATATATGTGGAATATAGAGCAATATTCAACTGCTTTAAATATTATAAATTATTACGATTATAATAAGCCCGTTGTTACTCTGATAAATGATACTTCTCATCTTGAAGATTGGTGGGGAAATAGTTTAAATACTGACGTAGAGGAAAAGAAAGATGAATGAAAAAATAGCAGAAATTATTCAAAATATTAAACCAATTAATTTTGAATTGATGAAAAGAGCCCAGGAAAAATTGGATAACCTTACCAAGCCCCAGGGAAGTTTGGGGAGATTGGAAGATTTTGCCAGCCAAATAGTAGGAATTTCTGGGACTCTTTTGCCGAGAATTAAAAGAAAAGTAATATTTGTGATGGCTGGGGATCATGGAGTTGCTCAAGAGAGGGTGAGTGCCTTTCCCCAAGAAGTTACCTTTCAAATGGTGTATAATTTTATTCGGGGAGGAGCGGGTATCAATGTATTAGCCCGACATATAGGAGCAAAAATTATAGTAGTAGATATAGGAGTAGCTAATGACTTTCCTCTTGACCAAGGGATAATTGTAAAAAAAATTGCCTATGGTACAAAAAACATAGCTCAGGGGCCGGCTATGAGCAAAGAGGAAGCGGAAAGAGCAATAATTGCCGGAATTGAAGTATTTGAAGATGAATTAAATAGAAATGGAATTGACATTATAGGTTTAGGAGAAATGGGAATTGCTAATACTACCCCCAGTAGTGCTATAGTAGCTTGTTTGACTAAATCTAAGGTTGAGGAGGTTACCGGTCGAGGGACCGGGATAGACGAAGGCCAACTTAAAAATAAAATAAGAGTGATTAAACAAGCGATAGAAGTTAATCATCCTGACCCGGAGGATGGTCTCGATGTTTTATCTAAAATAGGAGGTTTGGAAATTGGTGGCTTAGTAGGCTGTATTTTAGCTGCTGCTTCCCATCGAGTTCCTATTGTAATTGATGGATTTATTTCTTGTGCAAGTGCTTTAATTGCCATTAAATTAGCACCGGTAGTTAAGGATTATATATTTGCGAGTCATAATTCGGTGGAAAGAGGGCATAAAATTGCTCTTGAATATTTAGGAAAGGTTCCGATGTTTGATCTTGGTATGCGACTTGGAGAAGGAACCGGTGCAACTTTAGGTATCAGTTTTATTGAGGCTGGGGTTAAAATATTAAATGAAATGGCTACTTTTGAAGAAGCCGGAGTAGATAATAAAAGACCATAAATTAGTCGTTAGTGAATAGGAAAAACAGTATCGAGTATATAGTATCGAATATCGAGTTAGAATGCAGTGATCAGTAATAAGTAATGAGTAATAAGAAAAGAGCTAGATAGTTAGTCGGGTAAGAAGGTCAGACACTATCATCCTTCCCGGAGGACAGGCGTCTTTCCTGTCTATGTAAATGTAGGGGCTTGATTTATCAAGCCCGGTAATTGTATGATAGGCATCTCGTCTACCTAAATTTACCCATTATATTAAGATGCCAACTGTAGGGGTGTATTGCAATACAGCTAAAAACTAAAAAATAGATTTCTGAAAGAATAAAAAGAAGAAGGTATTTTATGTCAAGAGGGAAATTAATCTTTATTACTGGGGGAGCAAGGAGTGGGAAGAGTAGTTTTGCAGAGAAGATAGCTGCTAAAACAAGCAAAAAAGTGGTTTATATCGCTACCGGTAAACCCCTGGATGAAGAGATGGCTTTTAGAATAAAAAAACATAGAGAAAAGAGACTAAACACCTGGAAGACTTACGAAGAGCCGATAAAAGTTAGAGAATTGGTGAGTCGTTTAGGTTTTGAAAAAGAAGTTATACTCATAGATTGTTTGACTTTATTAACCTCTAATCTCTTATTAAGAAAAGAAGATGAGGTGGAAGACTCCAGTTGGCAAGAAGAAATTTTAGTAGAAATTAAGAAATTAGCTGAAATTTCCTATAAAGTGCCTGCTCAAGTAATAATTGTATCTAATGAAGTTGGTATGGGTTTAGTTCCAGATAATCCTTTGGGAAGAGTTTATCGGGATATCCTGGGCAGAGCAAATAGTATAATTGCTAATAAAGCTGATGAAGTTTTTGTAATGGTCTCAGGAATACCATTAAAAATAAAGGGCTGATAAAAATATGAAAATTTTAAGAGATTTATCTTTGGCTATACACTTTTTAACTATTCTCCCTATAGCTTCGTTCCCCCCTTCTAATAATACTAATCAAGATGAAGAGGGTTTAGCAGAAGATTTTGCCAACTCTATGACTTTCTTTCCTCTGGTAGGGATGTTAATAGGATTATTACTGGTAGTTTTAAGACGGATATTTTATTACCTCCCCGTTTCTCCACTTATAGGTGATACTTTAATTCTAATTGTTTGGATTTGGCTAAGCGGTGGGTTGCATTTAGATGGTTTTGCCGATAGCGTAGATGGATTTTTAGGGGGAAACAATAAAGAAGACATATTAAATATTATGAAGGACAGTTCTACCGGTGCTAAAGGGGTAGTGGCCTTAGTTTCTCTTTTATTATTGAAGTTTGTCCTTCTGGTAGAGATGCCTTTATTATTAAAAGATGCTGTTTTATTTGTTACTCCCACTATAGGACGTTGGAGTATGGTAATAGCTGCATTTTTAGGCAAGCCAGCTCGTTTAAAAAATAGTATGGGTAAATTGTTTATGGATTATGTTAGCTGGAGAGAGGTCATCTTTGCTAGTTTAACTTTGACAATTATAGGTAGTTTATTATTTAAATTATATTTTCTACCCCTGGTGATTGTCGGAATGGGGATAGTATTATTGATATTAAAATATTGCCAAAAGAAGATTGGCGGTATAAGCGGAGATATACTGGGGGCAATAAATGAAATCGTGGAAGTTTCGGTTCTTTTGGTTATCTGCTTATTAAGCCAGTTTCTTTCTCTTTCAGTATTTTTATAATCAATAATATAAGAATAAAATAGGGACACATCCCATTTAAATTTAATTGTTTTAAATGGGATATGTCCCTATTTTATTCTTATCACATTATTACCTGGGGGACTTTGAGGTAAGGGTGGTCTATTAATATTGGTTTTACTCCATATACCTTTTGCAAATTTTCTTCATTAAGTACTTCTTGAGGAGTCCCTATCTTCTCTATTTTCCCTACATTTAAAAGGATAAGACGGTGAGAAGCAATGCTTGCCAAATTCAAGTCATGAAAAACAGAAATGATAGTTAATCCCTCTTCTGTAAGAGCTTTTTTTAAGAGATTTAACATCTCATATTTATAGTTTAAATCTAAATGAGAAGTAAATTCGTCTAAAAGAAGAAGCTGAGGAGTTTGAGCTAAAGCTTTGGCTATAAAAACTCTTTGTCTTTCTCCTCCACTTATTTTTTGAATATTTTTTTCAGATAAAGGCAAAGATTGGGTTTTTACCATTGCTTCTTGTGATATTTGATAATCTTCAAGGGTTTCTCCTTTTAATCGAGAAATGTAAGGCAGTCTTCCTATAAACACTACTTCTTTTGCTTTAAAACTAAAGGTAACCCACGTATCCTGGGGGACTACTGAAATAAATTTAGCGATTTTTTCGATAGAGAGATTATTTAGATTTTGATTTAATAAAAGCATATTCCCTTTATTGGGTTTTAATATCCCCGAAACAATTTTTAAAAGAGTGGTTTTTCCTGAGCCATTAGGACCAATAATTCCTAATAATTCTCCTCTTGATACAGAAAAGCTTATTTTAGATAGAGTTTTTTGGTTACCATTATAAGAAAAATCTACGTTTTCTATTTTTAAAATAGTCTCAGAAATAGACATTTTATACATTTCTCCTTCTTAAAAGATAAATAAATAAGGGTGCTCCTACTATGGCAGTTACAGCTCCAATAGGAATTTCTGTGGGGGTAATAATAGTTCGGGCAAAGGTATCACACAATATAAGGAAAATTGCCCCAAAAAGTGCCGATGTAGGAAGCATAACTCGATGGTCCGGACCAACTAATAAGCGGGTTATATGAGGGACTATAAGCCCTACAAATCCTATAAGACCGGTAAAGGAGACTATGCTGGCTATAATTATTGAACCAATGATAAAGATGCGTATTCTCAATTTTCCAGTATCAACTCCTAAATGAAGGGCCTCTTCTTCTCCCAGAGATAAGGCATTTAAATCTAAAGAGGATAAAAACAAAAATAGACTACCAACAATTGCCGGAATAGTGATTATAGTTATTTTGTTCCAATTAGCAGTGGATAAATCTCCCATAAGCCAGAAGATCATAGAGTGTAATTCACTTTTAGAAAGAGCTAAGAGGACAGTTATTAAAGCAGAAAAGAGGAAATTTATAGCTACTCCCGCAAGGAGCAGTCCAGTTGATTCCAGGGTATAACTAATTTTAGAGGACATATATACCAGATAAAGAGAGAACATCGCCCCTGTAAAAGCAAATAAAGGAAGAAAAGAAGCTAAATAATATCCAGTAGTATATTGTAAAGCAATACCAATACAGGCTCCCAGGGCAGCTCCCGCTGAAACTCCCAGGATATAGGGGTCAGCTAAAGGGTTTCTTAAAATTCCCTGGAAAGCTCCTCCTACGGTAGATAAAGCTGCCCCAGCAAGAATAGCCATAATAATTCGAGGAATCCTTAGTTGCCAGATAATTAAACTGTTAGTTTTATCTGATGAACTATTCCATATAAGGGAAAAAATTTCTTTGGGGTGGATAGAGACCACCCCAAAGTTAAGACAAGCAAGGCTTACTCCCAGGATACCCAAGCTTCCTATAAGAAGCATTAAGATTAATTTTTTTCGCCAGTTGATATAACTGGTGATTACTTTTGGTGATTTATTTATGGAAAATTTCATATAACAATTCAAGTCCATCTACTAATCGAGGCCCAGCACGATAAAAGAGATCTTCATTTACTATAAAGATGTTTTGTGTTTTAATTGCCGGAATATTAGCCCAACCAGGACGCTGAGAGATATTTTCTTTAATCTTTGATTCTTCTCCAGGATTCATTGCTCCCACAGGAATTATAATTATATCTGGTTCTGCTTCTGCTACAAATTCCGGGCTTATTTTTATCCAACCAGGAAGACTGGCAGCAATATTTTTCCCGCCGGCTAAAGTAATTAATTCATTAAGTAAAGTTCCTTCCCCCGGCGTGTAGATGGTTTCGTAAGTTCCTCCGATAAATACTTTGGGGCGGTTAGAAATAGAAATTTTGGAAACTTCAGATTTAATTTTATTAACTCTTCGCGATAAATCTTCTACCAAAGTGTTTCCTTTTTCAGGTATTCCACAGACAGTAGCTACCATTTTTATACTTTTGAGGGTTTCCTTAATGGTTAAAGGTTCGATAACTAATACATTAAATCCTAATTCTCGTAATCGAGGAATTTCTTTTAACTGGAATCCTCCAAAAGCTACAGCTACAATAAGGTCTGGCTGCAGGGAAGCAATTTTTTCTAAGTTTAATGGTGACATTTCTCCTATTTTTTCTACTTTTATTGCTTCTTCAGGATAATTGGCATAATTTGTTACTCCGACTACTTTATCACCAAGTCCTAATGCAAATAAAATTTCAGTATTATTAGGAGCAGCAGAGATGATACGCTGTGGTTCTTCAGGAATTGTAACTGCTGATCCGGTATCATCGATTATAGTTAAAGGATAATTGACTGTAGCTGATGAACCCATTAATAAATAAAGATTTAATGTAAAAAATAAAAAAATAAATGTTAAAATATACTTTTTAAAAATATTCATAAATGACCTCCATATTTTTTGATTATTGAGTTAGTTACTTATTTTTTAAATTGGTCAATAGGCTAATTGGTGAATTGGTAAATTATAAATTTTATAAATAAAAATATCACCCTCTTTCTCCACGAAGAAGTGACTGATTTGTCTAAGCAGGTAGGTCTCCTGGCTCAGGGGTCATCCTACTTACTGTGCCTTCCCATCCGTAATTTACTTTGATTGCTGGACAGTGGACTATTACAGCTTTCGTCACCCATTACAGTAGCGGGACTGCGGTGGATTTTCACCACTCTTCCCTTAACCTACTTATCTTTAGATATTTAATTTTTATTTAACAAAATTATAATACATTAGCTGAAAAATTACAATGAAAATTATTTAAGTTCTAAATATTGTATAATATAAAAAAATCAATTAGTGGATGATAGCGATATTTTAGTTCATCCTTAAGGTTCTTTAATCTGTTAATTGCAATTCCCAATTTGCAACCTTTATTTTAACTGATGAACCTGGTAACTGGCTAATCGGATAACTAATATCTTATCCGTTATACTTGATACTATATTAAGTAAACTTAGTGTGTTTTTTATTAAATATTTTGGTATAATAATTTTAAATGTTTTGAGTAAGGTAGAGTTGGGGGATAGATAAGGTATGATGAAAGGTTTAATTCAAGTTTATACTGGTGATGGGAAAGGAAAAACTACTGCTGCCTTAGGGTTAGCCCTGAGAGCAGCAGGTAGAAATATGAAAGTGTTGATAGTTCAGTTTATGAAAAAATGGGATTATGGAGAACTTCATTCAGTTAAATTAATTCCTAATATTACTTTAAAAACCTTTGGTACCAAAGAATTTATTTATAAAGGCAAAGCAAAAAAGATAGATTATGAGGAAGCTGAAAAAGCTTTTTATTTTGGTGTAGAGGGGATGCAAAGTGGAAATTATGATATAGTAATATTTGATGAACTCAATATGGCCCTCTATTATGAGTTGTTAGATTTAAAGGAAGTTGTCGAAAAGTTAAAAGGAAAACCTGATGGAGTAGAAGTAGTTATCACCGGAAGAAAAGCACCAGAAGAGATAATTGAAATAGCTGATTTAGTAACGGAGATGAGAGAAATTAAGCATCCTTATCAAAAGGGTATTAAAGCAAGAATGGGAATTGAGTATTGAGATGTATGATGGATAAAATAAATTATAATAAAAATTTAGGTTTGCGATTTATCGAATCCGGGGAAAAGTCTATAAAGAGAAAAGCACAAAGAAATAACTTAAAAGATAAATTAGACAATTTATATAATATTTTATCTGAAATGGGGAGTATTTTGTTGGCTTATTCGGGGGGAGTGGATAGTACTTTTTTATTAAAAGTAGCCCGAGAAGAATTAGGGGATAAAGTTATTGCAGTAACTATAAAGTCAGAAATTCATCCTTTAAGTGAGATAACTGTTGCTAAGAAAATGGCGCAACAATTTAAAGTGAAGCATTTAATTAATAATATTGAAATCTTGTCAAAAAAAGAATTTACCAGTAACCCTAAAGAACGATGTTATATTTGTAAAAAAGAGTTATTCAACCGAATAAGTGAACTAGCAAAAGAACTTAATTTGAATTTTGTGGTAGATGGTTCTAATTATGATGACCTTAGTGATTATCGTCCGGGGATGAAGGCAATTAGAGAATTAAAGATAAGAAGTCCCTTACAGGAGGCACTTCTAACCAAAGATGATATCCGTTTCCTTTCTAAAGAAATGAATTTACCCACCTGGGACAAACCTTCTAATTCTTGTCTGGCTACCAGGGTTCCATATGGAGAAGAAATAACTTTAGAAAAGTTGAAGAGGATAGAAGAAGCAGAAGATTTTATTCATAATTTGGGGATTGAACAGGTAAGAGTAAGACATTATAGTAATCTAGCAAAAATTGAAGTAAGAGAAAAAGATATGCTCTTCTTAATGAAAAAAGATTGGAGAGAAAAGATAATTATTAAATTAAAACAATTAGGATTTATCTATATTACCCTTGATTTGCAGGGATACCGAAGTGGGAGTATGAATGAAAGTTTTATGGAGAAAGGTAAGAATTAAATGGTAGAAAGAAGAGAAATTGAGAAAATATTGCAGCAATTTAAGGCTGGTCAAATAGATATAAAAGAGGTCTTGGAAAAACTTAAATATTTCCCTTATAATGATTTGAATTTTGCCAAAATAGATAGCCAGAGGCAATTAAGGAAGGGTTTTCCAGAAGTTATTTTTTGTCAGGGGAAAACTTTGGAACAAATAACTAAAATTGCCCAGCGAATAAAGGAAGCCCGAGGTAGAATTGTTGCTACCCGAGCCACTCCTGAGGTATACCAAGAGATTAAAAAGATTATTCCGGAAGTAACTTACTTTAAAGAAGCCAGGATAGTGGCAAGAAAAGAAAGGAAGAAAGTTAGTTCTAAGTTTATTTTAGTGGTCAGTGGCGGTACTGCCGATATTCCTGTAGCCGAAGAAGCGGCAGTTATTGCTGAGCTGATGGGCAATAGGGTGGAACGTCTTTATGATGTAGGAGTTGCAGGACTTCATCGGCTTTTAACTAATTCAAAAAAATTGCTGGCTGCTAATGTCCTAATTGTAGTTGCCGGGATGGAAGGGGCATTACCAAGTGTGGTAGGAGGGTTGGTAGATAAACCTATAATTGCAGTTCCTACCAGTGTAGGTTACGGAGCGAATTTTAAGGGATTGTCTGCTCTATTAACTATGCTTAACAGTTGTGCTCCAGGTTTAGCGGTAGTAAATATAGATAATGGATTTGGAGCAGGCTATATGGCCAGTTTAATTAACCAGTTGAATGAGGTGAAAGAATGAAAATTGCTTATTTTGATTGTTTTTCAGGTATCAGTGGGGATATGACTGTGAGCGCCCTGCTTGATGCGGGACTAAAAATAGAAACATTAGAAAAGGAATTAAAAAAATTAAGTCTTTCTGGTTACCGATTAGAGGTAAACAAAGTAATAAAAAAGGGAATTTCCGCCACTCAATTTAAGGTAGAGATAAAAGAAGAAGGAGTGGAAAGAAGGTTTAAAGATATTCTAGATATCTTTGAGAAGAGTAAATTGGATGAAGAGATTAAAGAGGAAGCCAAAAAGATATTTCTTAATATAGCTCAAGCTGAATCTAAGATTCACCAGAAAGATAGAGATAAAATCCATTTTCATGAAGTTGGGGGATTGGATTGCATTATCGATATAACTTCCACAGTTATTGGGATAAATAAATTAGGAATAAAAGAAGTATATTCTTCTGCCCTTCCTCTGGGTAAAGGTTTTGTTGAATGTGCTCATGGAGTTATACCAGTTCCTGCCCCGGCTACTTTGGAATTGTTGAAGGATATTCCAACTTATAGTGGTGAGATAGAAAGTGAAATGGTTACTCCTACGGGGGCAGCAATTGTCAGTACCTTAGCAAAAGGCTTTGGAGGGAGACCTTTGATGAGGATAGAAAAGACGGGATATGGGGCTGGAGAGAGAGAATTTCCCATTCCTAATCTTTTAAGAGTAAGTATCGGTGAAAAGATATTAAAAGATGAAAAATTAAAAGATGGCTATGTTAGTGATGATGCTATATTGGTAGAGACTAATATTGATGATATGAATCCGGAATATTATGATTATATTATGGACAGATTATTTTCTCAAGGAGCTTTAGATGTATTTTTGACTCCCATTCAGATGAAAAAGAACCGTCCTGCCCATATGCTTAGTATTATTGTATATGAGCAAAATCTTAAGGAAATACTGGAGGTATTATTTTCCGAATCCACTACTTTAGGAGTAAGGATAAGAGAAATAAAAAGATTGAAATTAGCTCAACGGAGTTTTATTGCTGAGACAAGGTATGGTAAAATTAAGGTTAAAGTCGGTATTGTAAAAGGAATAATTAAAAATGTTGCCCCCGAATATGAAGATTGCAAGAAGATGGCCAAGCAGCACCAGGTTCCCCTTAAAGAGGTATATGAAGAAGTTAAAAAAGTTGCATATAATAAATTAAAACCTGTTTGATAAATTCAATAGCATATTATAACGTTTAACGGGTAGTGAATAGTAAGCAGGGAATAATTACTGTGTAGATGGACCGCCCTTCTACAATTTAGAAATTTATAACTAATATAGTATGTAAAAAATTAAAACATATTGGTTTTTTAAAAAACCAAATTAGATTCTTGGTATAGCATGAGGAAACTCAGTCACATTAAGACCTCCAAGAATTTTTAGAAACAGAAAAAATCTATAAAGAACCTTAATACTTGAGTAGCATTTTCTTTAAGAAAGCTCTAAATTCTGAAAAAGACATTTCACAAAATGACCTTTTATCTTCGGTTCGGTCTAGTGAAATACCGGTCTTACTTCTAGGGTAGGCTTCATAATACGAAATGATTCTTCCATCTTCCAGAGGGCAATAAATTATTAAAAGATAGTCTGCCTTTTAAAAATAGTTTAAATCCTACAGCCAATAAACCTCAACTTAATAATACATCAAAACAGATATTTCTTTTCAGGAAAACAGTTGTGGCATTAATGCTACATATTTAACTTCACGGTTAAAGCAGCCAGTATATCTTGTCTCTGAGCAGCATGTTGCAAATGTTTAAAGTGACTAATAAACCGTCTTTTACCAAAAAAAACGATAAAATATCATAAGCATCAGATTTTTGCTAAATTGGGGGGAAAAAATACCTCTGCAGCCATCGGAAAACTCTTGGGGTTTAGTTTAATTTGTAGTGAAGATAATAAAAAAATGGGTTAATTTAATCAACTAAAATATAAAAATTAAATAAATTAATGCTCAATTCCTATACTATAGTATAGGAATTTTAGTTAAAGCAGAAAAATTTATACTTTAGTATAGTGACAAGGATTAGAGAGATTGTATATTATTGTAATATACTACACCAAGTCTTCAGAAAAACCCCTGCTCTTTAAAAATTAGATATTCGAAGGAAAGATTTAATAAAGCGAATCTTATCTTTGTAGCCTGTCTTAGCAGTGATATACAGTGATTAGAGACAGCCCAGCCCTCTATGTTCATATTTACAATCTCCCTCAAATCCAATTACAACTTCTATTTTAACACATTACTGTTCCCTTACAACCCGAATTTTCGTAAATACCAAAAACGTATAAAAATTATGCCCTTTAAAGCCTTATTTCATAGGCGTTTTAAGGCCTGCCAAATTTGAAAATCATATGGAGAGGTATATACTTAAAAAAATATAAATATTGAGGGGGATTTAAATGAAAAAACTCTTCATTATAATATAGTAACAATTATAATAAAACCAACAATTATATAGTATTATGGCAGATTATTTATATAAAAAATACCATATAAAGTATCACTAGGGGGAGTATAAAAATTTTCAAAAAAAAGAAGGATTTTTAAATATCGATGTAGTATATATATGTATATATGAAAAAATGATATAAAAGCATATCATCTCAGATTGGTTAAAGTAGGGAGAAAAGAGGTGAAAAAATTCTTGGGCCTACTTTAATTTAAGTAAAGATAATATAAAAACCAGTTAGTAATCTAAAAAGAGAAAATATTAGTGAGGGAACTTTGGATAATCAATTAATAAATTCTCTTTAAAGGTTAGTTAACTGGGAACATAAAAAAACCAAGGAGAAAAAAATGAAAAAGTTAAGGACTGCTTTGATGATAAGTTGTTTTTTACTAATAACTGTATTGCTAGTATTTGCAGATGAGAAGAATGTGCAAAAAAGAGGAGAGATAGAACTAAAGGGATTAGATCCCGGATGCTCCATAGTAACCTGTGTTCGTGGTTGTGATTTTACGGGAAATTGATACAGATGTTACACAACGGCTGTAGGTAGGCGCTACACTGATACTGGAATTCCTCTTTACTTAAGCGTTAAAGCACATTCCGAATGTACTGTAATTGTATTTGGATCTGCTAGCTGTTCAAAAACAGTAACAAAGCAAGGTTATGGAAAGGTTTCCGCATCTGCATCCTGCTATATTACTAAATTTCTTACATTTGAAGGTCCTTGCTACACTTTTCAATCATACTGCAGTTGTTCGGATTAATATTTTTAATTCTTAAAAGGAGGTAATTGTGGTGAAAAGGGTATGTTTAGTTTTACTGTTTTTGTGTATGTTCGTGTGTACCTCAGTTGTCTTAGCGTCTTCTAATGAGTTCATCGGATTACTCAGTGAAACAGTTTCCTGGACAATACCCCCTGTCTGTAGTACAGATATCCAACTTCAAAAAACACCATTAGAAAACCTGAAGGGTATGCCTCAGGTTAAAGGTTTGTTGTTCGGTGCAATGAAACTGGGAAACGGAAAAGACAACCTGGTTTCCATTGCGGTTCTACTTGAAAATCCTCCAAAATTGTGGGTCGATGCCAATAACAACGAAGACCTTTCTGATGATGAGCACATCATGTGGGACTTTAGAACTGTGAATGGAAGTACTTATTTGTGGCATTACCTGAAAGTTCAGGCAGAATACCAAGTAAAGGGCGAAACGATCTGGTTACCTGTTTATGTAGATATTTATGTATCGATGGATCCTGTAAGAGGTGGAATAGGTGTTGATTATAGTGTTGTGAGTCATCGGGAAGGATTAATAGAAATAGATGATGAGCTTTACCTTATTGCGCTTTCACTTATAGATAGTGCCTCGGATGCCATTTACAACAATTTAAGTGATCTCCTATTTGGCATAGATATAGATAGGGATAATAAAATAGATGTTTGTGATGATTCTTACGAGCTTTTCAGGGCAGATGAACCATTTTATGTAGGAAACAAAACATACGAAATAAAATTAGTCTCTCCTGATGGAAGAAAGCTAGTGCTTGTGGAATCTAACCGACAGGCTGTGAGAAAACCCGTTTTGAGAAGAGGACATCCCTCCCCTGATTTTCAGACAACAACGTTGGAAGGAAAACCGTTTTCTTTATCAAATCTTAAGGGGAAGATCGTGATGTTATACTTTGCTCCTTCTTTTTGTGTTTTTCCCTCATTGAATAATGAAAACTATTGTTCTTCTTGTTCATATAATGTTCAATTTCAATACTACCAAAGGATGAGTGATCTTGAATCGCTTGTTGAGGTGAATAAGGGCAAAGTTGTTCTTGTTTGGATACTAACAGATGAAGAAGAGCCGAAGCCAGATCTTATAAAAAAACTGCAAGAAGAAATATCGATAATGGTTTCGAAAGGGAGGTTGATAGAAGAGTTTCCCCTTGTTACGATGATTTGGGATCCTAAGGTGACGGAGCTCTATCTATACCCTTGGGAAAGACTGTTTATACTTGATGAAAATGGAACGATAAGGGCAACAGATGAATGTTGGTTTGAGATAAGAAACGGAAAAATTAAGGGGGGGTGAATAAACTTTTATATATCGATCCTATTGTAGAAGATATTATAAATAAAAAATAAACTTTTCACAGTTTAAAC
Source organism: Candidatus Atribacteria bacterium (assembly GCA_003513845.1). Classification (GTDB taxonomy): domain Bacteria; phylum Atribacterota; class Phoenicimicrobiia; order Phoenicimicrobiales; family Phoenicimicrobiaceae; genus Phoenicimicrobium; species Phoenicimicrobium oleiphilum. The sequence goes on along the minus strand of DOTB01000003.1, from coordinate 30,932 downwards.
CAAATGTTTTTTAAAAAATATAATATGTTAAATATTGAGATCAGACCTCTTGTTCCTTATTTTTTAATTTTGTATAAAATAGGAGGTAAATAAAATGAAAAAAGGGAGATATCTTGTAATTGGGGTGCTGATTGGAGTACTCGTACTAATGGTATCTGTCTTCGCGTTGGGGGAGACAGGTGCTCAAGGTCAACCAAAAACTGCAGCCCGTGGAGGGGAAATTGTTCCTTTGTGGGATGACTCAGGCTGTGTGTCAGTCTATTGCTATGGAAGCTGCGATCAGTGGGACACAGGCTGGAAGTGCTGGACAAAATCGATCTATGAACGGTACGACAGCTCGGGTCAAGGTAAGCCTATTCGTGTGACTGCCTATGCTGACTGTACTGTTGTACACCTTTGGACAAGCACCACCAGCTGTCAAACGTCTCGGACAGGGTCAGGGAGAGTTACCGCAACTACAACATGTTGGATCGGTGTCCTCTTTGAAGGGCAAGGGTGGAATGATGGGGGTTGCTCATGCCAAGAGTTATAGTATGTCTTATCCTTTTCGTCATAGTGAGTATCGTTCCTGTTTTTGCAGATCAAGTTGGATATCTTGGGGAGATGAGGCCATGGCCTATGCTATGTGCGGGGGTTCCCGCATTACCTCTTGATCTTTCAGACTCTCCGCTGGAAACGCTTGTCGGGCCTGTATGTGCCGGAGAATGCTCATATGCGCTGATTCCGGTTGGGAACGGAAACGATCCTGGGATCAGTGTGGTTATTTGGAATGAAGAAGATCCACGCATCCTCGTTGACACAAACAACAACGAAGATTTGGGTGATGAAAGTGGTATTTACGTGCGAGAGCAGATTTTCCCACACGCATTCACGTGGTTTGTGAATGTCGATGTGGAATATGAGGTGAAGGGGACAGTACATACGGTTCCGTACCATCTGTCAATTATTGCCTGCTATTCGTATAAAACAGAGAAGTACCAGTTCCTGGTCGGAGGATTCTGTCAACGACGGGGAGGTATTGAACTCAATGGGTCTTTCGTTCCCATTGCGATCACAGATCTTTCCTCTACAGCCATGTACAATGACCTATCACAGCTTGTGGTAGCAATTGACACGGACGGAGATGGCAAGCTCGACACTCTTCCCGGATCTCATGAAGTCTATAAGCCCGGGGGTCCTCTTCAGGTGGGGGATGTTCTATATGAGATCACATATGTCTCTGTCGATGGTAGATCTATTGCCCTTAAGAAGATTGGAGAGACTAGACCTCGCGCAATCCTTAAACCAGGACGCCAGGTGCCAGATTTTGCAACCGTAACAATCGACGGTAGAGCATTCTGGTTGTCCGATTTTCTGGGTAAGGTCGTTATTCTCCTCTTCCAGCCGAGAGTAAATGAAAATGGTTGTGTAAATTGTCCCTCGACAGGATACGATCGACTCACAGTTATTAATAAGGACTTAGAGGAATTTAGCAATGAAGTAGTTATTATCGTGATAGTAACAGAGAAAAAGCCAAGCCAGGAACAGTGGTTAGCGTACGTGGGAGAAAGCAACATACTTGGGGTTTGGGATCCGGCCGTGACAGAGCTTTATCATTCCAAGTCTGGGCTTCTAATTGTCGACCAACATGGAGTGATAAAAGCGATGGACGAAGCATGGTTTACGTATAAGCAAGGGCGGCCAAAAGGATATTACTACCAGCTTAACGAGATCGAGATATACGACATTGTGGAAAACCTCGTGAAATAATCGAATAGATGCTATAAAAATATAAAGGGGTCTGGTCTAATAGGGGAAGCTAAAGACAGAAACAAAAGATTATCGACAAATTAATCAAAACACGTTATATTATATTTGCGGGCGTTAACTACGTTGACAGCTCGCATTATTTTTTGGAAGGAAATTCTTCAAGATATAGTTCGGTCGATTCTTTTAAATTAGAAATTGCTTCTTCAACTGTACGTCCTTGGCTAACAGTCCCTACTTCAGGACATTCTGTAACATAGAAAAAATGGGAAAAAATAGGGACATCCCATTTTTCAAAAATGTACTTTGTATTTTATTTGTCTTATCTATAAAAATACTATAAAATTAATACGTACGAAAAAAATATTTTAAAGGTGCGATGAAACTTTGTCAAGGGACAATGGTCCTTTTACAAAGTCTTTTCTTATAACTATTAGGAACAATTTTTAATATTCAAAGATATTTAATTTATGATGGACCTGGAATTCGAACTACAGTCTTTTTAAAAGGTTATCCGCTTAGTGGTAGAAATTATTAGTAAAATAAAAATTAATTTTGTACTTATTCTTTTATTTTCAACTTACACTATTAACTGGTTGTTTAGTTAATTAGTTAAGAATTCTGTATTAAACCAACTAACCAAAAGGGAGATTGTTATGTTAAAGGAAATTACCGTCCAAACTAATACTCAAACACAAATTTTAGATATAACTGCTCAAGTTCAAAAGGTTGTAGGAGAGAGTGGAATTGCGGAAGGATTATGTTGTGTTTTTATCCCTCATACTACTGCCGGAGTTACCATAAACGAAAATGCTGACCCCAGTGTTAAACAAGATATATTAATGGAGTTAAACAAAGTAATTCCTTTTGATGATGATTATAGTCATTTAGAAGGGAACTCCGCTGCTCATATCAAGGCAAGTATTGTTGGGTTTTCAGTAAATGTCCCGGTGAAGAATAATAATCTTCTCCTGGGAACCTGGCAGGGAATATGCTTTTGTGAATTTGATGGCCCACGTCGAAGACATTTTTATGTAAAAATTGTATAGAAAGAGTTAAATTTGTATCTCGTATCTCGTGAATCGTATCTCGCAAATTAGCGTGGAGCGTACAGCGTATAGCGGATAGAAAAATACAGTGATGAGTAATAAGTAACAGGTTAAGGATTGCAAGTTTTTTATTCTTTTATTGCGAGGGAGTGAAACGACCGAATCAATCTCCAATAGGGATTGTTGCGCTTCGATAAATCGAAGTTCGCAATGACAGAGGAGATAACAGTTTTATAACCGATTTCCTCTACTAACGACTAATTTAATTGGCAAATTGGCTAATAGGTGAATTGGTGAATTGACTAATCGGTCAATTGGGGAATAGGAGAATTGGTGAATTAACTAATTGGTGAATTTCTCCAAAGGAGAATAAATGGAGACTATCCAGGGAACTATAGAGAAAATTGTATATAGAAATGAAGAAAATGGGTACGTAATAGCAAAAATGAGCTTGGAAAAGCCTATTTTTGTGAAAATGGGGAATGAAGAAAAATTAGCTACTATGGTAGGGAATATGGCTTCGATAAATGTTGGTGAGACTTATAAGTTAGAAGGGGAATGGGTAAATAATCCCAAGTATGGTTGGCAATTTAGTTTTAATAATTATCAACTAATTTTACCTACTTCTTTGCTTGGGTTAAAAAGATATTTAAGCTCTGGATTAATTAAAGGGGTGGGCCCGGCAACTGCAGATAGAATAATAAAGCATTTTGGTAGTAAGACTTTAGAAATTTTAGAAAACGACCTTCATAGATTAACTGAGGTAGAGGGGATTGCTGAAAAACGGATAAAAGTAATTAGTAAATCTTGGGAAGAACAGAAAGAAATTAAGAGGGTGATGATTTTTTTACAATCCTACCAAATCACTACTGGATATGCGGTTAAGATTTATAAGACTTATGGTAATTCTGCTATTGAGAAACTGAAAGAAAATCCTTACCGATTAGTAGATGATGTTTTTGGTATTGGTTTTAAAATTGCTGACCGTATTGCTCAGAATTTAGGAATTGAATCTACCTCTCCAGCAAGGATAAGAGCAGGGATTAAATATATTTTAAACGAATTAGCTAATCAAGGTCACTGTTATGGAATTATTCAGGAAATAATTAAACAAGGAAGCGAATTATTAGAAGTTGAAAAAATATTAGTTGAAAAGGCTTTAGGTGTTTTAAAAAATAATAAAGAGGTTATTGTAGAAGAAGATAGGATATGGTTACCACTTTATTATTTTGCTGAATTGGGGGTAAGTAAAAAATTAATTGAATTGTTAAAGTTTCCCCAACAGATAATCAATTTAGATGTGCCAAAGATGATAAAGCATTTGGAAAAAAGATATAATATTTCTTTTGCAGAGGAACAAAAAGAAGCCATCAAGAAAGTCCTCTTGAATCGGGTGTTAGTATTGACTGGTGGCCCCGGGACAGGTAAGACTACTACTACTTTAGGTCTTATTGAATTATTTAAAGAATTAAAATTAAAAATAGTCTTGGCTGCTCCTACTGGTAGAGCGGCCAAAAGGATGAGTGAAACTACTGGCCAAGAGGCTAAGACCATTCATAGATTGTTAGAATATAGTCCTAAAAGTGGAACTTTTACCAGGAATTCAGATAATCCCGTTAGAGCTGAGGTAATAATTTTAGACGAAGTTTCTATGATAGATATTTTATTGATGAATAGTCTGCTAAAAGCGGTTCTTCCTGGTACTTTTTTAATTTTAATTGGGGATGTAGACCAATTACCTTCTGTGGGACCGGGAAATCTCTTAAGAGACATTATTGATTCGGAAACTATTCCGGTGGTAAGGTTAACCAAAATATTCAGGCAGGACCGAAGAAGTTTAATTATTGTTAATGCTCACCGAGTTAATGAGGGGAAATATCCTATTATTAAAGGAGAAAGAGAGAGAGATTTTTACTTTATAGAAGAAGAGGACCCTGGGGTTGCTGCTCAGAAGATAATTAACTTGTGTACCGTTCGCCTTCCTGTTAAATATAAAATAGACCCTATAGATGATATTCAGATTCTTTCCCCTATGTATAAAGGGGAGGTAGGCGCAGATAACTTAAATTATAGATTAAGAGAGGCACTAAATTTAAAAGGTAAACAAATTAAATATGGAAACCATTCTTTTAAAGTAAATGATAAGGTTATGCAAATTAAGAATAATTATGATAAAGATATTTTTAATGGAGATATAGGCAGAATTAAAAATATAGATACCGAGGAGCATATTTTAGAAGTAAATTTTTATGGAAGAAAGGTAAATTATGATTTTTCCGAATTAAATGAATTAGTATTAGCCTATGCGATTACTGTTCATAAAAGTCAAGGGAGTGAATACCGAATAGTTATTATACCAGTGATGACCCAGCACTATTTACTACTTCAAAGAAATTTGTTATATACTGGAATTACTCGGGCAAAAGATATGGTAATATTAATTGGGACAAAAAAAGCTTTATGGATTGCTATTAAAAATAATAAAACCTTTCATAGAAATACCTCATTAAAGCAAAGACTGAGAGAAATAAGTGAAGAAAAAAGAAAACTAAAATAAGGAGAGATAAAAATTATGGTAAATGAAGACATTATGAAATCATTGGCCATTAAGACTGAATCAAAAATTGTTCTTGTAGTGGCAGATGGAATTGGTGATATCCCCTCGAAGAATAATCAGACGGTGTTAGAAACAGCCTCGATTCCTAATTTAGACAGATTAGCTTCTCAAGCTATTTGTGGGTTAACTGATCCTGTATCTCGAGGAATTACCCCGGGTAGTGGGCCAGCTCACCTTGCTTTATTTGGATATGACCCGCTTAAATACCAAATTGGGAGAGGAGTTTTAGAGGCTTTAGGAGTAGGAATGGAACTTACCCCCTACGATTTAGCCTGCAGGGGTAATTTTGCCACTTTAAATGAGGAGGGTATAATAACCGACCGTCGAGCAGGGAGAATTGCAACTGAGGTAAATAAAAAAATATGCAGAATTATGCAAGATAAGATTAAGCAGATAAGAGAAGTTAAGGTAATAATTACCCCAGGGAAGGAACATCGATTTGTGGTGGTATTCCGAGGAAAAGATTTAGAAGAGGGTCTTTCTGATGCAGACCCTCAGGCAGTAGGAAAAAGAATAAAATTTGCCGAACCTTTACATCAAGGTGCTAAAAAAACTGCTGAGGTAGTAAATGAATTTATTAATAAAGCTACTGAAATATTAAAAGAACATTATCCTGCTAATACTGTTTTATTAAGGGGATTTGCCAAACACCCAGGTCTACCCACTATGAATGAATTATTTAAATTAACTCCAGCTGCCATAGCTACTTATCCTATGTATAAAGGATTGGCTAAATTGGTGGGTATGGAAATATTAGAAACAGGCGAAACAATCGAAGAAGAATTTGAAACATTGAAGAAAAATTATGAAAAATTTGATTTCTTTTATGTTCATATAAAAAAGACGGATAGCTATGGGGAGGATGGAAAGTTTGAAGAAAAGGTGAAGGTAATTGAAGAAGTAGATAAATTTATTCCTGAAATAATTAATTTAAAACCAGATGTTTTAGTAGTTACAGGAGATCATTCTACGCCGGCCTTATTAAAGGGGCATAGTTGGCATCCCAATCCTTTTATGTTGTTTTCTAAGTATATCAGGGTTGATGAGGTGAAGCAATTTAATGAAAACGAATGTGTTAAAGGAGGATTGGGAAGATTCGCAGCTGTAGAGGCACTTCCTTTAATGCTGGCAAATGCTTTAAAATTGCAGAAATACGGAGCATAGATTAAATTTAGGAGACCTTTATAAGTAAGATGAAAAATTTAGAAGTTGTATTTACTCCAGAGGAGATAAAAGATAGGAGATTAACCGATAAATTAGTGGTAGTTATAGATGTTTTAAGAGCTTCCAGTACCATAGTAACTGCTTTAGCTAATGGATGCGTCGGTTTTATTCCTATTTTTTCCCCTGAGCAGGCTGAAAAAAAGGCACGCGAATTTACCAAAGAAAAAGTTTTACTGGGAGGAGAAAGGAAAGGTAAAAAAATTAGGGGATTTAATTTAGGGAATTCACCTAGAGAATATGAGAAAGAAATCGTTAAAGATAGAATAATTATTTTTTCTACGACTAATGGTGTAAAGACTTTGGAGATGGTTAAAGGTGCTTACCAAATAATTATTGGGAGTTTTTTAAATTTGCAGGCGACCTCAAATTATTGTTCTAATTTTCCTGGTGATGTGATACTGGTTTGTGCAGGGAGAGAAGGTTGCTTTTCTTTAGAAGATTCTGTTTGTGCTGGTATATTGGTAAATTCTCTAAGAGATATTTTCCCTCCCAATACTTGGGAAGTAGATAGTAACATAACAGCTCAATTACTCTATGAAAAGTTTGGCAATAATATTTTAGAGCTGTTGCAAAAATGTTATCATGGCAGGTATTTAGAGAGTATCGGATTAGGAAAAGATTTAGAGTTCTGTTCTCAAACAAATATTTTTAATATTGTTCCTGTATTTAAAGATGGTATAATATCTAATATAAAGAAATGAGATAAGATAAAGAAGAAATAGGTTTTTAATCTTTAAAAAATAAAAATAAAAGGAGATTTAATTATGGGTAAAAAAATAATGATGATTCCTGGACCTACTCCAGTAGAACAGTCTATTTTAGATGCTTTGAGCAAAGAAACAGTTTCTCATTTAGATCCACAATTAGTGGGAACTTTGAAAGAAACTCTAAAGGATTTAAAAACTATTGTTATGACTGAAAAGGGTCAACCTTTTACTATTCCTGGTACCGGAACATTAGCAATGGAGACAGCTCTGGTTAATTCTTTAAAAAAGGGTGATCGTTTACTGGTTGTTTCCCATGGTTATTTTGGGGATAGATTTGTGGAAATTGCTCAGAGTTATGGTTTTGAGGTAGAAGTTTTAGCTTCTGAGTGGGGCAAGATTGTTGAGGTCGAAAAAATAGCCCAAAAACTAAAGGAGAAAAAATTTTCTGCTATAACTTTAACTCATGTAGACACTTCTACCGGAGTCTGTGCTCCCCTAAAAGAAGTGAGTGAGGTAGTAAAAGAATTTCCTGAAACTTTGTTTATTGTAGATGGTGTTTGTGCTACTGGGGGAATTGAAGAGAGGATGGATGATTGGGGGATTGATATTCTTTTTGCCGGTAATCAAAAGGCATTTGGCGTACCTCCTGGATTAGCAAATTTAATATTCAGCGAAAAAGCTTTAGAAAGAAGAAATAGTTTAGGGAAAATTTCTGCTTATTATATGGATATTAATCGATGGTTGTCTATTATGCGCGACCCGGCCAGTGGTTACTTTGCTACTCATGCTGTAAATATGGTGAATGCTCTTCACCAAGGTCTTAAAATCATATTAAAAGAGGGTTTAGAAGAAAGATTTAAAAGACATAGACGGTTTGCCCTGGCTTTCCAAACAGGTTTAGAAGAATTAGGATTTGGTATACTCCCTTCCAAGGAACATAGAGCCAACACAGTATCAACTGTTGTATATCCTTTTGGAATTGAAGATTTATCTTTCAGAGAAAGATTATTTCAAAATGGTGTCTTGGTATCTGCTGGCAAAGGAGTATTAGCAGGCAAAATTTTCCGTTTAGGGCATATGGGCAATATCACAGAGAATGAAGTAGTAGCTACCTTGAGCATTATTGAAAGGACTTTATCTGAATTTAATTACAATTTTAAATTAGGTTCAGGAATTGGAGCTGCAGAAGAAATTCTATTTAAAAAATAGATATTTTTAAAGTTAGGTGGTATTTTGAGAAGAAAAATATTTCTCTGGGCACTGCTAATCGTTTATTCCATTGTGATTTTTATCTTTTCTTCCCGACCAGAAGTTGGAATAGAGCAGCTTTTTTACGGGCAAGATAAAGTAATACATTTTTTTACTTACGCTATCCATGCATTTCTCTGTTTGGCAGCTTTAAGTGATAAAATACTTTTGTTAAAATTTATTCATTACCGTTTATCTTTAATATTTTCTATTTCTTATAGCATATTTAACGAAATTTACCAATATTTTGTACCCGAAAGAGAATTTTCTATAGGGGATATTATAGCCAATATTTTAGGCATAATCACCTGTCTTATCCTGGTTTATAGAATAAATGTAAAAAAAGGTGCCTGGCACTAAATTTTACATTAGGAGAATATTATGAGGAAAAATATATTTGTTCCTTCAAAGGGAGAATATGTTAGAGGCAAAAGACCAAAAGTTGAGTGTATTTTATGTTCAATTGTAAAGGCTGACCCTAAAGTAACAAATTTAGAAGTATTTAGGAGTAAAAGTTTTATTATAGCCGTTAATCTTTATCCTTATAACCCAGGGCACCTGATGATATTCCCCTATCAACACATTGAAGAAATTGAAAAATTATCACTTTCTGAAGTTGAAGAATTACATAAGTTAACTGTAGTATCCTTAAAAATTCTGAAAAATATCTATCAACCTCATGGATTTAATATTGGATACAATTTAGGCAAAGGGAGCGGGGCAAGCATTGAACATTTGCATCTTCACATTGTACCTCGCTATGAAAATGAACTAAGCTTTATTGATGTGCTGAGTGGTTCGAAAGTAATTGTAGAAGAGCCTAAAGATACTATGCAAAAGTTAAAAAACGAGTATAAAAAACATACTCATGAATTATTAGATTAGAAAAACAAAAATAATTTTAGTTTGCAGGTTGTTCTATAACAAAGAAGTAGTGATTTATGAAAAACATTCTAATTTGTGGTCCTCCCGGAGTAGGTAAGACTACCTTGATAAAGAAAATATTAAAAGAGTTAAAGTTAAGAGTAGGAGGATTTTATACCGAAGAAATAAAAGAAAGTGGCAATCGAGTTGGTTTTAAAATCATTTCTCTTGCTCACCAGGAGGGAGTTTTGGCTCATATCAACATACAAGGACCGAAAAGGGTAGGAAGATATGGAGTTAATATCTATGATTTGGAGAATATAGGTGTAAAATCTCTTGACCAGGCCCTTAAAGTTGATGATCTAATTATAATTGATGAAATTGGTAAGATGGAAATCTTTTCAGATAAATTTAAAGAAAAGGTTAGAGAATGTTTAAATTCTGAAAAGCCCGTTCTTTCAACTATTGGAATCGGAGGGGATAAATTTACTTCTCAAATAAAAGAGAGAGACGATGTTATAATATTTAAAATAAATCTGAAAAATAGGGATGAGCTGATGGAGAGGATATTGCCTTTGATTTTAAGGAAAAATTTAAGATAAAAAATTTATATTTATAAAATAAAAAAGGAGGAAATAGAAAATTGGATTTATTAAAGAAATTGTGTGAGACACCGGGAATTTCTGGCTATGAGGAGAGGATACAAAAAGTTATTAAGGAAGAATTAGAAAAAGTAACTGATGAAGTGAAGGTAGATAAATTAGGAAATGTTATAGGTATGAAGAAAGCTAAAAAAATGTCAGGTAAGTCGTCTCCTAAAAAAGTGATGATTGCAGCACATATGGATGAAATTGGCTTTATGGTAAGTTTTATAGACAAAGAAGGCTTTTTAAGGTTTGTGCCGGTTGGGGGATTTGATCCTAAAACTCTAATTGCTCAAAGAGTAGTAGTACATGGAAGAAAAGATATTGGAGGAGTCATTGGTTCAAAACCCATTCATATTTTAGAGGAAGAAGAGAGGAAGAAAGTACCAAAAATTAAAGATCTGTTTATAGATGTTGGATTAAAGAAGGACGAAGTTTCAAAGATAGTTAAACCAGGTGATTTTGTTACTCTGGATAGGAACTTTAAAGAGTTCAATAATAAGATAATAACTGCCAAAGCCCTTGATGATAGAGCTGGGGTGTATGTAATGATTGAATCCTTAAAACGAGTTAAAGATTGTGAGGTCGATATATACGCTGTTGCCACAGTTCAGGAAGAAGTAGGACTTAGAGGGGCAATTGTTTCTTCGTTTTCTGTTGAGCCTGATGCAGGCATTGCTCTTGACGTGACTATAGCTTCAGATCTTCCTGGGACAAAAGAAGAAGAGATGGTAACTAATTTGGGGGGAGGAACAGCAATATCTTTAATGGATTCCCATACCATTTCTAATAAAAAACTAGTAGATTTTTTAAGAAATATAGCCGAAGAGAATAAAATTAAATATCAGACTGATATATTGTTGGGAGGGGGAACTGATGCTGGAGCAATACAAAGAAGTAAGTCAGGAGTCCCTGTTTGCACGGTTTCTATTCCTACTAGATATATTCATTCAGTAGTTGAGATGTGCAATAAAGAAGATATTGAGAATTCTATCAAGTTAATGGTTAAATTTTTGGAAAATGCCCCTAAGGGAGAATTTTAAGAACAGTATATGGTATCAAGTATCGAGTATATAGTGAATATCAATTAGCCAATTCACCTATTTACCAATGCACCAATTAATTTATTGGTCAGTATATTAAAATTATCGTGTTTCTTATAAAAACTAGGTGTAGGAGCAGACCTTGTGTCTACCCGAGATAAGTAATGTGTTGTAGGGGCACGATGTATCGTGCCCAGAGCAATCTGTCTTAATTGGAGAATCGGCAAATTGGTGCATCGGTGAATTTTAAACATTAAAAAAAGATGCAAAAAAGAGATATTTTATTAAAAATTTATAAAAGTTTATATAATTATTTTGGGCCATTAAATTGGTGGCCCGGAGATTCTCCTTTTGAGATAATGGTAGGAGCGATTCTTACTCAAAATACTGCCTGGGGTAATGTGGAAAAAGCCATCAATAATTTAAAAAAAGAAAATTTATTAGAACCCCAGAAACTTTATCGAATAAACCAGAAGGGATTAGCCCGTTTGATAAAACCTTCGGGTTACTATAATATTAAAGCCCAAAGATTAAAGAGTTTTATAACTTTCTTTATGAAAGAATATAGCGGGTCTGAGAAAAAGATGTTTTCAGATGATGGCGAGGAATTAAGAAGAAAATTATTAAAAATTAAAGGAATTGGACCTGAAACAGCAGATAGTATTTTATTATACGCAGGAAATAAACCATTTTTTGTAGTTGATGCTTATACCAAAAGAATATTTTCTCGTCATAAGTTAATCCCGAAAGATACTACCTATCATCAGATTCAAGAATTTTTTGTTCAGAATTTAGATAAGGATGTAAAATTATTTAATGAATTTCACGCTCAGATTGTAATGCTTGGCAAAACTATATGTACCAGCAGAAATCCCGCTTGTTCTAAATGTCCAATTGCTTTCTTAATTAGTGAATAGTGAATAGTCGTTAGTGAATAGTAAAAAAAGAAGACAGAAGAAAAATTCGTATATCGTATCTCGTTAATTGTATCTCGGAATATGATATATAGTAAATAGGATATAGTGATGAGTAATGAGTAATAAAAAAGTTAGCCAGTTTGCCAGTTACCCGGTTGGCCAGTTATAAGATATAAGAAACAGGATAAAGAGGTAGGACAGGCGTTTCGTCTGTCTATTAATTGTTTTCTACTTGATTTCTTACTAAATACTATAAACTAAATACTAACGACTATATAATATACTATTTTGTCGGCTAACAGAGTAACTAATACTGGATGACAGATACACGATACATCAAGCAAAGTGAAACATAATCAATTTCAAAACAAAGGAGTAAAAATATGTTAGAAATTGTCGAAACCGAGAGAAAATCCCTTAAGGATTATATCGAAATTATTGGAAAAGAAGAAGTTGAAGCTATTAAAAAATTAGCTATACCCCTGAAAGGGAAGAAGGTAGTACATATAAATGCTACTTCCTTTGGAGGAGGAGTAGCAGAAATATTATCAACCTTAGTCCCTCTAATGAAAGATGTAGGTCTTGAAGCTGAATGGCAAGTTATAAAAGGTTCTGATGATTTTTTTAATATAACTAAGGCTATACATAATGGTTTACAGGGTATGGATGTCCCTTTTACTGAAAAGATGAAGGAAATATTTTTAAAAAATAATCGACTAAATGAGAAATTGTTCGAAGGGGAATATGACTTTGTGGTAATCCATGATCCTCAACCAGTAGCGATATTGAAATATCGTAAGAAAAAAGTTGGGAAATGGATTTGGCGGTTTCATATCGACCCTACAAACGCACAGGAAAAAGTATGGCAATTTATCAGGCCGTTTATAGAAAAATATGATGCTGCTATTTTTACTTTAAAAGAGTATGTAAAAGATGACCTTAAAATGGAAAAGGTAGCCATAATCCCCCCAGCTATCGACCCCTTAAGCCCTAAGAATTTGGATTTAAGCCAGGAGGAGATTAAAGATATTGTGGCAAAATATAAAGTAGATGTAAATAGGCCAATTATAACCCAAGTCTCCAGATTCGATCCCTGGAAAGACCCTCTGGGAGTTATCGATATGTATAGGATTGTGAAAAAAGAAATAAAAGATGTACAATTAGTTCTTATCGCTTCTATGGCTCACGATGATCCAGAAGGATGGAAATATTATGAAAAGACTGCTCGACATGCAGGAGAAGATTATGATATTCATCTTTTATCTAATTTAAATGGAGTAGGGAATTTAGAGGTTAACGCCTTTCAAAGAGCTTCTGATGTAATTATCCAGAAGTCTATAAGAGAAGGGTTTGGATTGGTGATTACCGAAGCATTATGGAAAGGAAAACCTGTAGTAGCAGCAAATGTAGGAGGAATTCCTTTACAAGTGGATAATCGACGTACCGGATATTTGGTTGGTGATATTGCAGAATGTGCTGAAAGAGTTATCTATCTTTTGAAAAATCCAGAGATTGCTAATAAAATGGGTATCTCAGGGAAAGAATATGTTAGAAAAAATTTCTTAATTACCCGTCTATTAAAAGATTATTTAAGTTTATTCAATAGCTTAAAATAAAAAATACTCATTTCCTTTTATTAAAAATTAATATCTTCTAATTCACTTCCCTTTTTTCAATTTGAAAAAAATTAAAAAAAATTGAAAAAAATTTTCGAAAAAAGAAGGATTTTTTATAAGCGGTGTAGAATAATAATATAAGATACTTGCTTCAGTGAAGAAAGTATCTTATAATCTTATAAGAGTTTTAATAAATAGAATGGAGTATAAAAGTAGAACATCTTAAATTATGGATAATATTCGCCGAGGGAATAAACAATTAATCAAAGAATTAAATAGAGCCCTGGTAATTAATACGATTCTAAATTATGGGCCTCTTTCTCGTACCAGGATATCTGAGATTACCGATTTGGGGTTGTCCACTGTTTCTAATATTGTAGCAGATTTAATCAAGAAAGAACTTATATATGAAACAGGAGAAGAGGAATCCAGTGGAGGGAGAAGACCGATTCTGCTTGAATTTAATTGCAATGATAGATTTGTACTGGGGCTAAAAATTGGATTAGATGGTATTATTATTGGCTTGATTAATCTGAAGTCAAAAATTTTAGATAAGAATTTTATTCCTAGTCCAGTTAAACAAGATGAAAAGATGATACTCGGAGTTTTAATCAAAGCAATACAGGAATTAATTAATAGAAATCATATTATGCCGGAAAAGATAGTTGGTTGCGGAATAGGAGTTTCTGGTTTTGTTCATCAGAAAGAAGGTGTTTTAGTATCGTCTAAAATATTAGGTTGGAAGGATATAAGATTCAAAGAAATTCTCGAAAAGAAATTCAGTTTTCCCGTTTTTGTGGATAAAGACGTAAATACTTTAACTTTAGCAGAGAAACGTTTCGGAGCAGGGAAAAAAATAAAAAATTTTATTTGCATTACTATTGGTAAAGGAATTGGAGCCGGGATTGTAATTAATGGAGATATATATCATGGTAGTTATGGGGGAGCAGGTGATTTTGGTCATATAGTTGTAGATAAAGATGGTCCCTTATGTTATTGCGGAAAAAGAGGTTGTTTAGAATTATTTTCTTCAGACCAATTTATTATTAGTAAAACAAAGGAAACTATCCTGAATAATGAAAACACCTTATTGAGGGTTTTATTGAAAGAAGAAAATAGTTTGGATTCTGTTTCAGTGGAAATGACTTTAGAAGCAGCTCAAAGAGGGGATGTAATTGCCAAAAATATTTTCCAGGAAGCAGGGAGAAATTTAGGAGTTGGTGTAGTAAATCTCATTACTCTTTTTGATCCTGAGTTAATTTTGGTAGGTGGGGAAGGGATAAAGGCTGGTGAACTAATCCTGCAACCTATGCGAGATGTGGTTATAAATAATTTTCCCCATAGGAAAGAAATTAGGATTATTCCTCTTCAATTTGGTGAAGATGGCTGGCTTATTGGAGCAGCTGAATTGGTATTAGGCGAAGTTTTTAAAACTCCAATTTTTAAATCTAAAGGAAAAGTAGCCATTAAATCTGCTTTTCATTGGTGAAAAACTAGCGTATAGTGGTTAGCGTTTAGGATATTAGTTATCCGGTTACCCGGTTGGTCAGTTATAAGATATAAGAAACAAGATAAAACTATAGGACAGGCGCCCCCGTTCCCCGTTTTTACGGGGACAAGTTTCACGAGGGCAGGCCCGTTTGTTTCTGAACTAATGTAGGGGCACGATGAATCGTGGCCCTACACTTAAAACCTTGTTTCTTTAATGCGATACGATTACGCAATACTAACGACTAATTTAAAAGGAGGTGTTGCCTGTTAGAAGTTAAATCAATAAATAAAAATAGAGAAGAAAATATTTTAAAAAATAAAAGGAGGATAAAAATGTTTAAAAAATTAACTTTTTCATTATTAGTAGTTTTGTTAATAGGAATATTTGCTGTAAATACATTTGCTGCTTCTGGTAGTGTAACTGTTCTTGGTGTTTGGACAGGTGGAGAGGCTGAAGCTTTTAAAAAAATGATTGCTCCATTCGAAGCAGAAACTGGGATTAAAGTAGAATTTACCGGAACTCGAGATCTTCCTGCTGTTTTAACTACTCAAGTAGAATCTGGTAACCCCCCAGATGTATCAGCTCTACCAAACCCGGGGCAGATGGTAGAATTTGCTAAAGCTGGAAAATTGGTGGATTTAAGCACCTTTATGGATATGGAGGTACTACAAAGCGATTACTCGCCAACCTGGTTAGACCTGGGAACCTATAAAGGAAAATTCTGTGGAGTATTCATTTCTGCTGATCTAAAAAGTTTAGTATGGTATAATCCTAAAGAATTTGCTGCTGCTGGTTACACCGTACCAACTACCTGGGAGGAAATGATTGCTCTCTCTGATAAGATGGTAGCAGATGGTAAGACCCCCTGGGCTATTGGATTTGAATGTGGTGCAGCGAGTGGATGGGCCGGGACGGACTGGATTGAAGACATTATGTTACGAACTGTGGAACCTGAAGTCTATGATTTATGGGTTTCCCATGGAATTTCCTGGCTCGATGAACGGGTGCAAAGGGCTTTTGAACTATTTGGACAAATTGCCTTAAATGAGAAGTACGTCTATGGTGGCTCAAATGCAATACTTACCATTAATTTTGGTGATTCACCAGATGCTCTATTTACTACTCCGCCAAATGCTTATATGCATAGACAGGCAACCTTTATTAAAAGCTTTATACTTGACCATTTCCCCAACTTGGTCCCAGGTGAGGATTTTGACTTCTTCCCCTTCCCTCCCATTGATCCTGAATACGGAATTCCTGCCTTAGGAGCTGCTGATTTGTTTGCAATGTTCAATGATACTCCCGAAGCCAGAGCCTTTATGGAATATATAGTTTCTCCCGAAGCTCAGGAAATATGGGTTGGTGAATTAGGGAAACTCTCTGCTAACAAACGAGTAAATCCTGCCGCTTATCCTGATGATTTGACCCGTAAGGCTGCAAAGATCTTAAGTGAAGCTTCAACCTTCCGTTTTGATGGTTCTGATTTAATGCCATCAGCAGTTGGTGCAGGTTCCTTCTGGACTGGAGTATTAGACTATGTAAGTGGGGTACCATTAAAGAATGTATTAATGACCATTGAGGCTAGTGCCCTGGATGCTTATCGGAAATAAAAGGATTGAATCTGTCATTACGAGGGGAGCACTCAATATTACTTGAGTGCTCCCAGTTGTAATATCGGATTAGGATTGCTTCCAATGCTTTAGTTGGGGCAGGCTTGCGTTGCTCTTTGCAATAATAAAATCTGATAATTACATTAAAATATTTTATATAAGTTAATTAGCAGAAAGGAAAGTTTTATATGCGTACTAAAAAAATTACTCCCTGGTTATATATCACCCCTGCAGCATTCCTTTTGTTCTTTTTTTTAGTTTATCCTTCGATTAATACAGTATACATCTCCTTTTTTAATTATAATTCAGAAAAATTTGTAGGTATAAAAAATTATCTATATTGTTTTAGTAATGAGATTATGCTTAATTCTTTTCGAAATAACACTCTATGGGTAGTACTATTTGTTCCTTTGACGGTATCATTAGGGTTGATTATAGCGGTATTAGTAGATCGAGTTAAATATGAATCGATAGTGAAATCAATAATATTTATGCCTATGGCTATTTCCTTTGTAGGCGCTGGAGTAATTTGGAAATTTGTTTATGCTTATCGGCCTGCTTCAGCTGCTCAAACTGGTATTCTTAATGCATTACGTTCATTTTTTCAATTGGAACCCTTACCCTGGCTAATCATTAGGCCCTGGCTTAATAATTTTTGTTTAATTATAGTAGGAGTTTGGATATGGACTGGATTCTGTATGGTAATATTATCAGCAAGTTATAAAGGAATACCTCGAGAATTATTAGAAGCAGCACGAGTTGATGGCGCTACAGAATTTAAAATATTCTGGAAAATTATTTTACCTTTGATGAAACCTACTATTGCGGTAGTAGCTACTACTATGACTATTAATGTTCTTAAAGTATTTGATATTGTCTATGTAATGACCAATGGTAATTTTAATACCGAGGTTATTGCCAATAGAATGTATAAAGAGATGTTTATTTTTAGAAATTATGGACGAGCAAGTGCAATAGCGGTTATTTTATTAGTACTTATAATTCCTATGATAATAATTAATATCCAGCGCTTTAGGGAGCAGGAGGCTATAAGGTAATGAAAAAGTTAATTTCAATATTTTCAGGTATACCACTTCACTTAGTGATAATTACGATAGCTTTAATATGGATACTTCCAAGCGTTGGTCTGTTAATAACGTCTTTTCGGTCTTCTGCTGATGTTGCAACATCTGGTTGGTGGACTGTTCTTCAACACCCTTTTAACTTTACCTGTTATACTCTGGAAAATTATAGAGAAGTTATTATTAGAATTGGTATAGGTAAAGCCTTTTGGAATACATTATTAATTACTATTCCTGCTACAATCATCCCCATATTAATTGCTTCCTTTGCTGCTTATGCCTTTGCCTGGATGGATTTTCCAGGGAGGAGGCTTTTATTCGTAATTTTAGTGGGCTTATTAGTTGTTCCCCTACAGATGACTATGATACCTATCCTTCGGGTTTTTAATAAGTTAGGATTAGCTGGTACTTTTCCGGGGATATGGTTTGCTCATACTGGATATGGTCTCCCTCTTATAATATATTTATTATATAATTTTATTTCTGGATTACCTAGTGAGTTATTCGATTCTTGCTCTATCGACGGTGCTACTCCCTTTCAAATATTTAAAAAGCTGGTAATACCGCTGTCCTTGCCTGCACTTGCTTCTGTTACTATCTTCCAATTCTTATGGGTTTGGAATGACCTTTTAGTAGCCTTGGTTTATTTAGGAGGGACTCCTGATGTTGCCCCCTTAACTGTACGTATAAGTGCATTAGTTGGTTCTTATGGTCAGGATTGGGAGCTTCTCACTGCAGCAGCGTTCGTCTCTATGATTCTCCCTTTAAGTCTATTCTTAGGATTACAACGTTATTTCGTAAAAGGTATTTTGGCCGGGTCAGTGAAGGGATGAAATTAATTCTCCTATTCCCCTATCCCCCAATTGACCAATTAATTGTTAATGAATGGTCGTTGGTCGTTAGTATATCGTATTGCGTATTGCGTTACAGAAAATAAGATTCAACATAGGGGCACAATGAATTGTGCCCTTTTTTTCTAAACCTGCATCCTGTTACTTATTACTTATCACTATTTACTAACCAATTACTCTTTTCTTATTACCCATTATCCATCACTCATCACTGTATTTCTAAACGCTATGCGCTGCACATTCCACGCTAATATACGAGATACGAATAAAAATATACTTGCAGAATCCATCACAATTTTATACAATAAAAAGCACAAATCCCTTATCATTAAAAATAAAGAAAAATAAAAAGATTTTTTTATAATATTTTCATATTTTGTTTGGGAGAAAAAAAGATGGACAAAGAGGAATTTAAAAAAGAAATCCTTGATTTCGAAGATAAATATCTTTCTCCATATGCCACGAAAAACTATGAGGCGAAAAGAGAACGTAAAATTTCTCATCCCTTTAGAGGACCTTATTCGAGGGACCGAGATCATATATTATATAGTGGGTCATTTCGTAGATATGTGGGGAAAACTCAAGTCATTTATTTTGCTGCCAGTTTCGATGAGCAATTATCTAATCGAAGCATTCATACCTTGCAAGTTTCTCAAATATCGAGGTCAATAGGGAGAGCCTTAAAATTAAATCTTGATCTTATAGAAGCAATCGCCCTTGGACATGATTTAGGGCATACTCCCTTTGGTCATGATGGTGAAGAAATTCTTCAAGATATTTGTCGAAAAAAGAAGATTGGTTTATTTTTTCACAACATTCACAGTCTTAGAATAGTAGATAAACTTGCCGATGCCTGTAAAGGGATGAATTTGACCTTTCAAGTAAGAGATGGAATTCTTTCCCATGATGGTGAGATTAATGAGAAATATCTTAAACCGTATCGAAATAAAACTGAATCTGATTTAATAGATTATTGTCAGAGAAAATCTCAAGGGGAACAAGTTCATATAGTTCCTGCCACTTTAGAGGGATGTGTTGTCCGAATGTCAGATGCAATATCTTATGTAGGACAAGATTTTGAAGATGCGATACGCGTAGGAATTTTAAAAAAAGAAGAATTACCAGAAGGAGTTAAGAAAGATTTAGGGGGAAGCAATACCGATATTATAAATTCCCTGGTAACTGATATCATCATTAATTCTTATAATCGGGACGAGATAAGCTATTCATCTAATATTGCTAAGAGACTTTTTGAATTAAAAAAATTTAATACAGAAAGGATATATAAAAATCCGGGGTTAAAAGCAAAAAAAACTAGATTTAAAACTGCTTTTATATATCTTTTCGATAAATTTCTTGATGACCTTAAAAAGGGTAACGAAGATTCTCTAATTTTTAAAGAGTGGATTTTTAATAGGGGTAAAAATAAGGGAGCAGATTATGTAAGTAATAATTTACCTGAACAAGTTGTAATAGACTATATTGCCTCTATGACAGATAGGTATTTTTATAATATTTTTAAGAAATATAGAAAATAATTTACTTTAGAGGTTGGAAAAATTTTGTTAAGAAAAAAATACTACCATCATTCTTATATTTTTCCATCTTTCCACAAAAAAAAGAGGAAAAAAAGAATAAAATTACTTATTGGTGGATTATTTATTTTATTGTTAGTTACGGGGACAGTTTATTTTAAGATTCTTCCTTTGTTCCACCCAAAACAAGATGATGATACATTTCTTGCTTCTTCTAATTCAGAGGTGGCTTTAGATTTCGGGAGAGATGAAAAAGAGATGGATTCGGAAAAACTTTCTGAAGAAACATTTTTGCAGCAAGAGAGGGAAGAAGGTGAAAAACAAGAAGAGGAAGAAGCAATTATTGTTAATGGTAGTTTGCAGGCTGGGGATACTCTTTACGAATCTCTGATTAAAAAGGGAATTTCAGCAGCTGAAATACTTAATTTACAAGAAAAAATTAAATCTTTAGTAGATTTTAACTATCTTCCCGTTGGCAGTGAATATTCTTTAAAATATAATCCAGAGGGAAAAGTAACAGAATTTATTTATAAACCTAATCCTATCGATATTTATTGTATAGATATTCCTATCTCTGATTCAGAAGATATAAAAGTAACCAAAGAAGAAGTTTGTACAGAAGTTGTTCGGTTTGAAGGAGAGATTAAAAGTTCTCTTTATGAGTCTATGATGGAGAGTGTAGATTCACCCCAGTTAGCCCTTCAAATAGCTGAAATATTTGCCTGGCAGATTGATTTTCTTACGGAATGCAGAGAGGGAGATACTTTTAAAATTTTAGTAGAGAAACAGTATAAAGGGGATTTTTATCGTTGGGGCAAGGTACTTGCTGCTATGTACGATGGTGAACTTCTAAGTAAACATACTGCAATTTTGTTTAAAGACCCCTCTGGATATGTAGACTATTATACTGAAGAAGGTGAATCATTAAAAAAAGCTTTTTTACGAGCTCCCTTAAATTATAAATATATTAGCTCACATTTTTCTTACAACAGACTTCATCCCATATTAAGAATTTGGCGTCCTCATCTGGCTATCGATTATGCTGCTCCTACCGGAACCCCAGTTTCAACTATTGGGGATGGAACAGTTATTTATAAAGGATGGAATGATGGATACGGAAACTATATAGAAATTCGCCATCCTAATAATTATGTGAGTGGATACGGGCATTTATCTCGCTTTGCGGATGGTTTAAAAAAAGGTCAAAAAGTGAAGCAGGGTGAAATAATCGGATATGTGGGTGCTACTGGTTTAGCCACTGGCCCACATTTAGATTTTTCCATTAGTAAAAATGGGAAAAAAGTAGACTTCTTAAAACTTGAACTTCCGGCTGCGTCTTCAGTTGATCCTCAATACTATTCTCAATTTAATGAGGTAAAGCGCAAACTTCTAAGTGCTTTGGAAGGCAGAGGAGAATTGAATATAAATTTAGAATTACAGGATCTATATTTTCAGGCTACCGAAGAAAATGGTAAGTAAAAAATCCATTCCTTTATTCTTATATTCTTAATTAGAAGGTAAGTTACCAATTTTTCCCTTTTATGAATTGTCCCTGACCTTGCCATGGCCTGATTTCTGTTGCCTCAAAAGTATTATCATCCATTAATTTACCTATAAGTTTTATTTTTAAACCCGGGGTAGGGGTTAATTTACCTTTCCAGATTGCTTTGTTAGCCCTGATTTTCCACTTATTATTATTTAAATCTTTAAGGATAAAATTATTTTCAGGGAGTTCTATTTCCATAATTGTCCCGGCTAAAAGATCTCTTTCTGGCTGCATCCATTGCTTTTCACAAGTATAAACCAATCTATTATAGTAGGGAATTTTCTCAAAAAAGATGTTTCCTAAATTTTCGCTAAAACCATTAGAATAAAGGACAGAGCCTAAAGTCACACTAATTACCAAGCTTATTAAAAGAATTGATATAAACTTAAATCTATAACCCCTTTTAGTATGGATAAAGTTATAGTAGGCTACCCCAATAAATAGGATGAGAAATATTAGCCAGAGGTAGGGCAAGCTTATAAAAACAGTTTTTAAAAAACTATCTCCAAGATAATGATAGATATCCCAATCAAGTTGTTTAATAATAAACAAAATCATGCTAAAAGCAAAGCTTCCTAAAATTACTGAAATTCCAAACATCGACCAGATAAAGTAATTTTTAGTTAAAAAATACCATCGAGGTTTTGGCCTAATATTATCCTTTTTTATTCGTTTTAGTACTTGTTCACTTATATTTTTCATATTTTAGAGTTTAATGCCCTCCTTAAATAGTTCTTGTTTAAGGGATTTTTTAGCACGGTTTATTAAAGTAGCTATAGTACCTAATGGTTTATGTAAAATATCACTTATTTCTTTATAATCTTTATTTTCAATAAATTTTAAAATCAATATTTCTTTATATTTTAGAGGTAAACGATTGATAATACTCAATATCTGCTCATAAGTTAATTGTCGAATAGTATCTTTTTCAACATTATAAGTGGATTCCAATATGTTAATTAATTCTTCATTATCCCAGGAGACTGACTGAGGTTGAACATTTTTCTTTCTAAAAATACTGATAGTCGTATTATGAGTTATACGATATATCCAGCTGGAAAATTTTAAATTTGGGTCATAATCATTTAAGTTTTGATAAACCTTGATAAAGACTTCCTGAAGGATGTCTTCTGCATCTTCTTTATTTAAGTTGGATATTTTTAAAATATAATTAAGAAGTTTATTTTCATAGCGCTTCATTAAACACAAATAGTATTCCTGATTTTTTAAAGTCAAGAAAACTAATTGTTCATCTGTTTTTTTAATACACTCCTCGGTTGTTACCATAAACTTTTATTTTTTCCTATTTTTAAGATTGGCAAGTATTGTTTTTCGTTTTTTTAGAATAAATATGGAATATAGATAGATAATATTTTAAGTGCCAGAGGGCATGAAATACCCCCAATAGAGCCATAACGATAGAAAATTCTACATGCCAGAATAAAAAGTCAAAATCAATAGATTTAAACCATTCAAAGTCTCTAATAAATACTAAAATCATTCCTGTTCCGGCTGAACCGATAAAATTGACTAATAATAAGGTATTCCAAAATTTTCTTTCCCGACATGCGTTTATCCCTGATTTTCGAGCTAATAATTTCCCACCAAAATATATTAGGAGAGTTATAAAAAAGATTTCCAAAAAATTATAATCTGGTAGAGATTTCCTCTCAGTAGATGGAGAGTCGGAGACTGCTTTTTGACTATTGGCAGCTTCTGCAATAATTAATCCTCCCGTACCCTTCTCCTTTAGTTCTTCAGAATAATTAATATCATTTTTTATATTCTCTTCTATATTATTTATGTTTAAGACCATATTTTTATCACGGTCTTCAGGAGCCGGTTGAGAACGATCGCAAATACCATCTCCATCTGTATCGATATATCTTTTGCATTCCCCAGGATAAGGGTCATCTTCTAAACCATATGGGCAGTTATCCCAGGCATAAGCATATATTGAGTTAAAAGCCATCGAAATAAAGATTATTATAGATAATATAATGTATTTTCTAAATCTTTTTACCATATTTTGTCTTTCATTTACAATTTATTATAACCTATTAAATAGAATATAGGAAATTTTGTTAGTTAAAAGTTCCCATATTCTAATACGCTAGCCAGAACAATTTTCTTTCATATAAATAAAAAATCTCTCTTTAATATAATATGGTTATTTCCCAAAAAGCTAAAATATTTTCAACAGATTATATATAAGATACCATGCAGATAATTTCATAGTAAATTATAATTTTAGTCATAATTAAGTTGTAGGGGCACAATCTCTATATTATTACCTAATTTCCCCTCTGGGCACAAGGCATCGTGCCTCTACCTTACTATTTTGTCAACTTTTTGGGTCACAATCATAATATATAATATTATAGACATACTCGATATAAATATTAGCTGTAGCTTTGGTGAGAGAATTAGAAGAAAGAAAAGAATAGTTATTGCTCTTGTTTTTTTATCTTTTTTTCGCTTTCTTGCCTTGACACTCGATATTATATACTCGATACTAATGGTAATGATATAATTAGTATAAAGATTAAAAGGAGGGAATAAAGATGAAAAAGAAATATCTGAAAATGTTTTTAATATTAAGCTTAATTATTTGTGGATTATTATCAGTACTTAGTTTTGCAACTGGTCAGGAAAAAGCTACCTGGGAGACTGTTTCTCAAGAAGCATCTGATTACCTGGAAATGGCTATAAACAAAATGGAAGAGGCAATTAACACTTATCAGGGGATAAATTATCCTAACAAAGAATTATGGGTTCAAGCTATTGAATATGGTGAAAAAGCTGTTGAGGCTGACCCTAATTTTATAGAAGCTCATTACTATCTTGCTCAGATTTATCAATATACTAACTGGTATTATAGAGAGGCAAGGGAGTGGGAGAGATATATAGAGCTTATTCAAAAAAAGAAGGTAATTTCTCCGGAAGCCCAAAAAAAATTGGCTTTTGCTTATTATCGATTAGGATATGCAGCTTATCAAAGGGAAGATTATGATGACTGTATTCTATATTTACAAAAAGCAGTTGAAATTGATCCAAAAATGATCGAAGCCCAGTATTGGTTAGGCAGAGTATTCTATGAAATTGGCAGATTGAATGATTCTCTTTCTTCCTGGCAAAAAGTGTTAGAGGTTGACCCCTATTATCCTCGGGCTCGATATTTTTATACCAAAGTAGAAAATTCTATAAAATACGGGAAAGAAGCATATTCTCATTACGAGGCAGGATATAATTTTTATGAACAAAAATTATATGAAAAAGCTCTATACGAATATCGTCAAGCAGTCAGGTATAATCCTAATTTTTCCTCAGCTTATTACTGGTTGGGTAGAATTTATTACGAGCGGGGAAATTATCAGGAAGCAGTAAATAATTGGATGGAAGTTCTAAGTTTAGAGCCAGACAACAAAAAGGCAGAATATTGGTTAAAGCAGGCGGAAAAGCAACTGAAGTAGTCGTTAGTAAATAGTGAATAGTCATTAGTATTTAGTTAGCGTGGAGCGTACAACGTTTAGAGATACAGTGATAAGTAATGAGTAATAAGAAAAGAGTAATTGGTTGCTTGGTCAATTGGCTAATCGGTCAATTATTCCATCTTGTAACCTGTATTTTAACTGGCAAACCGGGTAACTGGCAAACCAACATAATTGGTAAATTGGTCAATTGGAGAATTGGGGAATCGGTCAATTGGTCAATTAATCTTTTTACTATTTCGGTTAATTAATATATAATAACTACAGAACAATTCAAATTTATGAAAGTAAAATTTCCTAAAATAATATTCTAATCTTAGATTACGGAGAAAATTAAATGAAAATTGCTTTTTTTACTAATTGTTATAAACCATTGGTTAATGGAGTTGTGACCAATATAGTATCTTTAAAAGAAGCTTACGAAAGAAAAGGGCATGAAACTTATGTTTTCGCTCCCCAGGTAGAGGATTATATTGACCAGGGGAAAAATGTATTCAGGTATAGATCACTAAACTTAACTAGCAAGGTAAAATATCCTATCGCCATACCTTTGTCGCTTAGAGCAAGAAAAGTAATAACCGAATTTAATCCCGATATTATTCATGTTCATCATCCTTTTTTATTAAGTTCACAGGCAATAATGTATGGAAAAAAATTGGGCATACCCAAGGTTTTAACTCTTCATACTCAATATGAAAAGTATGCTCATTATATTGCACCTATACCAGAAAAATTAACTCAAGAAGCAATTAAGAGAATAATATTTAACTTGGCTTACAAGATTGATTGTATCACTACACCCTCTGAGTCAATGAAAGAATTAATAAAAAGTTATGGAATTAAAAATAGAATTGAGGTTATTCCTAATGCAATAGAACTAAATTCATTTAGACAGAAAGATGAGCTAAAGTGTTTAGAAATTAAAAAGAGGTATAATCTTAAAGAAGATGATAAAATAATTCTTTATGTGGGCAGGGTGGCTTATGAGAAAAGTATTGATAAGATAATAGAGGCATTAGCGATTATAAAGAGAAAAGGTGTTAGTAATGCGAAGTTGTTGATAGTAGGGAGAGGTCCAGCTATGGAAGAATTGAAAGAACTGGCTAAATCTTTGCAAATAGAAGATGAGATAATTTTTACTGGCGAAGTAAAAAATGAAGAAATACCACATTATTATAAAATCGCTTATCTATTTACTATTGCTTCCACTGCCGAAACATTTGGCATAGTAATTATAGAAGCCTTAGCTTCAGGTGTTCCTGTATTAGCAGTTAAGGCTCCTGGAGCAGTAGATATACTAACTAATGGAAGGGATGGATTATTGGTAGATAATGATGTAAAACAATTTGCTGAGACATTGGAAAAAATTATTAGAGAACCAGAATTAAGAGAAAATCTATCTAAGGGGGCGTTAAAGACTTCGGAACAATATAGTATAGATATAGTTTCTGAAAGAATGTTAAATCTATATCGAGAAGTAATAGAGACAAAAAATCAAAATAAAATCTAATCTCTATCTCCCGTTTTCACGAGGACAAGTTTCACAGAGCTTACTCATGCGAAAGCAGGGGGCAAGATTCAGGAGAAGAAAGTTTTATGAAAAAAACTCTAATCATAAATTGTGGAGGGAAAATAAAAAATGAAAAACAAAGTGATTAAACATATTGTTTTAGTATTACTATTTGTTTTAATTTTAACTTTAATAGGGCAAGCAGCTACCGAGAAGCCATCAGAAATAATCAACGAAGCTATTGAAGTATTAAAGGAGATGTCATCATCAGAGGACAGCGGGGCTTTTGGAGCTCTTTTGAAAGAAGCAGAAGGCATAGCTATTTTTCCATCTATAATTAAGATAGGATGGGGAATTGGCGGACAATATGGTAAAGGCATAATATTCAGAAAAGATAGCAGGGCAGGGATATGGTATGGACCTGCCTTCGCAAAGATTAAAAGTATAAGTGTCGGTCCTCAGATAGGTATTCAATCTATTGCCCTGGTTTTAGTTATTTCCAATGAACGGGGGATGGAAGGATTTATGGAAGATAATTTTACCCTGGGTGGTACCGCTAGTATCACCGCAGGTCCACTGGGAAGATCTCTTTCAGCAGATACAGATTATAAGCTTAAAGCCTCAATATATTCTTACTCTATAAGTAAAGGCGCCTATATCGGAGTCTCCTTCCAGGGTTCAGCTATCGAAGAAGACAGTAAGGCGAATGAATTATTTTATGGGAAGGCTATATCTAATCGTACTATATTGGAAAATAAAATTTCCGTAAATCCAATAGTATTGAAGTTATTGTTTCTGATTAACAAAATCAGCAAATAATACTTCAATATAACAAAATATCTTATAAAATATAAAGACATAATAAATAATTTATAAAATGTTATATTTTATTTTTTTAAATTTATTGTACTAATATAATAATAGTTTACTTTGCTTATGTCTAAATAAACTAAAAAAAGATAAAAAAATATGCTAAAATTTATAAAAATTATTAAAAAATATACGATTTAATGTCTAAAATTGCTTGGCTTAAGGAATAATATAATATAAATAGAGATACAAGTAAAGAAGGTATTGATAAAGCCCTGAATTAATAAGAGGGGTTATATTATTAATAGGAGGTAACTTGAATAAGCAAAATTCCAAAAAGTTGAAAAAGGTAAACTGACCGAAAGGTCAGGACGCAAAGTCATGGGTTTAAGGCACTTATAGTGCTATAATCGCCAGACTGCCAAAAATTAAAAATTGCAGGAGGCGATTTAAAAATGAAACTAAGTACTAAAATAATTTTACCCATAATTTTAATTTCCGCATTGTTAATCTTACTTAATGGATGCTTCGGTGTTCCCACCGATGAATCACCAGGGTTTACCCCCGGAACCATTTCGGGAATAATAGCAGCACCATGTTGTTCCACTTCAGTTGAAAAGGTTTCTGAAACCTGTTGTATTGCTCCAGAGTATTGGTGTTATTACTGTCAAAAAGAGTGGAAACTTCAAGATAATGTTGAAGTAGTCCTTACTTACGGAGAAGATGAAGTTGCTACAACTACTACTAACGATAAAGGTGAATTCACTTTTATCAATGTACCCCCGGGGAAGAATTATGTTATAACTGCTTATTGCCCGGATTATGATGATGACAGACCTCTGGTCAAGGATGTAGCTCTCGAGCTAATCGAGGGTGGATCTTTCGATACCAAGATTACAGATCTAGTTTCTACTTCCCTTGGATTAGTAGTAGATTTTCTGGTAACCTATACCGAATGGAGTCCAGAGGATATTTCTCTAGATGAGGTTATAGCCAATAAACCTAACTTCTATGCATTCCCTACATCTCCTCCACCAGGTCCTTGTGCTCTGGCAATATTGCACCAGTTGTTAATAAAATAGAATATAGTGATGATGGTGTAGTCTTTACAGAGATAATCGAAGGAAGTACAATTCATGTCATTAAGGGGAAAAGTTATGCTGTTAAGGCAATTGCTCGACCCATATCATTATATAGAATCAAATCCGTCTGGAATATCTGGAACGATAGCATTACAGCGGTTGACAGTAACTAATACAAATTTAAAGAGTGTTCATTTTTTTGCTAACGTTGATGCTGGTGATAATGTTAGTTATAAATACTCAACCAATATGAACGGTTCAGCATTCACTGGTTGGATTTATTTAGGTGGCGGATATGTTAGTTCTGAATGTATAGAAATACCAGGAGCCATTGAAAGTCCACCAATATATTCTACTAATTTTTACATAGAAATTAGGGTAAATGGCGTAGATACCTGCACGATTAATATCTGGCAAAGAATGATTATTGTAGTATAAACTTTACAAAGCAAGAAGTTATTACCCTCCATTTTTCCTTCAAAGGAAAGATGGAGGGTAATACTTTTTATGATTGGTAAATAAGGAGGATTGACAAATTAATTTGATTGTTAACTAAAATTTATATTTAAAACTAAATACTATCTACTGAATTAACTAGCAAACCAACTAACTTATCTTGAATCTTACATTTTAATGCTAACGACTAAATCAACTGGTCAACTGAGTTTTAGACATAGTTTTTAAAAATATTTTAATTATTTTTAATAAATTTACCAGATTAAAAGATTTTTTTATGGATTCCGCATCAAGTGTGGAATGACAAAGAGTTAGATTAAGTTTCTTGTTTATATTTCTTTAGCACATTCAGAGTATAATCGATATCATAAGGAGTATGGTCAGCATTGATTTGAAATCTTATTTCTTCATCTCCTTTGGGAACTACCGGATAATTTAACCCGGTAGCAAGAATCCCATTTTCAATAAGATAATTTACTAAATCAGTAGTCTTTTTGGTATCTCTTACCATTAAGGGGACAATAGGATGATCACTTTCAATAATTTCATATCCCAAATCAAGAAGGCCTTTTTCAAATTTTTTGGTCATCTGGTGAAGATGGGTTAAAATATCTTTCCCTCTTTCACTATCGAGTATTTCCAAAGATTTTAGAGCTGCGCTCGCCTCAGCAGGGGAGATAGGGTTGGAATAAATATACATCGGTGCAGTTTCTCGTAAATATGTAATGATGGTTTGATTGGAAGTTACATATCCGCCATTTACACCAAATGCTTTACCAAGTGTTCCTACTAATATATCTACTCCTTCAGCGTTAGTATATTCTTCTGTACCTCGTCCAGTCTTTCCATAAGCCCCAATGCCATGTGAATCATCTACCAATAGCAGGATATTTTCCGGGAATTCCCGGTCGTATTTTTTGGAAAGGTTGGAGATAATATCCAGAGGGGCATAATCACCTCTCATGCTGAATATCCCGTCTGTTACGATAATTAATCTTTTTGCTTGGCCAACAGATTCTTTTATTCTATTTTCGAGTTCATTCATATCCAGATGTTTGTAAATTTTTTTGTCTTTTGGTCGGGCAAGCCGAAGGGCATTAATTATGCAATTGTGGTTTAATTCATCACTTATTACAATAGTATCAGAAGTTATGAGAGGGGTTAAGATTCCTACTACTGTTGAATAAGCTGAGCTGAACAACATAGCATCTTCTCTCTGGTGAAATTTTGCTAATCTCTTTTCGAGCTCTCGATGAGTTTCAAATGTTCCGCTGATAAAACGGACTGCTCCTGGCCCTACTCCAAATGTTTCAGTTACTCTTTTTTCTTCCTGGATAATTTCTTCTCTTAAAGACATACCCAGATAAGAGTTAGAATTCATTCTGATAAATTCCTGTTCGCCTTTCCCTTTAAGGAAATATCTTGGACCTTTACTACCCTCAGGTCTTTTTACTTTTGTGATAATGTATTCTTTTCCTTTTAATCGTCCTTCATCTTTTAATTCTTTTAAGGTTTGAGAAAGAAATTTCTCTAAATTATCTAATCCCATTTTCTTATTCCTCCAAATTAATTAATTGACCAATTTACCGATTACCCAATTGACTAATTAAGACAGTATCGAGTATATAGTATCGATATCGCGTTACAGAAACTAAGATTCAGGTGTAGGGGCACAATGAATTGTGCCCTTCTTTTGTAATTAACAGACAGGCGAGACGCTTGTCCTACGGTTTATCTTGTCTCTTGTATCTTATAACTGGCTAACTGGCTAACGGTCATGTGACAAATAAAA
>DOTB01000050.1:76450-93681 GCA_003513845.1 Candidatus Atribacteria bacterium | reverse complement strand
ACTTTTAACTTTTAGCTAACAGGTTCCTATAGAAATTTTTGGTAATAAAGAAAAGACTAAAAAATAATATTCCAAATAAAATTTCTCAAAATAATTAAAAAAGCTTGATTTTTTAAAATTATATGGTATTCTATAGATAGAAAAGTTTCAATATAAAGACCAAAGGTATATATAGTGAAACAAATGAGCGAACCCATCAGCAATGAAAATAAATTCAAATATCCTATCAATTCGGTAGAAAATGCCTTTTCTTTATTAGAAGTTTTAGCAGAAAATGGAAAAGAATTAGGGATTACTGATTTATGCAGAAAAACCTCTCTCCCCAAAGGGACAGTTCATCGCCTGTTAGGCACGCTAAAGAATCTTGGCTATATTGAACAAAATCCTCAAAATCGTAAATACTATATTACTTTTAAAATTTTTAAATTAGTTTCCGCAATTACCGATAAAATTGGTTTAGGTCAGATAACCCCTTACATGAGAGAACTTTCCCAGAAATTTAATGAAACAGTCAATTTAGCTATTTTAGATAAAGACGAGATTATTTATCTTTATAGTGTTGGTAGTGATAATACACTTAAATTAGATTTAAAGATTGGTTCTAATCAACCGGCTTATTGTGCTGCTTTGGGGAGAGTTTTGTTAGCTTATTTAAGCGAAAAGAAATTGAATGATTATCTCCAAAGAGTGAAATTAAAATCTTTTACTCCCTATACTATTACCGATAAAAATCATTTAAAAAAGAAATTAAAACTGGTTAGGCAACAGGGATATAGTTTTGTCAGCGAAGAGTATATGAGGGGAGTTTCTTGTATAGCAGTTCCTTTAAAGGATCATCAAGGAAGGGTTTGTGCTGGTTTAAGTTTTAGTATTCCTACAGTAAGGGTAGACAAAGAAAAACTGCCTTTATTAATAGATTCCTTACTTTCTACTGCTCAAAAAATTACAATACCAGGCTTTTTTAGTATATAGTATATCGTATCTCGTATCTCGTGAATTGTATCTAGTTAAGATGGTTAGCCAGTTTGCTAGTTTACCGGTTAATATAGTCGATAGTAAATAGTCATTAGTAGAACAGGTAGGTTTGCCTTCGTGAAAACGGGGTAATGCTTTTTTCTGATCTAATGTAGGTGTTCGATTCATCGAACCCGTAAAATTACCTAATTGCCGCGCTCCGAAAAATTGGAGCTCGCAATGACAGAGAAAAAATAGACTAAAAACTGATAATTAAAAGTTTGTTCTTAATACTAAATACTAACGAACACTAACTATTCACTAACCACTAAATTACGCGATATGAAATAAAAATTAGGAGGTAAAATTGAAAATAAAAGAAATTTTAACCAAAAAAGAAGGAGAGAAATTATTTTTATTGGGCAATGAAGCTGCTGTCCGAGGGGCTTTAGAAGGTGGCGTTTCAGTGGCATCCACTTATCCCGGCACACCTTCTTCAGAGATCGGAGATGTGTTTTACAAAATTGCCCGAGAAGCAGGGATATATTTTGAATTTTCCGCCAATGAGAAAGTGGCTTTAGAGGTTTCGGCAGCTGCCGCCTCTGCTGGATTGCGTTCCTTTACCTTTATGAAACATGTAGGTTTAAATGTAGCGGCAGATTCTTTTTTGAGCACAGTTTATACCGGGGTGCGGGGAGGAATGATTGTCTTATCTGCCGATGACCCATCAATGTACTCATCTCAAAACGAACAAGATAATAGAATTATGGCTCGTTTAGCAGGGATACCCTTATTAGAACCCTCTAACCCCCAAGAAGTAAAAGACCTGATGAAATTTGGCTTTGAGCTTTCCGAACAATTTGAGATTCCTGTACTGATGCGTACTACTACCAGAGTATCTCATATGAGAGGGGTGGTTAATTTAGGCTTAGTCATCAAAAGAAAAGAAAAAGGTTGTTTTAAGAAAAATCCAGAACAATATGTGGTAATGCCTGCTCATGTAAGAAAATTACGCAAAAAACTTATGGAAAAATTAACCAGGATTAAAGAAAAAGCTAATAATTCTCCAGTAAATAAAATAATAGATAAGGGAGGAAGAGCGCTTGGTATTATCACCAGTGGAGGGGCCTTTAATTATGCAATAGATGTGGTAAGCGAAAATAATATAGAAGTAAAGATATTAAAACTGGCTTTTTCTCATCCTTTTCCTGAAAAATTAGTCTTAGATTTTATAAACAGTGTAGATAGTATATTGGTAGTAGAAGAAGTAGAACCGATAATGGAAAAAGAGGTTTTGGCCATAATAGGGAAACACAATATTGCTAAAAAGGTTTATGGTAAATTAGACGGGTCCCTTCCCCGAATTTATGAATATAATCCAGACATTGTTTCCCTGGGAATAGCTAAAATAGTAAATAAAGAAATAATCAGAAGAGAAAAATTTGGCACTA
The DNA here is from genome assembly GCA_003513845.1 of Candidatus Atribacteria bacterium. Classification (GTDB taxonomy): domain Bacteria; phylum Atribacterota; class Phoenicimicrobiia; order Phoenicimicrobiales; family Phoenicimicrobiaceae; genus Phoenicimicrobium; species Phoenicimicrobium oleiphilum. The sequence continues at coordinate 91,276 of DOTB01000050.1, read as the reverse complement.
AACTTCCTTTGCCTTTACGACCTCCGGTCCTTTGTCCTGGCTGTCCTCACCGGGGAACCTTTTTTGCCTTAAAAAAAGCGGTAAAAAAATTAAAATTAAGAGAAGAAGATATAATATATTCTAGTGATATAGGATGTTATGCTTTAGCCATTCAAGCACCTTATAAAATGGCTGATTACTGTATATCTATGGGTTCGAGTATAGGGATCGGCTGCGGATTTACTAAAGCAACCAATCAGAAAGTAATATCTTTTATCGGAGACTCGACCTTTTTCCACGCCGGGATTCCACCTCTGATTAATGCTGTGCATAATAAGGATAATATTTTAATAGTAATTTTAGATAACAGAACAACCGGAATGACCGGAGGGCAGACTAATCCGGGGGTGCCAATAGACGGGATGGGTAATCCGGCACCTGAGGTTTCCATAGAAGGAATTGCTAAAGGTTCAGGAGTAGAATTTGTGAAAACTATTGACCCCTTTAATTTGAAAAAGACCGAAGAAGTCTTTAAAGAAGCCCTGCAATTTGAAGGAGTAGCAGTAGTTATTGCCAAACATCCCTGTGCTATGATTACTGATGCAGAAAACAGGAAAAAAGGAATAAGTATTAAATATGCCATTAATCAGGAAGAATGTATTAAGTGCTTAATTTGTGTGAAGAATTTTACTTGCCCAGCATTTTTTATAGAAAAAGATGGTTCGGTCAATATTAACTCTTTATTATGCAATGGTTGCGGTCTGTGTACTCAAGTATGTCCTAAAAAAGCGATAGAGGTGAAAGAATGAAAAATATATACAAGATTCATCTTATTGGAGTAGGGGGACAAGGGACGGTTAAGGCTTCCACAATTGTGGGAGAGGCAGCGATGAAAAAAGGTTTGAATGTGGTAATGAGCGAAGTTCATGGAATGGCTCAAAGAGGTGGGACAGTAGTAACTGAACTTAAAATTGGTAATGCACATAGTCCTCTAATTGAAGAAGGTGCAGCGGATTTATTGATTGCCTTTGAACCAGCAGAAGCTTTAAGAGCTTTAAATAAAGTAGGTAAAGATTCTTTTGTCATAGTAAATAGTTCTCCCATTGTACCCTTTACTGTTTCACTTAGTATTTCAGAATACCCTGAGCTATCTTCTGTCTTTGAAGAATTGAAAAACAAAGTAAAGAATCTATTAATAATTGATGCCCAGAAAATAGCCAAAGAAGCTGGAAGTATTATATCGGAAAATATGGTTCTACTTGGAGTAGCAGTTGCTACTCCTAATTTTCCTGTAGATAAAAAATTAGTTATTCAATCTATGAAAGAAAACTTACCTCCCAAAAGTATTGAAACGAATTTAAAAGCCTTCGAAAAAGGATTTGAAGAGGTAAATATGTAGAAGTTCGATTTATCGAACCTGTAATAGAATTTTATAATGAAAAGGAGGAAGAATATTGGAATTTAATCTTAATTTAAAAAAAATAAAACCTTCAGGTATTAGAAAATTATTCGACTTAGCTCAAGGACAAAAAGATTTAATCAGTTTTGGAATAGGAGAGCCTGATTTTATTACTCCTGCCCATATTCGAGAGGCAGCCAAAAAGGCCTTAGATGAGGGTTACACCCGTTATACTCCTAATTTAGGATTTCCAGAACTTAGGAAGGTTTTGGCTGATAAGCTGACTAATAAAAACAAAATCTCAGTTACTCCTGAAGAAGTAGTGGTTACTTCTGGTGGTACAGAAGCATTATTCTTTTCTTGTTACATTCTTATTAACCCTGGTGACGAAATCATCATTCCTGACCCTGGTTTTGTGGTTTATGAATCTCAGGTGTATTTTGCGGGAGGGAAACCGATACATCTTCCTCTGCGGGGCAAAAATAATTTTCATCCTGATTTAGAAGAGCTGAAAAATTATATTACACCTAAAACCAAGGCTATCCTAATAAATTCTCCTAGCAATCCTACGGGAGCAGCTTTCACTCAAGAAGAATTATTATTGATTGCGAAGATAGCTAAAGAAAAGGATTTATTTATAATCAGTGACGAGCTTTACGAAGATATAATTTATGATGGCAGAGAGCATATTAGTATAGCCTCTTTGCCTGGAATGAAAGAACAAACTATTTCTATATTCGGATTTTCTAAGAGTTACGCAATGACTGGATGGAGGCTGGCATACCTTGCCGCTCCCGCTGATTTAGTAAAGGAGATAGCAAAACTATTGCAAAATACTTCTGTATGTGCCAATTCTATTGCCCAGAGAGCAGGCCTGGCAGCAATACAAGGTCCTCAGGATTGCGTTAAAGAGATGTTTTCGGCTTATAGTGAAAGGAGAAATGTTCTTACCAAAGGGTTAAACGAGATTAAGGGATTGAGCTGTTATGCACCTGAAGGAACATTTTATGCTTTCGTAAATATAAAAGAAACAGGGATGACCTCTGAGGAATTATCTATGTATCTCTTAGAAAAATGTAAGGTAGTGACCGTTCCGGGCACTGCTTTTGGTACACAAGGAGAAGGCTATATTCGTCTCTCTTTTGCTACTTCACTAGAGGATATTAAAGAGGGAATAAATAGAATAAAGAAGGGGATAGAAAAAATATCTAGTTGTTAGTGTTTAGTTAATTACCTGGTTACCCTGTTTGCCAGTTAGCCAGTTAATTCTAATCGTTAATTTCAAATACAAGTTCTCAGTTGGATGATGAGAGTTAATTGATACAATTAACCAAAATACTTTTAATTCTTAAACCGGGTAACTGGTAAACCGGCAAACTGGCTAACCATCTTAACGAGATACTAGATACGGTTTTCTTTACTATATACTAAATACTACATACTTGTACTATAAAGAATGGAGGAATGTATGAAAGAAAATATTCTGGTAATCAATCCTGGTTCAACTTCTACCAAGATTGCCTTATTTAATCTGGAAGGAAAAGAGATTTTTAAAGAGAACATATCCCATACTACCGAAGAACTTTCTCAATTTACATCTCTTTTAGAGCAAGGTCCAGTAAGAAAAAATATAATTTTAAATACCTTAAAAAAGAGAAACATAGACATTAATTCTATAAAAGCGGTTATAGGCCGAGGAGGGATATTAAAACCCCTGACTGCTGGAACATATATGGTAAACAATAAACTCATAGATGATTTAAAAAATTCTCCTGTTGAACATGCCTCTAATTTAGGAGGGATTATTGCCCGTGAAATAGCTGAAGAAATTGGTGTTCCAGCTTATATTGCTGACCCGGTATCGGTTGATGAATTTACGGACATTGCTCGGATATCCGGGCTAAAAGGAATAGAAAGGAAATCCTTGCTCCATACTTTAAATATTCGAGCCAATGCCTTCCGTTATGCTAAAGAACAGGGGAAAAAGTTTGAGGAATTAAATCTTATTGTAGCCCATTTAGGTGGAGGGATATCTATCGCCCCTATTAAGAAAGGGAAAATTGTTGATGTAAATAATGCCAATGATGGAGGACCTTTTTCCCCTGAAAGGACTGGCTCTCTTCCCAATGCCGCATTGATTCATTTGTGTTATTCTGGGAAATATTCAGAAAAAGAATTAATTAAGTTTATTACTCATCAGGGCGGACTTGTCTCTCATTTAGGGACTAATGATTTAAGAGAAGTTATGAAAATGATAGACCAGGGGGATAGTTATGCTAAATTAATTTTTAAAGCAATGTGTTATCAAATTGCCAAAGAAATCGGGGCAATGGCTACAGTATTAAAAGGAAAAATTGACGCGATTATTCTTGTTGGAGGAATGGCACACAATGAGATTTTGGTAAATAAAATAAAAGAGAGAGTGGGCTGGATAGCTCCCTTAGTCGTTTATCCAGGGGAAGAAGAGATGGGGGCGTTAGCTCAGGCAGTTATAAGAGTGCTAAATGGGGTAGAGAAAGTAAAGATATATTCCTAAAATCATATTTTAATTTTAATTTTGGATTTGACAGCGTCATTCCCGTATCAATATAAAACCGTTGGACAGGCGCCCCCCGTTTTCACGAGGGCAGGCCCGCCTGTCGAGGTAGGGATCGGATTTATCCGACCCAGTTCCTTACTTTCTTATGTCATTCCTTTAGTTTATGTCATTCCCGCGAAAGCGGGAATCCATAGAATCCACTATCAAGTTATCAAGCACATAATCTGAGCAATTTGTATATGTAATCTGTGTATAGGAGGTCTAAAATGATAAAAAGTTTTAAAGAATTATTTGCCAATTTAAAAACTCAAGGAAGAGAAAAGATTATTGTTGCCGGAGGAGAGGATATCGAAGCCTTGAAGGCAATAAAAGAAAGTTATAATTACGGTTTTGGAGAAGGAATTCTGGTTGGAGATAAAGAAGAAATTGAAAAATCTATCTCCTTATTGGGAGATAGCAATTTTGTAAAAGAGATTATCAAGGTAAAAGATGATTTAGAAAAAGCACGTCTGGCAGTTGAGAAGGTAAAAGAAGGAGGCACACTTCTTAAAGGGAAGATAAAGACTGCTACTCTTTTAAAGGCAGTATTAAACAAAGAGTGGGGACTAAGAACTAATAAAATCGTCAGTGATGTTTTTGTCTTTGAAGATAGAAGAGAAGAAGATCCCAAATTAGTATTAATGAGTGATGGGGGAGTAAATATCAAACCAGATGTGAATACTTTATTGGAAATTATAAGAAATGCTGTTGAAGTTGCACACAAATTAGGAATAGAAACTCCCAAAGTTGCTCTCTTAGCCGCAGTAGAAACTATAAATCCCGATATGGAAGAGACTATTAAAGCTGGGATGATTTCTAAGATGAATCAGAGAGGACAGATTACCGGCTGTATTATCGATGGGCCACTTGCTTTGGATAATGCTATTTCAGAATTTGCTGCCCAGAAAAAAGGTATCACCTCACCTGTGGCAGGTAAAGCTGATATTCTAATCGTTCCCGATATTGCTACGGGAAATATCTTTGGTAAAGCACTTACCTATTATGCCAATTATCCAGTAGGGCATGTATTAGTGGGCACCAAAGCTCCAGTAATAATACCTTCCCGGGCAGATAAGAATGATGTGAAATTTAACTGTATCGCCCTTTCTATCTTATGCAGTAATAAAATACGCCAGAAGATTGATCTCTAGTGTATTTTATAATAAGAAATTATTTTTCCTGATCGGGGTGTTTTATATTTTTACCATTTAATATAAACACAACTTCCTCACTTATATTGGTGGCTAAATCGGCAATTCTTTCTAAATGACGGCCAACTAAAATTAATTCTATCGCTCTTTTTATAGTTCTTGGGTCCTCTATCATATAAGTTAAAAGTTCTCTAAATATTTGGTCATTTAAATCATCTACCAAATTATCTCTTTTCCCGATTCTTTTAGCCAGAAGAGAATCTTTATTTACAAGAGAATCTACCGAATTTATCACCATCTCCTGAGCCAATTCTGCCATTCGGGGGATATCAATTAGAGGTTTAAGCAAGGGTTGTTTTATTAATTTTAAGGTTCTTTGGGAAATATTTACCGCCTGGTCTGCTATTCTTTCTAAGTGACTGATAATTTTCATAACAGAAGTAATAAATCTTAAATCAATAGCCATAGGCTGTTTTAAGGCCAAAAGTTTTAAACATTGATTGTTTATTTCTATCTCCAAAAGATTAACTTCCCTGTCTCGGTCTATTACTTCCTGGGCTAAGTTTGAATCTCTTTCTACTAAAGCCTTTATTGATTTAGCAACAGCTTCTTCAGTTAAAGAAGCCATTTTTAATAAATCTTCTTTTAGAATATTTAATTCTTGGTCAAATTGTCTTTCCATCTTTTTATTCCTCCTTTGGTGGTATAATTATACCAAAAAAGTTACTTAATTACTGAGCAGGAACAACCGTTCCCTGTCACACGACTAATTTTTTAGCCAAAGCGGCCGGTAATGTAATCTTCGGTAATTTTTTGACTGGGATTAGTGAAAATCTTTTGGGTCTTATCAAATTCAATTAATTCTCCCAACATCAAGAAAGCTGTTAAATCTGAAACACGTGCGGCTTGCTGCATATTATGGGTGACAATAACTATAGTGTATTTTGCTTTTAACTTCTGAATTAATTCCTCGATCTTAGCCGTAGCGATGGGGTCTAAAGCAGAACAGGGTTCATCAAAAAGGATTACTTCAGGTTTAATAGCCAGAACCCGGGCAATACATAGTCGTTGTTGCTGTCCGCCCGATAGATCTAAAGCGGGGGTATTTAGCCGATCTTTAACTTCTTCCCATAAAGCAGCAGCTTGCAAACTATCCTCTACCCGTTCTCTCAACTCATCTTTGTTTTTAATGAGACCATTAATTTTGAGCCCATAAGCCACATTTTCGAAGATAGATTTAGGAAAAGGATTTGGTCTTTGAAAGACCATTCCTATTTTTCTTCGAATTTCTACCACATCTACATCTTCAGCGTAGATATTTTTGTGATTGAATAAAATGTCTCCTTCTATCTTTGTCCCTGAAATAATGTCATTCATTCTATTAAGAGTTCTAATAAAAGTGGATTTACCACATCCCGAGGGACCTATAATAGAAGTTACCGCATTGCTTTTTATAATAAGATTTATATTTTTTAGCACTTGCTTTGTTCTATAGAAAAAATTTAGATTTTTGACCTGCATCTTTATATTATTTTCGTTTTGTATGATTTTATCTACCATTTTTTACTCCTTCTAAATCGATTACGTAAAGTAAAAGCAATTAAATTTAAGATTAAGACCAGAAGAATAAGAACCAGAGCTGTTCCGTAGGCGATGGGTACTTGAGATTCAGGATGGGTACCTTCGGTCATTAGGGCATAAATATGATAAGGCAAAGCTTGGACTTCACTGAAGATAGAGTTAGGAAGCCGCATACTATAAAAGGTTGCTGCCGTAAAGAGAATAGGTGCAGTTTCTCCCGCTGCTCGCCCAATAGATAGGATTGAACCGGTTAAGATACCAGAAATTGAATTAGGTAAAACGATCTTCTGAATAGTTTGCCACTTGGTAGCTCCTAAGGCCAGAGACGCTTCTCGAAAAGATTGAGGGACTACTGATAGAGCTTCCTCACTGGCTCGAATTATGGTCGGCAGGATCAATATGCCTAAAGTTAAACTTCCGGAGAGGATGGAGACACCAAAATTCAGAAATTTTACAAATACGGTCAGACCAAAAAGTCCAAAAACGACCGATGGTACGCCTGCTAAGTTATTGATGCCTATACGAATGATCCTTACTAATCGATTTTGGGTAGAATATTCGGTTAAATATATAGCAGCAGAAGTTCCCAGAGGGAGAGCAAAACAGATTGCCCCAATAGTTAGATAAAAAGTGCCCAGGATGGCGGGAAGGATTCCGCCGGCAGTCATCCCTTTTTGGGGCATCTGGGTGATAAATTGCCAATTAATTACTCTTATTCCCCTAAAAATAATAAAATAAAATATAATGAAGACAGAAGATAAAATGATCAATATCATTAACGTAAGGAATAGGTAAGCTAATTTTTCTTTATATCTTCTTTTTTTCATTGAGATGTTCTCCTAAATTTGGTTAAAAAATAATCAGCGGTTAGATTAAGACCTAAACTGAAGATAAAAAGAATACAGGCAAGGCTAAATAAGGCGTGGTAATGAGCACTTCCTACTACCGCTTCACCCATCTCTAAGGCAATAGTGGCAGTTATCGGTCGTACGGGTTGTAAGAAAGAATGGGGAATAACTGCTGCACCGCCGGCTACCATCAATACCGTCATAGTCTCACCAATGACTCTGCCCATACCCAATAAAACGGCCGTACTGATTCCCGAAAAGGCAGCGGGTACTGTAACTTTTATTATGGTTTCCCACTTGGTTGCGCCCAAGGCATAAGATGCCTCTTTGTAGTCTTTGGAGACTGAAAAAAGTGCATCTTCAGAGAGACTTGTAATCGTAGGAATAGCCATAAGGGCAAGGAGTAGAGAAGCAGTGAGAGAGCAAAGACCTATAGGTAGATTTAAAAGCTTTTGCAGCCAGGGACCCAAAACTACTATTCCTAAAAAGCCATAAATTACCGAGGGAATACTGGTCAGCATTTCGATAACCAATTTTAAAAAATTCCTTACTTTGGGAGTGGCTAATTCAGAGATATAAATAGCCGTAGAAACTCCCAGAGGAACTGCTACGATTAATGCCCCCAAGGTAATCCATAAAGAACTGAGAATTAAGGGGAGTACTCCAAACCCAGGGGGGTCATAAGTAGGATACCAGGACTTCCCCCAGAGAAATTCTTTTAAGCTAATTTCTCGAAATAGAGGAAGTCCTTCCTTGAATAAGATTATGGTTATACCAATTAGGAAGAATATAGAAGTAAGGGAAGAGAGTAAAAATATATTTTTAAGTATCTTTTCTTTTAAAGATTGTCTTCCCTTCAAAACTATTTCCCCCTTTTTTTGTTATTGTAAAGGAACAAATCCTTGTTTTTCAACTATTTCTTGCCCTTCTTTAGACCAGATAAATTCAAGAAAATCTTTAGCTATCCCTTGAGGTGCTCCATTAGTATACATATAGAGAGGACGAGAAATAGGATATTTCCCACTGACTACAGTTTCCTGTTCCGGGATTACTTCATTTACCTGCAAAGCCTTTACAGTATTGCTAATATATCCTAATCCTACATAGCCGATAGCTCCTTTAGTGGTGCTGACAACTGTAGCTACTGTTTGATTAGAAGACTGAGCAAGAGATTCAGGGATAATTTTCTCGCCCTTTAATACTATTTCACTGAAGGTTTCAAAAGTTCCGCTGGAGGAATCTCTGGAGACCACTACAATCTTTAAGTCTTGTCCTCCCAATTCTTTCCAGTTGGTTATTTTTCCCGTATAAATATCCTTTATCTGTTCCATACTTAAACCCTGAACTGGATTAGAAGGGTGAACGATAACTGCAATGCCATCCATAGCGATGATATGAGGAACAGGACTAACTCCTTTTTCTTGGCAGAGTAAAATTTCTTTTACCTTCATAGGCCGTGAAGCATCAGCGATATCACAAGTTCCTTCAATTAAAGCGGAAATACCATTTCCTGACCCTCCTCCCCGCACTGAGATGTTTGCTTGAGAGTTATTTTGCATAAAGACTTCTGCAGTTGCTTGGGCTATAGGTAGGACAGTAGTTGAGCCCTGGACAACAAGCTGTCCTTCCGCTTGAGAGATGGGAACGATTAGAGTTAAAACAAGAGAGATTAGAAGTAATGTTTGAGTAATTTTTTTCATTAAATTACACCTCCAAAAATATTTTTTTTGATTCTGATTTTAGTCTAAAATTCTAATGTAACATTTTGATTACGAAACGGTTAAGATTTGATTAATTTATATTCTGTAGTCTTTGTAGGTAGGCAGGTCAGATTTATCCGAGCCAGTTCCTTACGGGTTCAATGGATCGGCCACAGGCAGCGGTGTTTTAATTTGGGAAAACAAGAACATAGAAGAGAGAGGGGGCAAGAAACTAAATAAAAGATTGGCAGTTTAAAGTCAAGAATTTTTGGGAAGGGTGAAAAAAAATTTCGAACCTTTTCCTGGTTTGCTTTCAACTCCTATTGTCCCCTTATGAACTTGAACAATATGTTTTACGATGGCAAGTCCTAAACCGGTCCCTCCTAATTTTCGAGAACGGTCCTTATTTACTCGATAAAAACGTTCGAAGATTCTGGGTAGATGTTCGGCTGAAATACCTATACCATTATCAGCGACTTCAATATAAATGTTTTCTGCTTTTTCTAAAGCTGAGATATAAATTTCCCCTCCATCGGGAGTATATTTTACAGCATTATCTAAAAGATTTCTGAAAACTACTTCAATCTGTTCCGGGTCTACCTTTACTAAGGGGAGTTGAGGAGAAATATTAATTTTAATTTTGTGATCTTTTTGCTCTATCTTTTTTTTGAACTCCGAGATGGTCTTATCGATTAAATCTCTTAAATTTATTGATTGTAAATTCATGGCTATTTCTTGGGATTCTATTTTTGAAAGTTGCAGCAGTTCTTCAATCAAGTTATTTAATCTGTTACTCTGTTTTTCGATTATCTCCAAAAAGTACTGAGCCTTTTCCGGGTCATTTATCGCCCCTTCTTTTAAGGTTTCTACAAATCCTTGAATGGAGGTAAGAGGGGTACGTAGTTCATGAGAAACATTGGCTACAAATTCCGACCGCATTTTTTCCAATTTTTTAATTTCAGTTATATCATTTAAGACTACTACCGCTCCCCAGATTTCGTTCTTTTCTTTTAAAGGATTAGCTGAGGCATAGAATATTTTTTCCTGAGGAGAAAATAGGGCTATTTCTCGAGTTAAATTATAACCTTTTTGTAGAGTTTCTTTTAAAAGTTCGTTTAATTGATTATTTCTTATTATCTCCCAGTGGAATTTTCCTAAAATCCTATCGGAAGAGCAATCAATCATAGTTTCCAAGGCATGATTAAAAAGTATAATCCTGCCTTCTTTATCTATAGCTACTATTCCCTCAATAACACTGGAGAGTACGACCTTCATCTTATCTTTATCTTCACTGATAATCCTTATTTTATTCTCTAATTCCTCTGACATTAGATTTAAACTATTGGCAAGTTGACCTACTTCATCTTGAGAATTAATCTTAAGTTTTTTACTAAAATCACCCTTGGAAATCTTTTGTGAAACTTTTGTCATTTCTTGTAAAGGTCTGGTAATGGTCAAAGAGATTATTAAGCTAATTATGGAAGCGATAGCCAAAGTAATTGCGGTGGCTAAAATAATTATTTTACGAAGATTACTAATATTTTCGTTTACTTCTATTAGGGGAAGGGAGAGTCGAGCTATACCAAGAGTCTGATTATTTTTAATAATAGGAATGGCAAGGTATAACATATCTATTTCTAAAGTGGAACTGTAACGGATACTTTTTCCGGTTTTCCCCTGCAGGGCTTCTTTAATCTCTGGTCTATCGGCATGGTTTTCCATTAAAGCGGGATCTTTCTTTGAATCGCCTAAAACTATACCATTTATATCGATTATAGTAATTCTTGTTTCTAACTCTTTGCCTAAATCTTTAGTTTTTAATTTGATCTGAGATAGATTATTTGCAGATAGGTCGTCCCCGAGGATATTTGCAACTAAAATAGCATTGGATTTGAGATTAGAGGAGAGATGGTTGATATAGAAATTACGTAAAGAGATAATTGCCAATATCCCCGTAAAGGTTACACAAATAATGATTATAATTATATAAGTAAAAAATAATTTCCAACTGATTTTTTTTATCATACTTCTTCTTTAAACCTGTATCCTACCCCTCTAATAGTAATTATATAATTACTGGCAGTTAGCAGTTTCTGGCGCAATCTTCTTATATGAACATCAACTGCTCTATCTACAATAAAACTATCTTCTGACCAGACCTGATTAAGCAGCTGTTCACGGGTAAAGACTTTTCCGGGATGGGAAGCTAAAAATTTTAATAATTTAAATTCAGTAGAGGTTAGATTTAAAGGTTGATTTTTTAGGGTAACTTGATGTTTGATTGAATCAATAACCAGGTCTTTAAATTTAATGAGGTCTTTTTCTTTTGAGAGAAGGGAGATATTATTTTTTGCTCTACGGAGTACAGCTTTTACTCGGGCTAACAATTCTCTTATCTTGAAGGGTTTGGTGATATAATCATCAGCCCCTAATTCCAAGCCTAATACTATATCAGTTTCTTCTCCCTTAGCAGTAAGCATAATGATGGGAATATTAGAGGTTCGAGAATTACTTTTTAGAATTTTACAAACATCCAATCCATCTATCTCGGGAAGCATTAAATCAAGGAGAATTAAATCCGGAAGTTCAGTTTTAACATTTTCTAAGCACTGTTCTCCGCTGAAGACAGCACTTACTCTATATCCTTCTTTTTCCAAATTATATTGGAGAAGTTCGACTATATCTTTTTCATCATCTACCACTAATATATTTTCTTTACTCATGAAAATTCCCTCAAGAGTCTAAAATAATTTTTGGATTAACAGCGTCGAGTTTTTAATATTATAAACAATTAAAAAAATTAAAGCAAATCATTGTTAAAGCTGTCTGTGTCTTATTCGAAAGTTTAGACTGCTAAAAATTTCATTAAAACTTAATCCAATCGTAATCTTACCATAATAATTTCAGAGTATTTTTTAATAAAAGATATTAGATTGGAATGAAACACAAATATTTATATTAAATGATTTAAATATTTTTAAAAAAAGGAGGTATAAAAATGCAAGTTAGAAAACTTTATGTAAGAAATTTTAAGCATTCTACCGAGGATGATAAGCTAAATAAATTGTTTTCCGATTACGGTAAAGTCAAGCAAGTAAATATAATTAGGGGTAGAGATTTTGGGTTTGTGGAAATGTCTAATACAGAAGAGGCCGAAAGAGCAAAAAAATCATTGGATAATTCTTATTTCGAAGGACGGTTCTTGAAAGTTGATGAAGCCTGGCCGCTTAGAGATATTAGGATAATCAACAATTAATCTAATAAAAAAACTAAAGCAAGCAAAAAAAATTAAATAAAAAAGAGGAGGTTATGTGAATAACAATGGATAGATCACATAAGACCATAGTCGTTCCGGCTAAGGAAAGAGAGTTATTAGAAGGAAAAAATTTTAGAGTTGCTCTAATTGCTCATGATACAAAAAAACAGATATATTAGCTTTCGCCAGCGAGAACGAGGAGTTTTTAAAAAAGTGTGACCTTATAGCAACTAAAGGAACTGGTCACTTGATTAATGAAAAAACCAACTTAGAAGCAAAAGAAATGATGTCTGGTCCCAGAGGTGGTGACTTGCAGATTGGCGGTTTAGTGGCAAGTGAAGAAATTAATCTGGTAATTTTCCTGCGTGACCCTCTGGCAAAACAGCCCCACGATCTCGATATTGCAGCTCTTATGAAGGCTTGTGATGTGCATGATATCCCATTAGCTACTAATTTATCTTCAGCTGAAATTCTTCTTAGAGGAATAATTGAACAGTCAGAGAAAAAGAAATAAACAACTAAGAATATCAGCCGCTCTTCTTTCCCCATATTTAAATGTAATTATTTTTTTATCTATATAACCTAAAGTTTTTATATTTGATATTTGAAGGTTTGATAAAGTCGTAAATTTCAAGTGTTAGACTTGACCTTTAATGATTATAAGAGGTTACCAAGAAAATTTTATCAATGCTTAAATTTTTATAATAATTACAAGATAATTTTTTTATTTAAAATATCTAATAAAAAAATTATTTTTGAATAATTTGTAGTATAGTAGTATAGAGAATATAAAAGATAAATTAAACATATCAACAAAAATTTAAAATATAAAGAAAGTGTGGCTTATGATGAAATATGATTTTTTATTTAAAAGAGGGCGTATTGTTGATCCTGCAAATAACAGAGATTTCGTTGGTAATGTAGATATAAAAGGGGATAAGGTTGCTGAAGTGGCTAAAGAGGTATACAGTTATTTAGCTGAGCAAGTAATCGATATTAGCGGGAAAGTTATCATACCCGGAATAATAGATACTCACTGTCATATTGCTCAACCGGAGGGCAAAGGAGCAGGTCCTGAGTTTGACACTTGCAAGCAAATTTTAGGAATTTAGTCCCCTCAAACCCTTATTAAATAAGGATTATATTTTTTCTCCTTCCAAAATGTAGTGCAACAAATATATATATTTATTATTATTATTTATTGACAATCTAAATATATATGGTATAAAAAAATGATGTTTATTAACATTACCAAATCAGGACAATATGAATATGCTTATTTGGTCAGATCCTACCGAGAAGATAATAACACCAAACATAAATATTTATTTAACCTGGGGAGATTAGACCAAATCAAAAATAATCCCAGCTTTCAAAACCTGGCTAAACGCCTCTTAGAACTATCCGAAGCAAAAGACCTGGTTAGCTTAGATAACTTCTCTGAGGCTCAAATAGTCAACTGGGGCTATATTGTTTACCAAAAGATATGGAAAGATTTCGAGTTAGATAAAATATTAAATAGACTAACTAGTTCAAAAAAGACCCAGTTTAACCTTAATGAGGCCTCTTTTCTTATGGCTATCCAGCATCTACTTGAACCAAAAAGTAAACTTAGTGCCTATACCCATCAAAACCGCTATACCGGATTATCAGAAATAAAACTACAGCACCTCTATCGCTCTTTAGATCTATTATCTGAAAGTAAAGAGATACTGGGAGAAGAGATATTTTTTAAAAACTGTAACCTTTTCAATATGCAAGTACATGGTAGTATTCTACTATGTAACTACCTTCTCCTTTGAGAGTGTAAGAAATGATAGCCTAAGGGATTTTGGTTTCTCCAAAGATGCTAAATTCAAAGAGGTTCAAGTAGTGATGGGACTACTCGTAGACCGGGAAGGAAGACCCATAGGGTATGATCTTTTCCCTGGTAACACCTTTGAAGGTAAAACCCTGGATGTTGCCCTTTTAAAACTGGAAAAACGCTTTGGTATACGCAAGGTAATCATCGTGGCCGATAAAGGTATAAACAGCAAAATTAACCTGAAAAAGATTACCGATAGAGGATATGACTACATATGGACAGATCCCCGAATAAAAGGTCATTTTGTAATCTGTTTTCTAGCCTTTCTCCTGGAGAGGACTTTAGAATTCAAGCTGAAAAGGGCTCATCTATCAGCATCACCACAACAAATTCGAGAAGCCCTAAATTCGATGAATTTTGTGGAAGTTAAGATAAAACAAAAGAATTTTCTTATTAAAACTATGTTTAATACTTTGGGTAATAAGATTTTAAGGTTGTCACGCATAAAACCACCCCCAAATGTTACCCAA
>DOTB01000050.1:0-76363 GCA_003513845.1 Candidatus Atribacteria bacterium | reverse complement strand
TGCAAAAATGTACATTTTCATTTTTTTTGTTGATTTTTAAGGGGTTACAGAGGATTAAGTGTCAAAGTCAGGTTTTAGCAATAATCCCCATTATGTTTATTGTTGGAATTTTTGTTTTTTTATCATACATTTAATACCCGGTAATCCGGCTGCTATGATGTTAGGTCCTGAGGCAACTCCCGAAGAAATTGATGCTTTTTCCAGGTCGATGGGTTTAGACCGGCCAGTTCCTATCCAATTTATAGAATGGATCTCTAATGTAGTTAAAGGGGATTTTGGTATGTCTCTTTTTTTCCAGGGGCAGCAAGTTACCAAGGTAGCTTTCGAACACTTTAAAGTAACTTTAACTCTAACAGTTTTAGGAATAATTTTAGCAATTGTTTTTGGAATAATAACCGGGGTAATTGCTGCTATTAATCATAATAATATTTTAGATAGAACAATAATGATTATAACTTCAGCAGGAGTCTCTATCCCTAATTTTTGGTTATGGTTAATGATAGTCTTATTTTTCTCCATTAGATTTTCCATATTGCCCCCAGCCGGATTCAAACCTTTAAGTACAGGATTAGGTGAAAGTTTGAGATATTTAATTCTACCTGCTATTACCTTAGCTTTTGGGCAAACCTCTCTAATTGCCAGAATGACCAGATCTAATATGTTAGAAGTTTTAAGGAGTGATTATATTAGAACAGCGAAAGCTAAAGGTTTATCAGAATTAATGGTAAATTATAAACACGCTTTAAAGAATGTTTTAATTCCGGTTAACACCATTATCGGACTCTCTTTTGCTAATTTGATGGGCGGGGCAGTGGTAACCGAGCAAATTTTTAATATTCCCGGAGTTGGCCGCCTATTAATAAAGTCTGTTTTTACCAGAGATTATCCGGTGATTGAGGGTATAGTTTTATACATTGTTGCTATGAGGGTTATTATTAATTTAGTAACCGACGTTTTGTATGTAATAATTGATCCCCGAATTGAGTATTAAGAGGTGCTAAATGGCAGATTTAATTTCATTAGAAAATAATGTAAACACTATAAAAAAAATGGCAAAGAAAATATTTTTTCACGGTTTAAAATTTTCTACCGAAATGCAGCAGTTGTGTTTGGAGTAATTGTTCTTTGTTTGTTAGTTATTATCGCCATTATCGCTCCCTTAATAGCGCCTTATGATCCGGGAGATATGGAGTCCGGTGTTAGATTGCAGAACCCAGATAAGGACCATATATTTGGAGCATACCGTTTTGGTAGAGACCTTTTTAGTAGAGTTATTTTTGGTTCACGAATATCTTTATTATCTGAAGCAAGCCTTGGTTTTTAGGTGTAGGTATACCGCCCGAAATTCCCAGCTGGGGGAATATTCTAAGTGAGGGGGAAAAGTCTTTCTCCATAGAGCTCCCTGGATAAGTTTTTCTTCAGGTTTAACTATAGCCATCTGTGTATTAGGGATTAATATGTTTTGAGATGGGTTGAGGGATATCTTAGACCCAAAACTAAGAAAATAAAAGATGCCTATTTTTTATATCTTAATTGACCATTAATTATATTATTTATTTTTAATTTTCTTTATTTCATTAATCTCTCAATTTCATCCCTGATCTCTTCAATTACTTCGGGATTAAATATTATTTTCTTTTTGCCTTCCTTCACTGAAATGACATAAAATACTTTCCCACCATATCTGTCGGTAAATTTTTTATGGGTCTTTTTTTGGAATTCCAATTCATTAATAATTTGAGGAATATAAGCATAACCTGCAGGTTTAATCTGTAGGCCAATATATCGATCCTTTACTTTGATGAAAAAGTCCACATTGTATCCTCTATCCCATTCATCTGGTGCAGGTTCAACCTTAACACCCAAAGCCTCTTGCAATTGTCCATAGATAGTTTGAATTTCTGATTTATAACCGTCATATGTCCGATTAATAACCAGATTAACAATAAAATTAATGCAATCCTCTTCTTCTATACTTTCTATTTCAGCCTGACAGACTTCAGTTATTTTTATAAATAGTCTTCTGCCTAATTCTTCTAAATGCTGTTTGGGATAGACATTTTTGAAATAATAACTCTCCCACTCTTTTATAGATTTAGGAGAACATTTTCTTATTAATTCTGAAACTGGTCCTACTCTATTTTTCTTGGTTAATCCCCATCTCATATTTGCTTGATTTAATATCCACTCCTTTGGCACTATTTCACCATCCTTTTTGATAAAAATTTTGATTTATACTTATAGTCAAATTTCATATCTACATCAACTAAACCACTTTTAATCAAATGTGCATTTAAAAATGTTTTATTAGATAAATAAAGATAACATAGCAAATTGTTTTCTTCATCATATTTTACATTATCAAACCTCATAAATACCTTTTGCCCAATAACTTTCTCTTTTAGAAATCGAATTGCTCCTCCATTTTTTTCGTTTTTTTCTTTTATTCCTAATAATCTAATTTTTAATCCATTATTCAAGACTAAGATCTTTGGTGAAATTACTTCTTTTACAATATAATATGCCTCTCTTTTAGAACAAGAATTATCTATCTTTGAACCAAAGTTTAATTTTCGTGGATCAACTTTTTTGTCAAATTTTATGGGGTCACGAAAAATATAGGGCATTTTTTTTATCTTTTCCTTAAAATTTATATTTACTGTTTCTTGTTTGATTATTTCAAATATCTTATCTTCAAAAATCGTCCCTTGTCTTAATCCAACTTTTTCTTTTATAATTGGTAAAAAATAATCATTTACTTCATATCCGATAGAATTTCTGTCAAGATTTTTTGCTGCTAAAGTAGTTGTTCCACTTCCTAAGAAAGGATCAAGAATTATATCACCTACAAAGCTAAACATTTTAATAAGTCGTTTTGGTAACTCTTCAGGGAACATTGCTAGATGTTTAACCTGTTTTTCCCCGGGGAAATTCCAGTGTCCAGTAAAATATTTATTCCACTCTTCTTGAGATAATTTTGACTTTTCTTTCATCTCTTTATTTGCTTTTGGGGCTTGACCATATTTTTTAAAAATCAAAATAAATTCATAATCGATTTTAAGAATTCCATTTCGAGGATAGGGGAAAGAACCCATTACAGTTGCTCCACCAGTAGTATTGCAAGTAGTAACTTTTTGCCAGATAATAGCACCCATATAATCAAAGCCTATACTTTCACAAAACTTAATTATCTCTGTCCTTATGGGGATAACCTTATATCTTCCATAATATACAGAACGTGCAAATTGATCACCTATATTAATACAGAGACGACAACCCTTATGTAAAACTCTATGGCACTCATTCCACACTAAATTTAGATTGTTAATATAATCTTCATAATTATCATCAAAACCAATTTGTTTGCCATTGCCATAATCCTTTAATTGCCAATAAGGTGGAGAAGTAATAATAAGATGTACAGATTCGTTCGATACTTCTTTCATATATCTTGAATCACCAATAATTATTTTATGAAAAGTTTTCATATAATATTCCCTTAAATATATTTTTAATTATTATACCCTAAATTAATTTATTTTAATAGATTAAAATCCTTAGTTGCAAACATCAACAATAGAAATCTTAGGGGATACGACCAACTTTTATCTTTATTATCAATCAAAAAGAGGATATCTTTTCTTTTGCTGGATAAATATTTGTTAATTCCTCAATCCTATTGACAAACATTGTTACCTCAAGATAGTATACTTTATAATATTATATTATACTTTTAAATATACTATATAGTATAAGTAGTTAAAGAGTGCGAACATAATTCAATTTCTCTCTTCTTTTATAAAGGGAAGTAATCTCATAATGGAACAAAAATCGCTCCTGTTACTGTTATCAATCAAAAAGAAGAATATCTTTTCTTTGATTGGACAAATTTATCAACTCTTTGCTAAATCCTGATTTAGAAAATAAAGCAAAATATTTTTGCTTTGACTTAAAAAAACTATCGGCTTTTCTTTCTAAATCATATAACTCATTTAGGCCAACTTTTTTATTTTTCCATTTACATTCACCAAAAATAAATAATTGTTGATCATTATAAGCTACGATATCAATCTCTTCTTTATTGTTCCACCAGCGGCCTATACTTCTGGCTTTAAAAGGAAGCATATTTTTTCTATTTAGATTTTTCAACCTTTGTAAACATATATCCTCGAAGATAAATCCAGTAAAACTATTTAAGGAAGGTGTTATTTTTTCTTTCCAAACATAATTAAGATCTCCTTCCTCAAGATAACTCATATTAGGCAAAACATATCTAAACCAAAAACGGAAGAAAGGATCAGCAATCAGGTAAATACCTTTTCTTGATTTATGTGGTTTATCTTCTGTAATCGGTATTTCTCTTTTTACTATACGTAATTCTCTCAAAACACTAAGATATTTATTAACCTTATGTCTGTCGCTAATTCCGGTTTCCTGCACTATTTCATTTAGTCGTGTTCTGCCAAAGGCAATTGCCTTTAAAATGGAGAAATATATAGCTGGCTCACGTAATTCTTCTATTAATAAAAAACGGGGTTCACTGAAAAGAAAACCATTTTTATTTAAAATTTCTTCTTTTACATTTTGCTCAATACTTTTATGGTCATTGAATCTTTGGAGATATGCAGGTGTACCACCGAGTATACTATAAGCAATAACTTTTTCCTCTTCAGAATAGCGGGGAAGAAATAAATTAAGATCTTCAAACGACAGTGGATGTAAGGCAATCTGTCCAGTACGCCTGCCAAACAAAGGACTTTTACTTCCTAAGATTTCCTTTTCCATAAAGCTCATATAAGAGCCACACAAAATAAGGAAAATATTACTTTCTTTCCCTTTTTCATCCCATATTTTCTGTAATATAGAAGGGAGGGCAGGATTACTTAGACATAAATAGGGGAATTCATCAATAATAATTAAAGGTATTTTTAGAACTAAATGGTCAAAGATATACCTTAACAAAGCTTCCCATGAGCTAAAAGGTTGGGCTTGTAAAAACGATTCTCCAGTTAACTGAAATATCTTTTCACTAAACTGTTTTAGCTGTTCTTGCTCGGAAGAGAGGTCCGAGGAAAAAAAGAGGTGTTTCTTATCTTTAGAAAATTGTCTAAGCAATTCAGTCTTACCAATTCTTCTGCGTCCATAGATAATTATAAACTGGGCACCTTGTTCCTTTTGTAATTTTTCCAGGTAATTTAATTCCTTAATTCTATTGACAAACATAATACCCTCCAAATAGTATACTTAAAAGTATTATACTTGTAAGTATACTGTATATTATAAATATAAATAAGTCAAGTGCAAAAATAATTTAATTTCTCTTTTCTTTTATAAGTAATATTTTTCTTATTTTAGAATTTTGGAATAAGAAAAATTATTATTATAATATCAAGCCATATTATGGATAGGCTTCCCGCAGGTTTGACTAAACAAGGCAAATAAAGGATTTGTAGTGGTAGTGGCGCATAAAACCCTTATAATATAAGGCTTTTAAGAACATATTGCGAAATAACGCGTATAAGAGAAAATTTTTACTCGAGCTATACTTTACCCCTCGAAAATCACTCTTTTTTGACTAAATTATCACCCCTCTTAAAATCTAAAAGTGGCTATTTATAAGGGTTTTAGAATTTTAATAAGGCAAAAATACCCCAAAATTAGGGTATTGAAATTATCTATTTTTTGAAAATTTAAGCCCTTAAAAAGCATTTTCCGTGCGTCTTAAATTCATTGCGAGTAAAACAAGCCCTGCCCCGGTGAAAGCAGAGAAAGCAATCTCATATTTCCTTGTTTTAATGGAAGACAAGATTACCAAAAACCCTTCACTTTTTAAGGGGTAAGTTCTATATTTTACAATAGTTTCAGCGGCAGAATGCGGACTGAGATACTTGTTTACAAAAGATCTGTTGGCTACAGCCGGTTAAGGGTGGGGGATGTAAAATTATGGGAGATGGCTTAATGCCTTGATTCTGAGCAAAATAGTTTTTTATTATCTTTAAGAAGTATTATTTCTGGTAGCACACTATTCTTAAGCGTTTTTCTTTTATTTTCATATAAAAATCACATTTTTGTTTTAAAAGTTCGGTATGCCTTCCTATCGGGATAATAACTCCTATTTGTTTATGGGGAAATAATATTTTTACCTTTTCTATGGAGTGGATTAAATCGCTATCTGCTGAAATGATATACGCTTTGTCGAATCTATCTTGAATGGCCAATTGGAATAGATAAATTGCAATGTTAACACTGGTTCTTTTTTACTAATAAAATTTTTAGCAAGTTCTGATAAGTCAATCCACTTATATTTATTAAGATGCTTTTCCCTGGCAATTGAATGATAAAGATTAAATCCATCTATAAAAAAATAACTTTTTCCATATGTACCGACTTTCTTCTCTAAAATGAATATAAAATAAAAAACCCGAGTGCACAGGCAACTGGGGGCCAGCAAAATACAAGATCTTGCTGGGATGACAACCATATTATATCTAAAGAGTATTTTATGTCAAATTTTGGTTGGGGTAGATAGTGTAAAATTTTAGTAGGCACTTACTTGACCTATACGTATAGGTATGATATTCTTATAATAGATTTTTTTTCATTTCAAAATTAGTTATTAATGTAACTATAAAAAAGAAATAAAATGCAATAAGGAGGAATAAAAAATGAGGAAAATTAAAATTGCAATTGCAGGAATAGGAAACTGTAGTAGCTCTTTGATACAGGGTATAAAATATTACGAAAGCAAGGATAGTCGAGAAGCTATTGGTTTAATGCACTGGGATATTGGGGGATATAAGCCCTATGATATTGAGGTAGTAGCTGCTTTCGATATTGACAAAAGAAAAGTAGGGAAAGATGTTTCGGAAGCAATATTTTCACCTCCCAACTGTACTAAAGTATTTTGTGAGGATATCCCTATGACGGGGGTTAAAGTGCAAATGGGAAGGATATTAGATGGTTTTGCTGATCATATGAAAGATTACCCCGACCAACAAACTTTTGTCTTGGCTGAAGAAAAAGAGGCTACTCAAAAAGATATAGTAAATACATTAAAAGAAACAGGAGCGGAGATATTGCTTAATTATATGCCGGTAGGTTCAGAAAAAGCTGCAAAGTTCTATGCCCAGTGTGCCCTGGAGGCAGGGGTTGCCTTTATAAATAATATGCCAGTTTTTATCGCCAGTAACCCCGAATGGGCTAATAAGTTCAAAGAAAGAAATATTCCTATTATTGGAGATGATATAAAATCACAATTAGGAGCCACTATTGTTCATAGGACCTTAACTACTCTATTTAAGAATAGAGGAGTAAAATTAGAGAGAACCTACCAGCTTAATACTGGTGGGAATACAGATTTCCTTAATATGCTTGACCGCAGTAGATTGTTTTCTAAAAAAGAGTCAAAGACGGAGGCAGTGCAATCTATGTTAGCAGAAAGACTTGCCGATGAGAATATACATGTAGGTCCAAGTGACTATGTTCCCTGGCAAAAAGATAATAAGATCTGCTTTATAAGGATGGAAGGGAAGCTTTTTGGTGATGTACCTATGAATTTAGAGTTAAGACTTTCGGTAGAGGATTCTCCTAACTCTGCTGGAGTGGTAATAGATGCTATAAGATGCTGTAAACTTGCTGTTGATCGGGGTAAAGGTGGGGTCTTATATTCTCCTTCATCCTATTTTATGAAACATCCACCAAAACAGTTCACCGATGATGAGGCTTTTAATTTTACCGAAGAATTCATTGCTGGGGAAAGAGATGATTAGAGATGAAATGTTTGATTATTGCAGCTGGGGAAGGAAGCAGATTATCCAGCAGGGGCGACTCTAAGCCTCTTATTCCCATTTTGGAATTGCCCCTTATTGAGAGAGTAATACTAACTGCCAGAGAAGCAGGTTTATCTGATTTTTATGTGGTAACAGGATATAATGGAGAAAAATTAAGAAATCACCTTGATAAGTTTGGTCAGGAAAAAAATCTTAAAATAACTCATCTTATAAATGATGATTGGGAAAGAGAGAATGGACTTTCTGTTCTTAAGGCAAAAGGAAAAATAGAAGAAAATTTTATTTTATTAATGAGTGACCATATATTTGACGGCGCTATCTTGTCAGAATTGCTCCAGCAGAAGGTTGTAGATGGTGAAGTTATGCTGGCGGTAGACTATAACCTCAATAATAAGAATATAGATATTGATGATGTAACCAAAGTCTTGACTGACGATGACCATAAAATTATAAATATTGGGAAAAATATTAGGAAATATAATGCTTATGATACCGGAATCTTCTTCTGTTCTCCCGCCATATTTGAGGCTTTAGAAGAAAGTTCATCCAATGGCGATACCTCTCTTTCAGCAGGCATTAAAATACTTGCCCAAAAGGAGAAGGCGAGAGTCTTTGATATTAAAGGACGTTACTGGATTGATGTGGATGACGAAAAGGCCTTTAAGAAAGCAGAAAATGTCCTTTTGAATAATTTAAAAAAAATTTCTGATGGTCCTATATCTCGATATATAAATCGTCCTATTTCTACCTGGATTTCTAAATATATCTTAATAAGTAAAAATATTACCCCCAACCAGATTTCTTTCTTTTCTTTTATCCTTTCTATGATCGGAGCCTTTTTTTTCTTTTTAGGGGGGTATGTCAATTTATTAACTGGTGGAATATTAGTCCAACTATCTTCCATCATTGATGGTTGCGATGGAGAGATTGCCCGCTTAAAGTTTCAAACATCTGATTTTGGCAGATGGTTTGATGCAGTCTTAGACCGCTATGCTGATGGCTTCCTTCTTTTTGGGTTAACTTATAATGTATATTTTTTAAGAGGAAATTTATTATATCTATTTATCGGATTTTTGGCTATTATTGGAACTTTTATGAACAGTTATACAGCTGACAAATATGATGGATTAATGAAGAGAAAAACTGCTTCAGGAAAGCACTATTTTAGAGTAGGTCGTGATATCCGGATATTTATTATATTTTTGGGAGCTATGGCTAATCAATCTCTTTTAGTTCTACTAGTAATTGCTCTTTTATGCAATATAGAAAATATTAGACGGATAGTAGTTTTTTATAAAAGTGAAAATAGATGAGATAATCTTTTCCTTCATTTAATAAATTAACGAGTAAGAAAATCGCGAAAACAGTATCAAAGATTAACTATGGTTCGCTTAAGGGTTTTTATATCTTTCCAGGTTAGCTCTTTAGGGCTGCCTGGGAAAGTTCCTTCATTTCTTAATAAATAACTAGGATGAAACATAGGAAATATCTTTATTTCTCCTAACCAATCAAACCATCGCCCTCGAAGTTTACTAATTCCTTCAGTAGTAGTATCTAAAAGATATTGTGTGGGAACGTTACCCAGAGTAACAATAATTTTGGGGTTAATTATGGCAATTTGAGTTTCCAAATAAGGAAAGCAGGTTTCTATCTCGCTTTTAGAAGGATTACGGTTACCTGGTGGTCTGCATTTTACCATATTAGTGATAAATACTTCTTCTCTTTTTATATCTACTGATTGTAGAATTTTCGTCAAAAGCTGTCCTGCTTTTCCTACAAATGGTCTACCTTTAAGGTCCTCTTCCTCACCAGGAGCTTCTCCTATAAGCATTACTTTGAGTTTTGCTTTGCCTTCACCAGGAACAACCTTGGTACGCGTAAGATATAAAGGACATTTTTTGCAACTTCTACATTCTTTGGCTACTTCTTCCAGGGTAATTGGTTGTATATATTCGGACATCGTTTCAAGCCTCTTTTTTATGGAAATAAATAACTACAAAAAAGTTATTAATCAATTTATAAAATTAAATATAATGGTTAATTCACAAAAAGCCAAAATATTTTCAACAGATTATATATAGGATACCATGCAGATAATTTCATAGTAAATTATAATTTTAGTCATAATTAAGTTGTAGGGGCACAATGAATTGTGCCCTCTTAATATTATTACCTAATTTCTCCTGTGGACACGATGCATCGTGCCTTTACCTTACTATTTTGTCAACTTTTTGGGTCACAATCATATAATTGAATTTATATAATTTTACCATTTTTTTATATTTTTTAGCAAGAAATTAAAGATAAAGCCAGATAAAATTCCAGGGAGAACAAATTGTATTTCATTAAATAAAAGAGATTAATAAATTATATAAGTTATAAAAAATTTAAAAGATGGCTTGACAACTGTAAATATTTATAGTTTTTTTAAATAAATAATTAAAGGCTAAATACAAGCATATGAAAAATTTAATTCTCACCCAGCGTCAAAGTGAAATATTGAATTTCATAATATCAAGTAAGGAAAAGTTTGGGTATCCTCCTTCTATTACTGAAATTCAAAAGAAATTTTCTTTTAAGTCTCCTAATGCTGTTCAAGATCATCTTGAGGCTCTGGAACGAAAAGGTTTTATTTCTCGACGTTCACACAAAGCAAGGAGTATTGAGATTTTAGTTCATACCCTATCAGGTGAAAACGGTAAGAATAATGCTTTCGAGATACCTATAGTTGGAGAGATTTCCGCAGGCAGACCAATTCTTGCTCAGGAAAATATAGAGGGGACTCTCGTAATTGATAGATCATTCATAAAAAATTCTAACGGAATTTTTGCTTTGAGAGTTAAAGGAGATAGTATGATTAATGCTGGTATTTTGAATGGAGATTATGTAATAGTTTCTCAACAACAATCTGCTGAACAAGGTGATATAGTCGTGGCACTTATTGAAGATGAAGCGACAGTGAAAAGATTCTATAAAGAAACAAACAAAATAAGACTACAACCTGAAAATGATACAATGGAACCAATAATTGTTAAATCCAATGAAAATGATGTTAGAATAGTTGGTAAAGTAAGAGGTGTAATAAGAAAAATTTAAACAAGGATATATATTAGTATCAGAATTTCAAAAATATCGATACTAAAATGAATTCTTTAATGTATTAGAAGATATAAAAAAGTTTATAAGAAGTTGATTTTTGAAGTTACGGATCTATAGCAAACTAAATATTGTAATAAATTATTAACAAAATATAGATGAAATGGTGATTTTAAAATGAAAAAAGTAATTAAAAATAATGACAAACAACTAGCATTTGAAAATTTAGAAGCAAAATCGCTTACTTATGGATCAGTTATTTTAAATAAAGAAAAATTTACTCAAGTTTTACAGGAGACTAAAAGTCTAAGTAATTTAAACTCTCTTAAGAATAGAATATTTACTTTAAAAAACATTATAACTTATCCCAAGAATGACCAAGAAGGTATATTAAATATTGATGCTAATGGAGACACAGTTTCTTTACGTAAAGATGTTCTGATTTCCGATTTAAATCAGATTTTAGAATCACGTACACTTCAAAGAGCAAATTATTATCTTGGAAGATTAAAAAATGGGGTTCAAAAGATTAAAACTAATAAAACTAATGATATAAATCTTTTAAGATGGAAAGAATATGATAATATTATTACAGATAGCCTTTGGGTGTTGGCAAAAAGAGATAATTCTGGTGCTCATTTGGGTTGGTATTGGGGAAATTTCATTCCACAAATTCCACATCAAATGATGTTAAGATATACCAAAAAGAATGATTGGGTTCTAGACCCCTTTGTGGGAAGTGGTACAACTTTGATTGAATGTCGACGGCTGGGGAGAAATGGCATTGGGATAGAATTGAATCCTGAGACAGCGCAAAAAGCAAAAGAATTAATTGAAAGAGAGCAAAACAAGGACGATGTTGTTACCCAAGTAATGGTTGGTGACAGTAGGACAATAGATATAAAAACAATTTTGGATAAATATAAAATAAATTGTGTGCAACTTCTTATTATGCACCCTCCCTACCACGACATAATTAAATTTTCAAGAGATGATAAAGATCTTTCAAATGCAAGAAATACAGAAGATTTTTTAAAAATGTTTGGTAGAGTAGTAGATAATGTGACTCCATATTTAGAAAAAGGACGATATTTTGCTTTAGTTATTGGTGATAAATATTCTAAAGGTGAATGGATACCCTTAGGTTTTTACTGTATGAATGAGGTTTTAAAGAGGAATTTCTTATTAAAAAGCATTATTGTAAAAAATTTTGAGGAAACAAGAGGAAAGAGAAACCAAAAAGAACTCTGGCGATACCGAGCATTGGTTGGTGGATTTTATATTTTTAAGCATGAATATATAATGCTTTTTAAGAAAAAATAAAGGGAGGGATTTATGCCATTATTGAGCCAAAGGGAAGTATTAAATTTAAAACTTAGTTGTATTCCATTACCACAATTAAGAATGCTTGCACTGGATTTATGTGTTTCTAATAAGGGTAAAGCCACAGATATTATTAAGAGAATATGGGAAAGCCAACCAGATGAGCAAATAATTAATGAATTTATTAAAAAAAGATATGCTGAAAAAATTCAAGAACGAAGGGAAAATATTTCTGATGAAGATTTAAAAAAGAGTTAACTAATGTAAAGGATTTTTCTTGGGGTGTAGTTCAAGGTCAACTAGATCAAAAGATACAGACTGAGTATGTAAGAAAAATTGTTAGATATAAAGATTTATTAGATAGTGTTAAAATAAAACTTCATAATGATGTGACAAATTATGTAATTTGTACTTGGTTTAACCATTGGACAACTGTATTAATTGAAGAACACATAAGTACTCATAAAAAGGTAATTCCAACTATTAAGAACATAAAGGGTATTGATATTTTCTTTGATGGTCAACCATTTGACTTAAAGGTAACTTATTTACCAAATAGATATAATCCAGTAAGGGCTATAGAAAATCCTTCCGACTTAGCAATCTGGTTGTATGAAAATCAAGGGGCTCAGAGATTTGGGGCAGATAATAGATTATTCGTTATATTATTAGATAGAGATAAACCGGAAAGAAGTTGGGAACTAAAAAGAGACTTTGACCTTGTCTTCCGGAATATTGATGATTTTTTTTCAGCAGAAACAGTTTCTAAGAAAGACGAAATTGTTTTTAGTTTTGGTAGAAAAACATTTACGGCAATTACAAAAGTATTAATTATTACGAAATAGGAAATTATAATTAATTGGATTTCTTAATAAAAAATATAAAAATACTGACAGGTACCTATTTTCAAGAAATGGAGAGAACAAAACATATTCATAGATTGCATCCATACAAAGGTAAATTTATCTCTCAGTTAGTAGAATATTTTCTTGATTCTCATACTAATGAATTTTAGATGGGAGTATGTTATAAAAACATTTGAGGTTATTTTAACCAAATCATATATTATGAGAATAAAAGCAGAAGATAAAGATAAAGCAAAAATATATTCAGAGTTATTTCCAGGCGATATACAGGATATTTCATCAATTGATTATAGAAGAAAATTTAACCTTGAAATAGAAGATATTGTTTGCAAGATAAATGAAGTTTTTGAGGTTCAAGAAGAATCACCGTAAGCAAATTAAGGAAAAAGAGATAATTATATGTAAAATTTGATAATTCCCAGTTTTTATAAGAAAAAATAGTAAGGCTTTAAAACGTAGAAAATATAAGGGTTTCTGCGTTTTTTTGTTATATGGGATGGTGGTAGTGCTTCTAAAATAGGGAGAAAATAAGGTAAAAATGCGCAAAAAATTGTATTTTGGAGAGGCTGAAACCGTTGCAAAATAAGGGTTTTAGACAAATATTGCAATAGAGACGTTTTTTTCAAGTGGGTAAGGTGATTGTCTATGATTTTTAAAATAGACGCTTAAAATGGCTTATTTTAGATATAGGTGAAAATCCTTATTTTGTAAGGGATTTAGTGAGTTTTGACTAAAGAAGAAAATTGAGACTATTATAAAAAAAAGAGGAATTTTAAAAGTTTTATAGAATATATATAGCAAACAGTATTATAATTAGAAAAAGTGTTTACGATTGTAGATGCTATATATAGCAGAAAAAAAATAATCGGATCTTTTATTAGTAGTAAGTGGGGTGAGAAAATTGAAAAATTTAGAATTATCCCGTATATTTGAGCAGATTGCCAAAATATTAAAAATTAAAGATGAAAACCCTTTTAAGATTAGAGCTTATGAAAAGGTTGCTTTGGTTTTGGAAAATTTACCTATTGATGTAGAGACAATTTACCGACAGGGAGGATTAAATAATATTCCGGGAGTTGGTGAAGGTATTGCCAAAAAGATTGAAGAATTTTTAACTACTGGTAAGCTGGAGTATTATGAAACATTAAAAGAGAGTGTGCCTGCTGGAGTGATAGAGCTTTTGGATATTCCTGAAGTCGGACCCAAGACAGCTAAGCTTCTATATGAACAATTAAATGTAGATAACATAGAGAAATTAGAAAAAGCAGTTAAAGAGCACCTGATTAAAGATTTACCTGGAATGGGGGAGAAATCAGAAACAAATATCTTGAGAGGAATAGAATTATATAAAAGGCGAAAAGAGAGATTTCTTTTAGGCCTGGCTCTCCCTTTAGCAGAAGAGATTGTAGAGAGATTAAGCAAATTAGAAGAGACCAATAAAATAAACTTTGCCGGGAGCTTAAGACGAAAAAAAGAGACTATCGGGGATATTGATATTTTGGTGACTTCCCAGAAGCCTGAGAAGATAATGAAGACTTTCGTTTCTCTGCCTCAGGTTAGAGAAATTTTAGCAGAAGGACCGACCAAATCGAGTGTTATTACCAGAGATGATATTCATGTAGATGTGCGAGTGGTAGAGCCAATAAGTTTTGGGGCAGCTCTACAATATTTTACCGGCTCCAAAGCCCACAATATTAAACTAAGAGAATTAGCAGTAAAGAGAGGTTTAAAGATAAATGAATATGGAGTATTTGATTCTAAAACTGGTAAGAGGATAACCGGGGAAGAAGAAGAGGAAGTCTATCGAATTTTAGAATTACCTTTTATTCCCCCAGAATTAAGAGAAGATAGAGGAGAAATTGAAGCAGCCCAAGAGAATGAATTGCCTCAACTAATAGAATATCCCCAAATTAAAGGTGATTTGCATCTTCATACTAAATGGAGCGATGGGGCTCATACCATTAGACAGATGGCAGAAGAAGCCAAGAAAAGGGGTTATAATTATATAGCTATTACTGACCATTCACAATCACTTAAATTTGCTGGGGGGTTAACCGAAGAGAGACTTGTAGAACAAATAGAAGAAATTCAAAAATTAAACCTGGAATTGGACGATTTTACAGTTTTGACCGGGATTGAGGTAGATATAAAATCAGATGGTAGTTTAGATTTCTCTGATGAAATATTAAGTAAATTAGATGTGGTAGTGGCAGCAATTCATTCTGGTTTTAAACAAGAAAGTAAAATTATTACCGAAAGAATTATTAAAGCTATGCAAAATAAATTTGTACATATTATTGCTCATCCTACTGGACGTTTAATTGGCTATCGTGAAGCATACCAGATGGATATGGACAAGATAATTCAAGTTGCTGCAGATACTGGGACTATTTTAGAAATAAATGCTCATCCAGAAAGGCTTGACCTAAATGATGTCTATTGTCGGATGGCTAAAGAAAGGGGGGTTCAGCTGGCTATCGAGACCGATGCCCATAGTGCTGAAGGATTAGCCACCATGGATTTTGGAATAGCCGTTGCCCGCCGAGGTTGGTTAGAAGAAAAAGATATCATAAATACCCTCTCTTTGGATAAGTTAGTGAAAAGATTGAAAAGAAAATTGTAAATTCTTTTATTGGTAGGTTATTTTTTAAATAAAAAGATTCACCGGACTGTTGACAAAATGTTTTTTATTGTGTAGACTTTTAGAAAATTTAAATAGTAAAAAGTTTTGAAAGGGACTAGTAAAAATATAATATTGTGCCCAGAGAGTAGAACTTAAAAGCTGGAAAGTTCTACCAAAGAAATATATTTTGAACCCACCCTAAAAAACTGAAAACGATAAGTTTTAGCCGGTTTTCCCAGCCGTTACCTAAGGGAAGGTATAAACTCAGAAAGTTTTTTGAGATGTACCTTTTTGAGTGGATCCGTATTATTATTTGGGTTAAATAGGGTGGTACCGCGGAAGATAGATATGCTCTTTCGTCCATATATGTGGATGAAAGAGCTTTTTGTTTATATATATTCTTTATTTTAAAGGGGGTAGTACTATTGGAAAAATTTATTACATTTAAGAAAATTAATCGAATTGTAATCAAAATAGGAACTTCTACTATAATGAAAAACATTAATGAAGTGAATATTTCTAATTTAGAAAGAATTGTTAGGGTTATTTCATATTTACATAATCAGGGGAGAGAAGTTGTGGTTGTTTCTTCAGGAGCAATTGGTATGGGAGTAAGTAAAATTGGACTAAAACGGAAGCCCAAGAAATTGGAAGATAAACAAGCTATGGCAGCAATTGGTCAAGGACTTTTAATGCATATATATGAAGATATTTTTGCAAAATATGGAATAACTGTTGCCCAGATGTTGTTAACTCGTAGTGATTTTGAGGATAACAATCGTAAGCATAATACCGACAATACTTTTAGTGCCCTTTTCAAATATAAAGTAATACCTATCGTGAATGAGAATGATACAGTTGCAGTAGAAGAGATAGTTTATGGAGATAATGATACTCTTTCTGCTGTAGTATCAACATTAATTAAGTCAGAACTATTAGTAATGCTTTCTGATACCGACGGTCTTTATACTGGGGATCCTCGGACAAATAAAAAAGTGAAAAAATTGTCTTTAGTTGAAAATATAGATAGAGATATAGAAAATTTTTGTTGGGGTGCTGGCAGTGCTTTTGGAACGGGTGGAATGAAGACAAAGATATTTGCAGCTAAAATAGCTACATCTCAAGGGATATGTGTGGCAATTATAAAAGGAGATGAGCCTGAACAGATTATAAATCTCGTTTTTGGGGAAATTAAAGGGACAGTCTTTTTGCCAAAGATTGAGAAGGGGGCAGTATTAAATGAGTAATCTAAAAACGATTGGTCAAAAGTCAAGATTAGCCTCTTATGAAATGGCTCGTTGTTTTACTAACAAGAAGAATTCTGCATTGAAGTTTATGGCTGAGAACTTGAAAAAAGCAGAAAGATTTATTTTGGAAAATAATAATAAAGATATTGAAATGGCACGACGGAAAGGAATGTCAGGAGCTATTTTAGATAGATTGAAATTAGATAAAAAAAGGATTAAGGCAATGTCTGACGGGTTGTTGTCCATTGCTGCATTGCCAGACCCTGTAGGGGAAATAGAAACAATGATAAAGAGACCAAATGGGCTTTATATAGGCAAAAAAAGAGTGCCGTTGGGAGTGATTGGTATAATTTATGAAGCCAGACCTAATGTTACTGTCGATGCTTCAGCTTTATGTCTTAAATCAGGAAACGCAGTTATATTACGAGGTGGTTCTGAAGCGATAAATTCAAATAGGGCGCTAGTAAAGATCTTAAAGGAGGGATTAAAAGAGAGCGATATTCCTTCTGAGGTCATTCAACTTATTACTGATACCAAAAGAGAAAAAGTTAAAGAAATGATTAAAATGAGAGAGTATATTGATGTGTTGATCCCTCGAGGTGGTGCATCACTTATTAAAATGGTAGCAGAAAATTCTTTAGTTCCGGTTATTGAGACTGGGGTAGGTAATTGTCATATTTATGTAGATGATGAAGTTGATTTGGAAATGGCGGAAAAAATAGTAATTAATGCTAAGACTAGTAGGCCTGCTGTCTGTAATGCTGCCGAAACTCTTTTAGTTGCGGAGAAAGTTGCTTCCTTGTTTCTTCCTAAATTGTTGTCGGAATTTGAAAAAATGGGGGTCGAAATAAGAGGGTGTAGCAAAGTTAAGAAAATATTTCCTGTATGCAAAGACGCGATAGAAGAAGACTGGTATACAGAGTATCTCGATTACATAATTTCTGTAAAAGTAGTGAAAGATATAGATATGGCCATTGAACATATAAATAAATATGGGACCAAGCATTCAGAAACAATAGTTACTAGTAGTTATCAGAAAGCTCAAAAATTTTTAGAGGAAGTTGATGCTGCAGCAGTTTATGTAAATGCTTCAACTCGTTTTACTGATGGATTTGAATTTGGGTTGGGGGCAGAGATTGGTATAAGTACCCAAAAGCTGCATGCGCGAGGACCAATGGGTTTAAAGGAACTTACTACTTACAAATATATAATATATGGGAATGGACAAATTCGTTAAGAAAAGGCATTTATTTTTAAAAATTGTATAGTATGTCCTGAACAACGCCCAAAGAAAGTTTGACATTATATCATATTAATGTTATATTTTAGTCAGAAAAAATATTAAAATTAAATATTAGATGCTCGTATAAACTCTTGGATATGGCAAGGGTGTTTCTACCAGGTGACCGTAAATCACGACAGGCTACGAGTGGAAGTGCACCTTAGGGAATCGCTTATTTAAGCTGATTTATATTTGTAAATAATTATATTGTGCTTAGATAAGATTAGAACCAAGTGGTGCAAAGTATATTTATTTTATACTACACCGGAGGGTTAAAAGCCCAGGCGGAGAGGTTCCACTCTGATGGATGGAATTTCTGCTGTCTAGGCTTTTTTATTTTTTATGAAATAAGTTATTGGTTAAATAGATAAAAATTTAAGGAGATTGGGGGAGAAGAATGTGAATGATAAGGTAGCGATAATAATGGGAAGCATATCAGATAATGAAGATATGAAAAAAGCAGCTGAAGTATTAGATGAATTAGGTATTTCTTATGAGGTAAGGGTGCTCTCGGCTCATCGTACTCCCGATTTGTTATTTGAATATGTTGCCCAAATAGAAGAGAAAGGATTTAGAGTAATAATTGCTGGGGCTGGCGGGGCAGCTCATCTACCGGGAGTGGTAGCCTCTAAGACATTGTTGCCAGTAATTGGAGTACCTATAGAGACAAAAGCTTTAGGAGGTCTTGATTCTTTATTATCTATAGTTCAAATGCCTGGCGGTATTCCAGTTGCTACAGTAGGAATAGGAAATGCCAAAAATGCTGGGCTACTGGCAGCGCATATATTGGCTATTGAAAATTCTAAAATTAGAGAAAGACTTAAAGATTATAGAGAAGCTATGGCTCAGAAGATAAAGGATATTAAGATATAGCGTATAGCGGATAGGATATTAGTTATCCAGTTACCCTGTTATCCAGTTTACCAGTTAAAATACAGGTTACGAGTTGCAAGTTACAAGTTATAAAATTTCTCCATTTTGTCATTGCGAAACGAAGCGACGAAGCAATCCCAAGAAGTACGAAATTGCCGCGCTCCGATAATCTAAACAATGATAGAGAGCATAATAAAGTGATGATTAGGGATTGGCAGTAAAAACCTTTATTCAAAACTAACGACTATTTTAATCAGCCAATCGGTAAATTAGTTAATTAATCTTTAATCTTAATAGGATAATCGGCCAATTGAATAATTGGTGAATTGATAGAAAGGAGCAAATAGATGGGGAGCGTAAAAGATTTGGAAGTGTTAGAACACCCGAGTTCGAACAAAACTGGCAGAGGAAGATTCATCTTTTCAGACCGTTATTCAGTATTTGATTGGGGGGAGATGCCAGACCATATTCCTAATAAAGGGAAATCTTTATGTATTTCAGCTGCTTATTTCTTTGAAAAACTTAAATCTTTGGGGTTAAAAAGCCATTATTTAGGATTAGTCGAGGATGGTAATAAATTGGGAAGATTATCAGATATTGAAATTCCAGTTAATATTATGGAAGTAAAATTACTCAGAGTATTGACTCCCCTACACAAGAGTGGTCGTTATGATTATTCTATCTATCAAACTGAAAAAAATAATTTTTTAATCCCCTTGGAGATTATTTATCGAAAATCTCTTCCCAAGGGTTCCAGTGTATTTAAAAGATTGGAAGAAGGAAGCTTGAAACTGGAAGATTTGGGCTTGAAAGAAATGCCTCTTCCTGGCCAAACTTTACGCAAACCATTTTTAGATGTTTCTACTAAACTTGAAGAGACTGACCGATATCTAAACTGGCCGGAAGCAAAAGATATAGCTCATCTTGACGATAGTGAGATTGAAGATATAAAAAAGATAACTTTAATGATTAACGAATTGATAGACAAGGAAGCAGAAAAGGTGGGCTTAAAGTACGAAGATGGGAAAATAGAGATTGGATTTGATGAAGAAAGGAACCTGATAGTTATAGATGTGTTAGGGACTTTAGATGAATGTCGTTTTACCTTTAAGGGAATGCCAGTAAGTAAAGAGATTGCTAGATTATATTATCGAAAAACTGATTGGTTTAAAGAATTGGTTGAAGCCAAAAAAAGAGATAGTATAAACTGGAAAGAAAAAGTGAACCTCTCTCCACCATCCTTACCGCCAAGATTAAAAGAACTTATTTCAATGGCTTATTGTGCCTTTGCCAACGAAATTACCGGGAGAATATGGTTCCCTAAAGTTCCAGCAATGAAAGCGATATTAGAAGAAATTATTTCATATATTATATAGATATATAAAACAAAAATTAAAAATTAGGGTGATTTTAATTTTGAAAGGAGTT
Source organism: Candidatus Atribacteria bacterium (assembly GCA_003513845.1). Taxonomy (GTDB): domain Bacteria; phylum Atribacterota; class Phoenicimicrobiia; order Phoenicimicrobiales; family Phoenicimicrobiaceae; genus Phoenicimicrobium; species Phoenicimicrobium oleiphilum. Next base: position 55,835 of record DOTB01000050.1, on the reverse strand, counting down.
ATTGATGAATAATAATAACCAAGAAGAAAGAGATTTAAAAAAAATATTAGAAGAAAATGATCTTACCGAAAGCGAATATAAAAAAATTGTAGAAACTTTGAAAAGAGAGCCAAACGATGTGGAGTTAGGGCTCTATTCGGCAATGTGGTCAGAACACTGTAGTTATAAAAGTTCAAAACCGCTATTGAATATATTTCCTACTCAAGCAGAATGGGTTCTTTTTGGTCCGGGAGAGAATGCTGGAGCTATCAATATTGGAGAAGGTCTGGCTATGATGATGAAAATTGAAAGTCATAATCATCCTTCAGCAGTTGAACCTTTTCATGGAGCTGCCACTGGTTTAGGGGGGGTGGTAAGAGATATTCTGGCAATGGGCGCCCGTCCTGTTGCACTATTAGGTTCTATGCGTTTTGGGAGTTTAGAGGATTCTCATGTAAAATATTTGGTTAAGGAAGCAGCGAAGGGTTTAGCTTTTTACGGAAATGGCATTGAAGTTCCAACTATTGGTGGAGAAACTTACTTTTTAGATAGCTATCAGGGTAATCCTTTAGTAAACGCTATGTGCGTTGGTTTGGCAAAGAAGAAAGAGATTGTAGTTGCTGTAGCCAAAGGGGCAGATAGCATAGTGATTTTAGCAGGAGAGAAAACTGGTAGAGATGGAGTGGGAAGTGCAAGTTTTGCTTCGCGTGAGTTAGAGGGGGAAGAAAAGGAGATTGAACATCCTTCTATCCCTCAGGGTAATCCCTTTTTAGAAAAAAAATTAATAGAGGCCTGTTTAGAAATAGTAAAAAGAGGACTTATTTTGGGAATGCAGGATTTAGGGGCAGCTGGATTGGTAAGTTCTACCTGTGAAATGGCCAGTAAAGGAAATTGTGGAATAGAATTAGATCTATCCTTAGTACCTCAAAAAGAAAAAAATATGACTCCTCGAGAAATTATGCTTTCGGAAACTCAGGAAAGGATGTTGTTGATTGCTAAAAAAGATAAGGAAGATGAGATAGGAAAAATATTTAATAAATGGGGGATAGAGTATACAGTAATAGGCAAGGTGACTTCCGATGGTCTTTTGCGTCTAAAAGAAGGAGAAAGAATTGTAGGGGAAGTACCAGCAAAATCCTTGGCCGAAGGTGTTCCTATCCGTTACTATCAAAGTAGAATTCCGGCTAAACTAAAAGAAATACAAGAATTAAACTTAGAAAATATTTCCCAACCAGAAGATTATAATCAGGTATTGTTAAAGATATTAGCATCTCCAAATATTTGTAGTAAGGAATGGGTTTTTAAAGACCATAAAAAGATAAGTGCCGAAGGTACTGAGGCTATATTATTTCCGGGGGATGATGCAGGTGTATTAAAAATTAATGGGAGCAAAAGAGGGATTGCTTTTACTACTGATGGAAACGGAAGATACTGTTATCTTGATCCTTTTGTGGGAGGGGAGATTGCGGTTGCTGAAGCAGCACGTAATCTTTCCTGTAAAGGAGCTTTACCAATGGCGGTTACCGATAATCTCAATTTTGGAAATCCCGAAAAAGAAGAGGTATTCTGGCAGCTGGAAGAATCGGTCAAAGGAATTAGCGAAGCTTGTGAGGCATTAGGGGTTCCGGTTATTAGCGGTAATGTTAGCTTGAATAATGAAAGCAACGGAGAAGCCATTTATCCCACCCCTATAATTGGTATGGCTGGAATAATTGAAGATTGTAATCAGCTTTGCCCTATGTCATTTAAGAATGATAGTGACTTAATTGTTCTAATAGGAGAAAACAAAGAAGAAATAGGCGGAAGTGAGTATTTAAAGGTTTTTCATAATATGGAAAAGGGTTTACCTCCTCAAATTGATTTGAATTTAGAGAAATCAGTACAGGATGCCTGCAGAGAGAGTATTCAAGCTGGGATAATATCTTCAGCCCATGATTGTTCTGATGGCGGGTTAGCTATTGCCTTAGCTGAGTGTTGTATAACAGGGGAAAAGGGGGCAAAAGTTGAAATCAATAATACCAATATTAGAAATGATGCTCTACTTTTTGGCGAGACCCAATCTCGAATTGTAGTTTCCCTTCCTGAAAGGAATTTGGATTCCTTAAAAGAGATTGCAAATAAATTTGAAGCTCCAATTCAGATATTGGGGAAAGTTGAAGGAAATAGTTTAAAGATTAATAATCTGATTGATATAGAAGTGGTGCAACTTAAAAAAGCTTGGAAGAGGTAATAGATTAATGCGTGAAGAGTGTGGAATTTTTGGAATCTTTAATAACGGTAATGGAAGTAAAAAGGATACATCTATAGATGTGGCTAAATTGACTTATTTTGGTCTTTATGCCCTTCAGCATCGGGGGCAGGAGAGCGCAGGGATTGCTGTATCTGACGGAGAAAATATTTTAGTCTATAAGGATTTGGGACTGGTTTCCGAGGTGTTTAATGAAGAAAAATTGAGTATCTTGCAAGGTAATTGTGCTGTAGGCCATGTTCGTTATTCAGCTAAAGGTAAAGACCTTTGGAAAAGTAGCCAGCCTTTAATAAATGAACACAAGGGGAAGACTTTTGTTTTAGCTCACAATGGTAGTTTAATGAATTCTGATGAACTGAAAGCAAAAATAACCCAGGAAACAAATTTATCTCGCTCTACTACCAACACTGAGATAATGGGCAGTTTAATTGCTGAAAGAGCTGAAGAGGATATTGAAGATGCAATTAAGTCAGTTGCAGCCCAGCTAAAAGGAGCTTTTTCCCTAATTATTATGACCAATAAGAAATTAATTGGTCTTCGTGATCGTTGTGGATTTCGGCCTCTTTCGTTAGGAAAATTAAAAGATTCTTATCTTTTTGCTTCTGAAACCTCTGCTTTTAACCTTATTGGCGCAGAATTTATAAGAGAAGTAGAACCGGGTGAGATGATTGTAATTGACAGAAATGGTTTAAAATCTTTTCGAATATTACCTTCTAGAAAAGGGGCTTTTTGTGTTTTTGAATTTGTGTATCTTGCTCGTCCAGATAGTGATATTTATGGAGAAAATGTTGCTTTCAGCAGACAAAAAATGGGTCAAAGATTGGCTCAAGAACATCCCGTTGAAGCGGATTTGGTAATGCCAGTCCCTGATTCGGGAAGATATACTGCTATAGGCTATGCTTACCAATCTGGAATTCCTTATGGAGAAGGATTATTAAGAAATCATTATATCGGGAGAACTTTTATTCAACCGGTACAATCAATAAGAGAAGGCTCAGTAAAAATAAAACTTTCTCCCATTAAAAAGATTTTAGAGGGGAAAAGAGTGATATTAGTCGATGATTCGATTGTCCGTGGAACTACCAGTAAAAAACTTATTAAACTTCTAAAAGAGGCGGGAGCGAGAGAAGTTCATTTACGAATAAGCTCACCACCAGTTATGTGGCCCTGTTTTTATGGAATAGATACTCCCAACAAGAAAGATTTATGGGCTGCTAATCACAGTTTAGAAGAAACCAGAAAGTGGTTGGGAGCTGATAGTTTAGGTCATGTAAGCATAAAAGGGCTATGCAGTATTTTTGATAAAATTCCTGCTGATAATTTTTGTTTAGCCTGTTTCGATGGGAAGTATCCAATATAGATTTCGTATCTCTATCTCGTGAATCGTATCTCGTATATAGTTAATTGGTTATCTGGTTGTTAGCTAGTTAAGGTAGTAAAAAACGAAAAGTATAAAGCACAAAATTAAATTTGTATCTCGCACAGGAATAATTAATGTGTTAAATGTAGGGGCTCGATTCATCGAGCCCGAGAGTATGCTAATTAAAGGAAGGAAAATTAAACTGATGACAAGATCTTATAAAGAAGCTGGGGTGGATATCGATCTGGCTAACCAGGTAGTAAAAGGAGTAAAGCCATTAATTAGAAAAACATTTATCTCGGGAGTATTGGGTGATATAGGAGGATTTGGCGGATTATTTTCATTAACTGGCCAAAATTATAAGGAGCCGGTATTAGTTTCTGGTACTGACGGAGTGGGGACTAAATTAAAAATTGCTTTTGCCTTAAATAAACATAACACTGTAGGGATAGATTTAGTGGCAATGTCGGTTAATGATATCATTACTTGTGGAGCGAAGCCTTTATTTTTTCTGGATTATATTTCTATTGGTAAACTGTCAAAAAAAGTAGTTGTTGAGCTTATAAGAGGAATTACCGAAGGGTGTAAAATGGCGAATTGTGCTTTGTTAGGTGGAGAGACTGCTGAAATGCCTGATTTCTATGCTGAAGGAGAATATGATTTAGCTGGATTTGCAGTAGGTATTGTAGAAAAGAGTAAAATAATTGATGGCCGAGAGATTAGAGAAGGAGATTCAATTATAGGCGTTACTTCTTGTGGGTTGCACAGTAATGGCTTTTCTTTGGTTAGGAAAGTTTTATTGGAAGAGAAGAGATATACTTTAGAAGAATTTATACCTTCTTTAGGGAAAACTTTAGGGGAGGAGTTACTTACTCCCACCCGAATCTATGTAAAACCAATTTTACATTTATTGGAAAAGTATAAACTCTTAGGAATAGCTCACATTACTGGTGGGGGGATGGTGGAAAACATTTACAGGGTTTTGCCTGAGGGAGTTTCAATTCGGATTAATAGAGAAAGCTGGCCTAAACCCCCTATCTTTTCTTTAATTCAAAAAGAAGGAAGAATTTCTGATGAAGAAATGTATCGTACCTTTAATGTGGGAATTGGGATGGCACTAATTGTAAGGTCAAATGATGCTGAAGAAATAATTAAAGAACTCAATGAGATGAATTTTCTTTCTTATCTTATTGGCCAAGTAGTAAAAATGTAAACAAAAGTGCCTGGCACTTTTGTTTACATTTTGAAGGAGAAAGAGCTAATGATTAATATTGGAGTGTTGGTTTCAGGCAGAGGAACTAATTTGCAGGCTATAATTGAGGCTATCAAAGAAGGTAAAATTGAGGGAAAGATTAGTATTGTTATTAGTGATAATCGCGATGCCTTTGCTCTAAAGAGAGCTGAGCAAAACAATATCGAAACTCGATATATTAATTTTAAAAGTTTTGAAAATAGGGAAGATTATGATAAAAAAATTGTGGAATATTTGAAGGAGAAGGATGTTGATCTGGTAGTTTTGGCTGGTTATATGAGAATTTTGAGTCCCTATTTTATTAAAATGTATAAAAATAAGATAATGAATATTCATCCTGCATTACTTCCTTCTTTTCCAGGTTTACATGCCCAGAGACAAGCTATAGAATATGGAGTGAAGATTTCTGGCTGTACAGTTCATTTCGTTGATGAAGGAGTAGATTCTGGCCCTATCATTTTACAGAAGGAGGTAGAGGTAAAGGATGATGATACCGAGGAATCATTAGCGGAAAAAATTTTAAAAGAAGAACACCAAATCTATCCTCAGGCAATACAATTATTTTGTCAGGGTAGATTAATTGTCAAAGGGAGAAAAGTTTTTATTAAATAATCATTTATAAAAAAAATTAAGTTGGAGCTCGATTTATTGAGCCCGCAATAAGGACTGATTAGGATTTTTAGAAGAGAGGTAAACTTGAGATGAAAGTACTGGTAATAGGCAGTGGAGGAAGAGAACATACCCTGGTGTGGAAAATTGCTCAAAGTCCGAAAGTTTCTAAAATTTATTGTGCCCCGGGTAATGCAGGAATTTCTCAATTAGCCCGGTGTATAGATATTGATGCAGAAAACATAGATAAGTTAGCTAATTTTGTCCAAAAAGAAGAGATTGATTTGACTGTAGTGGGACCAGAATTGCCTTTATCCAAAGGAATAGTAAATGAGTTTAACAGGAAGGGTTTGCGGATATTTGGTCCAAGCAAAGAGGCCACAGAGATCGAGTCAAGCAAGGTTTTCTCCAAGCACTTAATGAAAAAGTATAATATACCTACCGCTAATTATCAGGTCTTTCAGGATAGTGAAAAGGCGTTCGATTATATAAAACAACAGACTTTCCCTTTAGCAATAAAAGCAGATGGATTGGCAGCTGGTAAAGGAGTATTTATTGTAAAAGATCTGGTTCAAGCTAGAGATGCTTTAGATGCCTTAATGGAGGAAAAAAAATTTGGAGAAGCAGGTAAGCAGGTAGTAATAGAGGAATTTTTAGAAGGGGAAGAGGTATCCATTTTAGCATTTTGTGATGGGAGAACTGTTGTGCCTATGGTTTCCTCTCAGGACCACAAAAAGATATTTGACGATGACCAGGGACCTAATACTGGTGGAATGGGAGCTTATTCTCCAGTCCCCTTTTATCCTGATGAGTTTGAAAGGAGAGTTTTAGAAGAGATTTTAAAACCTACTATAAAGGGATTACGGAGTGAAGGAAGAGAGTATAAAGGAGTACTTTATGCTGGGTTGATATTAACTAAAGAAGGCCCTAAAGTTTTAGAATTTAATGCTCGCTTTGGTGACCCGGAAACTCAAGTAATATTACCAAGATTAAAAACAGATTTAGTAGATATATTAATTGCAGTAATTGAGAAGAATCTGGATAAAATCAACATCGAATGGGAAGATAATGCCACAGTATGTGTAGTAGTGGCGTCAGGGGGATATCCAGATAAATATCAGAAAGGAAAGGTTATTAGTGGTTTAGAAAGATTAGAAAAAATGAGAAATATAATGGTCTTTCATGCTGGTACCAAACTCGAAGATAATAAGATTATTACATCAGGAGGAAGAGTTCTAGGAATAACTGCCTGGGATGAGACTATATCTAAAGCAAGAGAGAAGGCATATAAGGAAGTAAAAGAAATTTATTTTGAGGAAATGTATTATCGAAAAGATATTGCTTCAAAAGCCCTAAAATAAAAATATTCCCATAGGACAGGCATCTCGCCTGTCTTTTAAAGATAGATAAAGGAGAAGAAAAAATGACTAAAATAAAACGTGCTTTAATAAGCGTTTCTGATAAAGAAGGCATTGTTGATTTTGCCAAAGGATTGGAAGAGTTAGGTATTGAAATAATATCTACCGGTGGGACTGCTCGATTACTCCAGGAAGCAAAGGTTAAGGTAAAATTAATTTCTGAAGTAACCAATTTTCCGGAGATATTGGATGGAAGAGTAAAGACTCTCCATCCTTTGATTTTTGGAGGAATATTAGCCAGGAGCGATAACCCTCTTCATCAAGAGCAATTAGCCACCCAACAGATAGAACCAATTAGTCTGGTAGTGGTAAATTTATATCCTTTTCAAAAAACAGTTTCTAAAGAAGGGGTAAAATTAGAAGAAGCTATCGAGAATATAGATATTGGCGGACCTTCTCTTTTGAGGGCTGCAGCCAAGAACTATCAAGATGTAGCTGTGGTAATAAATCCCCAAGATTATTCAGTAATTTTAGAAGAATTAAAGAAAAATAATAGGGAAATATCCTTGGATACCAAAAAGAAATTAGCAGTCAAAGTATTTGAACACACCTCCTTTTATGATGGAATAATTGCTCAATATCTAAGAAAAAATTTGACCAGAGACTTAATCTCTTCCCCCCGAACTTTAAATTTATTGGGCGAAAAAGTTTTAGACCTGCGCTATGGAGAAAACCCCCATCAATCTGCTTCTTTCTACAAAGAAATATTTGTAGAAGAGGCAAATTTGGGAGATGCAATACAATTAAGTGGCAAAGAATTATCTTTTAATAATTTAGTAGATTTAGGAGCAGTTCTGGAGATAGTAAAAGATTTTCAAGAACCTACAGTAGTTTTTGTAAAACACACTAATCCTTGCGGTTTAGCCAGTGCATCGACCATAGAGGAGGCCTATCAAAAAGCTTACCAGGGTGACCCTCTTTCTTCCTATGGGAGTATTATTGGTTTAAATAGGAGGGTGGGGACAAAATTGGCTGATTTAATTAATGAAACACCTTTTGTGGAGGCAGTTCTGGCTCCTGATTTTGAAGATGAGGCTCTAAATATCTTAAGGCTGAAAAAGAATCGCCGATTAATAAAAGTGGGAGATTTAGAAAATAGAGATGCTCAGATAAAAGATATTAAAAAAATACCAGGTGGATTTCTGGTTCAAGATAAGGATATAAAGAAAATCTCAGTAGAAGATTTAAAGGTAATGACTAAAAGAAAGCCAAATAAAGATGAATTAGAAGAGCTCTTGTTTGCCTGGAAAGTGGTCAAACAAGTAAAATCTAATGCTATTGTTTTGACCAAAAATAAGCAGACGGTAGGAATTGGTGCTGGGCAGATGAGTCGAGTAGATGCAGTAAAAATTGCTGTTATAAAATCAGAAGGTCGTTCTAAGGGTTCATATCTTGCTTCTGATGCCTTCTTCCCTTTTAGAGATGGTGTAGATGAAGCAGCTAAAGCAGGGATAACTGCTATTATTCAACCCGGAGGTTCCAAGCGGGATAAAGAAGTTATAGAAGCCGCCAATGAACATAATCTGGCAATGGTCTTTACTGGAGTAAGATGTTTTAAACATTGATTTGTAGCTAATTAATTGATCAATTGAATTCATTGGTAAGGGCAGACACAGCGTCTGCCTTTTTATCGTATTTATGAATTTTTTGGGAAAAATGGTTTTTCAGAAGTATAGTCATACGCCACAATCTCCTATGATTCCTGAATTCTTTTTTCTTTGCGCAATACACAATACTAACTTGCCCTTGACATCTTTTATAAAATAGTATACTATTTTTATAGTAATAAATGTAACCGCTTACATTATCCAAATTTTCTACATTGTCTTATCGAGGCAAAAAATGAAAAAGACTATTGAACATATAGCTCAATTAGCTAATGTGTCTAAAGCTACTGTATCAAGAGTTATAAATAATAGCCCCAAAGTTACCTCGAAAACTCGAGAAAGAGTAATAAAAGCCATTAAAGAAACTGGTTATTATCCTAATGTAACAGCCAGAAGGCTTACTACCAATAAAGCCGAAACAATCGGTCTAATTATCCCTTCTCCTCAAGATAAAACCTTTGGCAATCCTTTTTACACTGAGATTCTCCGTGGGTTTACTCATCAAGCTAAAATCGAAGGGTACGATCTTTTATTATTCATAAACGAACATCAATTCAACTACTCTCAGCTATTCCACGACCGACGTGTAGATGGCCTCTTGTTGGTAGGAGTAAACAGGGGTGATAAGGGAATAATTCAATTAAGTGAGAACAAATTTCCTTATATACTTACAGGGAAAATAGATTATGAAAAAGCAAATTATGTCGATGCTGAAAACAGGAAGGGAGCTTACCAGGCAGTAACTTATTTGGTAAATTCGGGGCATAAAAGAATTGGCTATCTCGGTGGTTCATTTGATTTTGTTTTTAATCAAGAAAGATTCGAAGGTTACCTTCAGGCATTAAAAGAACATAATCTTGAGTATGGCAAAGAATTAACTATGGAAAGTATTAATACTGAGGAAAGTGGTTATGAAGCAATGCGTAAACTTTTAGAAGCCTCATCTATCCCCACCGCAGTCTTTGTGGCTAATGATTTAGATGCGATTGGGGCGATGAAGGCGATAAAGGAAAAGGGTTTAAAAATTCCGGAAGATATCGCCGTTATTGGTTTTGATGATATTCAGTTAGCTTCCTATACAGAACCAACTTTAACTACAGTTCGACAACCTATCTATGAAATGGGAACTACCGCTATAAGTCTATTAGTTCAATTAATAAAGGGGAAGAAGGAAGGGCCACTAAAGATAGAGTTACCTACTCAGTTGATAATAAGAGAATCCTCAGGGAAAGTGAAGACAAAAAAGAAAAATATTTGAAAAAAATCAAATACAGAGGAGGCAAAAAATGTTAAGTTCTATTCTTAAATTTGTATTGTGTGGGATGATTATACTTATGGTAGGAATAGTTAGTATTGCCGCAGAGTTTACTTTTACTTATATTCCTCTTGAAGATGAGGAAGTAGTCTCAGTAAGTTTACGCGGTTCTTTTAATAGTTGGGGAGAGTGGCCTATGGAAAAACAGTCAGATGGCACCTGGAGTATCACTGTGGATTTAGAACCAGGAGAGTATCAGTATAAATTTTATATTAATGGAAAATGGCCTCAAGATATGTCGACTGCCCGTGAGGGAGGGCCGGTAGACCCAAATGCTGTGGGATATATTAATGATGGCTTTGGTGGTCAGAATGCAATATGTAGAATTAAAGAAGAGGTCACAGAAGGAGTAGTTCTCGTGCATAATCCTGATGACCCGGCTTACTTATGCATTGCTGATGAACTTTTAGTAATAAGGTTAAAAACCTCACCCCATAAGGTTGCAAAAGTATTTTTGGTTACCGATGAAGGCAAAATGCCTATGGAAAGACAATTACAATGGGAATACGGAGAAGTCTTTCGCCTTTCACTGGAATTTCCAGATTCCCTGAAATACCGTTTTGTAGGATATACTATTGAAGGCACCGAGTTTTCTCTTCCGGAAGACCCTTACCAGTCTTTCTTCTTTGATGGTATTGACCATTTTTCTCAACTTAAATGGGTAAGCCAGGGCATAATCTACCAAATTTTCCCCGACCGTTTTTATAATGGCAATCCTGCAAATGACTCACTCGCTCTTGAAAATGATGAATTCCATTTTAACCAGCAGTGGAGTCAGAACAAGCTATGGGCCAAAGAAGGTCCTTCCTTGGCCAATTGGAATGACCCCATTTCTACTCAACATTGTTGTCATCAATATTTTGGTGGGGACCTGGCTGGTATTATAGAGAAACTCGATTATTTAAAAGAGTTGGGAGTAACTGCTTTATATCTCAATCCTATCTTTGATTCAGGAAGTTCCCATGGATATGATACCCATGACTATCTGAAAGTGAGTCCCAAATTCGGCACTGAGGAAGATTTGCAACAACTTTTAGATGAAGTTCACAAGAGAGGTATGCGAATAATTCTGGATTTTGTTCCTAATCATACTGGCTTAGGTTTTTGGGCCTTTCAGGATGTGGTAAAAAAAGGAAAGGACAGCCCCTATTGGGATTGGTATTTTATTCATCAATGGCCCTTTACTCCAGGCGACTCCACTGCCTATGATGCTTGGTGGGGGGTAGGGAGTTTGCCCAAATTAAATACTGGTAACTCCCAAGTAAAAGAATATCTCTTTAAAGTAGTGCGCCATTGGTTAAACTTTGGTGCAGATGGCTGGCGAGTAGATGTACCCAATGAATTAGTCGAGGCACAGGCCTTCTTTAAGGAGATGCGACAGATTGTCAAAATGGAGAAACCAGATGCTTATCTGATTGCGGAGATTTGGCAACTTGATTCATCCTGGGTGAAAGGTGATCAATTTGATTCTTTGATGAACTATGCCTTGGGTCGAGATATTTTACTTAATTTTGCCAAAGGGAGCATTAATGGAGAGAGTACTCTGGCCAATTTAAGTCGTTATTATGCCACTTACGGAGAAAATGTTACTGCTATGGGCTTTAACTTAGTGAGTTCTCATGATACAGGACGTATCCTGACTGACTTAGGAGGAGGAAATTTTGGAGACTCACCTGATCCTAAGGCAGTAGAGAGATTAAAACTGCTTTCTACTTTACTTTACACTCTACCGGGAGCACCGGTGATCTTTCAAGGTGATGAGCGGGGTATATTAGGAGAAAAAGAATTCTATGATGCCCATCGTTATCCTATTCAATGGGATGTTGCAGATGAAGATCTTATATCTCATTATAAAAAACTGGCTCAACTACGCTACGAAATACCCGCGCTTACCAGTAGTGTAATTCGCGTTTATTATGGGACGGGTCATTTACTTTCCTTCTTTAGGGGAGAGCAAGGCAAGGGTGAAGCATTGATTGTGGCCAATAATGGTACCGAAACAGAAAAGTTTAAATTACCTTTGGGAAATTGGCGGTCATTGACGGAGAGAGAAATATTCCAGGGCACCATAGACATACCTTCGCTTCAGATTAAAATTTTCGAACGTTTATAGCTAATTTATATTTAAATAAAATGATTATAACTCAAAAAGCAAACAAAATGGTAAGGTAGAGGCACGATGCGTCGTGCACCAAGAAAAGTGGAGACTTTAAAAAAAGAATAAAGGGGGTGGTAAAAAGAGAATTTAGAGAGTAATTCAATCGGGTGTTTCACTAAAATTAATTTTATATTTTAAGGAGGAAAATAAAATGAAAAAATTTTTAACTGTTTTATTAGTGTTAGTAATGTTGATGGGCTTAGTTAATATGGCAAGTGCTAAAGTAAATCTAATTATGTGGACTAAAGAAGGAGAAGATGCCTTAGATTGGAATAAGTCTTTGGTGGAAGAATTTATGAAAGCCAATCCAGAAGTTAATATCGAACTAGTTCACAAAATCAATGTAGAGGTTCTACGTGAAGATTTCTTAACTGCCAGCTTAGCTGGTGCCCCGCCAGATTTACTATGGACAGTCAACGACCACGCCGGACCCTTTGTCGCCGCTGATGTTATCGAGCCAGTTGACAATCTCTTTGATCTGGGCATATTTGTAGAATCAGCCCTGGCTGCTGTAGAGCTGGAAGGCAAGTACTGGGGTGTGCCTATTTCTAATGGCAACCACTTAATGCTTCTGTTTAATAAAAAACTAATCGCTGAAGCGCCCAAGGATACTGATGAGTTATTTGTCAAGGGCAAAGAATTAACTAAAGAAGGAAAATACGCATTAGTATGGAACCAGACAGAACCATTCTGGTTAGTACCCTGGTTGGGTGGCTTTAAAGGTAAGGTTTTTGCAGAAGATGGAGTTACCCCTACTCTCAATACTCCAGAGATGGTTGCTACCTTAAAATTCTTACATGAGATGAAGTTTGATGCCAAGATTATACCTCCAGAATGTGATTATGATGCTGCTGATACCCTTTTCAAGGAAGGGAAGGCGGCTATGATTATTAATGGTGACTGGTCATTAAGTGGTTATATTGCTGCCTTAGGTAATGATTTAGGAGTAGCTCGCATTCCTAAAGTTTCTGCTACCGGTGAGTGGCCTAAACCTTATACCAGCGGAGTATACTTTATGTTAACCAAGGGTATTTCCGGAGACAAACTGAAAGCCGCCCAAGATTTTATCGCCTTTGTATCCTCTAAAGAAAAACAGTTAGAGATGGTCAAATTATTGAATCGTTTACCTGCTGTAAAAGCAGCTTTAGAAGATCCATTGATTGCTGAGGATCCTATCCTTAAGGGTTCTTCTGATCAGATGGTAGTTGGTACTCCGATGCCTACAGTGTTAGAGATGCGCTGTAATTGGGACTCTATGAAACCAGAAATGTTGGCAGTATTAGCTGACACCAAATCTCCCGAAGATGCAGCCAAAGATATGCAAACTAGCGCAGAATCCTGCATTAAAAGTTTAGAATAAATTCAAGTGTAAAAAATAGACGAGGGGTATTTTCCCTTCGTCTATTTTTTCAAGTAAAGTAATTAGAATAGAGCAGGAGAGGAAAAATGGGATTTTTAACTGCTGAAGTTGTTATTAATACCTTAAGAGAGTTAGGGAGTATGGTGCTTTATATAATTTTAGGCACTATAATTCTTGAGATTTTAGTTTATGTGGTATTAGGTAAAATTTTTAAGAGCAAATATACTTTACCTTATATGTTAATGATAGCAGCAATTTTTGGTATAACTATATTAATTATTTATCCCATTAGCTATGAAGTGAGATTAGCTTTCACCAATATGAGTTTGCGACATTTTCGAAGTTATACTTTAAGCTGGACTCAGGGACTAAAAAATTTTGGATTAGTTTTTTCCGAACCAGTATTAAAACAGGTTAAGTTCTTCCCTTTGCTTTTTCGTACCCTCTTATGGACAGCTATCAATGTAGTTTTTCATGTAAGTGGAGGATTTGGATTAGCTATACTTCTCAATCGCCAAATGCGGGGACGAGGGCTTTACCGTACCTTATTGGTCTTCCCCTGGGCAATCCCTCAGATTATTGCTGTGTTAGCCTGGAAAGGTGAATTTCATTATGAATATGGTTTTATCAATGTAATATTAACTAATGTGGGAATGCAGCCCATTCAGTGGATGGCCAGTCCCTTCTGGAATTTTGTGGCAGCCTGCATTACCAATATTTGGTTGGGTATACCTTTTATGATGATTATTATTCTGGGAGGATTACAGAGTATCCCTTTAGAGTTCTATGATGCTGCCGAGATTGACGGTGCTTCCCGATGGCAACAGTTTCGGAATATTACTCTACCCTTGCTAAAACCTGTACTTACTCCAGCAGTTGTTTTGGGTATTATCTGGACTTTTAATAATTTTAATGTTCCTTATATGATTAATGCTAATGAACTGGAAACTACCGATATTTTGGTCACTGCTTTATTTAGAGCAGCTTTTGAATATCATCGTTACGGTTTTTCTGCAGCTTTTGCTATGGTAATCTTTATCATCCTTTTTGTCATAGCTTCGATTTATATCCGAATAACCCAGGGATTAAAGGGGGTATATGAATGAATACAAAAAATAAAACTAAGCAAACCAATATTTCCCAGTTTTTTAAATCACCCAGCCGTGGAGATAGTCCTTTTAAGAGGTTAATCATTCACTTAATTTTGATAGTTGCATGTGTTATTGCAATCTATCCTGTATTGCGTATTATTAGTGTATCTCTTCGTCCTGGTGACCGTTTGCTTTCTACATCTTTAGCTATTATCCCGAAAGATGCTTCACTTTATAGTTATTACAGAATTATTTTTGAAAAACCTTTTTTGTTATGGCTTTGGAATAGCTTAGCCATTACTATAACTACAGCTTTTATTGGCCTTATTTTAGCTTCTACCTCAGCTTATGCCTTTTCCCGCTGGAATTTTCCTGGTCGGAAACCTGGTTTATTTTTCTTACTTACTACGCAAATGATTCCAGCTGCTATGTTAGTTGTACCCATCTATATTCTGGCAGTGAAATTTCAACTTATTAATTCCTATAGAGGTTTGGCCCTTGCTTATTCGGTTAGTTCAGTCCCTTTTAGTATCTGGATATTAAAAGGGTATTATGACACTATCCCCCGAGAGTTAGAGGAGGCAGCCAAGATAGATGGTGCCTCTGAGATGGCGGCATTTTTTCGTATCATCTTACCCCTCTCTACTCCAGCTTTAGCTATTGTTTTTTTATTTAATTTTATGATGGCCTGGAATGATTGGTTAATGGCACGCATTATGTTGCAAAGAGAGAATATGTTTACCTGGCCCTTAGGAATATGGACCTTTTCCGGTCAGTTTAGAGTAGAATGGGGCTCCTTTGCTGCTGCCTCTATTTTAGTGGCAGTTCCGGTTATGGTCCTCTTTCTTTATTCATCTAAATGGCTTATTTCTGGTTTGACTCTGGGTTCAGTGAAGGGATAATATTTTTATTTATATAAGGAGAAAAAAATAAATGAAAGACCAGTTACCCAAAGTTGCCTATTTTTGCATGGAGTACGGATTAGATAACAGCTTTAAGATATATTCAGGAGGGTTAGGGATTTTAGCAGGAGATTATTTAAAAGGGGCAAAAGATAATAATTTACCGGTAGTGGGGATAGGAATAAAGTGGAAACAGGGATATGTTGAACAGCGAATAGATGAAGAAGGAAATATATACGACTGTTTCCGGGATTATAATTATAATTTTTTAAAGGATACAGGAATAAAAGTAAAAGTAAAAATTAGACAAAATGATATCTATTGCAAGGTCTGGAAAGTTGACTGTTTCGGAAATGCGGATTTATATCTATTAGATACTGATATAGAAGAAAATAGTGATCGCTGGATTACTGGAAGATTATATGGTGGCGGTCCAGAAGAGAGAATAGCCCAGGAAATGGTATTGGGTATAGGTGGCGTTAGAGCTTTAAGAGCTCTTAATATTCCAGCAGACATCTATCATTTTAATGAAGGGCATGCAGTTTTGGCAGGATTAGAACTGATAAATGAAAAGATGAAAGCAGGTAAGTCATTTGAAAAAGCCTGGGAATCAACCCGTAAAGAAGTAGTTTTTACTACCCATACTCCTATTAAGGCAGGAAATGAAAGTTATAGTATAGAGTCGCTTATCTATATGGGAGCAAATTTAGGTTTTTCAATAGAACAGATGAGTCGTATTGGTGAGGTTCCCTTTAATATGACTGTAGCAGCACTAAGATTATCTAAAATATCAAATGCGGTATCTAAATTACATATGGAGACAGCAAACAAAATGTGGGCAGAAATAGAAAATAGAGCTGAGATAATTGGGATAACCAATGCTATTCATAAAGGAACATGGGTTGATGAGAGAATGAGAAAGAAGTTTTTAAATTTAGGGGAAATGTGGAATAATCATCAGGCACTAAAAAAAGAATTAATCGATTTTGTGGAGAAAAGATGTGGAGTTAGATTGAACCTTAATGCATTATTAATTGGATTTTCCAGAAGGGCTGCTTCTTACAAAAGAAGTGATTTGATATTTAAAGACGAAAAGCGAATAGAAAAATATTTAAGAGAAAGGAAAATCCAAATTATTTTTTCGGGTAAGGCCCACCCATTAGACACAATGGGCAAAGAAATCGTGTTAAACTTGGTTGAAATGTCCAGGAAATATTCTAATAGCGTAGTTTTTATTGAAAATTATGATATGGAGATTGGACGAATGCTTACCAGGGGCTGTGATGTTTGGCTGAATAACCCTAGAAGGCCGAATGAGGCAAGTGGGACCTCTGGCATGAAAGCAGCGATGAATGGCGTGCTAAATTGTTCGATTTTAGACGGATGGTGGGCAGAAGCCTGTAAAGATGGTATTAATGGTTGGGCGATTGGGGATGAAAATGTACCCCAAACAGTTGAAGAACAAGATGAAAGAGATGCAAAGGCTCTTTATGATACCTTACTAAAAAAGGTTATCCCTACCTATTATGACCATCATCGAAAATGGCTGGAAATGATGAAAGAAAGTATAAAATCGACTGAAAGATTTTTTTCCATAGACAGAATGATAAACGATTATTATGAGTTATTGTATAAAAAATAAGAAATTTCCTAGTGATTAGAAAAAGACGGTGAACAGGATGCAATTTGATAGAGCAAGTGGCGTACTTTTACACCTTACCTCATTACCTTCCCTGTATGGAATCGGCGACTTCGGCAAAGAAGCATATAATTTTGTAGATTTTTTAAAAAGATCGAATCAAAAATTGTGGCAAATACTGCCACTTAATCCGCCAGATCAGGGAGGTTCACCCTATAAATGTCTTTCTGCTTTTGCGGGGAACACTTTACTAATTAGTATAGACAAGTTAATTGAAGATGGTTTATTAAGAGCAGAAGAAGTAACTAATGTTCCCAAATTTTCAGAAACTAAAGTTGAGTTTCCCCGGGTAATCAAATTTAAAAACGAGCTGTTTCTAAAAGCATTTAATCGATTTAATTTATTAGCAGAAAGTGATGAGCATGCAAAGTTTAAAGAAGATAATGAATATTGGCTTCTAGATTTTTGTCTTTATATGGCTCTCAAAGAATACTTCGACAATAGAGTGTGGAATCAATGGCATTTAGATATTGCCTTCAGAGAAAAACAGGCTATAGAAAAATATCAAAGCGAGTTAGCAGATAAGATACACTACCAGGAGTTCCTGCAATATATTTTTTCCAAGCAGTGGAGCGAATTAAAAAATTATGCGAATCATAATGGTATAAAAATTATAGGGGATTTGCCTATTTTTGTAGCACATGATAGTAGTGATGTATGGGTTCATCCTGAATTATTCGATTTAGATGATAAAGGCAATCCTCGAAAAGTGGCAGGAGTGCCACCAGATTATTTTAGCAAAACAGGGCAACTTTGGGGGAATCCTCACTACAATTGGAAATGTATGCAGGAAGATAATTTCTTGTGGTGGAGAAAACGTTTTGAAAAAATATTTAAACAGGTAGATATTGCTAGAATAGACCACTTCAGGGGATTTGAAGCCTACTGGGAGGTCGATGCCTCAGAAAAGACAGCAGAGAGAGGCAAGTGGGTGAAAGCACCTGGATACCAACTGTTTTCCTCGATAAAACAGTACTTGGGGGAACTGCCCATTATAGTTGAAGACTTAGGATTTATAACTTCCGAAGTCAATAAGCTGAAGGTAAACTTTGGATTTCCCGGAATGAAGATTTTACAATTTTCCTTTGACGAAAAAACTCCTATAAAATTAGGATTGGACGATTATGAAAAACATTGCGTGGTATACACCGGAACACATGATAATGACACCTTGCTGGCCTGGTACAGGGGATTAAGACAATCAAAAAATATGAGGGTATTAAAAATATTAGAGAAATACTATGGTATAAACAGTGGGATGAGTGAAAAACAGGTTTGTTGGACCCTGATTGAAGCTGTTTACAGGTCAAAGGCAAATTTTGTAATAACCCCCCTTCAGGATATTTTAGGTCTTGGTAATGAAGCAAGGATGAATTACCCGGGAACTGTAGGAGGCAATAATTGGTTATGGCGATACAAAAAGGGGGACATTACCCAAGAAATGGAAGAAAAGTTAGCTACTTTTGTAGAAAAATATAACCGTTAAAATTTTATTTTACCAAAATAGACATTCTTCTTTAAAGATTTCTTCTAAAGCCACATATATATGCATTCAATCTACAAAAATCCCTTGACAGAACCTAAAAACAATGTTAAACTTTTTCCAAGTTTCATTATTTAATTCTTTAATCTATTAAAGAACGAAAGTTAAATTTACCCTTTGTATTAAGTAAAGACGAGAGTTAACAGAGAGGTTATAGTCGATGAATATTCCTAAAGGCTTAAATGATTTATTGCCAGGAGAAGTTTTAAAGAGAAGATTTTTAGAAAATAAAATAAGCAAATTATTTACCCAATGGGGCTATCAAGAGATAGTTACTCCCACTTTTGAATTTTACGAAACATTAGCCAAAGGCGCAGGAACAACCATGAAAAAGGAGATGATTAAGTTTTTAGATCGCGAAGGAAATATTATTGCCCTTAGACCCGAGATGACCACTCCTATTGCCAGAGTGGCTTCTACTAAAATGCAACAGGAGCCTAAACCTTTAAGATTTTATTATATAGGGAATGTATTTAGATATAATGATTTTAAAATGGGGAGTCAAAGGGAGTTTTGCCAGGCAGGAATAGAATTAATAGGACTAAATAGCGAAGTGGCAGATGCAGAAGTTATTGCTTTAGCGGTAGAGTGTTTGAAAAATTGCGGGCTTAAGAAATTTTTTATAGATATAGGACACATCAATTTTTTTAATGGGATTATGCAATCAATAAAAATTGAAGAGAAAAGGAAACTACAGACAAAAGAAGCAATTTTAAATAAAGATTTTGTATTATTGGAAAAGATATTATCTTCTGAAGACATAGAAGATAAGGAAAAAGAATTTATTTTAAAGATGCCTACTTTAAGAGGGAGAGAGGAAGTATTAGAAGAAGCAGAAAAGATGATAAGCAATAAATTATCGCTATCTGCTTTGAAAGAAATAAAAAAAGTTTATACTCTTTTGAGAAATTACGGATTAGAAGAACATATTTTGATAGATTTAGGGATTGTACGTGATTTTGATTATTATACCGGTATTATATTCGAGGGCTATACTGACTATCTGGGATTTCCGATTTGTGGCGGGGGGAGATATGATAACCTGTGTTCAAAATTCGGAGAGAATCTACCTTCTACTGGTTTTGCCATCGGATTAGAAAGATTAATAATGTCCTTAGAGAGAGAGGATATAAATTCACTAAATTTAGAAAGACCTGAACAGTATGTATTGTATTACCAAAATAATGAAGACAATTTTAGAAAAGCCCTGGCGGTAGCTAAAGATTTGAGAAAAAAGGGGCTGATTGTTGAGCTCGAGGTAGGGAAGAGAGAGTTTGCCGAGGTGTTAAAATATGCTCGCTCTAAAGGAATAAAATTTATATTGATATTAGATGATAATCAGTCAAATAAAATCAAAAAAGTTGGAGTAGTATCAGGAAAAGAGGAAATCATAAATTATGAATAGAGAAAATAATAGTAATTATTTAGTTATTGCTTTATCCAGTGGGAAATTATTCAAACCTTCTATACAATTATTTGAGAGGATAGGAATAAATTTGAGAGGGGGTAGGGAGATAAACAGAAAACTAACTTTTTTTGACCAGAAAGAAGAAATCAAATTTATTATTACCAGACCGAAAGATAATCCCACTTATGTGGAATGCGGAGCAGCAGACATCGGAATAGTGGGGGAAGATATATTATTAGAAGAAAAAAAGGATGTCTATAGACTATTAGACTTAAAGTTCGGAAGGTGTAAGCTAGTAGTAGCTGCTTTAGAAGGAGAGGGACGAGAAAAATATTACAAAAATAACGGACATCGTTTGAGAATAGCTACTAAATATCCCCGTATTGCTGGAGGCTATTTTAAAGAAAAGGGGATATATGTAGAATTAATCAAACTCTATGGGTCAGTAGAATTAGCTCCTCAAGTAGGTTTAGCTGATATGATTGTTGATATAGTTTCTACCGGACGTACCTTAAATGAAAATAAGCTGAAAATAATTGATGAAATAATTCCTCTTAGCGCCCAACTCATTGTTAATCGAATTAGTTATAAGACTAAACATAAAAGAATTACCAGACTTTTACAGGAAATTAAAAAATTATTATCCTTAGAATCAGATAAAATTGCAGAATGGTAGAAAATCTTAAGCTGAAAAATACCGAAAAGATCTTAGTTAAAAATAAAATTTTTTAAAACATTTGAAATATTGTAAAAGAAGGGATTGCTTTAAAGTTGATAAAGACCATTTTTTTAAATAAAAAAAATAAGAAAAAGATAGAAGAGATCTGCAGGCAGAGGTATTCTGAAGATAACTTAATTAGTGATATTGAAGAGAAGGTTAGAGAAATTATATTAAGGGTGAGAAAGGAAGGAGATAAAGCTCTCCTTAAGTTTACTGAAAAGTTTGATGGGGTAAAATTAAGCCCCTCGGGAATATTGGTCGATCCAGAAGAATGGGATAGAGCTAATCAGGAAGTGAGTGAAGATTTATTAGAAGTAATAAAAGAGGCGATAGAGAGAATTAAAAAATATCATTTAAATCAGAAAGAAAATTCCTGGTTTACCACTAAAGAGAGGGGTATTATTTTAGGGCAGATAGTAAATCCGATAGAGAGAGTAGGTCTGTACGTCCCAGGAGGGAAGGCTGTTTATCCCTCTTCTCTTATTATGGCAACAGTACCGGCAATTATTGCAGGAGTTAAAGATATTGTTGTGGTAACTCCGCCTTCTTTTAATGGTAAAGTAAATCCTTATTTATTATCTACTGCTAAAGAATTAGGTATATCAGTGATTTATAAGGTGGGAGGTGCTCAGGCCATAGCTGCTCTAGCTTATGGAACAGAAACAGTGAAAAAAGTAGATAAAATTGTAGGTCCAGGAAATATCTTTGTAACTTTGGCTAAAAAGAACGTCTTTGGAGAAGTGGATATAGATATGCTTGCTGGGCCAAGTGAAATTCTTATTTGGGCTGATGAAAAAGCTAACCCTCAATATTTGGCCTGCGATTTACTATCTCAAGCTGAACATGATGTAGAAGCTTCAGCAATCTTAATAACTACTTCTTCCTCTTTAGTTGATAAAGTGAGGAAGGAAATTGAGAACGAATTGAAGAGTTTAAACAGAAAAGAAATTATCCAAGAGGCTTTAGAAAAGAAGGGTAAGTTAATTATTGCCGAAGATCGAGAACTAATTTTAGACTTTATAAATTGTTTTGCCCCTGAGCACTTAGAATTGCAGGTGGAAGAACCGTGGCAGATGTTAGGAGCGATAAGAAATGCGGGAGCAATATTTATAGGATCTTATGCCCCGGAACCTTTAGGGGATTACTGGGCAGGACCCAACCATATCCTTCCAACTTCTGGGGGAGCAAGATGTTTTTCGCCTTTGTCAGTAAGCGACTTTACTAAAAAGAGTAGCTTAATTTTTTATGACCAAGAGAACTTAAGAAAAGACGAGTATAAGATAGCAAACTTAGCAAGGTTGGAAGGGCTGGAGGCTCATGCCCGTTCTATAGAGATAAGATATTCAAACGAATAATTAAATTAAATGTTGTCTCGTGAGTGGTTAGGGGTACAAGACATCGTGCTCATAGACTGCAGGTAATAAAGAAAGATAGATCTCTGTTCCCACGGGAATGACAGAGGGGGTAATAAAGGCGGTTCGAATAAATTAAGAAAGAGGGGTTGAATTGTTACAAATTTCGGGAAAATTAAATTCAGATTATTTATTTCAAAAAAATATTATTTTGAACAAAAAGATTTTAGAGAGAATTTCTCAAGTAGATACATTGGTCTTTGATATCGATGGTGTCTTGATTGATGTGCGTAATTCTTATAGAGAAGCCATATGCCAGACAGCTCAATTTTATTTTAAAGAAATACTGCATTTCCAAGGTTCTCGGAATTTGATCAACGCGGAAGAGGTTGAATATTTTAAAATGGCTGGTGGATTTAATAATGATTGGGATTTAACTTCTGCTGTAGTTTTATTTTATTTGATGAAGGCCAGAAAAAATAATTTAAGGGACATAGATGTGCTTAGATCTATGGAGCCAGATATAAGAAAATTTACTACTGAAATGCTTCCTTTAGGAGGAGGTTTGGCTAAAGTAATAGATCTGATCGAGAGAGATGGAGATATCAAAGAAGAGGTATTAGTTTTGTGGGATAGGAGTTTAATAACTAAAATATTTCAGGAGATTTATGCGGGGGAAGAATACTGTTATGATCTTTATGGGTTTTATCCCTCCATGACTAAAGTAGAAGGTTTAATAAAACAGGAAAGAATCATTATAGATAAAAATAAAAAAG
Organism: Candidatus Atribacteria bacterium; assembly: GCA_003513845.1. Lineage (GTDB taxonomy): Bacteria > Atribacterota > Phoenicimicrobiia > Phoenicimicrobiales > Phoenicimicrobiaceae > Phoenicimicrobium > Phoenicimicrobium oleiphilum. Next base: position 33,037 of record DOTB01000050.1, on the reverse strand, counting down.
ATTTCTTGCAAAATTTTTTTCTCGGTATCATAACGGGCAGAACCGAAAAAGAAGCCAAGATAGCCTTAGAAAGATTGGAATGGAGTGATCTTATTTCTAAAGAAAAGATATTCACTGCTGATGATGGGGTAGAAAAGCCTCATCCTCAAGGATTAAAAAAAATAGCTAACAGTTTGAAAACTAAATTGGGTATCTATGTGGGGGATATTTGGGATGATATGATTACTGTGAAGAATTTTAACAAGGAAGTAAAGAAAACAAAGTTTTTATCAGCAATAGTTTTGGCGGAAGGAATAAATTTGCAAAACAATATGGTAAAGTATTACCTGAATGAAGGTGTGGATTTATTAGCACAAGATGTTAATCATGTTTTGGAATGGTTAGAAAGAGTGAAAAATAGAAAATCATAAAGAAAAAAAGGTGGTGTTGATAATTTTGAAAGAGAGAAAGGGTGAATATAGACGAAAAACTTTAGAAACTGAAATAGAAGTGAAGATAAATTTAGATGGTAAAGGGATGAGTAATTTACAGACAGAAGTATATTTCTTAAATCATATGCTTACCTTATTTACCCGATACGGTTTTTTTGATCTAGAAGTAAAGGCCCAGGGAGATCTTGAAGTAGATTACCATCATACGGTAGAAGATATAGGAATATGTTTGGGGGAGGCTATTAAGGATGCCTTGCAAGATAAGAAAGGAATAAGAAGATATGGGTTTACTATCTTACCAATGGATGAATCCTTGGTACAGGTAGCCATAGATTTAAGTGGGAGAGGACAATTAATCTATAAAGTTCAATTTGAACAGGAAAGGGTGGGTACTTTTGAAGTTAGTTTGGTAGAGGATTTTTTTAAGGCATTATCTTATCATTCCGGAATGACTCTACATATAAATCTGCTTTACGGGAAAAATTCCCATCACATTATTGAGGCAATATTTAAAGCCTTCGGTCGCTCTTTAGATGAGGCAACCAGGGAAGATAATCGGTTAGATAATATTCCTTCCACCAAAGGGGTTATTGATTAATAAGTTTGAGGAAGTAGAGAAGATGATTGTGATAATAGATTATGGGATGGGGAATTTGAAGAGTGTAGAAAATGCCTTTACTAAAGTTGGATATAAAACAATGATAACTGATGACCCAAACCAGATTAAAAAAGCCAGTGCCTTAGTGCTTCCTGGAGTAGGGGCTTTTAGGGATGCTATAAAATCCTTAAGAGTTAAGAAAATAGATGAAGAATTAATTGCAGCTATAGAAAAGGGTAAACCTTTTTTGGGGATTTGTTTGGGGATGCAGTTATTGTTTTCTTTTAGCGAAGAAGGTGGTCTTTTTAAGGGGTTGGACATTATACCGGGTAGAGTGAGGAGATTTCCCTCTTTGGTGAAATGTCCTCATTTGGGGTGGAATAAAATAAAATTTACTTATAATTTTAATAGTAATACGAACCCCTTCTTTCAGGATATTCCAGATGAATCTTATTTTTATTTTGTTCATTCTTATTATTGTGAACCAAATAATCGGGAGGTAATATGTTCAACAACTGATTATGATCTGACCTTCCCCTCTTCTATCTGGAAAGAGAATTTGTTTGGAGTACAATTTCATCCTGAAAAGAGCAGTACTTTAGGGTTAAAAATATTAAAGAATTTTGGAGATTTGAGCAAATGTTAATTATCCCTGCTATAGATATTAGAGAAGGTAGATGTGTTCGCCTTACTGAGGGTAAATTTGAGAATGTGGAGATATTTTCTGATGACCCAGTAGCGGTGGCAGTGAAGTGGGTTAATAAAGGGGCGATGATGCTTCATATAGTAGATTTAGATGGAGCCAAATATGGAGAATTAATTAATATTTCTCTGGTGGAGCAGATTGTAAAAAAGGTTAATGTTCCTGTGCAGGTTGGAGGAGGAATCAGGAGTTACGAAGAAGCAGAAAGATTAATCTGCTTGGGAGTTAGCCGGGTAATCTTAGGTACAATTCTCTGGAAAAATAAAATTTTGGCTAAGAAATTATTTGAGGATTTTTCAGAAAAGATAATAGCGGGTATTGATGCCCGAGATGGGAAGGTAGCTATAGAGGGGTGGCAGAATGTCCTTTCTATTGATGCCCTGAATTTTGCAGATGAGATGGAGAGATTGGGTGCCAGGCGAATAATTTATACTGATATTAAAAGAGATGGGACCCTTATAGGCCCCAATGTAAGCAATATAGAAAAAATGTTAAAAAATATTAATATCCCCCTTATTTGCTCTGGAGGAATTACTTCCCTGGATGATATCAAAAAGTTAATGAGACTTAAGGCCTTAGGTTTGGAAGGGGTTATTGTTGGCAAGGCCCTTTACAAAGGGAGGATTTTATTGGAAGAGGCACTCAAATTAGTCGATAACATTAATATAAGTTATTAGTTTATAGTTTTTAGATAAGAAAAATCAGTTTACAGTTGTAATATGATTTAGTTGCCCAGTTAACCGGTTTACCAGCAAGTATTGTAATGTGTAATCTGTAATAAGTATCGGTTCTTATAATTTTAGAAGTTTACTCTTATTACTTATTTACATATTACTTGTTACCGTATTTTAACTAAATAACTAACTAACCAGGTAACCAACTAACTAAAAATGAGAAAGGAATTGATAATGCTTACCAAGAGAATTATACCCTGTTTGGATGTAAATAGAGGTCGGGTGGTAAAAGGGATTAAGTTTATTAATTTAGTAGATGAAGGAGACCCCATTGAAATGGCCTCTTTTTATGAGAAAGAAGAGGCAGATGAGTTGGTTTTTCTTGACATCACTGCTTCCTGGGAAAAAAGGAATATCATAATTGATTTAGTGGAAAAGACTGCTGAAAAGGTTTTCATCCCCTTTACAGTAGGTGGAGGGGTTAAGAATTTGGAAGATATATATTATTTGTTAAGGGCGGGTGCCGATAAAGTTTCTATTAATACAGCAGCTGTTTTAAATCCCTTCTTAATTCGAGAGGCTTCTTTGAAATTTGGTAGTTCCACTATTGTGGTGGCTATTGATGCCGTGAAGGTAGATTCTGATTGGGAAGTAGTGATTAATGGAGGAAGGACCGGGACTAAATTGCAAGTAGTAGACTGGGCTAAAGAAGTGGAAAGGTTAGGAGCGGGGGAAATACTACTTACTAGTATGGATAAAGATGGAACTAAAGATGGTTATGATATTGAGTTAACTAAAACAGTTTCTGAAAAGGTGAATATTCCGGTTATTGCTTCTGGTGGCGCTGGTGAGCCAGAACACTTATATGAGGTGTTGGTGAATGGGAAGGCTGATGCCGCTTTAGCTGCTTCTATATTTCATAGAAGAGAATATTCTATACCAAGAGTAAAAGAATTTTTAAGGCAAAGAGGAGTAGAAGTAAGATTAGCGAAGGAGAAAGCGAAGGGTGAGAAAAATAGAGGATAAAAACGAAATTTTAAATCAAATAAAATTTAATCAAGAAGGTTTGATACCTGTTATAGTTCAGGACGAAGAAAGCAAACAAGTACTAATGTTGGCTTATATGAATACGGAATCTTTGGAAAAGACTTTAGAAGAAGGGAGAACCTGTTTTTACAGCAGGAGCAGAAGAGAGTTATGGTTTAAAGGGAATACTTCCGGAAATACTCAGTTGGTAAAAAAAATCGTTTTAGATTGCGACAATGATGCCCTGTTAATTTTAGTAAAGCAAAAAGGAGTTGCCTGTCATACTGGAAATTATTCCTGCTTTTTTAAAGAGATTAAAGGTGACAAAATAGAAAAAATTAGTATCGAATCTTCTCGTCTTTTACGAAAAGAAAAAGCAGGTGAAGCAAAATCCCTCCAGGAGGAGAGTAAGAGTGAGAAATCAGAAAAAGATGATGGTGAAATTATTAATGAATTATATCAAGTAATTCAAGATAGAAAATTAAGTTATAAAGACGGTTCCTATGTTTGTAAATTGTTAGCTAATTCTAAGGATTTATTACCTAAAAAGATAGGTGAAGAGGCAGCAGAAGTCATTATTGCCTTTAAAGACAAAGATAAGGGAGCAATAATATACGAAGTGGCTGATCTATGGTTTCATACTTTAGTAGCTTTGGGCAATTATAATATTGCTCCTCAGGAGATATTTAAAGAATTAAAAAGAAGAAGAAAATGAATTGCAATAAAGGGCACAATTTATTGTGCCTCTATAAGCGAAAAAAGACAGTGTATGTATAAAATTAATATTTTATCTTTACTAAATACTATTCACTATCAACTAATGACTAATTAAAAAAATGAGGTGATAAAATGAAAGATTATCCTCGTTGGAGAGATGAGCTAACTGATCAATTATTTAAGGCAATATTACTCCTTAAAAGCGAAAAGGAATGTTATAGTTTTTTTGAAGATTTAGCTACTATTAATGAAATTAAAGAATTTAGTCAGAGGCTGGAAGTGGCCAGAATGTTAAGTAAAGGCTCTACCTATGAAGAGATTGCCCATAAAACAGGGGCAAGTTCCGCAACTATTAGCAGGGTAAAGAAATATTTAAATTATGGAGCTGATGGTTATAAACTAATTCTGGGAAGATTATCGAAAAAAAAGAAATAATTTTTTCCCCCATCTATTGACAAAAAAAATTGTTTGTGCTAAATTATGTACACACGATTAAAATTACAGAAATAATAAAAATTGTTTACTGGAATAGTAAGTGATTTATTTATTGTAAGGCAAATTCACTGAAATCCTTCCAGTATTAGCTTAAGCGAAAGAACTGTTCAAGTAACTTAAGACGTATAAAGGATGGCGTTAACATCTTATCTAGAAGTAAGAGTGAGAAAAATTCTCACTGAATTGGGGTGGCACCACGGAATTTGTATTCGTCCCCATTAACCATCGGTAAAATAACTTTTGATGGTTAATGGGGATTTTTTGTATTTAAGATAATTAAAATAGACGAACAAATAGATCTAAAATTGAAAGGAGAGAAGAAAATGTATAAAAAATTATTTATCCCCGGGCCTACTCACGTTACTGATGATGTTCTACAAAAAATGGCTACTCCAATGATTGGTCATCGAACTGAGGAAGCTTCAACTCTACAGCGGAATATCAGTGATAAATTAAGAAAACTGATGTATACTCAAAAGGAGATTTTATTATCTACTTCTTCAGGTAGTGGTCTGATGGAAGGAGCTATCCGTTCTTGCACCCAAAAGAGGGCAGCTGTCTTCTCCTGTGGTAATTTTGGTAATCGCTGGTTTAAAATGGCAGAAGAGAATAATGTTCCTGCTGATAAATTCGAAGTAGAATGGGGTACCCCTAATCTTCCTGAGCAAGTAGAAGAGGTTTTAGCTACTGGCAAATATGACCTTATCACTGTAACTCACAATGAAACTTCAACAGGAGTAATGAATCCAATTGAAGAGATAGCCCAGGTGATGAAGAAATATCCAGAAGTAATATTTTGTGTTGATGCAGTAAGTTCTTTGGGTGGAACTAAGATAGAAGTGGATAAATTAGGTATTGATATTTGTATAACTTCCAGTCAGAAGTGTTTGGGGTTACCTCCTGGTCTTTCTCTTTGCTCTATTTCGGAAAAGGCCTTAGAGGCAGCCAGGAAAGTTAAATTTAGAGGAACTTACTTTGATCTTTTACAAATTTATGAGTATATCCAAAAGAAAGATTATCAATACCCTTCTACTCCCTCGCTTTCTCATATGTTTGCCTTAGATTATCAATTAGATAAAATATTAAAAGAAGGATTAGATAATCGTTTTGCCCGTCATTTAGAGATGGCAGAGTATGTAAGAAATTGGGCTAAAGATAGATTTGCCCTCTTTGCTCAAGAAGATTTTGCTTCCAATACAGTAACTTGTGTAAAAAATACCAGAGAGATCAAGGTGAGTGATTTAAACAAGGCCTTAGGTAAAAGAGGGTATATGATTTCTAATGGTTATGGCAAGCTAAAAGAAAAGACTTTTAGAATAGCCCATATGGCAGAACTTACCCTTAACGATATTAAAGAACTTCTTGCCAATATTGATGAGATTTTAGAATTATAATATAAGAGGTGATAAATATGGTAAAGATATTAGTAACTGATGGAATGGATAAAAAAGCTATTCAGACCTTAAAGAATATGGGGTATGAAGTAGTAGAGCAATTTTTCGAACCTGAAGAATTGAAAGAACAAGTTAAGAATTTTAATGTAATGGTGGTACGTTCGGCTACTAAAGTAAGGAAAGAGATAATAGATTCTGCAGTTGAGACTGGAAATTTGAAATTAATTATTCGGGGTGGAGTAGGGCTAGACAATATAGATGTCTCTTATGCCGAATCAAAAGGGATAAAGGTTAGAAATACACCTAAGGCCAGCAGCCTAGCGGTAGCAGAATTGGCCTTGGGGCATATGTTCTCTCTGGCTAGATTCATTGGACTATCCAATGTTACTATGAGAGAAGGAAAGTGGAATAAAAAGAAATATGAAGGAATCGAACTTTATGGCAAGACCTTAGGGATTGTTGGTTTTGGTAGAATTGGTCAGGAATTAGCTAAAAAAGCTTATGTCTTGGGAATGAGAATTCTCTATAATGATGTGTTAGGTCCGAATAGAGAATTCCCTGAATATATTTTTGTTCCTTTTGATGAACTCTTAGCTAAATCTGATTTTATTTCCTTGCACGTGCCTGGGCACAAAGAACAATCTCCTTTGATTGGTAGGACAGAATTTTCTAAAATGAAAGAGGGTGCATATCTCATCAATTGTGCCCGAGGTAGTGTATTAGATGAGAAAGCTCTATTAGAGGCGCTAAATTCCGGAAAACTTGCCGGGGCGGGGTTAGATGTTTTTATTGAGGAGCCAACTAGCAATTTCGATTTAATAAAACATGAAAGAGTATCAGTAACTCCCCATTTAGGGGCTTCTACCAAGGAAGCACAAAAAAGAATCGGGACTGAGATTGTTTCTATTATCAAAGAAAATATTTGAATTAGTCGTTAGTGAATAGTGAATAGTCGTTAGTATATGGTATAGCGCATTGCCTATCAAGTATCGCGTATATAGTTACCCAGTTATCCCGTTTGCCAGTTAAACAGTTAATTTTAATTCTTAAAACCGGTAAACCAGTTAACTGGCTAACTACCTTAAAGAGATACGAATCATAGTTTACAGGAAAGGAAATTTCTATATATTTAAAATAAATGAAAAGAGAAAAAAATGCCAGTAATTAAACCATTCAAAGCTTTAAGACCACAACCAAATTTAATAGCTAAAGTAGCATCACCTCCCTATGATGTTATAAGTACAGAAGGAGCACGAAAATTAGCAAAAGATAATCCTGTTTCTTTTTTACATATTAATAAAGCTGAGATAGATTTAGAACCCTCTTTAGACCATTATGATCGGAGGGTCTACGAAAAAGCCAGAGAGAATCTTAATAGAATGATAAAGGAAAAGATTTTTCTGCAAGATAAACAGGAGAGTATTTATATCTACCGACAAGTAATGAAAGGAAGAGCACAGACTGGGTTAGTTGTTTGTACTTCTATAGATGATTATCTTAAAGGTAGAATTAAAAAACATGAGGACACTCGGGCAGACAAAGAAGAGGACCGAGTAAATCATATTGATTTTACTGATGCTAATACTGGCCCTGTCTTCCTTACTTATAAAGCAAAAGATAAAATAAAGCAGATTATAAGAAGTTGGGCTAAAGAAAAAGATTCAGTATATGACTTTACCTCAGATGATAGAATTACTCACACTTGCTGGGTAATCGATGACCAACAAGTAATTAAAAGCTTGATAGAAGCCTTTACTGAAATTGATTATCTTTATATCGCTGATGGTCATCATCGAGCAGCGGCAGCTGCTAAGGTAGGATTAAAAAGAAGAGAACAACTGAAAAATTATACCGGAAAAGAAGAGTTTAATTATTTTCTATCAGTTATATTTCCTAATGATGAGCTATATATTATGGACTATAATCGGGTAGTAGCTGATTTAGCAGGAAATTCTGAAGAAGAATTTATCCAGAAAATATCTGAAAAATTTATAGTAGAAAAGTATAGCGGAGGAGACCCTTACCGACCATTAGCAAGCCATACCTTTGGTATGTACTTAAATAACTGCTGGTTTAAACTGACTGCAAAACTGGGGTCTTTTGACGAAGATGATGTAGTAGAAAGCCTCGATGTATCGATATTACAAAATAATCTGCTTGACCCTATTTTAGGAATTAAAGATCCTCGGACAGACCAGAGAATAGAATTTGTAGGAGGAATCAGAGGTCTGGAGGAATTAGAGAAAAAAGTGAAGGCAGGGATGAAAGTAGCCTTTTCACTCTACCCTACTTCCATAAAAGAATTAATGGCAGTTGCCGATGCAGGAAGATTAATGCCTCCCAAGTCGACCTGGTTTGAACCGAAATTACGCAGTGGTATCTTTGTTCATAAACTATCTGAATAGAATAAACAACAAATCCTATAAAAAGAAAACAATTTACAACTAAGAATCTTATGCAGGATAGGAATAAAAAGAATATCCTTGACTGCCATAAAACCTTCAAAAACCATTCTATGTTCTTCTGTGTTTTACATTCTTTATTTCCCCAAAAAACATTTCTTTATTTTTATTATATAGATAAAAAAAGCAAACACTATAACAATGGTTTAAAAAAAAGTAAGATAAGTTCAACCATTCCCGTAAAGTTATATCATTTATTTTTATAATAGCATACTCTACTACAAAATTACGAAAGGCGATTAAAATAAGGTTTTACAGGGTTTTATCAAAAAATAAGAAAAAATTAAAAATTTTTCAAAAAAAGATTGATTTTTTAAATAAATGTAGTATATAATATATAAAAATGTGAACAGCGTTCTTATTAAAGTTTCAAAATTTGAAAATCGCAAGAAATAAGTAATAACAGGGAGGATAAGAAATGAAGTTACTTTCACCAATTAAAATTGGTAATTTAGAAATTAAAAATAGAGTAGTTATGGCACCAATGACTTGCAATTTTGCTAAAGATGGGTTTATTACTGAGCAGATGATTGATTTTTATGCAGAGCGAGCAAGAGGAGGAGTAGGTGTAATTACAGTCGAAGATGGTATAATTGATTTTCCCTTAGGAAATAATGCCAAAAACCCTGTAGCCATTGATGATGATAAATATATACCTATGCTTAAAAAACTTAGTTCAGCTATAAAAAAACATGGTGCTAAAGCAGCGATTCAACTGTCTCATGCGGGGAGAAGAGCAGGTCGTGTAACTTTAGAAAATGGCTATTTAGAAGTAACTCGTGGTCAAATACCAGTTGCACCTTCAATGATCGCCCATCCCTTCCCCGGACAAGTTACCCCCAGAGAGCTAAGCGAAGAAGAGATTGAAGAGATTATAGAAAAATTTGGCCAGGCGGCGAGGAGGGCAGTTGAGGCTGGATTTGATATTATAAGTATACATTGTGCCCATATGTATTTATGTGGTGAATTTTTATCCCCTTGGGCTAATAAACGAAAGGATAAGTATGGGGGGAGTTTAGAAAATCGTATGCGGTTTGTTTTAGAAATTATTAGAAAAGTAAAAAGTTTAGTAGGTTCAGACTTTCCTTTAGTTGCTCGTATGAATGGCCAGGAACCTGAGGGTGGAAATTCACCTTTAGAGATTCGGGAAATTGCAAGAAGACTGCAATTAGCAGGAATTAAAGCTATTAGTGTTTCTACTGGGTTTGGGGCTGTTCTCCACGAAAAAAATTTTATTTCAGCAGAAGCACCGATAGGTACTCCCGAGGGATGCATTGTTAATTTAGCAGAAAATATTAAAATAGGAGTAACAATACCAGTAGCAGTAGGAAATAAAATTCGCCATCCAGAGTTTGCAGAAAATGTCTTGCAAAAAAATCAAGCAGATATGATTACTTTGGGTAGGCCTTTAATTACTGACCCTTATTGGGTTCAAAAAGTTGCCGAAGGTAGATATCAGGATATTCGACCTTGTGTTTCCTGTTGTTATGGTTGTGTAGGAAATGTGCTTAAAGGTACACCAATTACCTGTATTTTAAACCCGTTAGCAGGAAAGGAAGGTAAAAAAGAATTTAGGTATGTACCCGTAAATAAGAGGGATGGAAAGAAAGTTTTAGTAATTGGTGGTGGTCCTGCAGGGCTACAAGCAGCTATTACCGCGGCGACTAGAGGACATAAAGTTACTCTATGGGAAAAGGAAAGAAAATTAGGTGGAACAATTGTATTAGCTGCTAAGCCTCCCCGCAAACAAGAGTTAAATGAAATTGTTGATTATTTTAAAAATAGGATTAATCAATTAAATATACAGGTAGAATTAGGAAAAGAAGTAAACGAAAAAATGATTAAAGAATTTAAAGCAGATGTGATTATTTTAGCCTCGGGTGGCAATAGGATTATACCAGATATTAAAGGAATTAAGGGAAATAAGAATGTTTATTGGGCACTTGATTTACTCAAAAATGATTATACAGATATTGGGCAAGAAATAGTTATTGTTGGGGGAGGAGAAGTAGGATTAGAAACTGCTGAATGGTTGGCGGAAAAAGGGAAAACGGTGACTGTTATTGAAATACTTCCTGAAGTGGCAAGAGATATGGTACACGCTGTTAAAGTTCCGCTAATGATAAGTTTAAAAGATTATGGGGTAAAGATATATACCAATACTCGTGTAAAGCAAATAAAGTCCGATGGTGTGATAATGGAAAGAAATGGGATAGAAGAAACGATCAAGGCAGATGCAGTTGTTATTGCTGTGGGAGTGAAGGCTGAAGATAAATTGGAGAATAGATTAAGGGGTGCTGTATCAAAATTGTTCTGTGTGGGGGATTGCCAAAAACCTGGCAATATTATGGATGCGGTACATGAGGGATTTAAAATAGGATTACAAGTTTAAATTTTAATAAGATGGCGGTGAAAATAATTTGAATATATTTAAAAAGAAGAAAAAAAATATTGATTTGCAAAGTGAAGAGGTAATCAAGAGGCCGCTTGCAGGCAACCTTAAGAAATTAGTAACAGTTTTGGCTATCAGTCTTTCTTTATTTCAATTATATACGGCTGCTTTTGGTATTTATAAGACTGCCATTATTCATCGGGCGGCACATTTAATTTTTATTTTAGTTTTGTTCTTCATAATTTATCCAATAAGCAAGAAAAATCATCAAAATAAAATAGGAGATATAATTGACTATCTTCTTGTCTTTATCTCCTTGTTTTCTGTTGGGTATATAGTATTTTTTTATGAAGCAGTAGCTAATAGAGTAATGAACCTGGAAAATTTAACAAAATTAGATAATTTTGTGGGGATTATTGTTATATTATTAGTATTAGAGGCAAACAGGCGTTCAAATCGTACTTTCTTTTTTCTTATGCTCCTTGGTTTAGCGTATATGTTGTTTGGTCCATATTTTCCAGGACTTTTTGCCCATCCAGGGATTTCTTGGGAACGATTAATCTATTTAATATCATATTCTTCAGAGGGAATTTTTGGTATTGGTTTAGCAGTATCTTCAACTTACCTATATATTTTTATATTGTTTGGCGTATTTTTGGGAAAGACTGGGGTAATAGATTTCTTTATCGATTTAGCCCTTTCATTAGTGGGTAAGTACTCAGGTGGGATGGCAAAGTCTTGCGTGATTAGTAGTTCTTTGATGGGGACTATAACAGGTAGTTCTCTTGGTAGCGCAGCAGCCGTAGGTTCCTTTACAATTCCGATGATGAAAAAAGAAGGATTTAAAAGCCATGTGGCTGCTGCAATAGAGGCAATTTCAGCCTGCGGGGGGCAATTAATGCCACCAGTTATGGGAGCAGCGGCTTTTATTATGGCTGAGATAATTGGGGTCCCATATGGGAAGATAGCTTTAGCTGGATTGATCCCGGCAGTTATATATTACATAAATGTCTTTTCAATAATTCATTTTGAGTCACTTAGTAGTGGTATAAAAGGTCTAAATAAGAATAAATTACCAAAATTTAAAGATGTAGTTTTATCTTCAGGGTATTTATTATTACCTCTATTGGTATTAATTTATACATTGATGATCGCAGGTTATAGTGCTACAAAATCTGGTTTTATAGCCATAATTTGTTGTATTATAGTTACTTACTTTCGAAAGGAAAATCACTTTGGCTGGAAAAATTTCTTGCAAAGTTGTGAAGAAGGCGCTTATTCTGTTCTGAAAATTGCTATATTATGTGCAGGGATTGGCTTAATTATTAGCTCGGTTACCTTAACTGGATTAGGTATGCGTTTTTCAAGTATTGCGATAGCCTTAGCTGGGGGGAATCTATTTTTACTATTATTTATTACGATGATTATGAGTTTGATTTTAGGTATGGGTATGCCTACTCCTATTGTGTATTTATTAACAGCTATTTTTATTGCTCCTTCAATGATGCAATTGGGCGTTTCAGCATTTGCTGCACACTTTTTTGTCTTTTATTACGCTATATTATCGGGGTTAACGCCACCAGTTTGTTTGGTTGCGATTACAACTGCTGCCATAGCAAAAGCAGATTGGTTTAAGACAGGTTTAACAGCAACTCGTTTTGCTTTGGCTGTTTTTATTGCTCCGTATATATGGATTTTTAACCCTCAATTATTAATGGTGGGCAGTTGGTATGAAATATTATTGGTTTTCATGCTTGCAACAATGGGAGTTATTGCAATTGCAAGTAGCTTACAAGGGTGGTTTATAAACAAAACAAGCTGGATAGAAAGAATAATTCTATTTATAGCCGGTCTTTTGGTAATGAATCTAAAAGGGGGGTGGTTAATGGTTATAAGCGGATTATTATTAGTATTCATTGTGGTGATTTACCAGTTAAAGAATATTAAATTTAAAATGAATGTTAGGGGGGATAAGAATAGGGAGTATAGTACACAAAATATAGAAGATTGTAATTAAGTATTAAAATAAAAAAATGTTTAAATTGATAATATTTATTAAGTTTAACTACAGCAATTAATATTAATAAAAAAGAGGTATAAAAAATGAAAATTAAAGTAAAAATCTTAAAACCGTTTTTGATAGGCTTACTTTTTTTTACTATAGTAGCTTGTAGTTTTAATATTCAGGTAAAAGCTGAAGGTATTATGTGGACGTTAGGTACATCTGGTTCCGGATCTTCTCCTTATATTATGGGGGGGGTTTTTTCTGACGTAGCAAATAAACATTTAGACGGCTTGAAAATTTTCCCTCAAGTTACAGAAGGTTTTGAGGCGAATATAGGTTTAATCGCTAACCAAACAATACCTATTGCTGAAGCAAGTAATAATGTTGTAATTAAAGGTTATGCTAAATATCCTGATATTCGGGGTTTATTCAACTTTCTAATGTGTCCCATACACATTTTAGTAAATGCTAAAGATAATTTTAATAGCATTGAAGATTTAAGGGGAAAGAGAATAAATATAGGAGCTCCAGGCCAGTCTACCAGAGGGATTGCCACAGCTATGTTAGAAGCCTATGGGTTAGAATCTGGTGACTATAAAATATCATCTTTGAGTACCAAAGAATCTGCTGATGCTTTAAAAGATGGGCAAATCGATGCAGCTGTTATTATTGCCAATACACCAATGCCGAGCATTGCTTCGGTTGCGGTTACTAAAAGTATAGATTTATTGCCATTAGATGGACCAAATGCCGATAAGTTTAATGAGGCTATGGGATTCATAATGGCGCCTACCTCAATTCCTGCCGGCACTTATAAAGGTGTAGATAAAACTGTAAAAACATTAGCTTTCCCAATTATGATTATTGCCCATAAAGATTTAGACGTTGAACTTGTTTACCAATTTACTAAATCTGTTTGGGATAACTTAAATGAGCTAAAAGCGGCACACAATGGTTTTAATTCATTAGAGTTAGCCGGAAGTGCTATTGCGGGATGGGGAAATGTTCCTATACATCCCGGCGCAGAGAAATATTTCAAAGAAGTTGGAGTAATAAAATAAAAATTAAAATTAATAGTTTGAAATTTAATTAAAGGGAAGATTTTTTTTTGGGAGAAAAAGGGGTATTAATGAGGTATTAATCTATAATCCCCTTTTCTCCCAGAGATACATATTTGTTAGCAAAAATGTTTTTTTATTATAAAAAGGTTTAATGAAAAAAAGGGGGTAATTACAATGAAAATTGTAGGCATAGTATGCACACCGAGAGTCGGTGGAAATTCAGAGGTTTTAGTAAAACAAATTTTGGATGGGGCAACAAAAGCCGGAGCAGAGAGCGAAGTTATCTTCGTTAGAGATAAAAAAATACAACTTTGCGATGGGTGCATGAAGTGTATAAAATCTGGAAAATGTCACTTAACTGATGATATGGAAGAGATTGGCGAAAAATTGGTAACTTCTGATGGCATAGTTATCGGAGTTCCTACTTATTGGACCATTGGTGGTATGGGGGTTGCTTTTTTGGATAGGTTGTTACCTTATACTGCTTCTGGAATACTATCTAACAAGGTAGGAGCAGGAATTGCAGTAGGTGCAAGAGTGGCGGTGGATACAGCAGTTGGGGTTTTGCGGCGCTTTTTCATATATTCTCATATGTTATGTGTCGAATGTGTTGCTCACTATGGTACTATACCCGGTGATGTAATTAAAAATGAATATGCAATGAAATCTGTATGGGAAATAGGTCGTTTAATGGTATTATTTAAGGAGAATGGTAACAGATATCCGGAAGAATATTCAATTCCTCTATCTAATTATGTTAAGAAAAAATACAGTGATGACATTTATCCTTATCATTCTTCCTAAATTATTATCTTTTTTATAGAAACAGAGGAGGGAATATGTCTATTAATGTTATAGCTATTGCAGGTAGTCATCGTAAGAATAGTAACACAGAGTTAGCTTTACAGATTATGTCTAAAAGATTATCCAAGATTGATATTGAGACTGAAATAATAACTCTGGCTAACAAAAAGATTGAACATTGTCGGGCCTGTGATAATTGTAAAAGAACAAGGAAATGTCCTATTAATGATAACCTTGTGGAAATTATGGAGAAGATGATAACTGCTCAGGGAATTATCTTGGCCTGCCCCATATATAGTTTTAATATCACCCCCTTAATGCAAGACTTAATAACCCGGGGTAACCGATATTTTCATATCCTAGCTAAATCTGTCATTAAAGATGATTTTAATAATCCCGGTTTTACCTATAAAAATATCCCATATTCAGCTTTAAAAGGTAAAGTAGGAGCAGCCATAACTGTTGCACGTCGGGCAGGAGGTGGTATGGCTTTGTGGAATTTGAATAATTTTATGTTGGTTAATGAGATGCAAGTTGTGGGCTCTTGTTATGAGAATACAATTTTTGGAAACGAAAGAGGAGCAATAATAAAAGATATTGAGGGGATGAATAATCTTTATAGATTAACTGATAACTTTGGAATACTTTTGAAAAGATTATTTAGTTAAAATTTGCATGAATAATGAATAATAACAATTTTAAAATGGAAAGGATTTAGGATGTAATTATTTTTGTTCAGTGAAAAAATATTTTACCCAAGTAAAAAAAATAAAAATGTTATTTGACAAATAAAATTGTTTTTGTTAAAATATAATGTGAAAGGTGTTCACAAATAAAGGATTTAAAAAATGACTGAAAAAAGGAAAAATATTAATATAAGGCGAGTAGCGCAAGTATTAAAATGTTTTACTCAAAAACCAAATGGCTGGGGGATAACTGAACTTGCCTCTCATTTAGGATTAGCAAAAAGTGTAATTTTTGAAATTTTAAATACCTTATGTGAAGAAGGTTTACTAGAAAAAGACAAAGATAAAAAAATATATCTTTGTGGAGATGAACTATTAAAACTTGCCTTAGCCCATTATGGTAATGTAAATTTAGTCAAAGTTAGTAGGCCAGTATTAAAAAACTTAGCTAAAGAAGTAGGAGAAACAGTAATATTATCTCAAATAATTGATAATAGAAATATAATTATAGAAAAAGTTGATGGACCACAACCCCTCCGTTTTACCTTAGATATTGGGACAGAATTGCCGTTAGATAAAGGATCTTCAGCAAGGATATTTTTAGCTTTTTTACCAGATGAGAAGAAAAAAGAGGTAATAGATAAATATAAAATAGATATGAGCAAATTAAAAGAGGAGTTGGAAATAGTAAGAAAGAGAGGATTTGCCATCAGCAAAGAAGAAGTGTATCCTGGGGTAAATGCTATATCTGTTCCAATCTTAAATAATTATAATGAATTAGTAGCAGTCCTGGGTGTAGGTGGGCCGAACATTCGTTATAATAAAGAAAATGAACAAGGTAAATATAAATTAATATCAAAAATATTAGCTGCTGGTGAAAAAATTTCTGCCCAAATAGGGTTTTTAAAGTGGGAATGGTCGTAATGGATTATTATGCCAAATTAATGAAACTCCTCGCAGCAGAGCTGCGGGGAATGAACCCTAAGAGATTCAATAGATAAATGACTAAATGACTAATTGTGCAACAAATTAATATAAAAAAGTTAAAAAGTTTGTTATTTTTTTTAAGATGACGATGTGAACGTTGTTTACAAAAATGATATTTGCAATATTTGATAAATAAATGTAATGAGGAGTAACAAATGCTTAAAATTCCTTTAATTACTGAAATACAGAGGTACTGTGCTAATGATGGTCCCGGAATAAGAACCGTAATATTTTTTAAAGGTTGTAGTCTAAATTGCCCCTGGTGTCATAATCCTGAATGCAAATCCCCAAAAGTAGATATTTACTACCATGAAGATAAGTGCCAACATTGTGGAAGGTGTATTGAAAATTGTCCTCAAGGAGCAATAAGTTGGAGGTCCCCCAAAAAAGAAGCTATTTTAATAGATAAAGAAAAATGTAATAAATGTCTAAAGTGTGTCGAAGGCTGTCCGTTTAAAGCCTTAGAAAAAGTAGGACAAGCTTTGGCTTTTGAGCAAATTGTTGATGAAGCACTAAGAGACAAACCTTTTTATGAAACCTCAAATGGCGGAGTCACCCTAAGCGGGGGCGATCCTTTATTCTTCCCGGAATTTAGCCTTAAATTATTAAAGAAATTCAAAGCCGAAATGATCCATACCGCAGTAGAAACTTCTGGGTATAGTAAATGGGAAATTTTAAAGGAAATAACGAAATATACAGATTTATTCTTGTATGACCTAAAGTGTATGGATTCAATTAAACATAAAGATGTTATCGGGGTAGATAACAGACTGATTTTAGATAATCTAAAAAGATTGTCCGCTCTAAAAGCAAATATCAGGATTAGAGTCCCGGTTATTCCCAGATTTAATGATAATAAAGAAAATTTTAGTCTGATGGTTGATTATCTTCAAGCCCTTCAAAATCCGACAATAGCAGTCGATCTTTTGCCTTTCCACAATTCTGCAGAGAAGAAATACACCCAATTAGGTTTAAATTATATCTATAGAGGTGAACCATTTATGGAAAAGGAACAGGTAGAGTGGATTGAGAATTTTTTGGAAAAGAATAATATTACCACTACTATTGGTGGGCTTATTGGCGTCGAAAAGTAAAGAAAAAAGAGTAATAAAAAGTAAGGAGGTGGGGAGATGGCTGTTTGCAAAGAATGTAAAAATTTTAAACCATTAAAACAGAGTGATTTGGATTATGCGAAAGGTAAAGGTGATTGTTTTTTACCTCAACAGGATGAAAAATGCAAATATTGGACAGCAAAACCAGTTAAGGAAGATATGACAGCATGTGATAGATTTGAGAAAAAGTGATTTAGTTCTATAAAATGTTTATTAACAAAAAATAGGAGGTTAAGAGGTTAAAATGAAAAATATCACAGAAAAAGATAAACAAGATGAATTGATTAAACCGATGACTGAGCGAGCAAGAAAATTAAAAGATACTCTCTGGTGGAAGCATACCAGAGGAGGAGAATACGTCGAAAAGGGAGTTAAGGCAGGAATAGAAAGAGCCAGATATATGACCCAATCTTTTAAAGAGACCGATGGTGAAGAGTGGGTAATAAGAAGAGCGAAAGCCCTGGCTAATGTGTTAGATAATATGACTATCTTTATAAAGGACCACGAGCTGTTAGTGGGTGATCATGCTGAGAAGCCCAACCTTATGCCCATCTATCAGGAAAGTAACTATTTTTTAAATATTGATTTGTTGAATAGTCCATATTGTCCTGATGAAAAAGAAGAATTTAGAGAAATTGCAGAATGGTGGAAGCCCCATACTCTTCAAGCTAAAGCGGAAAAATATATCGACGAAGAGGAAAAAGAACTTCAGAGCGCTAATGCATCAATGGAATCCCCGGGCTATTTGACTGGTTATTCAAGTCCTACTCCTTCTTACGAAAGTGTATTCGAAGATGGTTTAGAAGGTAGAATTGAGCGTATAGAGAAAAAACTAAAAGAAGCCCAAGATGAATTTCTACACCAAAATCCCTGGAATGGACCGGAAGCTATGACTTTGCCCAAAAAGATGGATGAGTGGAAGGCAATGTTAATTGCCGATAAAGCCGTAATAAGATGGGCAAAAAGGTATGCCAGGTTAGCAAGATATATGGCTGAAGAAGAGAAAAATCCCAAAAGAAAAGAAGAACTTTTGATGATTGCTGATATATGTGACCATGTACCGGCAAAACCCTGTCGGGGTTTTAGAGATGCAGTGCAAGCCCAATGGTTTACCTATCTGATTGTTCAATCTTTAGAGCGTTATGGAAGTGGGATGTCCTGCAAGATGGATACAATGTGGTGGCCCTATTATAAGAGAAGTGTTATAGATAAGGCAGAACAACCTATGACCAGAGAAGAAGCAGTAGAGCTGGTAGTTTTGCATAGATTAAAAGTTTCAGAACATGGAGTTATAAAGAGTAGATTGTATAGGGAAATTCATGCTGGGGCAAACGACCTCTTTATTATTACTATCGGAGGCGTAGAACCAGATGGCAGTAATGGTTGCAACGAGTTAACTAATGTTATATTAGAAGCAGCAGCAACTGCGATGACTACTGAGCCATCATTAGGACTTAGATGGCACGAAAATATGCCTGAGCTAACTGCTCGTTATGCCTATGAATGTATAAAAAGAGGACTGGGTTTCCCCTCAATTAAAAATGATGAAGTTGCAATCAATTCACTAGTACAGGGTTTTGGAAGTGGCACGCTTTCCATACAAGATGCCAGGAGATGGGCTTTGTGTTTATGTATGTCTCCGGGACCAACAGGAAGACATGGTGGTTTGAGAACGAGGTGGGCTTGTTCCTCTTATACTGGAAAGTGTCTAGAATTAGCTCTAAGTGATGGTTATGATTATTCTTACACCGATATGCAAATAGGACCAAAGACCGGAGATCCTACTAAGTTTAAAACCTTTGATGATTTACTGCAGGCTTACAAAATTCAATACCAACATGTTCATTCGGCAATTACCAGGTCCAGAGATCTAACCAGATATTTAGAAGCAAAGTTCTACCAATCTCCATTTTTATCCAGTCTTGATGATGAGTGTGTGGAGAGAGGTCTCGATGGTATTGAATGGGACGAATTCTGTAATCCTTGGTTTAACGTAATGGATGATGTGGTAGTAGCAGACTCCTTAGCTGCGGTAAAAAAATTGGTCTTTGAAGAGAAGAAATATACTATGGAACAGTTAGTAAAGGCTCTTCGGGCAAATTGGGAAGGTTATGAAGAGATGAGATTGGACTTTTGGAATGCGCCAAAATGGGGGAATGATGATGATTACGTAGACGATGTAACAAAAAATTTATTTAGATATCATTCCCTTGAACTTCAACAGAATACCAATCTTTTTGGAGCTCATCCCAAACCACTTCCCCAACATGTAGCAATATATTGGACTTTAGGACCAAGGATTGGAGCAACTCCTAATGGAAGGAGACATGGAGAGGTATTAGATGATGGAGGAAGCTCACCATATATTGGTTGTGACAAAAAGGGACCAACCGCGGTTTTAAATTCCTGCGCAAAGATCGACTATAGCTTGCAAAAGGGTTGTCTACTTAATCAAAAGTTAGATCATAATGTGATGAACAGCGATAAAGGTTTTCCATTATGGTTTGCCTATATGAAAACCTGGCACAAGCTGGGTATAGATCATGTACAGTTTAACGTATGTGACCATGAACAATTGAGAGATGCTCAAAAGCATCCGGAGAAATATCCGGATTTGATTGTTAGAGTTGCCGGTTATAGTGCAAGATTTATAGACCTTTCAGTATATGCTCAAGATACTATCATTGCTCGGACAGAACAAGAATTAGCCGGATAACAAGAAAAGTTAAATAGTGAGATGATGGTTTTATTATAAAAATTAATAACCATCATCTCACATGTGGAATTCAATTAAAATATGTAAAACTATAAAAAATTATTTACGGAGGAAAATATGGAAAATAAAGAGAAAACTTGTAAAGATTGTAAATATTTTATGGTTGCACCTACGAATCCTTTTAAAGGAACTTGCACAGTAAATAGAAAGAAATTACCAGATACCCAAGCTACCTCAACATTTATTCCTGGCAAGTTAATCAAAGGAGATAATCCGAAATGTGATAAGTTTGAGCCATCTAGCGGCTGGGAAGATAATATTACACAGACACTTTAATTTGATGGGTTAAATTAAAAAATAAGGAAAGGGGTAAAAAATGGAAAATATATTTGATAAAATGGTTTGTAAAGATTGTGATTTATTTCAACCAGACGTTGAAGATAAGGAGAAGGGATATTGTTGGAAAATAATGTCTGTGAAGGATAAGAAAGTTGTTTCTGCAAATGATGGATGCCCATCATTCCGTCCCAAAATAGATTTTTTTGCTAAAAAATGAACTATAATTTTGTAGATGGTGCTCAGGGGGACTGCTCGAATTCTAGCGGTGCTGCCGTAATTAGCCGAATACTCAAATATACTTAAGACGTTCTTTATATATCTGTATAGTTTTTAGGTACTTATCTAATAAATCACTTGAAAATGGGTATATAAAAAATAAAAAAAGGGGGTGGTAAATTAGTTAATTATCAAATATTGTTAATTTGTTAAGTAAAACAACATAGTGATTAATTGATTTAAAAAAATATTAAGGGAACTATACAAAATTATTGAAAATACTCAAAACATAATTAAAAGATCAGGTGCTTAGATAATATCTATAAATGAGCTAATAAATCAAACTAAATGCTAATTCGAGAAAAGAAATAAGAATGATATAGTGTTTGAAAAAGCTCAAAGTATTTTAATAGGGAAGGAGGTAAAAAATGAGAATGAGGAAGATAATAACAAGCGGTTTGATATGCATGCTAATATGCCTTCTTATAATAGGCGTAGCTTTATGTACCTCTTCAGAAGCAAATTGGACGATAAAGTTAGGGGCTACGAATGTTATTGATTTGAGCTATCCACTTTACAAAAATAATGAAGGTATGAGCATGTCCGATGTTTATATTCCTCTCGATATTCGTGATGAGATTACATTGGGTAGTAAGACCATCCCTTTCCCCGCAACTGTAGATGACAATGGTTATCCAGTAAATGGTTTCTATGCTAGGGAGATATATGGAATGCTTGAAGGGCATGGTACGCATGTTGAGGCTTCTTCTCATGGTTTTGGAGAGCTTGGTCGTAATATTGACGACTATCCTTTATCACGTTTTATCGGTCCTGCCGTGGTTATAAATATTGAAGCTAAAGCAGTAAAAAACCCAGATTATGAGATAACGGTTGAAGATCTTCGTGTGTGGGAGAAGAAATATGGGAAGATACCTGATGGTGCTTGCGTTATACTTTTCTCTGGAAGGGGTAAATATTGGGGAGACAAAGAAACTTATTTTGGTATGGATGCAGAAGGGAAGGCCCATTACCCTGGTTTTTCAATAGAGGCGGCTAAATTTCTTGTGAAGGATCGACACATTAGTATGATGGCTACAGATTGCCCGACAGCTGAAAGCGCTCTTCAAAAGAGGACTATCAAGACAGAGCGTGCGTTTGGATCAGCTCCTGTACGTGATATAGTGCAGTGTCCCCCCAATGATGTGATCATAATTGAGTATTTAGCTAATGTTGAGAAGCTTCCTGAAAGCGGGGCACTTATTATCGCCGCTCCAATTAATTTTGTAGATGGTGCTCAGGGGACTGCTCGAATTCTAGCGGTGCTGCCTTAATTTCCTAACAACCGCCAAGACCACTAAATAATAATTTAATATAATTAGGAGTTTATTTATATACCTACATAATTGTTAGATATTTTGGTGATAAATTACTTGATAGTGGGTGTATAAAAAAATAAAAGAAAAAAAGGGGGTTGGTAAATTGGTCAATTATCAAATATTGTTAATTTGTTAAGTAAAACAGCATAGTGATTAACTAATTGCAAGTTTATAGTAAAATGGAAGAAAATGTTTAAGGAGGTTTAAAAAAAATGATAAAAGTAAAAAAAATTAGTATTGTTTCTGTTTTAGTATTAGCTATTTGTCTTTTAGTTGGATCGGCTTTTGCTTTTGCTGCTGACAAGGTATATACCATAAGATTTGCTCATGGTTTACCTGGTACTCATCATGTAGCTATAGAATATGCTAATTGGGCGAAGATGATAAAAGAAGAATCCAACGGGCGATTAAATGTGAAAATATACCCAGGAGGACAGCTTTATACTGATACAAACCTGATTTCAGCGGTAAGAACCGGCGCCTGTGAAATGGGATCAGTCTATACCTTTAATCTGGCAAGTATTGTTCCCGAGTATAAAATCTTTGTAATTCCTGCAGTAATTATTGGTAGAGATACATTACTCAAAGTAATAGAAGGAGATATAGGGGAAAAACTCTTTGCAAAAACAGAAGAAAAAGGTATTAAGCCATTAGGCTGGGTGGTATGGTCTATTGGTGGAGAAGAAATGGGAATTATTTCAAAGAAACCCATACATGTGCCCTCTGATATGAAAGGGATGGTAGTTAGATCAATGGGCCCAGAACAGGCTCAGTATTTTGAAGAATATTGCGGGGCAAGTTCAGCTATGGTTCCTGGCGCTGAACTTTATATGGCTATGCAAAGAGGGACTTTAAATGCCAGTGTAGCGACCTTTAGCCACCTTGTTGATAGGAAATTACACGAAGTTGCACCTAATATCTGTTTATTCCCCGTAGCATCATACCCGAATGTCTTAATAATGAACAAAGATTTTTACGATAGATTACCAGAGGATTTACAGCAGGTAATAGATGATGTAACTGCCAAGATACAGCAGGAAAGCTATAAGGAATCGGCTTATGTTTATCAAGTATATAGCTTAAAAGCCAAAGAAGCCATCGCCGGACGTGGAGAAGTATACATACCTACTCTTGAGGAATATGCTCTGTGGACCAAGGATATAGAAGACTTCTGGAAGAGAATGACTGCTAAAACCCCTGAAGTATATGACTTGATTATGGAAGTACAAAACCTAAAATAAAAAATAGACTATAAAAATATTGGAGATTATTTATGAGTAATAAACCGGCAGAAGAGATTAACCAAGCTGGACAGTTAAATAGCAAAATATGGAAAGTGTTAGATAAGGCTACGGAAATTATTTTTAAAATTAGTGCTTTGCTAATGCTGGTGATTATCATAACAATATGGTATCAGGTATTTGCAAGATTAGGGGGTGTTAGTACTAAAGGAATAGTAGAATTAGATGGTTATATAATAATATGGCTTTGTTTTTTCGGTATAGCCTATGCATTAAAAAAAAGAAGACACATAAGGGTTGATATTATTTATCGCCATTTGTCAGAAAAGGTACGAACTATATTTTTAATAATTGGTAATACAATTTGTGTATTCTTTAGCTTAATTCTTGTTTGGGAAGGAATAAAGTTAATAAAAATGTACTATGAGATAGAACAAGTCTCATTAATTCTACATATTCCTCTGTATATAATCTATATAGGTATGCCAGTCGGGATGATTTTATTTGCAATTGAGGCAATTAGAGAAGTTGTTTTAACTATAAACGAAAGAAAAGTTGCAACCCCTGTAAGTATTGAAGCAATAGTTGAACAAGAAGTAGAAACTCTTGAAAATTTAGATGAACCTAATAAATAGTTAAGTAAATTAATTTATAAAAGGATGATGCCTCTATCCTATTTAGATAGAGGCATCCATAACATTTATGAAGAGAAAAAATGTATTTTTTATTTTCTAAAACATTCAAAAATTAAATTGAAAGGAAAAAGATCGGTTATGTCTGGAAGTTTAATTATATCTGCAATTTTAATGGTAGTGATGTTGTTTATGGGTGTGCCAGTGGCAGTTAGTCTCGGTATGGGTGGCATACTTGGTTGTTATTTATTTTTTGGGAGTTCTGCTTTAACTATTGCGGCACAGATAATGGGTTCCAGCTTAGAAAGTTTTATATTATTGGCCATTCCCCTTTTTATTACCATGGGAGTTGTGCTTGCTAAAAGTCAGGTTGGTGAGAAATTATATAATTTATTTGATGCTTATTTGCGACACATTCCTGGTGGCGTAGGGGTGGCTACACTCTTAACTTGTGCAGTATTAGCAGCAATGTGTGGAACAAGTGTAGCCATTGCTGCTATGGTAGGTGCCTTTGCATTTACTAATTTAAAGAAATTTGGTTATAGTCTGCCTTTAAGTATGGGAATTATCGCTGGTGGAGGAGCATTGGGAATACTTATTCCACCAAGTGTTCCTATGATTATATATAGTTCTTTTTCAGAAGAGTCCACCGGGAAATTATTTATTGCCGGAATCATTCCAGGACTTATAGCAGTAGCTTTATTCAGTATATATACAGTAATTGCTTATAGAAGAGACAAAAAGAGAATTAAATCTAAAAAGGCTACCTGGAGGGAAAGAATAAAGGCAACCAAAGAAGGTATTTGGGGTTTATTAGTACCCCTTGGGATAATTGTACCCCTATATGCTGGTTGGGCTACCCCTACAGAAACGGCAGCTTTAGGTATATTATTTGCACTTATTGTAGGATTATTTATTTATAAAGAGATTACCTTTAAAGATATATTACCAATTTTAGAAGAGGGTGTTTTATCTTCGGTAATGGTACTATTTATAATATGTGGGGCAATGGTTTTTGGCAATGCAGCCACCCAAATAGGCCTTTCTGAAATAATTTCATCGTTTGCAGTTTCTTCGTTAACACCAATAATTTTCATTATAATTACTATGATTATTTTATTTATTATGGGTATGTTTTTAGAAGGAGCCTCTATAATGCTTATTGTTTTACCAATTTTTTTGCCAGCTTTAATAGGACTTCAAATTGATCTTATTTGGTATGCGGTAATATTAGTAATTGGGATTGAAATTGGTTTACTCACTCCACCTGTAGGGCTTAATATTTATGCGGTAGATGGGATTGCTAAATCTTTAGGTTTTCCTTCAAACTTGATGATTGCCATTAAAGGGACAGTGCCTTTTATGTTATTGTACTTACTTACCCAAATTTTAGTTTTATTTTTCTCAAAATTAGCACTGTGGCTGCCTTCAATGATGAGATAAAAATTAAGCTAATATATAAAGAAAGAGTCATAAATTACGAAAAATAATTATTTACAAAGAAATTAAGAGGATGAAAATAAAAATAACTAAATTAGAGATAGCATATAGGTAAATAAAAATAGAATATAACCTAAGATTAGAATAGGAGAAAATTTTAAAAATGATAAACATGATAAACGATAGAGATGTAAAATTGATGATACCGGAAAAAGACCCTAATTATTTTTTACCCCAGGGGATAATAAAAAATCTAAATCGCATTGAGAAATTGGCTAAAAGGCATCCAGTTAATGTCTTAGTTGTGGGGAAACAAGGGTGTGGTAAATCAAGTTTAGTAAGACAGTTTGCGGCTAATAATAAGAGACCTTTATCGACTTTTCAGATAGGATTATTGTCTGAGCCAGGACAACTTTTTGGGGAAAAAGGGTTAAAAGAAGGTAATACATTTTTTGAAGAATATTTGTTCCCCCAGGCAATATCCACACCAAGAAGTGTTATTCACTTAGAAGAAATAAATCGGCCAGAACATCCGAAAGCATTAAATGATCTGTTTTCAGTATTATCAGAAGATAGATCTATATGGGTAGAAGGATTAGGGTTAGTTAAGGTAGCAGAGGAAGTAATATTTTTTGCCACTTTAAACGAAGGTGCTGAATTTACGGGTATCGATATGATGGATGCTGCCCTAAGAGACAGATTTTATATCATTCAAGTAGATTATCCTCCTGCTGATATTGAAGAAGAAATACTATGTTCAAAGACAGGAGTATCTAGGGAAATAGCCAAAAAAATTGTAAAGGTGGTAAATCTTCTTAGAAATAATGCCCAGATGCCTTTGTCTATTTCCACTAGACACAGTTTGATGATAGCAGAACTTGCTTCTGAGGGAGCAGATATTAGAGATGCTTTGGTTTATAGTATCCAAATAGAAAAAAGTATTTTGGAAAGCGCTTTAATTTCCTTGCATTTGGCAGAAGGTGAAGAGGAGATAAGTGACAATCACCATTATGTTAAATATGTTTAAAATACGAGGTAATATGAATGATTGAATTATACCGAGTAGAAGATAAAAGTTTTGAAAAATTTTATGAAGCTGTTGACTATTGGCTCAAAAATGAAGAAGAATCTAATTATGGTTGTGATCGTTGGTTTGCTCTGCTTAGAACGATAAAAGCAGAAGATAAAGAGAAGTGGATTAAAGAAGCACTTACCGATATAAGACAATTCCATTGCTGGAAATGTGGAATAGGCATTTTAGAAAAACAAAAAAATTTAGTAAACAGCATAAAAAGAGAGATAATAAAATATAAATGTTACTCATTTTATTGGCGAGTTAATAGATCTTCTATTGAATATGTGGAATTAGCCAATGTATTAGTTGCTCTGAGAAAAGTAGTTGGTTGTTTGGGTTTAGATATTAGGATGGATTGGATAGGACAAATGCCTCTTGCCACTAAAGAGCGTAAAATTGAAGTTCCTATCCAGTTGGCTATGGGAGAATATCCTGTCCCTTTTTACAAAGTAGATATCTTGGTTGGCTATGTGATTCACCACGCACTTCATTTTAAGGAAAAAACAGAGGAAAAGGTAGCTCTTTCCCTAATTTCGCTCAATACCGGAATAAGAGATAGGTTGCTTCTAAGAAGGTTCTTTGATGTAGCGGAAGATATCCATGTAGACGGAGTCGCCATTGCCCAGGGTATTTTAGGGAATTATGTGCGTTTATATCGGAAGTGGTTTAAAGAAAACCTTAATCCTTCGCTTTCTGATTACCAGACTAAAATACCTACCGCGGAAAAACTAATTTACTTATGGGAAGATATTGCCTTGGATATTATATTAGCCAATGCGGATTTAGATCTTACCAAAACCATTTCGGAATACTTTAAAAAAAGAGATACCTTGAATTTAGATGGTCTCGAAAATGTGTTACCAGTTGAGTCGATAAATATAAAACACAATTTAGAGAATAAGCTTAAAAAGGTTAATAAACTCTACTGGGCACCTTTAAAAATATTGTTAGAAAACATTTATGAGATTATAATTACCAAAGAAGATTCTCGGGCTAAATTGTATGATAAATTATGGTCAAAAATACAGAAATATCTTTTTGAATGGGAAGAACAGTTTGGTCCAAAAGAAAAAATAGGAGCAAAAAGAGAAGAAAATCAAATAGATCTTCAACATTTTGCCCCCTTTGACCCCCAACTATTAAAGGCAGTTAATAGTGCTATTGAAAAGAATTCCCAAGAAATGACCTTACAAATTAAAGATGCTTTAGAATTGATGGGATTAAGAATTAACGAAAAATTAATTTACTCAACTGTTATTGAAGAGTCAAATATTCTACCAAAGTATTATCCAGATCCGATAATAGTTGGAGAATTAAAAGAAATATTTAGGATGCACCGAGAGGATACTCTAAGAATATCACGAGGTTTACCTTATGGTAAGCTTGATACTTCGAGATTATATAGAGCTTATACAACAGGACTTTCTTTTAAGCAAAAGGATACTATAAAAAATGATAAATGGTCATTGACTTTGTTGATTGATGCCTCCGGTTCAATGATAACTAATTGGAGTTTGATAGAAAAAACATTTTTAGCAATTTTTCAAGCTATAATACCATATAATCATAAGCTGGAGATTTTGGCCTACAACGAAATTAACGAAATATGTGTTCTAACCCGTTTATTTCACCATAATAAAATATTCAGTATTTCTCCTCAGGGGAATACTCCCTCCGGCGAAGCTTGTCTTGGGGCCGCTAAACTAACAGGGGGAGGTAAAAGAAATCTCCTCTTACATTTAAGTGATGGTCTATGTAATGTAGGGGTTGGTTACAATCATGCTATTAATTATTGTGAGAAGAAAAATATAGATCTGGTAGTTATAGGAAAAGGGGAGAAAATAAGAAGGTTAAAAGAACAGTATGGAGAAGGTCGAGTTATAATAATGGAGAATTATGAAAAATTACCACAAATTATTCAAGCAATACTCAAGAGAAAACTACTTAAAAAGAAGATGTTGTCAGTGGTATAATATGAAATGTAGTGAAAAATATAATATTAATGAATATTTTAAAATTATTTTTTAAAGAAGAAGGTAGGTGATAGTAATATGACTATGGAAAGTAAAGAAAGTGTGATTAGAAGAATAGTGAAACTGGAACATAAGATGTTTCGGGAAATCCACACAAATACACAGGGAGAGAAATGCAAAGAACGTGAAAAACTATTTATATTAGAAAGAAAAAGTGTTTTTAAACCCTTGTCTTACAATACTTTAAAGTCGTACCTGAATGGATTAGAAGACGCAATAGTAGAAGGGAGAAATTTGTTAAAAGAAAAATATTTAAGAATGGATGAAAGTTCAAATATTAAAGATATGAAACAAGTAGATTCAAATTTAAAAATGGGATACGAAAGAAGTAAAACTCAATGTGATGTAGAGGGTCCTCCGGATAATTTGAATTCTTTGGATGAAGAACATAAAATACTTATTCAGAAAATTATTAAAATAGAATCGAAATGGCAAATTGAATTAAAAGAGAAATATCCCAACATATTTAAAACTAAAGCTGATAGAAGTAAAGGTCTTAACTTTGAAAAATACTTAAAAAGTGAATTAGAAACTTATCCGCCTTTAACAATTGAATATTATTTCCAGGATGTATTAAATGCTGAGAAAGAAGGAAGGAATCTGGCCCTAGAAGGATATGAATATATGTTTAAAGAATTGAACTACTCTTCTCTCGAAGAAGTAAATAAGAAAGATGCAGATAAGAAAACAAATTAGATAAAAACAGAGTTTTTTACATCTCTATAAATTATATCAAAGTAAACCACCAAAATAAGGAGAATAATTAGTTGGTAAAAATAAAGATTGCAAATCTAAAAAAAAGAGGGAGATAACAATGCTAACCCCTGAAATGACCAAAGTGATTAATGAACAACTCTGCTTTATTGTCACAGTTAACCAACAAGGAAAACCTGATGTTGCTCCCAAGGGGACTATGAGAGTTTTAAATGACAAAGAGTTAGTCTATGCTGAGATATTTGGTAAAACCACTTTACAAAATATTTTAGATAATCCTGAAGCAATAATGGTAGTTGCTGTGGATAGGGAGACAAAAAAGTTGGTGCGCCTTCGCGGGAGAGCAGAAGTAATAAAAGAAGGGGAACTCTATAAAAAAATAACAAAACAAGTAGAAGAATTGAAGAGAGGCTTCCCTAAACCTAAAGCGGCTATAAAAATTAAAATTACTGAGATAATACCTTAATAAAATTAACAAGGTAGTCAAAGGAGTAAGTTAGAGATGGTAGCAAATTGTGGATTGCATGATACCTGACCTTATTGTGGAAAATCTTACCATGGTTTTATCGGAGATCCCCCAGTTTGTCCCAATTGTAAGCATTTACTTTAAAAATAATTGTTAATGAAAGAAATTAAGAAAGGAGAAAACAAACAAATCCAATGCGAGAGATAAATACGACCCAGATCAAATCCAAAGTAAAAGAACTTTTTCTTAAAGCTAACTATCATATCGACCAGGATCTTATGCAGCGCTTAGAAGAGGCCCTGAAAGAAGAGACTTCCTCTATAGGCAAATCTGTCCTGCAGATGATTATAGAAAATAATAAGATTGCCTCCTCTGAAGAGATTGCCATCTGTCAGGACACCGGATTAGCAGTAGTATTTGTGGAGTTAGGACAGCAGATCTGTATTGTAGGTGGTGACTTTGCTGAGGTCATAAACCAGGGAGTCAAAGAGGCCTATCAGGAAGGATACTTAAGAAAATCAGTAGTAGATGACCCGGTCTTTGAAAGAAAGAACACCAAGACCAATACTCCAGCAATAATCTATACCGATATAGTCCCCGGAGATAAAATCAAATTAACCGTACTGCCCAAAGGCTTTGGTAGTGAAAATATGAGTGCCCTGGCGATGCTAAAACCAGCCGATGGTCCAGAAGGGATAGTAAACTTTATCGTAGAGACGGTAAGAAAAGCCGGTCCCAATCCCTGTCCCCCTACCATCATTGGAGTAGGTATCGGAGGGACTGCCGATAAAGCTATGGTCATAGCTAAAAAAGCCATTGCCCGTAAGATGGGTGAACACAACCAGAACGAAAGATATGCCTCTATGGAAAAAGAGGCCTTAGAGAAGATCAATAACTTAGGTATCGGTCCAGCTGGCCTGGGAGGTAGGACCACTTCCTTAGCAGTCCACATAGATTATCTTCCCACCCACATAGCTGGTATGCCAGTAGCTATAAATGTCTGTTGTCATGCTGCCCGCCATGCCGAAGGAATATTATAGGAAGGAGTAGAAAAAAGATGACCCAAGTAAAGAAGATAACCACCCCCTTAGATGATAATAAAGTAAAACAATTAAAAGCCGGAGATTCGGTACTGGTAACCGGCTATATCTATACCGGTAGAGATGCGGCCCATAAAAGATTGATCGAACTGATCGAACAAGGAAAAGAACTACCCATCGATATTCAAGGTCAGGTAATTTACTATGTAGGTCCAGCCCCGGCCAAACCAGGATACCCCTGTGGTTCAGCCGGTCCTACCACCTCCTACCGCATGGATCCCTATGCCCCCTCCCTCTTAGATAGAGGTCTTAAGGGGATGATCGGTAAAGGATCCCGTTCTCAAGAGGTAATCGAGAGTATGAAGAAGAACAAAGCCGTCTATTTGGGCGCTGTAGGAGGAGCAGCTGCCCTCATTGCCCGCAGTATCAAAAAATCAGAAGTGGTAGCCTATGATGACTTAGGAGCAGAGGCCATTCATCGTTACTATGTAGAAGATTTTCCGGCTATTGTGATAATCGATTGTGAGGGTAATAACCTTTATGAAACAGAACCACCAAAATACAAAAAATAATAACAAAAGAAAAGGAGATAAAAATAAAAATGAATCTAAATGAAGAAGCCTTAAAACTACACGAAGAGAACAAAGGAAAGATTGAAGTAATAAGCAAGACCAAGATAAAAGATATGCATGATTTAGCTGTAGTCTACACCCCCGGGGTAGCCGAACCCTGCCGAAAGATCCATAAAAATATAGCTGATGTCTATAAATATACCACCAAAGGGAATATGGTAGCAGTAGTAACTGACGGAACAGCTGTCTTGGGTCTGGGGGATATCGGTCCAGAGGCCGCCCTTCCCGTAATGGAAGGGAAAGCCGTCCTCTTCAAATACTTTGCCGGAGTAGATGCCTTCCCTATATGTCTTGCCACTAAAGACCCCGATAAGATTGTGGAAGCTGTAACTTTAATAGCCCCTAGCCTTGGCGGTATCAACTTGGAGGATATCTCTGCCCCCCGCTGTTTTGAGATCGAGAGAAAATTAAAAGAGACCTTAGATATCCCCGTATTCCATGATGACCAACATGGTACTGCGGTAATAGTCCTATCTGGCCTGCTCAATGCCCTAAAGATAGTAGGAAAGAAGATAGACCAGGTCAAGATAGTAGTAAATGGGGCAGGAGCAGCAGCTATCGCTGTCTTAAAATTCCTTATCTCTGCTGGGGTAAAAAATGCCATCCTCTGTGATTCCAAAGGGATCATCTACCAAGGGAGAAAAGAGAATATGAACTGGGCTAAAGAAGAGATGGCTAAGGTTACCAACAGAGAGCTCCTGAAAGGTACCCTTTCTGATGCCCTGGTAGGAGCTGATGTGTTTATTGGCTTATCAGTAGCGGGAGCTCTTACCCAAGAGATGGTAAGATCAATGGCCTCTGACCCCATCATCTTTGCTATGGCTAATCCTGTCCCTGAGATTATGCCTGATGAAGCCAAGGCTGCCGGTGCCCGTATCATAGCCACTGGTCGTTCTGATTTCCCCAACCAGGTTAACAACTGTCTCGGTTTCCCAGCTATCTTCAAAGGAGCTCTGAAGGTAAGAGCTCGAGATATAAATGAAGAGATGAAGATAGCTGCCTCCCAGGCCATTGCCTCTATCATCCCTGATGATGAGCTAACCGAAGATAATATCATCCCCAATGTCTTTAACCCTCTGGTAGTAGAGAGAGAATCAGAGGCGGTAGCTCAAGCGGCAATAAAAAGTGGAGTAGCCAGAATCTAAATAATATAGTTATAAGAGAAAATATATTAACTAACTATAATGAACCCTTGTAAAAAATACAAGGGTTCATTATAGTTTAAATTGCATAACAAAATCTAAAAGGAGTAAGTGATTATGATCATCTTATCTTTAAACTGTGGCAGCTCCTCAGCAAAATACCAACTTTACAACTGGGATAAAAAAGAGATAATTGCTAAAGGGATAGTAGAAAGAGTCACCATAGGAGATTCTTTCTGTGTCCACGAGGTTAATCATAAAGAGAAGATTACCTTAAAACACGATTGCCCCACTCATAAAGAGGCTATAAAATTAATCGTAGATACCCTGGTCCATCCTGAGTATGGAGCTATAGAAAATCTATCCGCTATCTCGGCTGTAGGTCATAGAGTAGTCCACGGAGGAGAGAAATTCTCCAAATCGGTAAT
>DOTB01000091.1 GCA_003513845.1 Candidatus Atribacteria bacterium | reverse complement strand
TTAGCGGGCTCGATAAATCGAATCCCTACATTTACATAGACAGACGAAACGCTTGTCCTACGGAGAGCAGACATAAGATCCTCCCCTTCTAACGACTAATTTAATATCGAGTTATCTTTTTAATCCCTCCCATATAAGGGCGAAGGGCATCAGGAATAACTACACTTCCGTCTTTCTGTTGATAATTTTCTAATATAGCAACCAGGGTTCTACCTACAGCTAAACCAGAACCATTTAGAGTATGG
Source organism: Candidatus Atribacteria bacterium (assembly GCA_003513845.1). Taxonomy (GTDB): domain Bacteria; phylum Atribacterota; class Phoenicimicrobiia; order Phoenicimicrobiales; family Phoenicimicrobiaceae; genus Phoenicimicrobium; species Phoenicimicrobium oleiphilum. The sequence goes on along the minus strand of DOTB01000091.1, from coordinate 4,363 downwards.
ACAAAATTCACTTTCTCTTTATCCTTTGAACGATATCTTATCATTGCTCTCCGAGCTTGAAAATCCTCACAGTTACTACAGGAGGATATTTCCCTATATCTTTCCTGGGCTGGTAGCCATACTTCAATATCATAGGTTTTAGCAGAAGAAAATCCCATATCTCCAGTACAAAGGACTATCACTCGATAGGGCAATTCTAATCTTTTTAAGACTTCCTCAGCATTCTGGGTTAGGGTCTCCAGTTCCTGATAAGAATCCTCTGGACGGCAGATCTTTACCAACTCTACTTTATTAAATTGATGTTGCCTGATTAGACCCCGCACATCTTTCCCATAAGAACCGGCTTCTTTACGGAAACAGGCGGTATAAGCAGTATAATAAAGAGGCAAATCTTCCTCGTTTAGAATCTCCTGTTGATGAAGATTAGTTAAAGGTACTTCAGCAGTTGGTACTAGATAAAGACCATTTTCACATTTAAATAGATCACTTTCAAATTTGGGTAGTTGCCCGGTACCAGTCATTGTCTCAGAGTTTACTAAAAAAGGAGGGAATATTTCTTTATATCCATGTTCATTAGTATGAAGATCGAGCATAAAATTAATTAAAGCTCTTTCTAACCTGGCTCCCATCCCTTTTAAGACTGTAAATCGAGCAGAGGCAACTTTTGCCCCTCGCTCAAAATCAAGTATATTTAGGACCTCTCCAATATCCCAATGGGGTAAGGGAACGAAATCAAAATTACGTGGTTCTCCCCACTTTCTTATCTCTACATTGTCTTTCTCGTCCTCTCCAACTGGAACACTCTTATGAGGGATATTGGGAATTTCCAGTAACATTTTGGTTGTCTCTTCTTCAATTTCTTTTATCTGGGCATCTAATTCTTTAATCTTTGTTGACACTTCTCTCATAGCTAAAATCTTTTCCTGGGCATCTTTCTTTTCTCTCTTTAATTTTCCAATTTCTTCACTTACGGTATTTCTTTTTTCTTTTAAGGCACCTGCTTCTAACAATAATTCTCTTCTTTTTTGGTCAAGTTCTAATATTTCATTAAGATTAATCTTCTCTTTTCTTTTTTCTAAGGCCTCTTTTACTTTTTCTGGATTAGAACGTATAAGTTTTATACCTAACATTTTCTTTCTCCTTTTTTATTCGTATTGCGTATTGCGTTAAGATTTAAATTTGCTTTTTCTTTCCTTTGGGTACGATGCATCGTGCCCCTACTCCTGACTTCTATATCCTGGCTCCTTCACTATATCCTACATACTATATACTATCGACTAATTTATCCCTTGATAACTCCCAATGGTCTCATCCGTACTACTTTTTTAGATATACCGGTCTGATGCATTACTTCCACTACTTCACTCACATCTTTATAGGCATCAGACATCTCTTCAACCAGAGTCCCTCGACTTTCAGCTTTTACAATTATCCCTTTTTCTTTCAATTCCTGCTGAATATCTCTACCTCTGGCCTGTTTTTTAGCGGAGGTTCTGCTTAATACTCTCCCCGCCCCATGACAGGTTGAACCAAAGGTCTCTTCCATTGCTTTTTCAGTTCCTACCAAACAATAAGAACAACGTCCCATATCTCCGGGAATTAAAACTGGCTGCCCTATTTTTTTATATCTTTCTGGAATGTCCGGATGAAATGGAGGGAAAGCTCGAGTAGCTCCTTTTCTATGAACACATAATTTTACTTTCTTCCCTCCCACGCTATGTTCTTCCATTTTAGCAATATTATGGGCTACATCATAAATTAGCTTTAATCCTAATTCTTCTGGAGTGCTTTGAAAAACCTTAGCAAAAGCTTCACGAGTCCAGTGCATTATACACTGCCGATTTGCCCAGGCATAATTCGCCGCACAAGCCATAGCTGCATAATAATTTTTCCCTTCCGGTGAAGATAGGGGAGCACAGGCTAATTGTCTATCGGGAAGTTGAATCCCATATTTACTTACCGCCTTCTGCATAGTTACTAAGTAGTCAGTACATACTTGATGCCCTAATCCTCGTGAACCAGAATGAATCATTACGGTAATCTGGCCTTCTTCTAATCCTAATTCCTGGGCAATTTCAGGGTCATACACTTCATCAATTACCTGAATCTCTAAAAAATGATTGCCAGAGCCGAGGGTGCCTAATTGGGGTTTCCCTCTTTCTAAGGCATGTGTACTAACCAGATCAGGATTAGCATCTTTCATACATCCTTCTTCTTCAGTAAAAAGAGCATCTTCCTCCCAGCCAAAACCTCTCTCTATTGCCCACTTAGAACCTCTTTTTAAGACATCTCTCATTTCATTATAACTTATTCTTATTTTCCCTTTTGAGCCTACCCCAGAGGGAATAGCCTTGAATAATTCATTTACTAATAACTCAATCTTTGGTTTTATTTCCTTTTGAGTCAAATTAGTTTTTATTAATCTGACCCCGCAATTTATGTCAAAGCCCACTCCTCCAGGAGAGATAACTCCATCATCCAGATTGGTGGCAGCTACTCCTCCAATCGCAAAACCATAGCCCCAGTGGATATCAGGCATAGCTAATGAACGCCCCACAATACCCGGTAAAAAAGCTACATTGGCCACCTGTTCCGGTGCCTGGTCCTGACGTATTTTTTCTAATAACTTCGAAGAAGCATAAATCAGACCGGGTACTCTCATCCCAGAAAGATAGTTTTTAGGAATTTCCCAGCGATAATCATCTATTTTGTTTAAAGGTCCTTCCCATGACTGTTTCATTTTCCTCCCCTCCTTTATGTTGTAGGGGTACAGTGAATTGTGCCCTCGCCATATTATTGCCTAATTTCTCCTGTGGGCACGATGCATCGTGCCCCTACCTTACCATTTTGTGTACTTTTTGAGTTACAATTATAAAATTTAAATATCAAATATTACCTGGGCTCTCCAGAGTCCACTTTCTTCATCTTTTTTAATTTCTAAACGGTGGTAAGTTACGGCTTTTATTTCTTTTTCTATTTTGCGGTCAAGCTGATTAATTGTCATCCCTCTAACTTCTACGCTAATTTTATTATTAGATAAATCTTTTATTTCAAATTTATTTAAAATTACTAATTTTGTTTCACTAATATATAAAAGTTCATTAAGCCAGACGAAGAACAAGCCTTCCAAATTGTCAGCTTCCAGTTCTATTTTATCATAAAAATCTTCTTTAAGGGTTATATTCCCCCCAGTGATAATATCAAACATCCCTTTAGCCGCATTTATAAAAACTTCTTTTTTATTTTTACCATATGCAACTATCCCAATATCAGCAGTATGTTCAATTATTTCAAATTCTTTCATAGATATTTATTTCCTTTTTGATTATAAGCTTTTCTATCATTTGAAATTGCTTCACTTTGCTCGAAATGACAATTAAACAAAAAACTCTCGTCAATTAGTAACATCTTTTACTATTAGGGACGAGAGTTTAATCACGTGGTGCCACCCTGATTCAATAGGAAAATATCCTATCCTTCATTGGGTATTTTTTTAACACACTAAGTGCGTTTTTGGGTACTTATTTCACCAGAAATTATTCGGGGTGGAATTCAGCAAAGCCATTCGCTGATTCTCACCAGCCATCAGCTCTCTGGGAATGACCGTTACCTACTAACCCCTTAAATATTTAGCAATATATTTGTTTTTTTAATTATAAGTTTTAATATCTCTTCTTGTCAAGCTTTCGAATTGCCTCACCAAAAAAGTACTCCAAATAATATCGATGCCTCATATAAAAAAGTACTCCAAATTACTTTAATTATAACCTAATCTCCTCTATATTTAAAGAGAAGAAATTATCTCTTTTTAATAGATGAGGAGGTAAAAGGAAATGTTAACTATGAGGCAGAAAAAAGCCGTAACCAAAGAATTAAGAGACAGATATCAAAGATCATCTAAAAAAGAAAAGACTATGATGTTAAATGAATTTATCAGACTTACTGGGTACAACCGTTCCTATGCCACCAGAGCCTTAAGGGTAAAAGAGGTAGTAGGTTTTATAAATATTTCAGGTAAAAGAATAAAATTGGTAAGAGATAAGAGGAAAATTAAAAGGAAGAAGGAGAAGATCTATGATCAAGAGGTTCTGGTAGCCTTACAGCAGCTCTGGGAGATCGGTGATCACCTCTGTTCTAAGAGACTGGCTCCTTTCTTAGCCGAGATTATCCCGGTATTAGAAAGATGGGGGGAAATTAAACTTGATGCTGAGGTAAGAGAAAAGCTCTTCAAGATCAGTCCTGCCACTATTGATAGACTTTTAGCCGAAGAGAGAAAGAAGTATAGAATAAAGGGAAGAGCAACTACCCGACCAGGGAGCCTACTAAAAAAGAGTATCCCCATTAGGACCTTTGCCGATTGGGA
>DOTB01000083.1 GCA_003513845.1 Candidatus Atribacteria bacterium | reverse complement strand
TTGAATTAAATGGCGAAGTTGACCTGTCAAGTATTAATTCGTATTGCGTATTGAATATTGCGTGAAGAGAACAAGAATTCAAATTGGTTATCGTGTACTAGCAGATAGGATATTAATTACCCAGCTACCCGGTTAGCCAGTTTGCCAGTTAAAGATTAGTTAACCAGTCATGGAGTTAGACAGGCATATAGCAATACGTCCCTACTTACTGAAAACTGTGAACTTGTATTTAATACTAACGACTAATTTGTATCGTATATTGCGTAAAGAGAGAAAAAGATTTTAGGGTATAAAAATTATATTAACATATACTATTATTAAATTTTACGCTAACTATACAGCAATAATAAATATTTAATCTAGCTTCAATTCATATAGGTTATTAAAATATTCCCTAAACATTAAATCGGAAATTAATAATATCCCCGTCTTCGATTATCGCATCTTTCCCCTCAATCTTTAGTAACCCTTTTTCTTTTACTGCATGCATAGAGCCAAGAGCAACTAAATCCTGGTATCTAACTATCTCTGCTCGTATAAAGCCCCTTTCTATATCAGAATGCACTTTCCCCGCAGCTTTTTTAGCGACAGTGCCTTTCTTAATAGTCCAGGCTTTAACTTCGTCTTCGCCCACAGTGAAAAAAGATATTAGCCCCAGGTGTTTATAACACACCCGTGATAACCTTTCAATTCCTGATTCTTTTAATCCTAAGTCTTCTAAAAATATTTGTCTCTCATCCGGTTCCAGTTCACTTATCTCCATTTCCATCTTGCCACAGATATTTAAACTGGCCATATCCCCATCCTGAATAACCTGCTTTAATTTCTCTTTTTGAGGATAAGATTTTGTTTTGAATTGTTCCTCACCAAGATTCAGGGCAATAATAATCGGTTTTAGAGTATAAAAACTGAAACCACTTATCTTTTTTATCTCATCCTCGGAAAATTCAAGGTTGGAGAGAAAAAATTCATCACTCAGCCCCTGGTTGCATTTTTCTAAAATTTCCATTTCTACTAATTCCTCATGGGTCAATTTTTGCTTTGCTTTTTTTAACCGCTCTATCCGATTTTCTACCACTTCTAAATCCCTAAGTAAAAGCTCGTACTTTAAATTTTCTAGCTGAACAATCGGGTCTTTCTCACCAGCAACCGCCGGGTTTTCAAATAACCTGATTACAAGTAGTAAGGCCTGGGCATCCTGGATAAGACTAAATATTTCTGCCTTCTCTTTTGCTGGCAACTTCGGAGAAATTCCACCGATGTCCACAAATTCAATAGAGGCATAAGTGGTTTTTTTGGGATGGTAAATAGAACTTAAATAATCTATTCTCTGGTCATAAACAGTGGCTATTCCTACATTTTTAGTCCCCTTTGAGGAGTAGGTGGAAGTCTCTTTATGTTGACCAGTCAAAAGATTAAACAGAGTGGTCTTTCCCACTAAAGGCATCCCCACAATTCCAATTTTCATTTCTTCTCCCCCTCATCTCGTATCTCGTATCTCGTAAAAAAACATTGTAACTTTATTATAACAAATGCATTTCAAAAATAAAAATAAGAATTACTTTTTTGTATCGCGTATCGAGTATCGAGCAAAAAGTCAGTAATAAGTAATGAGTGATGAGTGATATGTAATAGAAAAAATGTGGGGTAGAAGTGCAAGTGAAAATGCAAAATCCATCCATCCCTCCAGTAGGACAGGCATCTCGCCTGTCTATTGGTATCTAAAATCATTTTATATTTTTCTTATCTTTCCGTTATCCATAAGGTAAGTACAATTAGTGGTTTCTTCTAAAAATTCTTTGTCATGAGAGATAATTATGTAAGATAACTGATGATGGCTATTTAAGATTTGAGCTATCTTTTCGATAGTCCCCTCATCAAGCCAGATGGTAGGTTCATCAAGCAATAAAATCTCTGGCTGCATCGCCCATACCGTAGCCAGAGAAACTAATCTTTTTTCTCCATAGGAAAGATTATAAGTAATCCTATCTTCAAAACCAGCTAAACCCAACGTCTCTAAGGTTTCTTTTAGAATCTTTTCAGTCTCTTGACGATTTTTTCTTAAGTTTAGAGGACCAAAGGCAATATCTTCAGCCACAGTAGGACTGAATAATTGATCATCGGAGTGCCTGAAATACACGTAAGATCTTATTCCTCTCAGCCGGTCTTTCAGACGCAAAAGATGCAAGCGTAGATGGTCTTTTCTTGAGATGAAAGAATTCCACAAATTCTTTCAATTCGACAGGTAATTTTAGGTAAACTTTCCACCTCAAGTCGTATCTTGTGTAGTCCCTTGCAAAGACATCAACAGTCTTACGGTCTCCCTCTGTCAATTCGGCATAATCTGCAGCAAACATCCTCATCCTCTTCTTGGGCATCTTTCCTAAAAACTTCTTTACAAGGTCTTTTCTTCCTTCTAAAAATGGATGCATTTCGCTTATCATATCAGATACGAATCTCATTGTCTCGTATCTGTTGGACATAAAATTCGTGAATTTATGCATATCCGCTGTACAGAATTCAATCGCCCGTTTCAATTTCCTTTTTCTGCTTAGATAAGAAAGTTTTTCCTTCCTATCAAGAATACTCATATATGTGGATAAGAGTAATACGATTCTATCATTTGGCTTTATTCCCTTGAGTTTCTCAAGAGCATCGAAAAATGCATCCTCTATCTTCATTTTCATCCATTCATTGATAAGGGGTGCAGGATCATTTAATGGATTTGGTTTAAGCTTCAATCCTTTTACCAACTTTCTTATCGTTTCTCCGCGCACGGTTTTTGTTTTACCATTTAATATGGCAGATAGTTTTCCTCTGGATAGGTTTGAATCCACTGAAGCTGAGGATATGGATTTCATAAAAATTCTCAGATAATTTCTCAGGGAATTGGAATTTTTGTACATTGAGCTTTTGAGATCAAAGATAAAGTATTTACAGCCTTGGATGGTTTCTTTGTAGTATTCCCTTTTGCTTCTCCCTTGTCCTGAAGAAAGATACTTCTGTAATGAAGCTATCAAATTTGCAGTCTCACATAATCTTTGGTCACTAACTATTCTCTGGATCTCAAAAAAAGTATCAAATACGTAAAACACGCCTCTGGCATCTTCACGATACCATCCAACCCAATACATTGCCTGATTGGCAAATCTAAGTGCCCAATGCGGATGGCTATATCGCATATACCATGCCGAGTCGTTCAAACTATCTATTATACCTGTAGGGTGAGGAATTGCCTTCGCAATTCTCAAGCCTTTAAAGTAAAGAGCTATACCTTCTGTAATGTTTCCCGTTTTTATCTTTTTCCTCGCCTTCCCCAAAAGAATGAATACCTGTGTTGACCTATCATTTTGATAATATTGACTCCATAATCGTATTTTTGCCAAGTCCGTTTCATTCATATTCAAAGACGGATAACTCAATAAAGTTGTAGCGACTGTCTTTCTCGCCAATTTTGGCACCTTGTAAAATTCTCTCCTCAACTTAATATACAATCTATTTCCTTCTGGCATTTTAAGATTTTGAAGTACAGAGAGTTCCAAGGACAAAAGCAGGTACTTAACCGTCTGATCATCTCTACATCTTCTAATTCCTCGATCTATACACTTAAGTTCGAGGGTGTATTCCTTCTGCCAATCGTATCTTATAGCTTTAAAATATTCTTCCCAGGCAGGATTTAGATTATCATTGCTTAAGGTCCAATTCACCAAGGGCATGGCAAATGAACCATACTTCATCAGTACATCAATTACCTGAGGTACTTTTATGTTCATATGTAACCTCCCTCAAATTACACTTCTATTTTAACACATTACTGTTCCCTTACAAACCGAATTTTTATAAATGCCAAAAATACATAAAAATTATGCCCTTCAAACCTTTATTTCATAGGCGTTCTAGGGCCTGCCAAATTTGAAAGTCATATGGAGAGGTATATACTCAAAAAAATATAAATATTAGGGAGAGATATAAATGAAAAAACTTTTCATTGCCGTAGCTCTTGCTCTTAGTCTTAGCTTATGTATAAATAGCGTAGCTTTAGGAGATCCATCTTCTGATAGCCAACAGGTACAGAGTTTTTCACCTGTGGTTGTTATGGTGGAGAGATAAGTAGGAAATGTTCATAGCCCCGTTCCTTATTACTAATGGCATCATGTTTCAAGGGAAAAATCAGTTGGACAATGTTGGGAGAATGCAAAAACAGCAACTAAAGACAATGTTTGTATTATGCACTAAATTATTTGTCAAAATTGTTTGGTAGCAGGTGAGTGATGCTATTCAATGTTGCAGTAATAGTTCTACCTTTATATGTTGTAAGAGATGAAAAATTACAAGAAAGGAGGTGAGTTCCACAATGAGTAAAAATGAGAAGAAAAAGGAATTAGAAAAAATTGATCCTAAAGAATTGGAAGATTTAGAATGTAACGTGATCAGATGTGTTATTAGATGCTAGAGTAAACAGCTTTATGACATAGAGGCAACTTTAAAGTTGCCTCTATGTCAATTGCTTTACATTTTATTCAAATTTAAGCATTAAATTAAAATATCCAAGAAAGTATAATGGAAATGATTTTGGAAAGTATATTAATTATCTTTTATATATTGTTTATGCCTTTGCTTCATGAAGCTGGCCATTTAATTACAGCATACTTTATAGGTGGAAATGGGAAAATAGTAATTGTAAAAAAAGTTCCTCCCTTGTACTATAGTAAAATAAAATTTGATATTGATATCTCTGATATGAAAAAATTAGTGCTAACAAGTGCAGGATTTACGTTTCAGTTTTTGTTTAATTTTGCTTTTTTATTACAAAATATTTTTCCAAATCTTAAGTTGTTTAGTTTCTTATATTTAGGGGTTATTGCTTTAAATATTGTCCCGGTTAAACCCTCAGATGGCTATTATATCTTCCAAATAACATCTAAATGGAATAGAAAACTGATGAATAAATTGTTTAGACTTGCTCAATGGACAATATTTTATATTTTGTATACAAGTGGAGTTATTTCAGAAATACTTATAGTACAAAATGCTATTGATCACAAGGGTATATTTAATTTATCTTTGGGAGTAATTAGCACTACAATTATAATAAGGATTATCGAAAAATTAATTCGTATTTATAAGAAAGGTTTATTTTATGGAGACCATAAAAAAGCCTGAATACATTTTTTATTCTGGAGAAGGAAAACTCATAGTTACGGATGGAAATTTTGAAGAATTTTGGAAAACAAAACGAGATAAACTTTCTTTGGAAACGCAAGATAAGAATCCTTATAATGAGTTAGGATATTTGCTAAAGAAATATCCATACAACTTTTTTAATTGCAAAGAATATTTTCCATGTCAACCACACGTATTGTTATTGGGGATCCCATATAAGCAAGGCTCAATATCTCCAAACACAACAGTCGACAAATTTCCTAAACATTTGAGAGAATTAAGTTGCAAATACCCGATTTACTCCCAGATAGAAGGGAATGGAACTTCTGGACTTTTTGATATTGGACAAGGTAGAAAATTATTTAGGGGCTTAAAAATTAAAGATCTAGGAGATTTACTTTTACCCCTGGAGAGTTTAAATCATCTTTATGAAGTCATCTTTACAATTGTTAAAAATTTACCTGATCAAAGTGTTTTAATTTCAATTGGAGGAGATCACTCTATAACATATGCTATTCTGAAAGCTTTTATTGAGCAGTTTGGAAAAGATATCATTCTAGTAATACTTGACGCACACCATGACTCTGGCTATAGAGTGATACCTCTCGAAGATATAAATAATAGCAACTTTGTGTTCCACCTATTAAAATGTGATAAAGTGGAAAAGATTCTTCAAATAGGTACTAGAGGGTTACGTTCTGTTTTTCAATTAAAAGAAGACCCAAAAGTATTTCGATTTCTAGATTTTTCTACAGATCAAATATTTAATAAATTAGATAACATTAAAAAAGAAAATCCCAAAGCTTGTTTCTACTTGAGCATAGACTTGGATTGTATTAATCCGATTGAGTTCCCTTTTGTTGATTCTCCCGTTTCAGGAGGACCTATGGGAATGGAATTATTAAATTTTTTAGATAGATTATTTTGCTTAAAAATCCCTTTCTGCGGAATAGATTTGGTAGAAGGCTCTGTTAGAAAAGGAATAGAAAAAAATGATTTACCGATTAAAATTTTAGCATACTGTTTAGATGGTCTAAAGAGATTATTTTTGTAGGATTTAGGATAAGGATGGATAGAAAATTATTATTATGGTTTTGCAAAGAACTCCTTAAGATCTCCCTTCTTTATGAAAAGTTTAAGGGGGTTTCTTTCGATTATTTTATAAGCTATTCAAATCTAATCAAAGAAATTCTTCCCATACAACCAAGGTCTTCTATTAGAAAGACATGGATTAATTATCGCATCCATAATATGATGACAAATATTTATAGAAAGCATCCGTATTTATTTTCAGGTTTTGATAAGATTATAGGAGTGGAGAATATAATGGAATGGGTAAAAGAAGGGGGGATATTACTTAGTTTTCATTATGGTGATTATAGATATGGTCCACGTGCTGTTGCCCAACTTTTGCTAAAAAGAGTTCCTAAACTAAAATTTATAATGCTTGTGGACCAAGAATCATATAATGAAGAAATAAAGCTGAAGTATAAGAAAGTAGGCGTCGAATTTATTATTGCAGAGCAAGTTAATATTGGATTAAAATTGTACAGATTAATCTCTAATAATAACTGGGTCTACGTTTATTTAGATGGAAATACAGGTGTTGGAAACGATAGTTCACCTATTAATGTGAATTTTCTTTCTTCTAAGATTTATATAAGAAGTGGGCTATTTCGATTAATGGGAAGGCTTCATAAACCTATTATTCCAGTAATAACGAGAATTAACGAAGGAAAAAGAGAGCTTATAATATATCCAGCTGTTTTTATTGAGACAAATAAGGTTCAGGAAGGAGCAGAGAAATGTTTTAAATATTTCCGAGAAGAGATATTAAAGTCCCCCGAACATTGGAGATTATGGTATAGACATCATTGGCAAGTTATAAATTGGGCTACAAACATTAGTTTTGAAAAGAATGAGAAGGCAATGAATATATTTTGCAAAGTGAAAAAATTAAACTTAAGATTGGGGAGTGAAGGAAATGTCTATAAAACTATTGATAAAGGATAGAATAATAAAAATCAAGGGAAAAAAGTATCAAAAACAAATGACTTTTTCAATAAAGCCAGATAAATATAATATTACTTTCAATTACTGGGATTATCTTGCATGGGCAGTTTATAAGTCACAAGTAAAAAAGTTTTTAATGTTAGGACTTGGTGGAGGTACAACGCTGGAAATTTTAAGCAAATGGAAAGTAACTCCTACTTGTATAGGCGTGGAAAACAATGAAGAAATGATAGCAGAGTTAAAAAGGAAAGGATGGTTGTCATATAGTAATCTATCTATTGTCATAAAGGAAGCTTGTACTTACATTGATAGTTTAAATCCTAATAACCTATTTAATGCTATAGTCGTAGATTTGTATGATACAAATGGATATGTTCAGAAAGCATATAAAGAAGAATATTTGAGAAAATATTTGAAGCATATCCCTGAAGATGGTTTTGTTTTTTTGCACTGTTTTGATCCATCAATGAAATATATTGCACTTAATTTTATGTTTCCAGAAAAATATAAACCCAAATCTATTACCTATAGCATTGCCAATGAATTGTGCAGGCAAGGTGCCCGAGTAGCTTTGATACCACTTTGGGAAAGCGCATTAGTAATATCTACAAAAAGTGATAAAGCTCTAAGATATTTTTTTAGTCGCCCCAAGAGTAACAACAAAGAGAATTTGAACGAATTAAATTGGTTGTCATCTTTTCTGATGTCCCGGAAGAAGACGATCAATGAATTGAAAGAATATGTGGACTTGTATACTAAAAAAGAGTATACTTATAAATTAATTAATCATAATGATTTGATTAGCTTGAATAGTTTACTTTCTTCCTTACCAGTTAAAAAAAGTCAAGAAATAACTAAATTGCTAAATATTAAAAAACAGAGCAATCAAAAACAAACAAAAAAAATCAAGGTATTAGAACTTCACTCTAATGGATTGGTGCCTATACAAGAACGAACATTGAATGTGTTATTGAACCTAAAAGCTCTTCTAACAAGTATTACAGAAGGATTTTCTCCTTTAGAAGGAATTAGTGAACAAATTCTAAAATATGCTGAAATCTCTCAGAATTATGGAGTAAGACAAATAGCAAGTTTTGCATTGGCTTGTCAGAAAAGATATAAAGAAGCCATAGACATTCTTGAATAGCATACCATTAATATTAATGGTATTAGTAGACAATAGGAAAAGAGGTTGAGAAACTATACTTACTAAAGATGAAAGCACAAAGGTTGGTCTAAAGACGAATCTTTTTAACAAGAATTTCTTACTGTTGTGGATAGGACAAATAGTATCTGCATTCGGTGATTCAATATACAACATAGCCTTGATGTGGTGGGTGCTGGATGTTACAGGGTCTTCAGTCGTACTTGGGAATGTATTTGCCCTTTCGGTACTCCCACGTGTTATAATTGGCCCAATAGCAGGAGTAGTGGTGGATAGAACGAGTAGAAAGTGGATTATAGTGTTGGCAGACTTGTTTAGAGGGGTTATTATTGTATGGATGGCTTTAATGGCATTGAAAGGTACCTTACAGATAGGGCATCTCTATGTCATAGCATTGTTGATATCATTCGCTGGGGCTTTCTTCTATCCTGCTATTATTTCGAGTATTCCAAATATAGTGTCTTATAAATACCTTACACGCGCGAATTCTCTATATACTACGGGAAACCAAATTTCGAATGTCTTAGGGCCTGGTGTCGGTGGGCTCTTAATAGCTATTTTCGGAGCTCCATTTGTCTTCCTGATTAATGGCATCACTTACTTCTTTTCGGGAATAAGCGAGATATTTATCTCGATGACTTCTCCTCCTTCCGCTAATATAACAATTAAGAACACCGTAAAGGATCTGAAAGAAGGTTTTCATTTCATCTTGAGGCGTGATTATTTGATGAAAGGTCTCATTACTTTCACCGCTTTGAGCTTCTTCATTGGACCAGTAGATTTGATCTTCGCAAAATACATAAAGATGGATTTGGGATACGGTACAAAGGAATTTGGCATCTTGATGACATTGTTTTCACTTGGGATTGTATCGGGAGGAACTTTTTTATCTATCTCGCCTGAGATAAAGCGAAAATATATCCCAGTAATATGGGGGATAGTTGGGATTGGTAGTCTGCTTATACTCTTTACATTGTTTCCTAGTTTATGGTATATACTTATACTGACATTTAAAATTGGATTCCTATTCGCATTAGTTAATATATTAATAAATGTATTCGTCCAAAAAACAGTACCAAATGAAAAAAGAGGACGAGTCTTTGCCATTATAGGAGCATTAACTAACGGACTTTTACCAATATCACTTGCTCTCAGTGGTTATGCTTTAAACATAGTTAGCGTTAGAATACTGATGATATTAATAGGAATATTTATAGTATTTTTTGGCCTATTTTTATACACCATCCCAAATATAAAAGAGAAAATATGAGAGTCAGAGTTAAGGCTTGCTGTAGTGATAAAATTATAGCAAAATGGTACTCTCAAGAAAAGCCAGCGTGTCCTCCATATAATGTGCTCGTATGGGTTATGTTAGCTAAAAGTTAAAAGTATACTAATTTAAATCAAAGTTTTAATTTTTTATACACATAAAAGCTCATCCTTATGCCAGAATCTTACTTCAGATAAACCAGATTCTTTATATTGTATTACAAAGAAAGTAAGTGATAGGTAATGGATTTAAGATTAGAAATCTTAACTGAAGATCATGCAAGACAAATATGTTCTTGGAAATACGAAGGAATTTATTCTGTTTATAATTTTCCGGATTGGGATACTCTAAACCAACAAAGATGGGGGATAACAATAGAGGGAAAAAGAAAGAATGAGTTTACTGCCGTTATCGATAAGAGTAATAATTTATGTGGATATATAAGATTTATAGAAAACAAGGATTTTGTTTTAGTTGGATTGGGATTAAAGCCTTCATCATGTGGGCAAGGTTTAGGCAATATGCTTATGGAATTGTTAAAAAATGAGTGCAAAAAGAGGTATGGCAGCAAAAAGATTGCTTTAGAAGTCCGGTCTTTCAATAAACGAGCAATCAAATGTTATGAAAGGGCTGGATTTGAAATAACCGATGTTTACCAAAAGGATACTTTAATAGGCGGTGATGAATTTATAAAGATGGAATATAAATGCTGACATAATATTTAAAAGTTTTAATATAGACATTAAGGAATAATAAAGTTAATTTTATAAATATCACCTATATTATGCTATTAGCGTTAAGGAATAAATAAAAATTATTACAGTATATGAAAGAGGTAGTTAATATTTCAAACCATTCAAAAGCACTTCAAGGGTTAAATCTTCTAACAAAAAATAATGATTTTTTACTTTTGTTTTTGGGAAGACTCGTTTCCAACACAGGTTCGGCTATATTCTTCATTTCAATATTATGGGTAACAGTTAGTAAGTTAGGAGGAGCAGCTACGGTAAGTTTTATTTTGATGGCTAGTGCCATTCCATCTATAATATTATCACCATTTGCTGGGATATGGGCAGATAGATGGAAAAAGAAAAATATTCTCGTTGTAACTGATTTAATAAGTGGTGGGTTACTTCTTTTTTTGGGTCTATTTTTAAACCTAAAACTATTTCAGGTCTGGGTTTTATTTTCCACTGTCTTTGCTATCCAGGTCTGTTCTACAATTTTTAGCCCTGCCCTGCAATCTTTAATTCCAAGTGCTGTAGAAGACCGCAGTCTTTCCCAGGCTAATGCCCTGATTTCAATGACAAATAATCTTTCTCAACTTATCGGGATGGCAATAGGTGGGGTGCTTATTTCCTTAGTAGGTTTGAGAGCAGTAATATTGCTTGATGGAATTAGTTTTATTCTTTCAGGAATATCAGAAATGTTTATTAAAGCAGAGGACAAAAAGAAAGAAAAAAGAAAGCTTAAAGGAATATTTCCTGATATAAAAGATGGATTAAAGCTGATATGGTCAAAAGTTGAATTAAAGGGACTTATTTCATTGGAAGCTATTGTAGATTTTTTTGGAACTACTATTTTTGTTTTTATACCCTTACTGGCAAATGATATATTGAAGGTTGGTTCCAGTGGACTTGGGTTTATGCAGACAATGTTGGGGCTTGGGGCTTTATTATCTACCATTATTTTATCATTTATAAGTGAGATAGAACGAAAATATCTTCTATTATCGGTTGCAGTAGTTTCATCTGGTTTATGTCTTATATCTATTGGATTATTTACCCGTTATCTATCTGTTTTGATTTCCCTTTTAGTCTTAGGGGCAGCTCTTAATCTTGCAAACATCAATCAAACAATTATTCTCCAAAGAGGTACTCCTGCCGAATTAAGGGGACGTATTTTTGCTTTTCGTTCAACAGTCAATAGTGGGATAAGGCTGTTTTCGTATGGATTTGCAGGGATCATAGCTTCTGTATTGCCCCTGAGTAATATTTTTGTTGCTTTTGGGGTTATAATTGGGATTATCGGATTTTTTTATCTATTAATTCCTGGACAATTACAAAATAGAGATTATTTAGAAGATAAATCAAGATAGTGATGATAAATAAGGTACAATCTATCCCCTTCCGGTCTTTAAGATTTTGAAGTACAGAGAGTTCCAAGGACAAAAGCAGGTACTTAACCGTCTGGTCACCTCTACATCTTCTAATCCCTCGCTCTACACACTTGAGTTCGAGGGTATATTCCTTCTGCCAATCGTATCTTATAGCCTTGAAATATTCTTCCCAGGCAGGATTTAGCTTATCATTACTCAAGGCCCGATTCACCAAGGGTCTGGCAAATGAACCATACTTCATCAGTACATCGATTACCTGAGGTACTTTTGTGTTCATATAGATAACCTCTCTCAAATCCGATTATGACTTCTATTTTAACACATTACTGTTCCCTTACAAGGCGAATTTTTGTAAATGCCAAAATGTATAAAAATTATGCCCTTTAAACCTTTATTCTATAGGCGTTTTAGGGCTTGCCAAATTTGAAAATCATATGGAGAGGTATATACTTAGAAAAAAATAAATGTTAAGGGGGGTTTAAATGAAAAAACTTTTTGTTGCCCTGGTTCTTACTCTCAGTCTTAGTCTATGCATAAATACCATAGTTTCAGGAGATCCATCTTCTGATAGCCAGCAAACACAGAGTTTTTCACCTGAGGTTTCTGTTGTGGAGAGATAGGTAGGAAGTTTCATGACCCCGTTCCTTGTTACCAATGGCATCATGTTTCAGGGAAAAATCAGTTGGACAATGTTGGGAGAATGCAAAAACAGCAACTAAAGACAATGTTTGTATTATGCACTAAATTATTCGTCAAAATTGTTTGGTAGCAGGTGAGTGATACTATTCAATGTTGCAGTAGTAGTTCTACCTTCATATGTTGTAAGAGATAAAAAATTGTAATAGGGCTTCAGAAAACTCTAAAAGGCGCTTTTGACAAATTTTTTCATGAAAGGAGGAGCAAATATGAGCAAGAAAAAATTAGAAAATATAGCGGAAAAAAGCATTAAGGTAGAGAAGAATATAGATACAGTAGAAAACATATTCAAATTTGAAGTTGTTCAGGAAGTAGTATCAGAACTTTCAGAGATTGCTTGTAAAATGCCTGTACCCCGATGATAAGGTTTTAAAAACTCAAATCAACTTATGGGAATTTGATGAGGCAGAAGTTAGACTTCCATATTAAGTCGTTAATTTAAATAGAAGTAAGTCTTCTGTCTCATCGTTCTCTAATGGCAAATTGATCCAGTCCACTATAATATTGGTTGGCATCTTGTCTCCCTCCTGTATTTGTTAGTTATGTTGTTTTTGACATAAGCTATACAGCAAAGACTAGATTACCTTTCAACTAAATTGTCAAAGATCTATTTTTGTGGATGACTACACTTGTTGGAGAAGAACCATTTTTATTTAGGAGAATTTAAGGCTATGTATAAATTTTCAAACTATAATTTGTGGTTTCCTTATTCAAACAATGACAATTATCTCTTAGGATATAACTATGTAAAAGAGACTCTCATCATATTATCAAAAAAAGATAAAACAAATTTAGAGATATTGATCTCGAGTAAAAAAGACAAAGAAGATAAAAACTGTGGAGCTTTTCAGAGTTTAAAAAAACTAGAAGAGCTAGGTTTTTTAGTAAAAGATGATGTTGATGAAAAAGAAGTTATAGAGAAAGTTTTCAAAAAGGGTAAATTTACTAATGATAGGTTATACTTTGTAATAGCCTATACTACAAAATGTAATATGGAATGTGTTTATTGTTTTCAACAACACATAAAAGGTGTTCAAATGAACAATTTTATAAAAGAAAAAACACTCAAGTGGTTGGAACGATATCTTGATAGTAACAAGTCTATCAGGAATATTTCTTTAAATCTATTTGGAGGGGAACCCTTGGTTGATTTAGAAAGTTTTAATTTCTTCATAGATAGAGTAAGAAAAATATCTATTCAAAGAGGACTAAGCTTTGGATTTAGTTTAACTACTAATGGAGTTCTTATTGAAAAAATAAATCTTAACAACTTAATTCTTAATGAGCTTAAGGGAATCCAATTTACATTAGACGGGCCTAGGAAAATTCATGATAAAAGACGTCTATTTAAAAACAAGTCAGGAAGTTTTAATAAAATTATTCAAGCTATAAAAAAGATATCTGATTTATCTTGTAAGGTAGAAATTATAGTGGAAGTGAATTTTGATAAACAAAATATATTATCACTTAGTGAACTTTTCGATGAATTTATAAAGAATGGGATAGACAAGAAAATCATTGTATCTCCAGAACCTGTTTTGCCTGCTGCTAAAAAGAATTTGTCTTCTCATTATGAAGTTTATAAGCTTAATGAACAAGAATTAATAGAAGCATATAAGCACATTTTGCAGGAGATAAATAAACGCAATTTAAAAGTATCCAAGACTTTAGGAAGATTCTATCCTTGTACATTCACTCATAAAAACAATATAATCATAGGTCCAGATGGGAAAATATATAAATGTGCCTTCATGATGGGTTTTAATGTTTTCTCAGTAGGAGAAGTAATTAATGAAGGTTACAATTCAATCCATGATGAACTTTCACAAATCTCTTTTCCTGCAAAATGTTATGAATGTAAATTTCTTCCTATTTGTGGGGGTGGATGCAAGTATAAAAGCTACTTAAAGTATGGGGATTTCAAGAAAATTTATTGTGAAAAAAGACTTCTGGAGGAGATACAACCTAAAATTATAGAATGTGTATATCAAGACAGAATAAGGAGTATTTGTAGAGAGAAAGATGCTAATATCTTCACAGATAGTTCTATTAAAGAATAGGAATTTTGTTAAGAACTTTATAGGTATGCTTGTTTCTTTTATAGGAGATTGGTCAGAATAATAATAGCCAGCTATATTATTTACGAGACAATCAAGTCAGAGATTTTAATTGGCACATTATGGATAATTATAGCTATACCATTAATAATTTTTGGTCCTTTCTGCCGAAGGAGGCTTTAAATGCTGGAGTAGCTAAGTATGGGCTATTATATTATTTCCAATAGAATAAGTGCAGTAATAGGAATGTTTATTTTAAACTTTTTAACGAGATTTTTAATTTATAATAAAAGTAGAGGGATTGCATTGGCAGGAAGTGTAATAAGTATGACAATTTTCATGCTCGCCTTAAGTAGATTCTATTATGATGTATTTATATTAATCGTTAGGGGTATTTTTATGGCTTTGTATGAGAAAAATGAAGAGACAATTTCACAGGAAGTTGTTCCTGAAGATTATCATAGTAAAATTTTTTTAACTCTTCAATCTGCCAATAATATAGTAAGTCTATTCTCAATGGGGATAGCCAGATTTATGAACGATATGATTGATGTAAGAAGTGTCTTTTTATTTACAGCTGCTTTTGCAGGAATATCATCTATTATTAGATGGCAGAAGTTAGTGGGGTATAAAGAATGCGAGTCGCATTAATTACTGTACCTCCTATAGAATGTGAAACAATTCTTAATTCAGATGAAGGATATGGAATACCCATTGGAATACTATCTCTTAGTGCGGTATTAGAACAGGCAGGCATAGAAGTAGAAATTGTTGATCTTTATAAATTGGTTGAGAAGAAAACATTAAGACGGGATAAGAATTTCCACAGAGAGGTAGCTTGTTATTTAGCAAGTAGATCATATACTATATTAGGGTTTACTACAATGTGCTATTCTTATCCTGTAACAATAAAAATTGCAGAAGAATACAAAAGGAGGGTGAAAGACGCAATAATTGTATTTGGCGGACCACAAGCAACTACCTCTGATAGAGAAACTCTCAAAACTTTTAGGTGCGTTGATATTATAGTTAGGGGAGAAGGAGAAAAAATATTCCTGAATTTAATAAAACTTCTCCTAAATGGGAATATAGACAAATTAAATATGATAGATGGCATCACTTACAGAAATGGATCTTCTATAGTTAGAAATCCTTCAGAAAATCTTATTCAAAATCTAGATCTACTTCCCTTTCCTGCTTACCATCTTCATCCTTTTGCGCGGGATTTTAAGGAAATAACGATAGAAATAGGGCGTTCTTGTTCATTTGCTTGTAAATTTTGTGCAACAAGTATACATTGGGGAAGAAAAAGTCGATTTAAAACTATTAATAGAATCTTAGAAGAAGTTAAATACTTTTCTATGAAATACCAAATAAATCATTTCTTTTTCCTGCATGATTGTGCCACTATCCACAAAAGACAGCTTTTAAATCTTGCTAAGAAAATAAAGGAAGAGAATCTCAACATAACTTGGCGATGTCATGGACGCGCTGATCATCCAAGAGAAGAAGAATTGATGATGCTAAAGGATGGTGGATTAAGACAAATTTTTTATGGAATTGAATCTGGCTCCTCAAGGATCCAGGAATATATAGGTAAGAATCTAAAGCTTAAGCAAGCGATTAAAAGTATAGAAAAGACAAAGAAATTAAGAATAAAATGCACGACATCTTTTATAATTGGGTTCCCAATAGAAGAAAAAAAGGATGTAGAAGATACGTTAACAATGCTACTTAAATCTAGAATGCTTGGCGCACATTTTGCCTTCTATCTTTTGATTCCTTTGTCTGGTACAGCTTTGTTTAATGCTTATCAAAATTTACTAAAATTTGATGGATATAACGCTGGTATAGTAGATACAAGGATATTAGACTTTCCCTTGATAAAAAATTTTAAAGATGTATTTCCTTTTTATTACTACTTTCCTACTAAACATCTCTCAAGAGATTTTATTATTGCAGCACACATCCTAATACCAACACTTTACCATTTCTTTCCTAGATTCTCAGTACTTTGGAAATACTATGAAAAAGAAAATTTTATAAAAATCACAAAATTATGGAAGATATATTGTAAGAATGAAAGTTTAAATATAAGGGGAAATTGTAGTAATATAAATCCTGTAAATTTTTTTCGTAAAGAAATTAATAGTTTTTTATACAATCTTTATAAATTTCGTAAAATGAATAAACTAACACACGATATATTGAAGTATGAGCTTGCATTAAATGCTATAGTCTTACATGAAAATTTTGACGGAATTAAAGATTTTAAAGGTAAGATTTACTGGATAGGAATCTTTAATTATAAAATAAGTGATCTTGCAATTGATGTCAATGAAAGACAGGTGCAATTTAATTGTGAGGAAGAAACTGAATACCTCCTTATATATAAAGTTAAAGATAAATTAGCTCAAGATACTTTGAAAAACGTTAGATTGAGTAAACTATCGTATGAATTTTTAAATGCATTCTTTAAAAGTGGTAATCTTAATCTTGCTTTAGAAGTTATAAAGAATAAATACGGTATAAAAACAACTCAGATAAAAAGATTTATTGAAAAACTATATTCAGCAGATGTGTTATAATTATAAAATTCGAATCAGCAAGTACTTCCAAATCTCTTATGGAAGAAAGTATATTTTTATATTCTGCTTCTAACTCACGATGTCTGGGGTATGAACTTTTTTTGCCATTTTTGTATCAAGTTGGATACAAATAAACTTTCTATAGCAAAGGATATATGGGATTTCTTATGGATTTAATTGGTACATTACTAAGAGTGAATAATCTTACTTATAGATATAGTTCTCAGGATAGAAATCTTCTTGAGAAGGTGTCTTTTACTATCGGATTGAAAGAAAAGATTGGGATTGTAGGTCCAAATGGATCTGGCAAATCCACATTAATAAAGATTTTGGTGGGAGAGTTAACTGACTTTGAAGGTAATATAGAAAAGCCGAAATGTGATTTAAAAATTGGTTATCTTCCACAAGATGTAAGTAGGGATTCAGACAGAATTCTTTTAGAAGAAGTAAAAGCTGCTCTTCCAGAGGTCTATAAAGTTGAAAAAAATCTCCGTGTTTTAGAAAAACGATTGGAAAATGATGTGGATACAGAAGTTCTTAGGGATTATGGAGAACTGCTTAGCAAATATGAAACAATAGAAGGATTTCAATTAGAGGAAAAAATAAAAAAGGCCCTTTCTAAGCTTGGTTTTACTAAGGATGATATGAAAAGAAATTATAACAAGCTAAGTGGGGGCGAAAAAACCAGAGTAGAATTGGCAAAAATTCTGTTAGAAGAACCCGATCTGTTAATTCTTGATGAACCCACTAATCATTTAGATATCAATTCTCTGGAATGGCTTGAAGAGTACCTGAGAAGGTATAAAGGTACAATCCTTGTTACTTCACATGACAGATATTTTCTTAATAAAGTAGTTACATCTATCTTAGAACTTAGAGATGGTAAATCTACAATATACTCTGGTAATTACAGTTTTTATATCTATGAGAGAAATTTAAAAGAGAAACAAGCATGGGAGAAATATGAAGAACAGAACCGAAAAATAAAGAAGATGGAGAGAGAAGCAAAACGGCGTAAAATATGGGCAAAAAGGAAGGAGAAGGAGAAAATTGGTGCAAAAGATAAAGGCTTTATTACTCACCGCGCAGCTAAGTTAGCCAAGAGAGCAAAAGCAGTTGAAACTCGCATTAAACAGATGATAGAAGAAGAAAAAGTGAACAAACCAGCCGTTGAGAAACAGATAAGAGTAAAACTTGAGACTGCCCGTCACTCTGGTAAAATAGTGCTTGATGTTTGTGAATTGTCAAAATCGTTTGGAGATAGGATCTTATTTAATTCGCTCAATTTTACAATAATAAGAGGTAAAACAATTGGGATTATTGGGCCTAATGGATCAGGGAAAACAACTCTTATTAGAATTTTATTAGGTGAAATTCCCGCTGATTCTGGTTTTATTCGATGGCGGACCAATATAAAGATTGGCTACCATGCTCAAGAGCAAGAAAATCTAAACATGGAGAATACAATTTTAACTGAAGTTAAGCGAGAAAATTCAGATGAAACATTTGTAAGGATTGTATTAGGTTGTCTTAAATTTAGCCAGAAAAGAGTATATGAAAAGATTAAAAATATTAGCATCGGTGAACGTGTTAAGGTTAGTTTAGCAAAAGTATTGGCATCTCAACCTGATGTACTTATTTTAGATGAACCAACTAATCATCTTGATGTACATGTTCGTGAAGCTTTAGAGAATGCACTTGCTGATTATTCGGGTACTATAATTGTGGCGAGTCATGATAGATATTTGATAAAAAAACTAGCAGATGAAATATTGGAGATAAATGGAAAAGAAACGAAATACTTCCCAGGAAGTTATAGTGAATTAAAGTCCAAAGTAGAATTATAGTTCTGCTTGATGGTGTATGGGCAAACAAATGGAAAAAGAAACTGCAAATATTTAAGAAGGTAAAACAAAAACTACTTTTTTTTAATCTTAATCTCTCCATTTCTCATTTCATATATACAATTAGTAGTCTCTTTTAAAAATTTTTTATCATGAGAAATAATTACATAAGATAAATTAGAATTATTGTTTAGAATCCGGGCTATCCTTTTAATCGTCTTTTCATCAAGCCAGGCTGTTGGTTCATCAAGAAGTAAAACTTCCGGCTGCATAGAGAGAACAGTAGCCAAAGAGACTAATCTTTTTTCTCCATAGGAAAGATTATAAGTAATCCTATCTTCAAAACCAGCTAAACCCAACGTCTCTAAGGTTTCTTTTAGAATCTTTTCAGTCTCTTGACGATTTTTTCTCAAGTTTAGAGGACCAAAAGCAATATCTTCAGCCACAGTAGGACTGAATAATTGATCATCGGGGTCCTGAAATACCAGGCCGATTTTTTCTCTAACTTCTACAAAATCATTCTCTACTTTTCGTTCTTTTCCAAAAATCTCAATCTTCCCTTCTGATGGATGTAAAAGTCCCATAATAAGATGGAAAAGAGTAGTCTTCCCACTTCCATTAGGCCCAACCAGACCTATCCTTTCTCCTTTAAAAAAATCAAAATTGAACTTTTTAAATACATAATCCCGGGAGGGATAAGCAAAGGAAAGGTCAGTAATTTTGATTACAGTTTCATTTTCTCTTTTAGTCATGGCAGTAACACCAATCCTATAATACAACTAATCATTACAATCCCCGCTACAAAATCCGATTTTTTAAAAACAAAATGATTTAAAGTCCAGAATTTCCCCTTGAACCCTCGGCACAACATAGCATCATAAACTCTCTTGGAGCGATCATAACTTCTAACCAACATCATCCCCACTAAATAGGCATAAGTCTTGTAAGTGTGGAGATTGGTCTGCGGTTTAAATCCCCTTATTTTCAAAGCATTATTTATTCTTATATATTCAGAGTGAATAGTTTGAGTATAGCGATAAGCAAAGAAAAACAACTGGGTTAATTTATCAGGAAGATATAAATGACGCAAGGCATGAACCAGATTAAATATCGAAGAGGTGGAAAGAAGAGCAATCCCAACTAAAATAATTGAATTAGATTTTACAGTAATTAAAAAGGCGTATTTAATACCTTCTCTTGAAACACTTAATGAGGCTAAAGTATAAATTTTTTCACCAGGAAAGGTTAAGGGAAGCATCAGCCATAATAAAAAGATAAAACTGTTCACCACCAAAAGACGGGAAATCAATTCTTTGGTCCTTAAACGGGCAACAGCCACAGCCGCAACAGCAAGAAATAAAGCACCCCACAATGAAGTATATTTATCGGTAACAGCGATTATTACCGAAAAGAATAAGGCTACGATAATCTTTATTCGCGGGTCAAGCCTGTGGAGGAGAGAATCTCCTTCTGAAAATTTTTCTTTAATCAAATTAACCACCTGAAAATAAAATTTTAAATCATCTTTTACGACTCAAAAAGTAAGCGATAATTCCAAAAATACCAAATATATAACCTATGCCACCGATTATCTCAGTAAGTGAAATCTTATCCTCTTGAGACTTTTTAATCTCTCTCATAATTAGTTCTAGTTTTTTATCCAGAGTATCTTCTATTAATGATTGAATTTCTTTTAGATCGAGAGAAGAAATTTCAGGAGAAATAACGGATACGGGCTCTTCAAACTCTTCTTTAGCTGACCCGACACTGATAGTGTCTCCTAATTCACCAGTTGAAATTGTATATTCTGCTCGATGGCCCATACTGGCAGTGAGAACTATTTTTAAATCTCCTTCTATTACATCTTCTGGAGGAACCTCAAAAGAAAACACTCCTTCTTCATCAGTTAAACCTTCTAACAGTTTATTTCCCTGGTTATCAAATACTTCAATTTTTGAATCTATACATTTTTTACCATCATTAAAATAACTTTCGGTATAGATTCTATCTCCTTCTACATAGGCAAAGATATTTACTTTGTGAGCAAAGACTGGAATATTTATCACCATAATGATTAAAAATATAAATATCAACACTAAGTACAGTTTGTTTTTCATCTTATCCCTCCGATATATTTGAAATATACTGAATGGTTATTCCTTAAAAAACTAAAAAATATTTAAAAGCAGAGTGTGTACACAGTGTATCGTAAATAACTTTATAATAATTTTGGATTTGTTGGTTATAACTGGGTTGTAGGGGCACAATAAATTGTGCCCTCACTACATTATTACCTAATTTTTTCTGTGGGCACGATGCATCGTGCCCCTACATTACTATACTGCTTACTTTTTGGGTTGTAACCACTGAATTAATCTGTATAATCAAATATTTAATATTTCTGGTTTAACTTTTCTCAAAAATCCTATACAAAACACTGTTAATACACCTTCTAAAATCATTACCGGTAGATGAGCAATTAACACTAATTTGGCTATCTGTATAAATGGTTCTCCAGTAAAAACTAAGGCGGCTGCTACCATTATTCCACTTAACAACACCGCTAAAAATCCGCAAACAAAGGCCAGGATCAGGGCAATAAAATTATTCGCCCCTTTAATTCCTCGGTTAAATAGATAGAAACAGATAATTGCCGGTAAGGCCATATTAAAAGTATTTACTCCTAAGGTGGTAATGCCTCCAAATTGAAAGATCACGCCTTGTAGGGCAAGAGCAACCAATATCGCTGGAAAGGCAGGCCAACCTAATAATAATCCTATTACTCCATTTAAAATCAGATGCACACTTGAAGGGCCTAAAGGAACATGAATTAAAGAAGCAACAAAAAAAACAGAAGATAGAATGGCTACTTTGGGCACTTCTTTATGTTCCATCTTCTTTAAACTATATCCTACTGCCGTAGCAGTTAAACCTGCACCCGTAATTAATACGGGTGCAGATAATATTCCTTCTGAAATATGCATAAATATTTTCCTTTTACTATTTATTCCATATCATAAGTTTTAACCCAGAGCACCGCTCCAATTTCTACTGATTTCTCTTCTCCATTATGTTTTATCTTTTCTTCATCTTCATTAAGAGCAGCAAATCCCCACCATCCTGCTTTGGGCATAGCATAAGTAAACACACCATTCTGGTCAGCTTTAATCACCTGAGTAATCATAGGGTCAGCTGGCCATTTAATCTTGCCATCTTGATTGTAATATTCTACTTCCACTTCCGCATAGGGCACTGCTTCTCCCTTAACTTTTACTATCCCCTGAAAAACATTTCCTGTCCAGAGACCATATGGCCGAGTCAAGGGAATAATTTCAGTCTTTAGCCCTACTTCTTCATCCCAACCTACTTCCAGACCAAGGGCATTTACAATTACTTTAGTATAATGAATGATAAAACAATCCTCTGCTGGTTCCCAATAAGGTTGAGGTTCAACATAAAAGATTTGGTCGCCCGGACGTTTTATCTGATAATTAGTCTCCCAGGTGATGCAATCATTAATCTTTCTCTCCTGAAGTGTATCTAATAAATTTATTTTTTTACCCTGAACCAAGACTCCAAATTGTACAGGTTTGACCATATCCATATAATCACCTTCCATAGGATGAATAAATTGAACTTTTAAATTAATATTTTTATCATCATCCTGGGTTACCATATCATCAGAGGGGATTATCATTCCGAAATGAGCACTGGCTGAAATAAAACCTCCAAACAAAAATGCTACCACTAAACTCAAAATTAAAACTGCTCTAAACTTTGAATTCTTCATTTTCTTCCTCCTGGATTTTATTAATTCACTAATTAACTGATTAATTTACTAACACCGTAGGACAGGTGTCCCGCCTGTCTATTTCTTTAACACGGCATACCGTCTCTCTACCTTATGAGGGCGTATGTAATACGCCCCTACTTCTCTCTGTAAATTTATAACCCGCAATCTGTAACCTCTATATTTTAACTGGTAAACTGGCTAACCGGGTAATTGGGTAACCGATATCCTATCCGCTCCACACTATTTTTTGTTATATACTTTTTTTATTTTCGTGCTACGCGTAAGGTAAAAAAATATAAGGCTCTTAGCCTTTTTATTATAATTTAAATCTGAAAACTATCTCTCTACACCAACCCCTTTCCGGTAGTAGCTATAGACAAAGATCCGTATTTTACCCCTTTAGTTGCTCTTAATTTATCTGCCAGCTCTTTAACTCCTCTGGGTTTACCTCTCACTACAATTATTTCTAAACAATTGTCGTGGTCTAAATGGACATGCTGACTAGAAATTATTAGCTGGTAAAAATCATGCTGTATATCAGTCAAAGTATTTATCAATTCTCTCTTGTGATGATCAAATACCAGAGTAATCGCTCCAGCTACTTCTTTTCCTTCTACCCACTCTCTTTTAACCAGATTCTCTCTGATTAAATCTCGTATTGCCTCCGAACGATTAGGATATTTTTTCTCTTTGATAAGTCTATCAAATTTTTCTAAAAGTTCTTTTTCTAAAGATACCCCGAAGCGGATTATATCAGACATTTATTTCTCCTATTAGTATTACTTTTATTAAAATAGTAACACTATATTTCTATTTTGTCAAAAATTATTTTACTCTTACACTATCTTAATCCTTTTCTTAAATTCTTTTCCCTGATTCATCTCTAAAAAAATCTAAAGACTTTCTGCCTCTTAACATATAATAATCTCTTCAAGAGATCTCTTAGGCACATGATGGACTCCCTGATTATCCCGCCAGTACTTAATATCTCCATCTGGTCCAACTGTTTCAATTACTACCTTTTCTTTAGGTTTACCAATAGCTAATACATATAGAATTTCATATCTTTCTTCAATCCCCAGGATAGACCTCAACTCTTCTCTTTTCACCGACGCAAATATGCAACCCCCTAATCCCTTCTCAGTTGCTCCTAAAAGAATGCTTTGAGCAGCAATACCCGGATCACACATGTAATTTTTAGTGATTTCTGTATCATTCAACATCACGATATAGGCCGAAGGTCTTTCCCCTTCAGCAGGCCCTGACCAATCTTTTAGATAACCTGCCCAGGCTAAAGTATGAAAAATTAATTCATTTTTTTTCTTTTCACAAGATAAGATATATTTTAAAGGTTGCCTGTTGGCAGCTGACGCTGAAAGTCTGGCTAAATCTACAAGTTCTTTTAAAGTATTCCTTTCAATTACAAAATCCTCATAATACCTCCGGAAACTTCTGTTCTTTTTAACTAAATCCTTAATCATAAATTTTCTCCTTTTTTCAATTACTAATTAATATTTTTAAAATCACCTATCTAAAAGTTTTGATTCATCATAAGATATTTTATTCTGGCTTTTGTCCTGATGTCTTTCTACAGCCAGTTGAATTAATTGGTCGATTAGTTTGGGATAAGAGATACCAGTTGCCTCCCATAAGCGAGGGTACATACTAACTGAAGTAAAACCGGGAATAGTATTAATTTCATTTAAATATATTCTGTTCTCTTTTTTTGTTACAAAAAAGTCTACTCGAGCCATACCGGCAGCATCAATTGCCTTAAAGGCACAAAGGGCAATTTCCTGAACTTTTTTGGATATTCTGTCAGGTAAATCTGCCGGAACAATCAATTGAGTCCCTTTATCTATATATTTTGAATCATAATCGTAAAATTCTCCTGCCGGTCTGACTTCACCCACTACGGAAGGCCGAGGTTCATCATTACCTAAAATACCGCATTCTATCTCTCTTATTTCTTCTAATCCTTGTTCAATTAAAATCTTTCTATCGTAAGAAGAAGCTAAATCTATAGCTTTTTCCAATTCTTCTTTTTTGTGAACTTTAGTTATTCCTACACTTGAACCTAAATTGGTGGGTTTTATAAAAAGAGGATATTCGAAGTCATTCTGAATCAAAGTCAAGATTTTTTCCTTATCTTTTTGCCACTCTTTTCTCCTAATGGACATCCATTTCAATATTGGTAAATTTTTCTGTTTAAATATTATTTTCATGAATTCTTTGTCCATAGAAATTGCTGAAGCGGCTACTCCTGCCCCCACATAAGGAATATCAGCCAACTCTAAGAGACCTTGTATTGTCCCATCCTCCCCATATGGACCGTGTAATACCGGGAAGATTACATCTAATTTTTCTAGATGTGGGTTTGTGTTTAATCTCTGATCATTGTCTAAGTGTATCAAGGCTCTGCTGGAAGGGTCATTTAGTAAAACTACCGAACTTTTCCCAACTATTTTACCTGACTGGAGTGCACGAGCAGTCTCTTGAGGAGATATCCATTTACCTTCTTTGGTTATACCAATAGGCATTACTGTGTATTTATTCTTATCTATTGCCTTTATAATAGAAGTAGCAGAACAATAGGATACTTCATGTTCTCCTGACCTTCCTCCAAAGATTATTCCTACTCTCAATTTTCTGGCCATTATTTTGTACCTTTCTTTTTAATGTTTTTAAATTCTTTATTTTTTATAAATCCCTTGTATAGGTATTTCCTTTTTCTTAAGTCCTGTTTAACAGATACTTGCTTGGCAAAATAGACAAAATAATTGTGCTTAAGAGTCGATTCATTTATCTTATAAGTGGCATTTGAAACTAACGATTATTCACTAACAACTAATTTTAGTATTTCTATAGCCCCATTTTCAATGTCTATATACAAAAGTTTATTTCGAAATAACTTTTCCTTTTTTAATAATATCTTAATCACTTCTTGAGCTTCTAAAGAAGCAATTATAGCAGGAGTCACTGTAGGGGCACCTAATGTTGCCTCACTCCCGTGTTCAGGCAAGTCCCGGGCAGACCCATAGATTAATTCTAATCCTTTATCTTCAGGAAATATAGTGGTAAGTTGGCCACTAAATCCAGCTATAGCTCCATGAACCAGAGGTATTTTTAATTCTCGACAGGCCTTTTGAAGTACAAAGCGAGAAGGCAGATTATCCAGAGCATCTACTACTGCATCTGCACCTTTAACAATTTTTTTTACATTATCAGAATCAATGAAAACAGCATATCCGGTAATCTTTATAGAAGAATTAATTTCTTTTACCCTCTTTACTGCAACCTCACTCTTGCTCTGCCCTAAATTAGTTTCCTGGGAAAGTATTTGTCGATTCAGATTACTGTCTCCTATTATATCTTTGTCGGCAACCACTAATTCTCCGATTCCCATTCTGGCTAAAAGCTCCAATACTGTTCCACCTAATCCACCAGCACCAATTACGGCAACTTTCGACTGAAGCAATTTTAATTGTTCGAAAGGATTGATTACTCCCAAATTACGATGATAACGTTCAGGGATTATATTACTTTTTAGAGATAATATCTCTATCTTTCTGCTCGGTAATTGAAATTTACTAGCTATCTCTTTAACCTGATTTACTGAAATACTATAATATTTTTCACCGGAAGAGTTCATCTCTTCTCTTCTTGTTTTCTTTAATTCCTTAAGGATTATTTCTTCTTTTTCCTTTTTCATATTTTCTTTCATAAAATTCATCCCTTTTTTACTTATATTATTGCGTAATTTCTCTTGTGGGCACGATACATCGTGCCCCTACTCCTGACTCCTGATTTTCTTCACGTGATACTTGATACGCAATGCGCGATACGAATTACTATTCACTAACGACTATTTTTATATTTGTCTTTTAATTTTTCCAGCCTCTGCTTAATCTCTTTTTCAAAACCCCTATCGGTGGGGAAATAATATCTTCTTCCTTTTAATTCTTTGGGAAAATGTTCCTGAACAATATAGCCTCCTTCAAAATTGTGGGCATATTTATAACCTTTACCATAACCCAGGTCTTTCATTAAAGAAGTGGGAGCATTACGAATAACTAAGGGGACTGGCAATGGTCCCCATTTCTTAATATCCTCCTGAGCAAGCTGATAACCTTTGTAGAGAGCATTACTTTTAGGAGCATAGGCTAAATAAGTTGCAGCTTGAGCTAAAGCTAAATTAGCTTCGGGCATTCCTAAAAAATGGACTGCCTGCATAGCAGCAACTGCTACTTGTAAGGCCTGAGGGTCAGCATTACCTATGTCTTCCGAAGCAAATCTCACCAGCCGCCGGGCAACATAAAGGGGATTCTCTCCTGCTTCTAACATACGAGCTACCCAGTAAATAGCGGCATCAGGGTCAGAATCACGCATACTTTTATGGAGGGCAGAAATAATATTATAGTGTTCTTCCCCTGTCTTGTCATAACGTAAACACCTTTTCTGAACCACTTCTTCTATAGTTTTTAAATTTATATTTCTTATATTCTGGTTATCTGGCTTGGTAGTTATTACTGCAAATTCCAAAATATTTAAAGCTATCCGGGCATCTCCATAAGCAAGTTCAATAATAAAATCCAAGACCTCCGGTTCTAATTTCACCTTATATTTCCCCAAACCTCTTTCTTTATCTACTAAAGCCTTTTCTAAAATCTTTTTCAAATCTTCTTTAGATAATGGTTCTAATATATAAACAGTAGACCTTGACAAGAGAGGTGAAATAACCTCAAAAGAAGGATTCTCAGTAGTAGCTCCAATTAAGATTATAGTTCCATCTTCTACATAGGGTAGAAAAGCATCCTGTTGAGCTTTGTTAAATCTATGAATTTCATCTACAAATAATATGGTTCTTTGATTACGATATCTCCGTCTGTCCTGAGCTTCTTTGATTATCTTCCTTAAGGCAGGCACACCTGAAATAGCTGCACTAAAGGGAACAAAATGGGTCTTAGTCATTTTGGCTATAATTCTGGCTAAAGTTGTTTTCCCAGAACCGGGGGGGCCCCAGAGGATAATTGATTGGAGTTCATCTTTTTCGATAGCCTTACGCAAAGGCTTCCCCGGACCAATAATTTCTTCCTGTCCTAAAAAATCCTCTAATCTTTCCGGCCTGATCCTATCGGCAAGAGGGGCATTATTATTCATTTTGTTTTTTTCATAATTATCAAAAAGACTCATTAGAATTCCACCAAGATATTCTTTATATTTTTATCCTTGTCTTTTTATTATATTATATCTTTTGCTTATAACTTTCAAACTCTTCTTTTAATATACCCATTAAGATTACGTCATAATACTTCCCATTATAAAATTGACCTTTTCTTAACCTTCCCTCTTCTTTGAATCCACATTTCTCGTAACAGCGTATTCCCCTCTGATTGTATTCAAAGACTCGAAGATATACTTTATATAAATTCAGCTGATTAAAGGCGTGGTTAAGCAGAGTATTTATGGCATCTGTACCATAACCTTTGCCCCAGTATTCTTTATTACCAATCACAATCCCCAATTCTGCATTCCTATTCTTCCAATCAATTTTATGTAAACTAATCTGGCCTAAATAAACTCCTTCTTTAGTCTCCATAACTAGATTTTTTTCTGTATCATTATGACTCATTGCCCTTTCTAAAAACTTTTCCTCTTCTGCTCGAGAAATCGGATAGAGAAAGTTAGATAAATACTTAGTAACCTCCCGGTCATTCACCCATTTCATTATCTCTTCCAAGTCTCTACTCTCCACAGCCCTTAAATTTACCAATTTACCTTTTAACATTTTCCTTCTCACCTAAATGTAAACAAAGGTGCCTGGCACCTTTGTTTACATTTCTATAAAATTAAAATTTATTTTCTATTATAGCAGGAATTTTAATTTTTTTGTAGAAAGTATATTTAAAGGAAGGAGGATTTGTCAATGATTAATAAATTAAAAGTAGCTTGTCTTCAAGTAAGTGCACGAGAGTATAGTGATAGATACGATAATAAAGAAAATATCTTAAGAATGATTGATAAGGCAGCAGATACACACCCACAATTAATGGTTTTGCCAGAATGTGTTTACCCCGCCTATTATATTTCTCCGCTAATAGTAAAAAATCCCTTCGAATTCCAGCAATCGACTATAGAGCTAATTACTGAAGTTAAAGTAAGAGCTAAACTATATAAATGTTACATAGCTTTTGGAATAGTGGAAACTGATATTGTAAAAAATATTCTTTATAATTCTGCTTTGCTTATCAATCCAGAAGGCAAAGAAGTAAGTCGCTTTCGAAAATCTTTCCTCTGGCATTTTGATTCTCATTGGTTCTGTGAAGGCGACCAATATCCAGTATCTGAGACTGAGTTCGGAAAAGTGGGCATATTTATATGTGCTGATGGACGGCTTCCTGAAATAGTCCGCTGTTTAAGTTTACAAGGAGCGGATATTTTAATTGACCTTACTAACTGGGTCACCTCAGGACTTGAGAAAGAAAATCTTACCAATCCTCAGGTAGAATATATGATTCCTACCCGAGCCCTGGAAAATCGAGTCTGGATAATTGCAGCAAATAAAATAGGGATGGAAGCAAAGACTGTATTATACTGTGGGAAAAGTGCTATTTTCACACCTGATGGCAAGGTAGCCAAAATTGCCTCTTCTTGCCAGGAAGAGATTCTTTTTTATGAAATTTCCCTTGAAAAAGCTATCAATAAATCAATTGACAATCAGATAAATATAATTGATGACCGTATACCAGAACTTTATTCTGAATTGGTTCAACCTACTGATAGTTTGCCTATCTATTCTATGATGGGAAAAAAGAGTAATCCTAAAAATCTAAATCCCGTAACTGCAGTAGTTCAAATGGAATTTGAAGATAAATTTAAAAAATATCTCCAAAAGATAGAATTCTTTATAAATAATCTATTAGAACAGGAAGTTAATATCATCGTCTTCCCTGAATGCGATTTTGTTTTCCCTGAAAATGGAGAGGAAATTATTGATAAACTCAAACAAATAACTAAAGGCAGGAAAGTTCTCTGCGCCATTACATTAATTGAAAAATCAAATGGATCTTATTATAAAACCACCTTTCTTATAGAATCAGGTAAACTCCGAGGGAAATACCGAAAGACTCATTTAGAAAGAGAAGAAAAAAACCTTTTTACCTCTGGTAATTTGGGGCTTCCGGTATTTAAAACTTCTTATGGTTACATAGGGGTAATGATAGGTTATGAAGGAATTTTCCCAGAAATAGCCCGCATTCTCACTCTTAAAGGAGCAGATATAATTATCTGGCCCAGCAAATTTAGTAATGATAGACAAATAAACATCTGCCGTAGCAGAGGAGCGGAAAATAAAATCTTTATAGCTTGTTCTAATTCCATTTGCCACCAAGGTATTGGTCATAGTCTGATAGTTTCTCCTTCGGGGCAAATATTAACCTCCTGTCTGGGTAAAACTGAGCAAGCCAGTCTATCTTCGCTTGAACTTTTACTTTCTCGGAATAAAGAGATTGTCCCGCACACCAACACTATCTTGAATAGAAAACCAAAAACCTATAAAATTTTATTAAATAATATTTAAACAAAGGAGAAATAAAATTGAAAGCAGAACTTATAGTCAATCTAACTGCTGGTGGTGGAAAACCAAACCATCACCTGGCAACAGTATTAGAATATCTCAAGAAAAAAGGATTAAATTACAAAGTTTGCACTACTTCCCACCAGGGAGAAGCAGTAGAACTTGCTCAAAAGGCAGCTGATAACGGTGTAGAACTTATTGTATCGGTAGGTGGAGACGGAACAGTTAATGAAATAGTAAATGGAATTATGAAATCAAAAAATAGCCCTGCCTTAGGAATAATCCCTTTAGGATGGGCTAATGATTTTATTAAAAGTACAAATATTCCTTCTGAAATAATTGAAGCTTGTAAAATTTTAATTAAAGGTAAAACTAAAAAAATAGATGTAGGCCTAATTAATAATCAGATATATTTCGCCAATATCTGCGGTATAGGATTTGATGCAGAGGTAGCCCATTTAGCCAATCAATTGAAAAATCGACACCCTAATTGGAATACTCTCAGTGCTTATATCTACGTCTTTGCTACCATAAAAAAACTTCTTTCTCCTTTTGGTTACCACGAAGTAAAGATAAAGATTGACGGGCAAGAGACTCGGTCCAAAATTCTATTTATAGCTGTTGGCAATGGAAAAATTTATGGAGGAAGATTTAAGATAACACCGGAAGCCATATTAGATGATGGTTTGTTAGAAGTATGTGTAGTAGAAAAGATGGGAAGATTTAAATATCTTATGAGCATTCCTAAGGTATTTAAAGGCACACACAGAAGTATTAAAGGGATAAATTTTTATAGGGCTAAAGAAATAATAATTGAATCTTCAGAACCTATCCTGGCTCAGGTGAGTGGAGAGGTAATAGAAGGCCAAAAAAAATTTATTATCACTCTTCTGCCAAAAAGATTAAAATTAATTGTCCCATAGCGAAAATACAGTAATGAGTTACAAGTGATGAGTAATAAATATAAGACGTGGGCAAGAATTGTAGAAATTATTAACGCATAGCGTACAACGTTTAGTGTATAGGCAGGGGATGTAAATACAATGATTTAGTAATTAACAAAAAGGGCAGGCAGAGGCTTATTTAGTTACCATAATTATCTTTAGCAAAATCCTGCATTGCCTTAATGTCTTCTTCAGGAATTATTCTACACTTCCCTATACTTTTACTTAAAATATAAATATGAGCTGTTTTCTCTACTACAGAACAGACCTTCATCGCCTCTTTCATATCTCTACCCACACAGAGAGTACCATGATTAAGAAGAAAAACTGCCTTCCTTTCTCCCAAAGCAATTACCGCATTTTTAGCTAATTCTTTTGAGCCAGGTAATCCGTATTTTGCACATACTACCTTATTTCCCACCAATTGCACAAAATCTTCACTGATCCCCGGGAGGCTTAGTCCTGTTACTGCCAATACACTTGAATAAATGGGATGATAATGAATTATTGCTCCCACATCATCACGGGCATTATATATAGCAAGATGCATAGAGGTCTCAATAGAGGGTTTTTTAGTCCCTTCAACGATTTTACCTTTCTTGTCTAATACTACTATATCTTTAGTTTCGATCTCATTATACTCTATACCACTTGGTTTGATATAAACCAAATCAGTATCTGAATCCAGAAAGCTAATATTCCCCCAGGTCCCAATAGTCAAATTTTGTTTATACAATTCTCTTCCGGTATCAACTATCAATTTTTTATATTTTTCAGATATTTTTAATTCCATACCTACTCCTTAAATTTTTCTTTTTCCCACTATATAAAAATATTATACTCTATAAAATTCTAAAAATCCTTCTTTTTTTAGAAAAAATAATCAAAAAATAATATAGATTGGATAGTTAATTTAATTAAACTTAAAGGGGTAAGGGTTGGATTTACCTGACCCTGTTTTTTACTTCTATCCTTCACACGAAACCTGTCCTCAAATTGATCGGGGAGCGGGAATTTATTCTTGACAACCGAAACGCATGTCCGACGGGGATTACTGCTTCGATGAATCGAACCCTTACAGCATAATACCCCCGGTGAAACAAGGATTTAGGCAGATTCTTTTTGTGTTCTATCAACAATAGAAAATTTACAGATAACAGCACCTGCAATTACCAAGCCACAGGCTATCCAGAGATTGGCTTTAACTGCCACTTGTAGATATAAAGAACTAATAATTATTGAAAGTAGTGGTGTAAAATA
Source organism: Candidatus Atribacteria bacterium (assembly GCA_003513845.1). GTDB lineage: Bacteria > Atribacterota > Phoenicimicrobiia > Phoenicimicrobiales > Phoenicimicrobiaceae > Phoenicimicrobium > Phoenicimicrobium oleiphilum. The sequence goes on along the minus strand of DOTB01000083.1, from coordinate 4,281 downwards.
GGAAACAGAGGCAACCAGAATAATTTTCCCTTTTCGCATAGCCCTATCCCAAAAGAAATAGGCTAAAAAAGTGGGAAAAATGGACATATATAAGAGCTCTGCTACTACGCGGGGTGACGAGTAAGATTCTTCGGGGAACATAAACCTTATGGCAGTTAATATTAATCCCGTAACTAGAAGAAATAGCGGTACAGCTCCATCCTCAGTATGACCAGCCCAACGGCGGACTAAAATAGAATAGAGCCCCCAGGAAATAGCAGCCATAAAAGCCAATAAATAAGGAAAATAATTTACTTGAATATTCCCCTTGAATGCCTCCCAGGAAAACATTCCGCTTTCCACTGTAGCCAGATAAAAACCACTAAAAGCCAGAACTACTCCGGGAACTAAAGTTATTTTCGCCTTCTTGTGTAAAATGGGAAGGGAAAAAACCAAAGTTAATTCGGGCCAGAGATAATTAATAATGCTTACTCCAATAACCTGTTCGCGGCTAAAAGCTAATCCCACCGCCAAATAAAGACAAACCATATAAAAAACAAATAAAACTCCACAACCTATTAAATATAATATAGGAAGTTGAAATATTTTTTTAATTCCTCCGGGTTTACTAATAAGATAAATACAACTCCAAATACCACTCAGTAAATATATCCAGGAAGCCGCGGTTAAAGGTCCTAACTGTTCTGTCAGACTTCGCGAAAAGGCAATAGTAGTTCCCCAAAACAATATGGCCAATATTCCAAATATGGTATTTAAATTCTCTTGAGAAACAGATATTTTCAAATTATATCTCCCTCAGGTTTTAAAGTAAAAAAATATTTTTTCTCCGGTTATTGTATTTATTCTATGTAAAAAAATATTTAATTGCAAGAAAACTATTCGTACTTGGTGTAGGAATAATAAATTCATTATAAATATCAATATTATAATTTATTTTATAATATTATTTAATTATTACTTGACATTATTAAATATATATATTAATATTAGTAATAACAACATTGATTTAATTAATATGGAGGTAAATAATGAAGAAAATTCCGACTCTTTGCCCGGCCTGTAACTCTAAGTTGGAGATTACAGAATTAAGATGTCCTAAATGCAGCACTACAATTCAAGGAGAATTCCCTATAAACAAACTTCTATCTCTCTCCGATGAAGATAGTAAATTTTTACTTACTTTTCTTCGCTCCAGAGGAAACATTAAAGAGGTTCAGGAAAGGATGAGTATCTCCTACCCTACTGTAAAAAATCGTTTGGATAAATTGCTAATTACTTTGGGGTTGTTTGAAGAAAGCGAAGGATTGAAGGAAAAATAGATTTTGGATAACCTGGAAAGAGGAGAAATTACCGCTGCCGAGGCGATAAAATTAATTAAGGAAATAAAGCAATAAATAATAATTTTATCTTTGTCATTTCGCACTTGATGGGAATCCATTAACTAAAAACAAAATATAAAAAAGGGGTTTAAAAAAATGAAAGAAGAAATCAAAAAAATTCTGGAAATGTTGGAAGAAAAGAAAATAACCAGCGAGGAGGCAGCAGAGCTTCTGGAGGCCTTAAGGGAAACTAAAGAAGAAGAGGAGACCACTCCTCTCTCTACAAAGAAAAAGAGATTCTTAAAAATCCGTGTTACCAAAGGTGACAAGCCTCAGGTAAATGTCACCATTCCTTTCAGCTTAGTCAAATGGGGATTGAATCTCGCCAGCAAGTTGGGCAAGGATACAGTAAATATAGAAGGGAAAGAAATACCAATCGATATGGATGAACTCAACAAAGCGATGAATGACCCGGAATTTACTGGTAAAATTGTAGATGTAGTGGAGGAAGAAAAAGGAGAACATATCGAGATAGAAATTATATAATAGAGGAAAAATTGTTACAATCATAAAGTGCAAACAATTCAAGAAGGAGAGAGAATGAGAAAAGTTACCCGTGAAGAAATTTTAACTGACAATCCCTTAAAAGTTATGTTTTTATTGAGTTTTCCGGTGATGATTTCCCAGCTATTACATACTTTATACCATCTTGCCGATACCTTTTGGCTGGGGCACCTTCCTCCTGCAGAAAGCGGAGAAGCAGTAGCCGGTTTACAAATTTCCTGGCCGATGATCTGGTTCCTCATTGCTCTCTCTTTTGGATTTGAAATAGCTGGTGTGGCTCTGGTTTCTCAATATACCGGAGCAGGAGAAAAGAAAAATGCCAATATGGTAGCCAGCCAAATGCTTTCTCTTTCCATTATATTTGGATTGATAGTCGCTGTATCCGGATTTATATTAACCCCTTATCTTGTCCCTCTTATTACTAAATCAGCTACGGTCACCAGGACAGCTATAACTTATATGCAGCTTATCTTCTGGGGAATGCCTTTTATGTTTATTGCCTTCACCTTTCAGAGCATTCTCTCTGCAAAAGGTGATACTATAACCCCAATGTATATAAATCTCTTCACTGTTACTTTAAATGTTATACTCGATCCCTTTTTAATCTTTGGGTGGTGGCGTTTTCCTCATATGGGAGTACTGGGAGCAGCATTGGCTACCATTATATGCCAGGGCATAGCTGCCTTTATTTCCATCTATCTCCTTTTTAGAGGGACAAAAGGGATAAAGATAACCTCAAACGGTCTAATCCCCGTTTGGCAATGGCTAAAAAAAATCTTCAAAATAGGACTACCAGCAGCGATAGGACATTCATCTACTGCCTTTGGATTTGTGCTAGTTATGGCTATCATTGGAAGAGTAAATAACCCAGAGACGGTTATTGCCGCTTATGGTGTGGGGGATAAACTGATTAATATTATTTTTATTGTGGTAGATGGCCTGGGGACAGGAATTATAACTTTGATCGGGCAGAATCTGGGGGCAAATCTTATCGGACGGGTAAAAGAAATCGCCAAAAAATCCCTTCAGGTAGTATTTCTTATTACCTTATTAGAAGCCGCTCTGGTCTTTGCTTTAAGAATCCCGTTATTTAAATTATTTATCCCTGGCCGACCGGATATTATTGCCGAAGGGATTCATTTTCTTACCATCTTCACTTTAGGTATCCCCTTCTTCGGTTTAATTGGAGCAATTATGGCTTTATTTAGAGGGTCCGGACATAATGTTCAACCTATGATTGTAGATATGGTAAGACTCTGGGGCTTAAGAATTCCTCTTACCTACTTTCTCGGTAATCAATTTGGTTCTACCGGTATATGGTGGGGAATGAGCTTAAGCAATATTATCTCAGCTCTGATAGCTCTTTACTTCTACTTTCAAGGAGGATGGAAAAAGCAAGTTATCCACGAATACAAAGAAACTATTCAACCTACCCCTTTTATTCCCGAGGAAGGATAAACTTATTATTTCAGATCAAGAGCAAACTTTATTGCTTTATTGACCTCATCAATCTTTTCTGAAGCAAGATCCGTTATCTTCTCTATAAACAGCTCTTTTCTAATAGTAATTATTGTATCGAGATTTATTACGCACTTTTTAGGTAAACCATCTTCGGTTCCGAGATTCACTTCTACTGGTATATTACGTATCGTAGAAGTAACCTCAGCAACGGTAACAGCATTGCGTACGGAATAAGCCTCATCCCTGGAGAGTAAAACTACTGGCCTCTTACCTATGGGATTCGGTAAATTTGCCCACCAAACCTCACCTTTATACATCTTAAAACTCCTTATTTAGTACTTCAAATTGAACTTGTTCAAGCTGAGCTATGTAATTTGTTTTCTCTGGAATTCTTTTGTAACCATCAATATATTTTTTAATTTTAAATTGTTCATCCTTTTTTATAAAAAAGAATTTAATTATTTCCTGTACTAATGCGCTCCTGCTAACACATTTCTTCTTTTTTTCTTCTTCTATTCTTTCATACTCTTCCCGTGGAATAGTAACTGTCAATCTTAATTTTGACATATTTATCTCCTTTGTATTACTTTAATTATACTATTGTTATACTTTTATTATACTAATATAAAAAACTATGTCAACTATTTCTTTCAAGAATTTCTCTATCCCCTCGTGGAAAAATTCCACTACCCTAATGGAAATTCCCCACTACCCCTAGTGGAATTTTTCCACATTAACAACAACATTAAGGTATAATTTCCCCCCTGCTGCTGTTGTTGTTACTTTCTTTCTCTATTATTCCTGCTTCCTCTTGCCATTCCTACTAAAGCGGGAATCTATCAAACTGCTATTCCGGAGAAAGAAACGACAAAGTAATTTCATGAAAACTATTCAAAAACTGGAATCACCTAAATAAGAAGATTATGATGAAGAAATA
>DOTB01000066.1 GCA_003513845.1 Candidatus Atribacteria bacterium | reverse complement strand
CGATCTCTTTAGTTTTTGTCCTGTTTTGTACCTGGAAATTTGGCTGGGGTTGGGATAATTCTATCAAAGAAGCAGATATGGGAGAAGGCCTAAAATTCCCCAAAGCAAATTGGACTAAAGGATATTTAACCTACATCCTGCCATTTATTATTTTAATCCTCTTATTACAAGGATGGGGATTATTCTAATATGCTATAGTTCTTATGCCCTCACCCTCACCTCTGCCTCTTCCTCAAGGAGAGAAGGTTAGGGCGAGGGTGATTTAAAAGGCATAATTAATTCCAATTTCTACAAAGATATGAGCAGGCGTTCCTACGATTAATTTTAAAGATTTCAAATCCGATTCCTCGATTGATTCCATTTTTATTGCTGCCTGAATTTCAAGAGTGGTATTAGTATTTATCTGGTTGCTATAGGTTGGCAAAAATAGGATAGTATCATCACTGAAATTATAAAGAGAGGTTAAGCCTATACTGGAGAACTCGTCAATCTGGTATGAGGCATTACTAACCAACAGATGGATATTTTTATCTTTCCCTTCCCATTGAGCAGACATCATAGAGCCAGTAATTTGTGATAAAAGTTCTGGAGGTATGTTTAGATATTCAGCTTGAAAATATAATTGATTACCTGACTGAAAGAAATAACTATAGTCAGTTCCAGCAAGTAATGAAAAAGAATCCACATCATCATGGTAATATCCTAAGGCACTATAGACACTAAATCTGTCTATATCTCCTTTGGCGGTGATGCCGAAACGCTGTTGGCCTGGTTCAGCTGCTAGTACTTGTTCCTGTACAAAGTGCACTGTAACATCAAAGTCATTTATCAGAGTCCTGCCTCTTAAGCCTATTTTTGAATCCTCCAGACTACCCGGTGATGAAGATAGCAAGGACAAGCTGGTATGCCAATTAATAGGATAATAAATCTCTATGGCATTCTGAAATTTAGTGTTGTAATCTCTATCTAAAGCTGCCGCACCCAGAGAATAGTCTACCGGATTTAATAGTGAGCCAAAAGACCATGATACAGGCTGTCTCCCGATGGTAAGATGGAAGTTATCAAAACGATGTTTCCAGTATAATTTTTTCCAAAGAAAATCTACTTTTCCTTCGGCAATATTAATAGAGGAATAGCCAGCACATCTTATTTCACTATTGTTCTTAAGTGGTAGAAATAACTCCAGGTCAAGATTTGCTTGAGGTATATAACCAAATCCCAATTGGCGGTCATAAAAACCTGTTAATGAGGTATTAAGTTGTCCACCTAGCTTTATATCGTGAGCTATTGCTGAATAACTAAAAATAATCATAACAAATATTATTATTAGCAGGTGCTCAAAAAGAAAATATTTTTTCATAAATAATTCCCTGTTATTGTGTCGATTATGTTGATTAATGTTGTTTTGTAATATATTTTGATTAATCAAAGAATAATCTAATTAGTGCAGGTTTTCCAAGTTGAACAATCTTTCATCCAATTCCGGATTCAATTCAATCTCTTTAATAATAGAACGGGTGTAGGTATCTCTGCGTAATTTATTTTCCATAACCACTTGAATAGGCAACCAGTGACCGTCAATTTCCTTTATTTCTTGCACTTCACTTACCTTTAATAATCTGCCGCTTTCTGCATGGAGCTCTTCCTTTAAACCTACAAATCGTTCTTTATCTATCCAGGTCACCCGGCGATAATAAGATACCTTCTTTCCAGGGATAGCAATAGCTTCCAGTACATAACATGGTCTATTAGTAAAGGTATCTTCTTCTAAAATTGTAAAGGTATAAAGGTCAGTTAATTTATCAAATTCCATCATATCCTGATAAGAAAAATCACTTCCCATAAAACCCTGTTCCAGCATATGACCAGAAATTTTGACAATTTCTTCAGCATCAGGGAAAAACATCCAGATGTTGTCGTCTCTTTTTAAAAACTTGGTTCCCCGGTCACCAGGATTGGTAAATTCCACAAAGGCATCCTTCTCTCTGGAATACATTACCATATTTTTTTCAATCCCTCGACCACCCTTACTGATAATCATAGTTACCTCTGCATAGGCAGACTGAATATATTCATTTTCATCTCTCTTTTTCATAATCTCTTCGGCAGTCATCTGTTTGGTAGCCATAGCTAACCCCGAGTTTGTTAAAGAAAATAATATAGTAAATATAATAATTGTTATAAATATAAGTTTATTTATTTTTGGTTTTGGCATAAATCATTCTCCTTTTGTTCCTTATCTTATATCCTTAATGCTTTGTTAGGTTCCAGTCGGGCAGCCATTCTGGCCGGGATAAGGCAGGCAATAGTCACTACTAAAACACCAAGAATAAAGGCAAAAATAAGGTTTTCTAAGCTGAAAACAGTATAAAATACTGGTTCAAACATTAAATCAGAAGACATACCTTCCATTGCTGCTTTAAAATTGATTCCGACCACGGAAAAGATTTTAGTAATAATACCGCCGATAACAGTTCCCAGTGCACTTCCCAGGGCGCCGATAATCATACCCTCCATGGCAAAAAGGTAGAGGATTTCTCTTGCTTTTAAGCCCAGGGCGCTCATCATCCCGATCTCACGGGTGCGCTCATTAACAATCATAATAAGAGTATTTATCAAGACAAAGCAGGCCAGTATAATGATAAAAACATAAATAAAGTTATAGATCACAGTAGCATAAGAGAAAAATTCAATCATATCATAGTCCCATTTCCAGTGCTGCCAGGTATATTTTCCGGAAGGAACCCCTGCTGCAAAAAACTCCTCGATTTGTGGTATTATCAAATCGGCCTGATGGTAATCATTAGTGATAATAAGTAATTCTGTCACTTCTTGAGGGATTTCTAATATTGCCTGTGCCTGCTCCAATGGAAGATAAAATAGATTATCATTCAAAAGTTCCAGGCTGCTTTCTATTTTTCCTACAATCTGAAAGGTAGATGCTCGAAAGGAATCAAAGGCAGTGCTATAGAGAAAAGTAACCTTATCTCCTACTTGCCGCCCAATTTTTTGCAATAAACCGTCACCCATCACTACCTCTCTTGCCCCTGGCTCAACCATCCTTCCTTCAGTGATCTGTTTATCTATTCTGGTAAATTTAATTTCCTCTTGTGGATCTATACCCCAGCCTATCATTGGCACTAATTTTTCCTGATAGCTAACCATAGCCGGGAATTTTAATCGCGGTACTACCTGCTTTACACCTTCTATTTGTTTTAGGCTTGCTGCCATGCTTTCATACCCCTCATTAGCAAAGCCATTCACGGTATAGTTTAATGATAGTAAATGCTCTTTTAATTTATATTCTCTATTAATCACTCTTATATGACCAGCTTTGTATTGAATATGATTTTCAAAAGTGGATTCCAATAATCCGCTTATCATTCCCCGCATAAAGACTACAGCAATAATAGCTATGGCTACAGCAATAATGGAAATCATAGTTCTTGCCTTAGAACGGGAAAGATTTTTTCTGGCTAAATTCCATAAAAATTTCATTTATTGCCCCTTATCGCTGGTAGATCGCTTCTACCGGGTCTTTGTGAGCTGCCCAATAAGCTGGAAATATACTGGACAGTATAGCAACGATAACACCTAAGAAAAAAATATAACCGAAAGAATAGTAATTCCAGACACCATAAATTCTATCTAAAATCGGTATACCATATTGGGTCATATCTCCCCAGGCTTCTATATAAAAACCATTATTCACCAGCCAGTTAACCCCAAGAAAACCTAACAGACAACCAGCTAATCCTCCCATTACTCCGATACCGGCTGCTTCTACCATAAAGACAAAGACTATCTCCCACTCTTTCATGCCCAATGCCTTCATCATCCCAATTTCGGAAGTCCTCTCCAGGGCAGAAAGTATAATATTATTGATAATTCCTACCATTCCAATAAGTAAGACTACTGACATAATGATTCCAATAGCGCTCTTTTTAGTAGTACTTAAGGCAATGACACTTTCTGCAGATTCTCGCCAGGAATATGCTTCTAAGGGCAAACCCTCTTCTCGGAAATATTCATGTATAGACTGTTGAGCTAATTCTTCCTGACCAAAATTAGTTTTAAGGGAGACCATAGAAACATTATTTTCGGTATTTAATGCCTGTTGAACCAGGTGCAGTGGGAGTAGAACTATTGTGCTATTTATTATAGGATTGAGTGTTTTTACTATGCCTCCGATTTCTACCTCGATGGTATTAAAGGTATCCTCCCTGGTTCTGACCAGTAGAATAATATAATCATTCATCTTTAAATCCATTAGTTCAGCCATTCTTTCTCCAATTACTGCTTTATTTTCGTTCAAAGCAAAGAGAGAACCTTCGCTAAAATAATCCTGAGTTTTAAATACCTGATTATAATTTTCAGGAATAATTCCCAGACCAATAACACCCATTTCATCAATTCCATTATTGAGATTGGCTGAAAACCTGAGTTCCGGTGATACACCAGATACACCTTTAATTTTTTCTATTTCGTCGTTTATGATTTCATTCCATTCTACAAGATGATCCAGAGGGAGTTCCTTTCGTTCTGGCCAGTATTCTGGATGGGCAATCTGAATATCACCAGTCTCAAAATCTCTGATATTATCAAAGGACATTTCCTCCATACCATTTAAAAGTGATTCTAAGAAGAGATAGCCAAAAAAGGCAAAGGCAATCACTAAGATAGTAATGATATTCCGTCTTTTTTGACGTGATAAATTTTTTATACCAAGACGAATACTGAACACTTGTTATTTCCCCCTTTTATCGGAAGAAATCAGACCATCTCTTAGGTTGATAAACCTTCTGGCATATTCCATAATTTGAGGGTCATGAGTAGAAAAGATAAAAGTAGTTCCCAATTCCTCATTCATCTTAACCATATTTTTGATAACATCCTGGGCTGTTTCTGAATCCAGATTGGCAGTTGGCTCATCAGCCAATACAATTTTGGGTTCTTTCACCAGTGCTCTGGCAATAGCAACTCTTTGTTTCTCTCCCCCTGATAATTCACCAGGTTTGCGATTTTCTTTTCCTTTTAATCCTACCTCTTCCAGCATTTTTAGTGCTTTTTCCCTTATCTCTTTTTCTGATAGATTACCTATAAGCCGAATAGCAAATTCCACGTTTTCAAAGGCAGTTAAAACAGGAATCAGATTATAACTTTGAAAAATAAAACCAATATTGTAACGACGGGTCATAGCTAAATCTTTTTTGGAAAGTTCACTAATTCTTTTTCTATTTAGCTGTATTTCACCTTCTGTTGGGGTATCCAAACAGCCTATCATATTAAGCAGGGTTGTTTTACCTGAGCCGGATGGTCCAAATATTGTGGCAAATTCTCCCTCTTCAACAGTTAAATCTATTCCTCTTAGAGCCGGTACTGAAATCTTTCCCTGTTGATAGATTTTTTTCACCTTTTTCAGCTCTAGCAAAGGCATTCTTTTACCTCCTTTCTTCTCTGCATCGATATTCAATTTAAAAAAGTTATTGTGAGGTTTATTTTTCTTTATTCTCATAATTCTCATAAGAAGTATTAGATGTATAATTTAATGAACAAGAGAAATATTTCACTGATTTTTCTCTTTTATGGTATTCAGTATTTGGTAATTGAGAATATAGGTGAATATAAATAAACCGAACAATTCTTAAATATAAGTTATTGTAACATTTTTGATTAATTTTTTGTAGTAGGTTACAAAAGAACAAAAACATGGTAAGCTGGTGTAGATTCAGGGAGCTATTAGATATAAATGGATAATAATAACGAAGATTGGTCTATAGTAGAAAGTTGTTTGAATGGTAATAGAGAAGCCTATGCACTTTTGGTAAAGAAATATGAAAAATCCGTTTTTAATATTGTTTGACGGCTAATCGGTACCACTGAGGAGGTATGAGATATCACTCAAGAGACTTTTATAAAAGCCTATAATTCTCTTAGGCAGGTTAAGCCAGCGTTTAAATTCTCTAATTGGCTGTTCAAAATTGCTACCAATTTCTGTAAAGATCGGGTAAAGAAGAGAAAAATTACAGCCGTTTCTTTAAATGAATTCGATTAACTTTTAGACCAGGGAATAAGCCAATAGAAT
>DOTB01000056.1 GCA_003513845.1 Candidatus Atribacteria bacterium | reverse complement strand
TATTTCTTCATCATAATCTTCTTCTTTACGTGATTCCGGATTAAGATAATTAGCTTGTAGAGCGGCAATCAGCAAACCAGCAGGGTTAATTACATTTCTTTTTATTTTGAACAAATCTAATTTTTCCTCAATATCATCTAAGGAATAATTTAAAATCATTTTATCTATAGATTTTTTATTCAGATTTAGCCTTTTTAGTTCTTCTTTTATCATCTCTTTCTTTGAAGATTTTTTATCGTTAGTATTTATCTTTTTAGAATTATTTTGATTGGTGGAAGGAGATTCTTTTGCTATTCCAGAGATAACTTCTTCAGTATCTTTCGGTAATCTTTCTGCTGGAGGAAAAAAAACTTTCTCTTTATCCAATAAGACTATCTGATAAAGATTATGGTCATATCCTCCAGAAGAAGACCTTTGTCTTACTACTTTTTGATTAATGCATATTCTATTAAAGTATTGCGGTACCTGATTAAGGTTTTAGTAGTAGTGCCCATCTTTTTATTCAGAGTTTGAATAGAAGGCCAGGCGGTATCTTTTCCTTTATGACAGTAGCTTAAGAGCTGGAGATAGAGCATAGCCGGTCCAATACCTATCACACTCACACAGTTTGCTAAGAAATAATCCTGGATAGTAGTAAAAGAAATGGTTTGGTTAGCTGTTATTTTTCTTTCCATAGTTTTTTACCTTTCTTTGAATAGTTTTTATGAGATTACTTTGTCGTTTCACTCATCGCAATGATAATTTGATAGATTCCCGCTTTCGCGGGAATGACATAAAGTGCGGGAATGACATAAAGTGCGGGAATGACAGAAGTGTATTTGAGATTGCCATGCCCTGATAAGTCAGCACAGCGCTCGCAATGACAGAAAATATTCTCCCCTCTACTTATATAGATGCAAAAAAAGAGACTAAAATGCAGCACCTTGATAAAAAAATTTTTAAAAATAAATAACATCAATAACAATAGTTAAAGATAGATTTCCTCTACCTGCTTTCACGAGTACAAGTTTTGCGAGAATGATAAGGTGAATCGGAAATGACAAGAGAAAGCAGGAATAACAGAGAAAGAAAGTAACAACAACATCAGCAAGGTAAAAATTACACCCAATGTTGTTGCTGTTAAATTGTTATTGCTCTTGTTTGTTGTTGTTAGTGTGGAAAAATTCCACTAGGAGTAGTGGAAAATTTCCAGTAGGGTAGTGGAGAATTTCCACTAAGGTTAAGGTAAAAATTCCATAAGGGACTTGACATATATAACGCATTGTGTTATACATTAATTGTAACGCATTGCATTATAGATAAAGGGAGGTGTTATATTTATGGCTGACTATATTATTAAAAAATATGCGAATCGTAAACTATATGACACTAAAGAAAAGAAATACATTAATCTTGCTGAAATTTCCAGGCTAATTCGGGAAGGGGAAGAAGTAAAGGTAATTGATAATGAAACTAAAGAAGATATAACTTCTTTGACATTAGCCCAAATTATTGTGGAACAGGAGAAAAGCAAAAAAATTATGTTACCCTCAATCCTTTCTCCATTAAAAATTTTAAAAACAGGAGGTGAGGATATGTTTAGATTAGGTAGAAAGATGCTCCTTGCTGGTTTAGGTGCACTTTCTCTTACCAAAGAAAGAGCTAATGAAATAGCTCAAGAGTTAATTAAGAAAGGTGAATTGAGTCAGAGTGAGAGCAAAGAATTCGTGATGGACCTTATGGATAAAGCCGAGAAAGAGAAAGATAAATTATTGGAAAAGATTAGACCTGAGATTGAGAAACACTTAGAGAAGATGAATTTTGCTTCTAAAGAATATGTAGATAAATTAGAAAAAAAGATTGACAAGCTAGGAGAAAAGATTGATAAACTTTCCCAGAAGATTAAGTAGAAGGATTCATCTTAAATTACATTTTTGCGGTATAACAGAAGAGCCGGCTTTTTCCCAAATACTATTTAAGACCCTGTCTTATTATTTACAAAAAGGATGCTTTAAAAAGATTTGTAAAAGAAAGTGGTGCAAATCTGCTATATCCTAAAGCAGAATATGTAATCTCAGATGGTGGTAAGCATAGTATAAGCAATAGAGAAATAAAATTTATTTGTTTGCTTAATTTTGTTGCATTAATAAAAGAGATGTGGTAAAATATAAAAAAATTTAAGGTTAAGTATGTATGGAAATGGAAAGTTTGCATTTTAAGAAAAAAATGAATTTATCGAGTGGGTATTATTACTATTATTACTATTATTACTATTATCTTCAGGAGGTAAATGCCTGAATGATGGTGTAATAATAGTGATTAAATCACTTATCTTTTAACCATGGGCAGTTGCCTCCTGGGAGGTAACCGCCCATGGTTTTTTATTTTATTAAACAGAAAGGCCATGGGTAGACTAACATAATTCCCCATGGCTTTTTTTATTTCTTTTACTAACAGAATAGCATTACTTAAAAAATTAATTCTCTAAAAAGGGGGGTGATTAATGATTTGCTTGATAAAATTTTTTAGTTTAGTTTTGGGTGTAAAGTTTGAAGAAATTTTAAAAATTATAAGAAAGGAGATAATTTATGAAAAGTATAGTTAGAAGTTTATTAAAAATGTTAGTTATTGTTTCTCTAGTGGGCTTAATAGGAAGCTCATTGGTCTTTGCCACTCCTCTGAGAATTGGAATTAGTCAGATTGTGGAACATCCGGCATTAGATGCTGCCCGTGAAGGTTTCATTAAAACCTTGGAAGAAGCAGGATATATTGTAGGGGAAAAGGTTATCTACGATATACATAATGCTCAGGGAGATTTTAATAATGCTATTTCCATTGCTCAGAAATTTAAAGATGAACAGGTAGATATGATTCTGGCTATTGCAACTCCAGTTGCGCAAGCATCTGCTCAGGTGGTTAAAGATATTCCTATAATAATTACTGCTGTCACTGACCCTGTAGCAGCTAACTTAGCTCAAAGCTGGGAGAGCTCGGGAAATAATATTACTGGAATGAGTGATGCTGCGCCCACAGGATTACAGGTAAAATTAATTCCTCAGTTCTTACCAGAGGCTAAAAATGTGGGGACTATTTACAATGCTGGTGAGGTAAATTCGGTTGTTCAGATTGAGGAAGTAAAAAAGACTTGTAAAGAGATTGGTCTTAATCTGATAGAAGTGACAGTGAGTAATTCCAGTGAAGTCTTGATGGCTGCCCAGTCTCTGGCCGGGAGAGTAGAGGCGATATATATTGCGACAGATAATACTGTGGTATCTGCCTTGGAATCTGTAGTAAAGGTATGTAATCAAGAGAAGATTGCTTTAATTGTGGCTGATCCCAGTTTGGTTGATAAAGGTGCTTTAGCTTCTTATGGTATAGATTATTTTAATTTGGGCAAAAAGACTGGTGAAGTAGCTCTGAAAGTTATTGAAGGTGCCAAACCATCTGACATTCCCATTCAAATCATAAGTGATCCGAAAGATTTACAATTTGTGGTGAATTTAGATGCTGCAAAAGTGCTGGGGCTTTCAGTAAGTGAAGAGATATTAAAAGAAGCGGATAAAGTTATTAAAGAAGGGAAAATATTGTAATTAATCTGTTAATTAAAGAAGAAAGGGATCAGATAAAATGACAATTAGTCTTTTACTACATGCTTTAGAACAGGGATTAATCTTTGGAATTATGGTATTGGGAGTATTTATCACCTATAAGATTTTGGATTTTCCCGATTTGACTGTTGATGGAAGCTTCCCTTTAGGGGCAGCGGTAGCTACTAAGATAATTTTTTCTGGAGGAAACCCCTTATGGGGAACTTTTTTAGCTATAATTGCTGGTTCTCTTGCTGGTATAATTACTGGGTTATTACACACTAAATTAAAACTTACCAATCTTTTGTCTGGAATTTTAACTATGACCCTTCTCTATTCAGTTAATTTAAGAATTATGGGAAGGCCAAATATCCCCTTATTAGGGAAGGAAACCTTATTAGAAGAAATAAAAATTCATTTCCCCAATATCTCGATGAATTATCTGATCCCTTTCTTTTTTCTCTTTTTGGTGATAATACTAAAGTTTACCTTAGATTTATTTTTTTCTACAGAGATAGGATTGGCTATAATTGCGACTGGAGACAATGAACAGATGATCAGGAGTCTGGGAGCAAATACAGATATGACTAAGATTATAGGACTTTGTCTATCCAATGCTTTGGTAGCTCTATCCGGTGCATTTTTTTCTCAATATTCTGGATTTGCTGATGTAAATATGGGTTTAGGTACAGTAGTTGCTGGTTTGGCTTCCGTAATAATCGGTATCAGTATTATTAGAATTCCGACTATCTTCTGGAGAACTATCGCTGTAGTAATAGGTTCCTTGGTTTATCGTTTAATTATGATAATTGCTTTGCGTTATGGTTATAGATTAGGCTTTAAACCAGGAGATTTGAAATTAATTTCTGTTTTGTTAGTAATAATAGCTTTGTCTATTCCCATTATAAAACATAGAATCGATTTCATCACCAGTTTTAATTTGGGGAGAAAGGACCTACAAAATAATCAAAAAAAAGAGGTTTAAGTTTATGCTGGTAATTAAGGGGTTGACTAAATATTTTGCTAAAAATACTCCGCATGAAGTATTAGCTATAAATAATTTTAACTTAAGAGTAAAAAAAGGTGATTTTATTACCATAATTGGTAGTAATGGTGCTGGTAAATCTACCCTTCTAAATTTAATTGCTGGGGCTTTACAGCCAGACCAAGGAGAAATTAGATTAGACGGAAAAATAATAACTTATCAACCTGAATATCAAAGAGCTCGCTGGATTGGCAGAGTTTTTCAAAATCCTCTTTTAGGAACGGCTCCCTATATGAGTATAGAAGAAAATTTAG
Source organism: Candidatus Atribacteria bacterium (assembly GCA_003513845.1). Taxonomy (GTDB): domain Bacteria; phylum Atribacterota; class Phoenicimicrobiia; order Phoenicimicrobiales; family Phoenicimicrobiaceae; genus Phoenicimicrobium; species Phoenicimicrobium oleiphilum. Next base: position 3,866 of record DOTB01000056.1, on the reverse strand, counting down.
CCCTATCTTTAAAGAGGGAAAGAAGGGGATTGAGGTTAGGCCTGAACAAATATTTAAGAGAATATTTTCGGAGTAAGTTGAGTGAATTAGAACTTGGGTTAGAGAAGGATCTTGCTAAAAAAGTAGGTTTGCTTTCTGGAGGTCAAAGACAGGCCATGACTATGATGATGGCTACTATGTTTAAACCAAAAATTTTACTTTTAGATGAACATACGGCAGCTTTAGATCCCGAGAGCAGCAAGAAGATTCTGAAAATTACCGAAGAACTTGTAGAGGAGCGAAAAGGTGACCTAATTACTTTAATGGTTACTCATAATATGAAACAAGCATTGGAATTAGGTAATCGAACTGTAATGATGGATAGAGGATGTAATATCTTCGATATTCAAGGAGAAGAAAGGAAAAAGATTGATATAAATTATCTCTTAAAACAATTTTCTAAATTACGAAAACAAGAGTATATAGAAGATCGGATGGTTTTAGGTTAATTATCTTTCTTTCCTCTTTTACTTAAGTCTTCTATTTTATTATTTTTATGGTGGTTACTCTTTGTACATCTGGTGAAAATGTTTTTATGCTTTTACCAGAGCTTCCCTCATAATATCTTCTGTTTTTGCAGTCTCTCGAGCAGCTTGGGCACAGGCCTCCCGGCTTAATACACTTCTTACTTCTCTATCAATTCCTTGTTCTTCATTTTTTAATATAATATGATTTAAACATTGTCAAGAAGTAATTGTATATAGGTTAGTGTCAAGAACTTGTGGGGACTTTTCTTACCTTTGAGCTGCAATCTTGCTACACTGCTATATACATTAGTATAGATAAGAAAGCCAAAGATATAAGATATTACCAGGACAATACTATTTTGTCTAAAATTGATATTTTTTGGGAATAATATAAGTAGTGAAAGGAAATAAGAAGGGAACAAAACTACTTTAAAAACATAAATGAAAAACACTAAAAGTGCTAGGATTTTGTAATATTTCTAACTATTTTTATTTTTCAGAAAAGAACCGAAAAACAGAAAATAAGGAAATAAAAATAATATGGAAAAAATATATAAAGAAGAAGTTAAATCTCTTTGGAGAATATTTCAACTTATATCAAAAGCCGAAAAACTTGAACAGATTGCCTCAGGTATTTCAAGAGAAGCGACTAAGACATTAGATGGAGATTCTGCCTTTCTCTGGTTATTTGGGAAAAAGGATTCAAATTTAGTGGAAGGATATAAGCTCAGTAAGGAGTATAAATCTAAAATTTCTCTAAAAGCAGGGGAAGAATTTATAAAGAAAAATATTAAAATAAATCAGACTTTTTCATCTTCAAATATAGAAAAAGATTCTTGGATTCTTTTTCCTGAAATACTTAAAAATGAAGGGATAGTTTCTTTCATATGTGCCCCAGTGAAGACGGAGGATAAGCTACTCGGTATCCTTGTGGTTTTTAGTAAAAAAAGTAAAATCTGGACAAAAAGGGAAAACAGAATAATAAAACTTCTTGCAGAACAAACTGCTCATATTTTGGAGAAGATGATACATCTAAAGCATTTAAAAGAAAATTCTATTAGAGATGGATTAACTGGTCTTTATTCCCGTCTTTATTTTTTAGCCAGAGCACGGGAAGAGATTGCAAAATACCCCAGAAAAAATGAATATATGTCTGTTTTATTCTGTGACCTGGATAAATTTAAAGATTATAATAGAATAGAAGGTTATGTCGAAGGAGATAGGCTTCTTTGTTTGACAGCAAAATCTATAAACTCTTCTCTAAGGAAAGGAGATACTCTATGTAGATATGGAGGAGATGAATTTACCGTACTTCTTCCTAACACAAACTCCTTTCAAGCTGTAAAAATTGCCAAAAGAATACATAAAGCTTTTATTAAAACAATAAAAGCTGAAAGATGTTCTCTCCCAATAAATATGTGTATTGGGATAGCAACTTATCCTATTCATGGGAGCTCTATCGAAGATATTATAGCAAAAGCCGACCAAACTACGACTTTTGCTAAACGTAGTTCTACAGGTAAAAAGATATTTATCTGGAATGAATGGAAGGTAAAATCTAATATTTCAAATTTTTACGATAAAGACCTTCTTCCTGAAGTAATCTATGCTTTAGCTGAAGCTGTGAATATAAAAAACGGATATCCTAGCGAGCATTCAAAACTTGTATCAGAGCAAGCTTCACGTTTAGCAAAAAAGATAGGATTGGGGGCAAAAAGCGTAAGAACAATAAAGACTGCTTCTCTTCTATATGATATAGGCAAGCTTATTGCTCCGGGCCACATTTTAAATAAACCCGCTCCTTTAAATCAAGAAGAATGGGAAATTATTAAGAAAAATGCTGAAAACAGTGCCAGGATAATAAGATATATTAAAGGGTTAGAAAATATGATTCCTATAGTTAGGGAGATTCGTGAAAAATGGAATGGCAAAGGATATCCAGATGGATTATCTGGAGAGCAAATATCTCCTGAAGCCAGAGTAATTGCTTTGGTAGATGCATATCAGGCACTTATTTCTACTCGACCTTACCGCAAAAAGCTTAGCAAAGAAGAAGCAATAAAAAAGCTGCAAGATGAAGCAGGGGAAAAATTTGATCCAAAACTGGTGCAAGAATTTATCAAAACATTACTTTGATTTTTAACATAATCTTATTTTGAGAACTTAAAAGCAGACAAGATAGTATTGATTCTTAAATAATTTTTTTCTTGCAAATCCTGACTAATTTTGTTATAATTTTTAGTCAAGAAATCACTAACATATGTAAAATTACAATATTTGCTAGTAGATGATTTGTATATTTTTCATACCAATTTATGGAGGTCTATTATTTATGCTGACAAATTCTGTTTTGGATGCAATAGGAAACGTCCCTTTAATTCAATTAAAGAAGATATCTTCAGGAAATGTATTTGTAAAAGCCGAACATTTAAATCCTGGCGGAAGTATCAAAGATAGAGTAGCAAAATATATCATTGAAATGGCAGAAAAAGAAGGGAAGCTTAAACCGGGGATGACTATTATAGAAGCTACCTCAGGAAATACTGGAATTGGTTTAACTCTGGTAGGAGCGCAGAAAGGATATAAAGTAATCTGTGTGATGCCAGAAAATATGAGTGAAGAGCGAAAGAAGATAATCCGAGCTTTTGGAGGAGAAATTATTTTTACCTCGGCTAAGGGAAGTCTACCAGAAAGTATAGAAAAGTTGAAAGAGATTACTAATGCTCAACCGGAAAAATATTTTATTGCCAATCAGTTTGTTAATCCACATAACCCCGAGACTCATTATCGACAGACTGCTCCGGAAATTTGGCGAGATATGAAAGGGAAAGTAGATGTTTTTGTTGCCGGAGTAGGAAGTGGAGGAACACTTCAAGGAATTGGAAAGTTTTTAAAAGAAAAAAATCCTAAAGTAAAAATTGTCGCTGTAGAACCGAGGAACTCATCAGCATTATTACACAGAGAACCAGGGCTACATCAAATTCAAGGGATAGGCGATGGTTTTGTCCCTGATGTTCTGGATATAAATTTGGTGGATATGGTTTTTACTGTTACTGACGAAGAAGCCATAGAAACAACCAGGCAATTATCTAAAGAGGAAGGATTGCTGGTAGGTACCTCATCCGGTGCCAATGTCTTTGCTGCCCTTCATATGGATAATGGCCGAAATAGAGTGGTTACTGTACTGCCCGATCGAGCGGAAAGATATTTCAGCACCGCACTGCTTTAAAAAAGAATAAAAAAATAAAAATATCATTCAAAAAAGCTTTTATTAGAAAATAGGCACAGACACCTATTTTCATTGTCATCACTTTTCCGAAAAAATATATTAGCTATCTGTCAAGTCAACTTCGCCATTTA
>DOTB01000054.1 GCA_003513845.1 Candidatus Atribacteria bacterium | reverse complement strand
GCAAGTTTGTATTACCATTACCTAATTTTTTTCATCCTCTGTTTTATAGCTTCAAAGACAAAATCTGGCTTAGCTCTTCCTTTGGTAGAACGCATCACTTGGCCCACTAAATAATTTATCGCTTTCTCTTTTCCCTGGTTAAAATCCTCAACTGATTTGGGATTTTCCTTGATTATTTTATCAACTATCTTTATTAATTCATTCTCATCAGTAATTTGAGTTACTCCACTTTCTTTAATAATCTGCCTTGCCCCTTTGCCTGTTTTGAACATTGTTTCAAAGATATCTTTAGCCATCTTACCACTAATTATTCTCTCATCCATTAATTTTAACATCTCTATTAAATTTTCAGGAGAAATAGGAGAATCTTCTATTTCTATTTTTTCTTCTTTTAAAAATCGCATTAATTCTCCCATAATCCAATTACTTACTACTTTTTTATCAGGATATAAGGAAGCAGCTTTTTCGTAATAATCACCTAAAGCCTTACTCGAAGTAAGTATTTCAGCATCATATTCAGGAATGTTATAAATTTTAATAAAACGCTCCTTCCTAACCTCCGGTAATTCTGGAAGAGTTTTTCTAACTTCTTCAATCATTTCTTGACTAACCCTTAGAGGTAGAAGATCTGGCTCGGGGAAATAACGATAATCATGAGCTTCTTCTTTACTCCGCATAGATAGGGTGATATTCTTTGATTCATCCCAGTGTCTGGTCTCCTGTACTATTTTTACTCCCTCAGCCAACAGTTCTTTTTGGCGGTCCACTTCAAATTGTAAAGCCTTTTTCACTGCCCGAAATGAATTCATATTCTTTATTTCTGTCTTAGTTCCCAAATTTCCAGTTTGTATATCTCTAACTGAAACATTAGCATCACAACGCAGTGAACCCTCTTCCATATTACCATCGCATACCTCTAAGTGTTGAACCAAGTTCCTTAATTTTATTAAAAATATTCGTGCTTCTTCAGGTGAACGTAATTCTGGCTCAGTGACGATCTCTGCCAAAGGAATTCCACAACGATTATAATCTACTAAAGAATAAGATGAAGTAGCAATATCTCCCTCATGAATAAGTTTACCTGCATCTTCTTCAATATGAACCCGAGTAATCCCAATTTTACGTTTTTCATCACTTTCAGGAATAAATATTTCCATATACCCGTTTACCCCTAAAGGTGAATCATATTGAGAAATCTGGTAAGCCTTAGGCAAATCTGGATAAAAGTAATTTTTTCGGTGAAATATGCTTGCACGATTAATTTTACAATTTAAGGCCAAGGCAGTTCTTATTGCAAATTCTAATACCTTTTTATTAAGTACTGGAAGTGAACCTGGTAATCCCAGACATACCGGGCAAACATTGGTATTAGGTTTTTTACCAATATAATCAGTACTACATTGACAGAATATCTTAGATTTAGTCATAAGTTGAATATGAACTTCTAATCCGATTACTATTTCTTCGCTCATTCTGCATTCTCCTTGTCTTTTATTGAACTTATCTCTGGTCTTCTCTTTTCTATTTCACAATTCTGTTCAAAATTATATGCTACTCTCAGTATCGTTTCTTCTTTAAATGGTTTACCTATAATCTGTAAACCTATAGGCAAATTGTTTTTATTGTATCCACAATTTAAAGATATAGCAGGTATACCAGCTAAATTAACGGGTATAGTATATATATCAGAGAGATACATAGTTAATGGATCAGCAATCTTTTCATTCAATTTAAATGCAGGGGTAGGAGAAGTAGGAGTGACAAGTATGTCATATTTATTGAAAGCCTTGCTAAAGTCTTCTCTAATTAGAGTACGTACTTTTTGCGCTTTCAGATAATAAGCATCATAATATCCTGAGCTCAAGGCATAAGTGCCTAACATAATTCTTCTCTTAACTTCTTTGCCAAAACCTTCACTTCTGGTTCTCTCATACATAGAAGAAAGATCTTTACAATCTTCTACTCTATAACCATATTGTACTCCATCGTAGCGAGCAAGATTAGAACTTGCTTCTGCAGTAGCAATTAAGTAATAAGTAGGTAATGAATATTCTGTATGCGGTAGTGAAACTTCCTCTATTTTTGCCCCTAATTCTTCAAATACTCTTAAGGCTTTATTAATGGCATCTTTAACTTCTATATCTATTCCTTTAACAAAATACTCCTTAGGTACACCAATCTTTATATTTTCTATCCCCTCCTGACAAGAACTTAAATAATCGGGAACTTCTAAATCTGCAGAAGTAGAGTCTTTATTATCGTGTCCAGCAATAATGTTCATTGTTAGTGCACAATCAACAACATCTTTAGTTATGGGACCTATCTGATCTAAAGATGAGGCATAAGCTATCAAGCCATATCTAGAAACTCTTCCATAAGTAGGTTTTAAACCTACTACACCACAAAAAGAAGCAGGTTGACGAACAGACCCACCTGTATCTGTACCTAAAGCAATAAAGGCTTCATCTGCAGCCACAGCAGCAGCCGAACCACCACTTGAACCACCAGGCACTCTTTCTAAATCCCAGGGATTCTTAGTGGGTCCAAAAGCAGAATTTTCGGTAGATGAACCCATTGCAAATTCATCCATATTGGTTTTCCCAATTATTATGGCTCCTGCCTCCCTTAATTTATCTATTACTGTAGCATTGTAAGGGGGACGAAAACCTTTAAGTATTTTTGACCCACAAGTGGTTTCTATTTTTTTTGTGGCTATAATATCCTTTATTGCAACTGCTATACCCGCTAAGGGAAGTGGTTCTTCTCCATTTTTGAATTTAATATCTATTTCTTTGGCTTGTTTAAAAGCATCTTCTCGGTTAAGAATTAAAAAAGCTTTGACTAAGCCGTCAACTTTGTCTATTCTGTCGTATATATCTTGAATAATTTCATATGCAGTCACCTTCTTTTTTTTAAATAAATCAATAACATCATGAGCGCTTAATTTGTGTAAAGTCAACTATCCTTCCTCCTCTGACTTTAATTAAACTTAAAATCCACCGTCTATAACGATGGAAATGTAATTTTGACCTTGCTGATGTCTTGTGGACAGGCAAATCTGTCGAGGTAGGGGTCGGATTTATCCGAGCCGCTTATTTACGGGTTCGATTAATCGAACCCCTACGCCTGTCATTCCCGCGGAAGCGGGAATCTATCTTATTTTATATCTCGCTTATCCTGCATTTTTATTTTTTGTTTTTGTAGAGGCACAATGAATTGTGTCCTTTATTTTAAATTATATTATTTTAGGAACTTTGAAATAACCTTTTTGGACATATTTGGTATTGGAAAGTACTTCTTTCTGAGACAAAGAAGGTTTAACCTCGTCTTTATTCAATAAATTAGGCATAGAGATAACATAAGCAGTAGGTTCAATCTTTTCAGTATTAATTTCATTTAATTTTTTAAAATAATCCAAAATTGAATTTAGTTGATAAGTAAATTCTTCTTTTTCTTCTTCATTAAATTCTAATTTAGCTAATTTAGCTACATATTCTACTTCTTTTTTAGTAATTATTTTTTCAGTCATTTTATTATCCTCCACCTTAATTCGTATCTCGTATCTCGTATTATAGCGTTTAGCGTATAGGTTTTTGTCATTGCGAATGAAGTGACGAAGCAATCTCAATTCCGAGATTGCCACGCTCCGATAAATCGGAGCTCGCAATGACAGATTATAGTCCATAGACAGGCGGGACACCTGACCTACGAATCGGTCAATTAATAAATTAATAAACCAAGTAACCAACTAACTAAGCAACCATTTAACTTTTTTTATTAATCATTTTCTTAAATTCTTCCTCATTAATTATAGTGACCCCTAATTCTTGAGCCTTTTGGTATTTTGACCCCGGGTCTTCGCCCGCAATTACATAATCGGTCTTTTTACTTACACTGCCGGTTATCCTTCCACCTAATTTACTGATTATTTCTTTAGCCTGATTACGGGTAAATTCTTTTAAGGCACCAGTTAAAACAAATTGCTTTCCCTTTAAGGGCAGAGATTCTTTTTCTTTCTGGATTGCCTCTTCTTCCCGACCAAAATTTAAACCAGCATCTCTTAATCTTTCAATAATAAATAAATTTTCTTTTTCCTTAAAGAAAAGAATTATACTTTCTGCAATCTTGGGACCAATTTCATCTATCTCAATTAATTCTTCTAAACTAGCTTTCTTAAATTTATCTAGAGTAGGGTAGTATCTGGCAATAACTTCTGAGGTATGAACTCCCACATAACGTATCCCTAAACCATATATTAAACGAAATAAAGGTCTCTCTTTACTCTCTTTAATTGCCCTTAATAAATTATCTGCAGATTTCTCTGCCATTCGTTCAAGAGATATCAATTCATTTCTTTTTAGAAAATACAAATCCGCAATATTCCTAACTAATTTTTTTTCTACCAATTGGTCAATTATAGCTGGTCCCAATCCTTCTATATCCATAGCATCTCGAGAGACAAAATGTCTAATTTTTTCTTTTACTTGTGCAGGGCAAGAAATATTAACGCACCGAGAGATTGCCTCACCTTCTGGTCTATATACCTTTCCTCCACATACTGGGCATTTGGATGGCATAATAAATTCCTTTTCCTTGCCAGTTCTCTTCTCTTTAATTACTTTTACCACTTCGGGGATAACTTCTCCAGCTTTTTGAACTAAGACAGTATCACCAATGCGAATATCTTTTCTTCTGATTTCATCTTCATTATGAAGAGTTGCTCTCTGCACTACTGAACCCGATATCTTAATTGGATTAAGTATAGCTACAGGAGTCAATGCGCCAGTTCTCCCTACTTGAACAATAATGTCTTTAATCCTTGTTGTGGTTTGCTGTGCAGGGAACTTATAGGCAATAGCCCAACGAGGACTTCGAGTAGTAGAACCCAACTTCTCCCTCATAATTAAAGAATTAACTTTTATTACCATCCCATCAATCTCATAATCTAATTTTTCTCTTTTTTCTATCCATTGATGACAATAATTTATTGCTTCTTTTATATCTCCGCAGAGTTTTATCTCCGGATTTACCTTAAACCCAACCTTTTTAAGATAGTTTAGCACTTCTATATGAGTAAGGAATTTTTTAGGATTTTCCGGAAAAGTAGCTCTATAAACAAAAATATCCAAATGCCTTTGGGCAGTAATTCGAGGGTCTAACTGCCTTACTGAACCAGCTGCTGCATTTCTAGGATTGGCAAAAAGACTCTCCCCACTTTTCATTCTCCCTTCGTTTAGTTTCTTAAAATCACTCTTCTTCATATAGACTTCTCCATATACTTCAAGGAGGGAAGGTATATCTTTGCCAAATAATTTTAAAGGAATGGTTTTTATGGTTCTAAGATTAGGAGTAATTTCTTCTCCAGTTACCCCATCTCCCCGAGTTGCTCCTCTTATAAAAATACCATTTTCATATACTAAAGCGATAGCCAATCCATCAATCTTTAATTCTACTACATATTCTATTTTCTGCTCAGGAACTAATTTTTTTATCCGCTGGTCAAAGGCTATCAGTTCTTCGTCAGAAAAGGCATTAGATAAACTGAGCATCGGGGTAATGTGCTTTACAGTTGCAAACTCAGGCACAGGTTCTACCCCTACTCTTTGAGTAGGAGAATCAGGAGTAATATATTGAGGATAGTTCTTCTCTAACTCGGTAAGTTCCTTCATTAATTGATCATATTCAGCATCAGAAATAATGGGATCATTTAATACATAATATCTATGATTGTGGTTTCTAATTTCTTCTCTTAACTTTTCTATTTTTTTAAAAATATTTTCTATACCTTTAGAACCACGGTTCATCTTTCTCGCCTCCTACCTACCATTTTAAATCAATCTTGTAACAAGATTGTCAGGGGAATGAACTCCCCGCAAAACCTCTCTCTATCTCCTTTTTACTCCATTTAAATTTTATATAAAACTTTTCCTGACAATCTTGGTAGAATATATTGTTTTTTCAAAAAGATGTTCATTTTAGAGCATCGGAATTTTTGAAATTCCGCTGCTCTAAATATTCTATTATCTAACTAACAAAGTTTACCATTTTAAAAAATGTTTTTCAAATATATAGACCACTTGTTAAAGTCTTGCCTTATCGACCACCTATAAAATTTATTTTACTTTAATTTTGAAAGATGGTACACTTTAATATAATGTTACAATCCAAATATATATCTGTAAAGGAGTTTTTTAATGAATAATTCTACGAGTGTTTTTCGAACTACAGCAATCTTAATTTTGTGCCTTTTAACCTTTTTAATTTTTATTCCCTCATCTATTTTAGCTGACCAAGGAACATCTACTGCTGAAACAAATCCAAAAACCGAAACTGTTATACCTCCTGAGACGATATTAGCTTCTTTTGGAGGACAAACTATTACTCTCGGTGAATTTAATCAATTATGGGAACAAATTCCAGAAGAGTATAAACTACAACTGGATAAAACCATTGTGCTCAATCAGATGATTTCCGAAAAATTGCTAATTCAAGAAGCGAAAAATATGGGCTTAGAAGAAGATGAGGATGTGTTAGAACAAATTAAAAAGATGACCGAACAAATATTAGTACAGGCTTTAATACAGAAAGAAATTTTAGATAAAGTACAGGTAAGCGAAGAAGAAATTGAAGAATATTATAAAGAAAACCAAGATAAATTTACCGAAAAAGAACAGGTTCATTTATATAATATTTTAGTAGAGACCGAAGAAAAAGCCCAAGAAATTCTTGAAGAATTAAAAGCAGGCAAAGATTTTAGTGAAGTCGCAAAAGAAAATTCAATTGGCCCCAGTGCTGCCCAAGGTGGAGATTTGGGATATCTGTCTAAAGGAACAATCATTCCAGAACTTGAAGAGGTAATCTCTGTTTTAGAAGTAGAAGAACTAAGCAAAGTAGTTAAGACTGATTTTGGTTTTCATATTTTAAAAATAACTGATAAAAAACCAGAAACAATTAAAACTCTTGAAGAAGTTAAAGAAGATATTTTGCAAACTTTGCTTCCCGCAAAGCAGAATAAAGCTTTTGAAAATTTATTAGAAGATTTGAAATCTAAAGCAGAAATCGAAATAAATGAAGAAATATTAAAATAGTATCGAGTATATAGTGAAGAAAAGAAAAGAGAAAAAAGTAGGTTAGAAAGACGTATTTAATACGCCCCAATAATGGGTAAAGTATAGTGTATAGAATTAAAAAGGGTACAATTAATTCGTACCCTTTTGTCTTTACTAACGACTATTCACTATTTACTAACGACTATTTATTATATTTTCTCCAATGGTGCATATTTCATTGACAGCTTTTTTAATCCCACTTTTTCAAAATCCACAGTAATAAAGATATCATTTTCGGTGCTTATTTTATCTATTATTGTACCTATTCCCCAATCTAAGTGTTTTATTTTGTTTCCCACTTCTACATTAATTGGTTCCCTTCTTTTGTTATGGGAAGGAATTTTTTCTCCTTTTTCTACACTTACATTTTCTTGGAGGTCTCTGGGAATTTCATTTATAAACCGTGAAACACTATTAAACAGAGTGCTACCATTTAAATTTCTTCTCCAGGCATAAGTTAAATATAACTTTTCCTTAGCTCTGGTCATTCCCACATAACATAGTCTTCTTTCTTCTTCTAACTCTTCTTCACTATTTATTGAGCGGGAATGCGGAAATATACCTTCCTCAAAGCCAGTAATAAAAACCACTGGAAATTCCAATCCTTTTGCACTATGTAAGGTCATCACTGTTACAGCATCTTCTTCTCCTCTATAAAGATCTATATCAGTAATCAAAGCAACGTATTCTAAAAAGGCACTTAATGATTTATCCTCATTTTCTTCTTCAAATTCTTGAATTGCCAATATTAATTCTTTTACATTTTCGATCTTGGTTTGTGCTTTAAATTCTCCCTCTTTTTTCAGTTCTGTATAATAATCAATCTTCTGTATTAATTCGGTTAATATTTCACTTCCTTTAATCCTATCTTTCTTTTTATTAAATTCATCAATTAAAGAAATAAAATATTTTATTTTTTCTACCCTATTTATAGACATATTTATTATCTTTAAATGTTGTTTCAAAGCCTGGTGATAATTTAAATTATACTTTTTTGCCAAACCTTCTAATTTAGATAGAGTGACTTTGCCAATTCCCCATTTATTATTATTAATAATTCTTAAAAAACTTACCCAATCTTTCTGGTCTTGTATAAAGCGAAGATACGCTAAAACATCTTTTACTTCTTTTCTCTCATAAAATCTTAAACCTCCTACTACCTTAAAAGGAATTCCTTGTTTATTAAAAATCTCCTCAAATGACCGAGATTGAGCATTAGTCCTATACAGAATGGCAAAGTCCTTAAAAGCCTTATTTTCTCTTTTATTTATTTTCATAATCTCCTGCCCTACAAATACTGCCTCATCAAGTGCACTTGATGCTTCATAACATCTTATTTTTTGCCCACCTTTTTTATCAGTCCAAAGTTTTTTTTCTTTTCGGTTTTTATTATTTCTTATTAAATTCGTTGCTCCATCTAATATAATCTGAGTAGATCGATAATTCTGTTCTAATTTAATAACTTTACTACGAGGAAAATCCTTTTCAAATCTCAAAATATTACTCAAATCAGCTCCTCTAAATTTATAAATACTCTGATCAGGGTCTCCTACTACGAATAAATTATAATATTTTTCAGAAAGTAATTTTATCAATTTATATTGCGCGAAATTTATATCTTGATATTCATCTACCAAAATGTATCTAAACTTATCCTGATAGTATTCTAAAATTTTAGGTCTTTCCTTTAAGAGTCTTACTGTTAATAAAATTAAATCACCAAAATCTAGGGCGTTGTTTTCGAACAATTCTTCTTGATATTGTCTATATACTTTTGTTACAATTTTACTAAAATAATTCATAGCATTATATTCAAATAATTCAACATCTTCTAAGTTATTTTTGGCTTTATCTATAATAGATGAAATAATATTAGGACTATATCTTTTATTATCTAAATCAAGAATATTGAGACATCTTTTTATCAGACTTAATTGGTCTGCTTTATCGTATATCACAAAATCTTTATCATAACCTAAAGCCTCTATCTCTCGACGTAAAATTCGGGCACAGATTGAATGAAATGTTCCCATCCATAAATCTTTCATTATTCTCTGATCATAAATTTCTTTACTTAATAATTCAATTCTATCTCTCATTTCTTGGGCTGCTTTATTGGTAAAGGTTACTGCCAATATATTACCTGAATTTATCTTCTTTTCAAAGACTAAATAAGCAATCCTATGAGTTAGTACCTTTGTTTTTCCACTACCTGCTCCGGCAATAACCAATATTGGGGCATTTTCAGCTTTTACTGCTTCTTGTTGCTTGATGTTCAGATTCTCTAACATTTTCATTTTTATCTTCACAATCTTTTCTCTTAAATTATTCTGTATAATTAATTTTTTTTATATGTTTAATTTTTTAAATTTTTCTTTTAGAGTAATCATATGATTTCCATTCCAAAAAATCTTTCCACAATTAGAACATTTTTTAAACCAGTAACCTTTCCTGCAAACATCATTTGGTACTTCATTTTTAATTTCTTCTTCCTGAACTTCTTGCAAAAGATTATTGCAAGCTGAGCACCGGGTAAACAAATTATTTTTCTCGATTTTTAACTCTAATCCTTTTACGATCTGTTCTAATTGTTCATCAAGGTCGTTGCTGATAAGATAAAATATCCAGGGCAATTTTCTTAAAAACTTTACCCTGGATATTAAAATCCTATGTGCTCTTCCCGCAAAATTAATAACTGATATATAATCTTCATTTTGCGAATATAGTACATCTAAACCTAAAATCCTGAGTAATATTGCTAATTTTCGCAATCTATAAACTACGAAGCGTTTATCTTTCATAAGCCTATATTGGGGGATTACACTCCTTGGATTTTTTTGGCTCGAATTTACCCGACCTGGCTTGTTTTTGTAGTTTTCTTTAGCGGGTTCGATAAATCGAACCCCTACATTTGTCTGCCCCGTGAAGCCTTACTTCACTAGGGTCATCCCCGCACCCCATTTTGTAATTCCCATGGAAATGGGAATCTATCTTTTCTTTTTTGCCTTTGCCTTCTGGCTCTTGTGGGCACGATGCATTGTACCCCTACTCCTGATTTTTATTTTTTTCATATGATACTTGATACGCACTATGATTATTTTCTAGTTTCTGACTTCTAATTTCTACCTTACAATCTCTTTACTATATACTCGATACTAGATACTATATACTAATTATGCTATTCACTAACAACTATTTAATCGTTAATATCATAAAATATTTTCTATCCTACTCAACCCCTCTTTAATATCTTCTAAAGATGCAGCGTATGACAACCTCAGATATCCTTCAGCTTCAAAAGCACTACCTGGAATTAAGGCAACTTCAGCTTCCTGTAAAATAAAATTTGAAAGATCAAAAGAATTATCAATCTTTTTACCGTTATATTCAATACCCTTTTTTAATATTTTACTTACATTGGGAAAGGCATAAAAAGCTCCAGATGGAGCAAGACAGGAAACTCCTTCTATTTTATTTAACCTTTCTACCATATATTTCCTTCTCTCATCAAAGGCTTTTCTCATCGCTTCAATAGTGTCTTGCCTTCCCAGTAAGGCTTCTACACTTGCTTTTTGAGCTATGGAATTAGGATTAGAAGTGCTATGACCCTGGATTTTAGACATCCCTGAAATAATTTCTTCTGGACCTGCAGCATAACCAATTCTCCAACCAGTCATTGCATAAGATTTAGAGACACCATTTATAATAATGATTTTCTCTTTTACTTCTTTACTCAAAGATGCAATGGTTAAATGTTCAGCATTATCATAAATTAATTTCTCGTATATTTCATCACATAGGCAATAGATATTATATTTTAAAAGAAGTTGAGCAATTTTTTTTAGTTCTTCTGGCTCATAAACCGCACCGGTAGGATTATTAGGGCTATTTAGAATAAGCAATTTGGTTCTGGGGGAAATTTTCTCTTCAACTTGAGCAGCTAACAATTTAAAATCTTCTTCTTGGTTAGTTTTTATAAAAATAGGAACTGCTTGCGCAAATTTAATCTGTTCTGTATAACTAACCCAGCAGGGAGTAGGTAATAATACCTCATCGCCCGGATTACATAGAGTTAATATAGCATTAAACAGGCATTGTTTTGCTCCGTTAGAAATAATAATTTCTGAAGTTTTATATTCTACATAATTATCTTTTTTTAACTTTTCAATTATGGCTTCTTTCAACTCAATTATCCCCGAACTTGCAGTGTACTTAGTAAAACCATTTTTAATGGCGGAAATAGCCTCTTTTTTAATATTTTCTGGGGTGTCAAAATCTGGTTCACCTGCAGCAAAACTAATTACCTTTTTTCCCTCTCTCTTCATTTTAAGTGCTTGTGCAGTAATTGCTAAAGTTTGGGAGGGATTTATATTTCTTACTCTGTCAGAAATAGTCATTTTCTATCATCCTTCCAATTTATTTATTAATTATTTTTCAATCTAAAACAGGACTGTCAGGGGAGTAAACTTCATATGCTATTTTCAGATATATTAGACGTAATCAAGCCAATCGGAATACTCTTCATCTTTCCCCTTAACAATGTCAAAAAATTTCTTTTGTATTTTCTCAGTTATTGGCCCGCGCTTACCTTCTCCAATCTGGTAGTTGTCAATCTCTCTAATAGGAGTTACTTCTGCAGCAGTGCCAGCAAAAAAGACTTCTTCAGAAATATAAAGTTCATCACGTCCTGTATATTTTTCCTGGACCTTGTAACCTAAATCATCAGCAATTTTTATTATAGAATCCCGAGTAATTCCTTCTAATACTGTGGCAGTAGGAGTAGTATAAATTATACCATTTCTAATCCAGAATAAATTTTCACCTGACCCTTCAGTAACATAACCTCTGGTATCTAATAAAATTGCTTCATCTACTCCTGCTTCAATTGCCTCCATCTTAGCAAATATAGAATTAATATAATTTGCGCAAATTTTTGCCTTTTGAGATGTTGAATTAATATAATTTCGAGCATAACTTGAAATTTTAGTCTTAATTCCTTTGGCTAACGCCTCTTCCCCTAAGTAAGCACCCCATTCCCAGACAGCGATAGCACAATTTACCGGACATTTGAATGGATTTACGCCCAATTCTTTAAACCCCCGATAAATCAAAGGGCGGATATAACAACTTTTAAGATTGTTTTCTTTTATGGTATCTTTGATAGCTTGCCTAATCTGTTCCTTATTAAAAGGAACATCCAATTTTAATATCTTTGCAGAATTAAATAGACGATCAATATGTTCTTTCAATCTAAAGACTGCTGTTCCCTTATCTGTCTCATATGCCCTTATACCTTCAAATACTCCACTTCCATAGTGCAAGGCATGAGTACAGATATGAACTTGGGCTTTATCCCAATCGACCATTTTTCCATCCATCCAGATTTTGTCTGCTTTCATTTTTATTTACCCCCTAGTCAAAATTAATTTTAAGATAATTTTAACACATTTTTATAAAAATTACATATATTAATTCTTATCTCATATAAAATTTGGTGATAAGTAATGAGTAATATGTGATAATCAATTGACTTTGAGTTCAATTTGAAAGTTTTAATTCTTAAAGAAAAAAGTGGATGTATATTGCATTAGTTAATTAAGAACTAATAGATAAACATTTATAGTAAAGAGCTAGGAGTTAAAAGTCGAAACAATAAATTACTATTTTTTTAATTTATATCTAATTACAATGATAGAGTTTACTTTAATATTAATAAATATTAATCAAATATTTTGTTCTAATTCTTCTAATTTTACCTTTTGGATTTCAAAACTATGACTATCGAGAATGATTTTAGCGATTTTTTCTACTTTCTCTGGTAAACCTGTGGTATAGTAATTTTCTTTACTTTCCCCTTCTCCTTTTAAGAGTCTCTCTTGATTAAGAGCTTCTTTTAATATTATAGAAGTGCTCATCGCTGGATCTATGAGTGTTACTCCTGGACCCATAATCTCAGAAATAATTTCTTTTAAGAAAGAATAGTGAGTGCAGCCTAATATTAAAGTATCAATTTGTGCTTCTTTTAAAGGTTTTAAATATTTTTGGGCAACTTTGTAAGTTTCAGGTGTGTTAAATTTGCCAGCTTCTACCAAAGGTACAAATTTGGGGCAAAAATTAGAAAAAACTTCTATTTCAGGAGCAATTTTTTTAATCTCTTTTGGATAAACTTCGTTTTTTATGGTAAACTCGGTAGCTATAACTCCAATTCTCTTATTTAAGGTTTTCTTCACTGCATCCCAAACTGCCGGTTGGATAACTCCAATTATAGGAAGGGAAAAACATTCTCTTGCTTGTTTTAGACTGGCAGCTGTAGCTGTATTACAAGCTATAACACAAGCTTTAATTCTTTTTTTTATAAGAAAATTGATTATTTGAAGAGTATAATTTATAAGTTCGTTTTGACTTTTTTCGCCATAGGGTTGACGCTGGTTATCAGCAAAATATTCAATGTTTTCTCGGGGAAGTATTTTTTTGACTTCTTTTACTACCGATAACCCCCCCAAGCCTGAATCCAAAAAACCAATTGGTTGTTCGTTCACTTTATGCCTCTTAATTAAACTATAAAAAGTAATTTATGCTTTAACCTTTATAACCTTTAGCAAAAGTTGGAAGAACAAAAGATGCTCTATGGATATCTTTATTATAATATTTTAAATCGGTAAGCTTTAAAGCTTCTGATTGGTTAAAATCGTTTAGAGGATGATATTTTTTAGAACAGAAAGTGAAACCAATCACTCCACTTGGATAAGTAGGTACCATAGTATAATAGTATTCCGAAATAGGATATATCTCTTTTATAAAAGAGAATAGCGATTTAATGATTTTTTCATGGTAAAAGAACGATTCTGCTTGGGTAACTACAATTCCATCATCTTTTAAGGCCTGATGCATTGCTTCATAAAATTCACGCCTAAATAAAACTTCAGCAGGACCTATAGGATCTGAAGAATCAACGATTATTATATCATATTTATTTTTGCGCGTTTTTATGAATTTATTACCATCTTCACAATATACTTTCACTTTGGGGTCATCAAAACTATTGGCTAAATTAGGAAAATGCTTCTTACAAACCTCTATCACTTTTTCGTCAATTTCGCAGACTTCTATTTCTTTTACCCTATCGTGCTTTAATATTTCTCTTACGGTTCCTCCATCCCCTCCACCAATTACCAAAACCTTCTGAGCTTTTTGATGCACACATAAAGGGGTATGGACAATCATTTCATGATAACAGAATTCATCTGCTTCAGTAAGCATAATAACTCCGTCAATAAGTAAAATCTTACCAAAGGACTGACTTTCTACAACTTCAATCTCTTGAAATTCTGATTTTATCTTTTCCAGAGATTTTGTAATCCTTATTTTTAAAGCTCTTCCTTTTTTAATCTCAAACTTCTCTTCTATCCACGTTTCTTTACTATTCAATACTGCTAACTCCTTAAAATATAATGCATTTTAACATTTTTCGCGTCAAAAAATTTTTTAGTAAATTCTACCACCACTGAAGGTTCGTAATACTTGCAGCTGAATATATCTATGTAAGCATTGTTAGTTTTATTAGCAAAATGTCCTGATATTAAAGAAGTTTCAATCAATTGAACCACAGAAAAACCAGCAACTTTTTCGTCTTCGCCAAAATTTACAATCTGAGTTTCTCCAAATTGCTTCATTTCTATTAATTCACAAAGCTCATCAACATATCTTTTTATAGCCCTGGCATCTCTTATGGTCTCAGGATTACATCCATAAAGGTCTACACTGGTTAACAATCCCCAGGCATTGGTAGCATAAAATTCTTTTTTTATGGAGCTCATTTTTTACAAACCTCCGGTTTATGTAATAGTTTAACAGGAAAATCCAAAATTCCTCTTTTTACTTCAGTTACTGATATTGTGCCTGCTTCTAATTCCTTTTTAAGGTATTCCAAGGCAAGATGGCTTTTAATTTCGGTACCACAGGTGAAAATATCTAAAGCACAATAACCATATTCAGGCCAAGTGTGTATAGAGAAATGAGATTCCGAAATCACTACTACCCCACTTACTCCGTGAGGAGAAAATTTGTGAAAAGTTGAGTTTAAAGCATTCGCGCCTGATATTTTTACTGCTTCTAATAGTAGTTCTTCTATTTTTAAAACATCATTAATTAAGTTTGAATTGCAATTATAAAGCTCTACCAATAAATGATTTCCCAAGTAATTCATTCTTCTACTTCGCGATATATTAGCCTATATCGCCCCCCTTTCTTTTAAAATCAACTATATTTTTCATCATATAAGTTTTCCAAATTTTCATACTTTAAAATAACATTGAAATACAAATGATAATATATCAAAATCATTGTAATTAATCAATATATTTTAACATATTTTTTAAATATTTTTTAATAAATGGGGGGACAAGAATGACACCTTTTTGCTTTTCAGGACATATATTTTATATTTTCCTTAAACTCATTATTATTCAGGTGCTTGCTGACCAAATACTCTGTTAAATATTGTACCTATATTCCTTAGATAAAACTGATAATTAAAACACTCTTCTATTTCCGATTTAGACAAATACTTGCTTATTTCAGAATCTGTCAACAAAAGCTCTTTAAAATTATCTTTTCCCTGCCAAACCTTCATAGAAATTCTCTGAACTATCTTATAAGCCTCCTCTCGTGAAAGACCTTTTTTGGTAAGCTCTAACATTATCTTTTGAGAAAATATTAAGCCTCTAGTCTTTTCTATATTTTCTTTCATATGGTCGGGATAAATATTTAAATTGGTAATAAGATTAGTAAATTTTTGTAACATATAATCGATGAGGATGTTGCTATCAGGGATAATGATACGCTCTGCAGAGGAATGAGATATGTCTCTCTCATGCCATAAGTTTACATTTTCTAAGACGGTAATAGCATTTGCCCTTATTACGCGCGAAAGTCCACAAATCCTCTCACTAATTATAGGATTTTTTTTATGTGGCATAGCGGAAGATCCTTTCTGTCCTTTGGCAAATTCCTCTTCTACTTCATGAATTTCAGTCCTCTGCAAACCCCTTATTTCAGTAGCAAATTTCTCTAATGAACTAGCTATTACTGCCAGAACACTCAAGTAATAAGCATATCTATCTCGTTGAATAATCTGATTTGATATTTTTGCTGGATAGAGATCAAGTTTTTTGCATACATACTCTTCTATATAGGGTTCGATATGAGCAAAAGTTCCTACTGCTCCTGATATTTTGCCACAACTTATCTCTTCTTTGGCTCTTTTCATTCTTTCTAAATTTCTTTGCATCTCTGAATACCATAAAGCAAATTTAAAGCCTAAGGTTATTGGCTCAGCGTGAACACCGTGAGTTCTTCCCACCATTATGGTATATTTGTGTTCTAAGGCTTTTTCCTTTAATATTTTTAATAAACTTTCAATATCTCTTATAATTATCTCGGCAGATTGTTTTAACCTTAAGGCCAAAGAAGTATCCAGTACATCAGAAGAAGTTAATCCTTGATGAAAATAACGCGAATTTTCTCCTAAATTTTCTCCTACAGCAGTAGTAAAGGCTAACACATCGTGGCGGGTTATTTCTTCTAACTCCTTAATACGGCTTAAAGTATATCGTGCATTTTTTCTTAGGTTTTCCATTACATTCTTATCTATCTTACCTAATTTAAATAGACTTTCACATACTAAAAGCTCTATCTTTAACCATATTTTATACTTATTTTTCTCTTCCCAAATACTTCTCATCTCTGGAAGAGAGTATCGATCAATCAATATCATCACCTCTTTATTTAGTTAGCTGGTTAGCTAGTTAGTTGGTTAATTGGTTAATGGTTAAGTAGGTTTCAAGTTACGAGTTAAAAGTCAGACTAGTTGATTAAGTTAAAAAGTTAAAACGAAAAACCATATTCGTATCTCGTATCTTGTGAATCGTATCTCGTAGATAAAATAGAAGCCAGTAGACAGAATCCAGCATTCAGAATTATTTTAGAATATAAGGTTATATTATCTTGTTAAGTTATTTTATATTCTTCTGACTCCTGACTGCTGGCTCCTGAATTCTTAAACAACAATTATCGTTCTTCGCTATATACTATTCGACAAAATGGAATACTATTCACCATTTACTGTAATTAGTCGTTAAACTTAAACTAACTAACCAAGTAACTATTTAACCAATTAACATTCATTTTTTATTTAAATACCTTTTCCCGAATGATTGTCTGTCTTCTTCTTGGACCAATAGACACTATGACAACTTTAGTTTTTACTAATTCTTCTATTCGACTAATATAGGCTTTTAATTGTTCAGGAAGGTCTTCATATTTGGTTACCTGTGAAATATCACCTTTCCATCCTTCCATCTCTTCATATACCGGAATACAATTCTGTAAAATTTCTAAATTAACTGGAAACTCTTTTATTATTTCGTCATTATATTTATACGAAGTACATATTTTGATCTTATCCAAATTACTTAGAACATCTATCTTGGTTAAGACCATACTGTCCATCCCATTGATTCTGACTGCGTAGTTTAATATAACTGCATCAAACCAACCACATCTTCGAGGCCTTCCGGTAGTTGCCCCAAATTCCCCACCCTTTTGCCTAATATATTCTTCCAATTCCCCTTTTATCTCTGTAGGAAAAGGTCCACTTCCTACTCTGGTAGTATAGGCTTTAGTTATTCCTAAAACTCTATCTATCTTAGTTGGTCCTATACCAATTCCTGTACAAGCACCACCTGCTATCGGATTAGAGGAAGTTACATAGGGGTAAGTACCATGGTCAATATCCAAAAGGGTTCCTTGAGCCCCCTCGAATAGCGCTTTCTTACCTTCTTCAATTGCTTGGTTTATCATCATAGAAACATCAACAACATATTTTTTTAATAATCGCCCATATTCTAGATATTCCTTTACCAGTGTTTTACTTTCTTTTTTAGATATCTTAATACCGTATAGCCTTTCAAAAATTTCATTCTTCTCACCAAGATTAATCTTTAATTTCTCCGACAGAGATTTTTCTTCAATTAAATCAACCATTCTTATTCCGTTACGCGAAACCTTATCTAAATAAGCAGGGCCAATACCTCTTTTGGTGGTTCCTATTTTATTTTTACCTCTCCTCTCTTCTTTTATCTCATCTAAGGCTTTATGATAAGGTAGTACTATATGAGCTTTATAATCGATAAATAAATTACCATCAACTTCTACTCCCTTTTTCCTCAAATCTTCTATTTCTCGTAATAAGTATTCGGGGTCTACTACTACCCCACTACCAATAAAACATTTCTTACCAGGATGTAAAATACCAGAAGGTACGAGGTGAAAGATAAATTGCTTATCACCCTTTACTACCGTATGACCAGCATTACATCCGCCCTGATATCGAACAATAATGTCTGCTTCCTCAGAAAGTAGATCAGTTATCTTACCTTTTCCTTCATCTCCCCACTGTGATCCAACCACTACTAATGTTGACATCTTATCCAATACATTCATCCTTTCATATTTATTAATTATTTCTAAATATTTGTAATTATTCAGGTATTTAGTTAACCAGTTTGCCAGTTATCCGGTTTACCAGTTGCTTTTGGTCTACCAGCAGGACAGGCTTCCCCTGTCTATGGACTGTAGTCTGTCATTGCGATGGAAACGACGAAGCAATCTCAACAGTATCGAGATTGCCACGCTTCCTACGGTCGCTCGCAATGACATTTTCTATCCGCTATAATACGAGATACGGATTAGACTTCTGGCTTCTGTTTTCTGAATTCTGACTTCCTCTTTCCTAACTATACGCTCTACGCTATACGCTACCCGCTATTTTCATTCCCACTCAATCGTCGCTGGTGGCTTCGAACTTATGTCAAAAACCACCCTATTGATACCTTTTACTTCATTAATAATTCTGTTTGATATCTTTTCCAATACTGCATAGGGAATCTTAGCCCAATCAGCAGTCATGCCGTCCTCACTGGTTACAATTCTTAGAACCAGAGCAAATTCATAGGTTCGACTATCTCCCATTACTCCCACACTCTTTACAGGTAATAAGATTCCAAAAGATTGCCATACTTTTTTATACAAGCCTGCATCTATTATCTCCTGTTTAATTATCTCATCTGCTTCTCTTAAAATATTTAATTTTGCTTTTTCTACTGGTCCAATTATCCTGATAGCTAAACCTGGCCCTGGGAAAGGTTGTCTCCAGATGATTTCTTCAGGTAATCTTAATTTTTTCGCAATTTTTCTTACCTCATCTTTAAATAAGTATTTTAGAGGTTCCAGAACTTCCAGTCTCATTTTTTTGGGCAATCCCCCTACATTATGGTGAGATTTTATTGTTGAAGAAGGGCCTTTTTGGGAGATGCTTTCAATAACATCTGGATAAAGAGTTCCCTGTAATAAATATTTTACCTTGCCTATGCTTTTTGCTTTTTCTTCAAACACCCGAATAAATTCTTCTCCCAGAATTTTTCTCTTTCTTTCAGGATCATTTATATCTTTTAATTTTTCTAAAAACCTTTCAGAAGCATCAATGTAGATTAAATTAATATCAAAATTATCTTTAAATACTTTTTGTACTTCTTCTACTTCTCCCTTTCTTAATAAGCCATTATTAATAAAAATACAATATAGCTGGTTACCAATTGCTTGATTAGTTAATATTGCTGCAACCAGAGAATCTATCCCTCCACTTACTCCAGCAACTACCCTATCTTTCTTCACTTTATTTCTAATATCATTAATAGATTGATTAATGTAAGAATAGACATTCCAATTTTGTTGGCAATTACATATTTTATAAAGAAAATTTTCAAATACCTTTTTCCCTAAAGTAGTATGAGTTACTTCTGGATGAAATTGGAGTCCATAAATTTTTCTACCTTCATTCACTATGGCTGCTGCTTTAGTGCTTTCGCTACGAGCAATAACTTTAAAATCTGGAGGAATATTTTCTATTAAATCCTGATGACTCATCCAACAAGTAGTGGTGGTGGGAAACCCATAAAAAATATCTCTATCATTATTTAAAATAATATTTGCTCTCCCATATTCTGCTTGAGAAGCCTTAGATACTTTTCCCCCAAAAGTCTGAGCTATTAACTGAGCACCATAACAAATACCTAATATAGGAATATTTAACTGAAATATATCTGTATCGCAAATTGGTGCTTGGTCAGCATACACACTAGCAGGACCTCCGGAAAGAATAATTCCTTTTGGTGGGTTTTCTAATAATTTACTTGGTTCAATATAATAGGGAAATATTTCAGAATACACCTTAGCTTCCCTTACCCGGCGGGCAATCAATTGAGTATATTGTGAACCAAAATCCAAAATAGCAATATAATCTTGTTTTTCTCCCTTTTTCAAATAAATCCCTCCAATTTATGGCTTTTCAATTTTAATAATATACACTATAAAATTCTAATAATCTATTAATACCAACTTATTTACAGTAACAATTATAACATATCTTCAATTATTAACCATACAAAATATTTTAATATTTTTTAATTTTTTTTAAAAAAAAGAAGGATTTTAAAAATCAATGTAGTATAATATTAATAGAATGAAATATCTGAATTTTAGGATAATAGAAAAATGCTAAATAACTTTAAAAACTTTTTCACTAATTAAATATAGTAATCTGTATGAAGGTAGGGGGAGAAGTCTTTTCTTCTTAGAAAAGGAGCCGAAGGGGCAAAATGTATTATACATTTAAACTCTCAGGCAAAAGGACCCTTACTGGACAGAACTCTGGAAAGTTTTTTAAAAACACCGAAGGGGTAATTTTCTCTTGTCTATTAATAGAAAAAATCTCTCAGGTAAAAAGACAGAGGAGGAATAGAATTTGTATTATATATTCCTTTTCTGTCTTTTTTATATTTTTAAATAAAAAATATATTACATAAATAC
>DOTB01000060.1 GCA_003513845.1 Candidatus Atribacteria bacterium | reverse complement strand
GGCTTCCATTTTTTCCTCTCCCTCAAAGGGAGGACATTTCATCTTCACCTCTCTCCCTTCAAGGGATAGGATTCCATTTCTTCCCTCTCCTTCAAGGGAGAGGGTTCCATCTCTTCCCTCTCCCTTGAAGGAGAGGGAGGGGTGAGGGTGAAAAGTAAAATATAATAAATAAAGATATAATAAAAATATAAAAAATTTTTTGATAAAAGGAGTAATCCAGACCAGACTGGCAGTTTAGACTGGTCTGGTAAATGAGGTAAAATGACTTACAAGATAGCCATATTAGGCACAGGTTATGTAGGGTTGGTCTGTGGAGTAGGGTTAGCGGATTTTGGGAATAGGGTGACTTGCACAGATATCGACGGAGAGAAAATTGACCTCCTGGCGAGGGAGACTATTCCTTTTTACGAACCGGGATTGGAAGACTACCTGAAGCGTAATCGAAAAGAAGGAAGATTTTTCCTGGAGAAAGACCCCAAGAAAGCCATACGGGATAATGATATTATTTTCATTGCTGTGGGCACTCCTTCCCGGGATGATGGAGAGGCTGATTTGAGCTATCTTGAAGAAGCAGTGAGAACCATCGCCCGAGAGAGCAAAAAGCCTAAGATAGTGGTTACCAAAAGCACCGTATCAGTGGGAACAAATCGGTGGATGAAGGAAACCCTCCTCCATCTGAACCCAGCAGTTTCTTTTCTAGTAGTTTCTAACCCGGAGTTTTTGCGAGAAGGAAGAGCAGTGCAGGACTTTTTTCACCCCGACAAAGTAGTCATTGGCACCGAAGAGGAAGAAGCTCGGGAGGTTATGAGGGAAATCTACCGCCCCCTTTATCTTATAGACACACCCTTTGTAATTACCAATCCGGAAACTGCCGAATTAATCAAATATGCCTGTAATGCCTTCTTAGCCACCAAAATTACCTTTATTAATGAGATTGCCAACCTCTGTGATAGAGTAGGAGCCGATGTCCATCAAGTAGCCAAGGCTATGGGTATGGATGGACGTATCAGTCCCAAGTTCCTACATCCCGGTCCCGGCTATGGAGGCTCCTGTTTTCCCAAAGATACTGAGGCTCTCTGTAGCATTGCCGAAAACTTGGGATATGAATTTAAAACCTTAAAGGCAGTAGTCTCAGCCAACAAGCGTAAAAGAGAACTGATGGTAGAAAAAATAAAACACCACTTGGAAGACCTTAAAGGTAAAACCATTGCCATCTTAGGTCTGGTTTTCAAACAAAATACCGATGATATTCGAAAATCCCCGGCAATTGATATTATCCAACTCTTACTTAAAGAAGGTGTGTACATCAGATGTTTTGACCCTCTGGCAATGGAAAATGCTCGCAAAATTCTACCCAACTTAACCTATTTCCAGGATGAATACGAAACCGCCCAGGATGGTGACGCATTGGTAATTGCTACCGAGTGGAACCAGTTTAGAAATATTGATTTATCAAAAATAAAAAAATTACTCAAATCTCCCATCCTGCTCGACTTAAGAAACTTATACGACCCAGCCACCTTAAAATCCTTAGGCTTCACTTACGAGGGAGTAGGGAGAAAATAATAAATTTAAAATTTAATAAAAATATATCCTGTCGTTCCCACGAAAGTGGGAATCCATCCTACTTCTCCCTCGTCCTTGAGGAGAGAGGGTAGGGTGAGGGTGAAGCATTTTTATTTATGCTAATACTCTTATTACAAAAGAAGAAGCGGGAATCCAGACAAATAAATTAATAAATAATAAGGAAAATAATTTTATGATTATTCCCCAAAAAGCCAAAAAATATTTTCAACAGATTATATATATGGTGCGTTGCAGATAATCTTATAGTAAATTATGACTTTTTGATTATAATTATGTTATAGGGGCACAATGAATTGTGCCCTCGCCATATTATTGCCTAATTTCTCCTATGGGCACGATGCATCGTGCCTCTACATTACCATTTTGTTTACTTTTTGGGTTACAATCAATTTATAATGTAATAGATAACTAAGAAACGAGTTTGACATTAAAAAGAAGGATTAAATTTTACCTAACTAAAAGACGAGCAAATGATATTTACTTGGTAACTATCGTTGAATCTGTGGTATTATGGCATAACAAAAAGATGAGGTAAGGAATGAAAAATAAGAGAATCGATGAAAAATATGCAATCTCATCAGTAGATTATATGTCCAAAAAAGAAATTTTTGACTTACAAAGTAGAAAATTCAAGGAAATAATTCCGTATATTGCGGATGTTCCTTTCTACAAAAATAAGTTCTTGAAAGAAGGAATTAATAATAAACAAATTCAAGAACTTTCTGACTTGCCAAAATTACCATTTACAACAAAAGAAGAAATTCGTCTAAGTAAGCCAATGGAACGAACTCCTCTCGGTTACGATGGTATTGCCTTTTTCTTCTCAAGTTCTGGAACTACTGGAAATCCTACCATATACTCTTGGTCAACAAAAGATGATTTAATTTTGAGAGAAGTGGCTGCCCGTTGTATGAAAAGAGTAGGGGTAAGTTCTGGCGATATTTCTTTAGTACTCGCACCTTTTGGAATGCCTATAATGTGGTATTGTATGATAAATCAATATCTTGCATCTGGTGCTGGAGTAGTGCCTCTTGGAATAAGTTCGCCAAATGAAATATTAAAAGCAATGAGTGCTTTCCCAATTACTTCTATAACAACCCTTCCTATTATAGGAACACGCTTATTCGAATTTATGAGCATGAAAAAAATGTCATTAATAAAGAACAGATTTTGTCATTTTCATTTTGGAGGCGATTATTTAAGTAATGCAAGGCGTTATCGAATTGAGAATTATTGGGGTGTAGAATGTTATGATTTTTATGGTCTGAGTGAAATATTTGGTCCCATTGCAGGAGAATGTGAAGAGAAAAAAGGTTTACATCTTGCAGCAGACTATGTAATTGTTGAAGTAGTTGATCCAGAAACCGAAAAGTCCGTTCCTGAAGGAGAAGTTGGAGTGGCAGTGTATACAACTTTGTGGGGAAAAGCAGCTCCTTTACTCAGATATTGGAGCGATGATTATATATCTTTGACTTGGGAAAAGTGTAAGTGTGGACGTACTTCTCCTCGAATCATATATAAAGGCAGACCAATAGATAGCGTGGTTGTAAACAATAAAAAAATTTTTGCTAAGGATATAGAGGGAATCATTCTTTCTTTTTCAGAGATAAGTGATGAATGGGCATTGAAGATAGTAGGATCAACAGAACAACCAATGGCTAAAGTTTATTTAGAAAAAACAAGCGGTTATAAAATCAATACAAAAAGAATACAACAAGAAATTATGAATTGGTTAGAAATTCCGGTAAGGATAGAAATTGTGCCATTTGGTTCATTTTCAAGGAGCGATGTTAAACCAAAGAGAATTATTGATATTCGAGATAAATAGAAAAGAAGGGATACTGTATGAACAATAAAATTATAAAATCAATTAGAAAAGGTATCTCTTTTTTATTAACTAAACAACTGAATTCTGGAGAATTTCCAACAACAAGGGCTAAAAAAATTAGTATGGAGAATGCTTCATATATTAAATCAGTATTTTTAACTACATTTGTTTTGCATAGTCTGAGTCAGTTAAAGAACGTTTTTCCTATTAATGAGATAGTCCAGAATGCGACTAAATTTTTACTAAACGAAGAAGAAAAAGGATTTTGGCGTTTTTTTGGAAAAGGAACTCATTTACCATTAGACCTTGATGATACTTGCTGTGCATTATCAGCTTTGTTTATAAATGGTGTAGAATTAGAATACAAGACTATCGCCGACTATTTATTAAATTATCGAGATAAGAGGGGAATTTTTTACACATGGATACTTGATTGTTATTTACCAAAAACCAGCAGTTATTTTGAAAACGATATTGATTGGGTTATAAATGCCAATACCCTTTTTTTCTTTTCATTAATTAAGATGCCAATTTCTGAGGTAACAAATTATCTCTGTAACATAATAGAGAAAGAGGATTTTGAAGATGGAAGTATATATTACTATTCACCTTTTAGTTTTATCTATTGTTTCAGCCGAGCATATGCGGATGGTGGAGCTATTGGTTTAAAACCTATTTTGAGAAATATAAAAAATTATCTCTTGAACAAACAAAATGGTAAGGGTAAGTGGGGTAATACCTTAGAAAATGCTATGGCGACAGTAAGTTTAATAAATTGTGGGTATAAAGGAATCGTAGTAGATGGAGCAATTAATAATTTATTGAAGGCGCAGAAAGCAGATGGAGGTTGGCCAAATAGTGCATTTTTTGCTGGTGTACCTGAATTATTCTATGGCTCACGAGAATTGACTACCGCAATAGCAATAGAAGCCTTGTGGAAGTATCTGGAGGTGCGTAAAAATGGATACCAAATCATTTTTTGAGAAATTGAAACTATTTATTAAACAAAGTGAAAACATAGCTCGCTGGAGGGAGTGGAATACCTCAAAATTGCCCCTGATTTTCCTTGTATTCTATTATTTGATAGCAATCAATAAAGATTTTTCTTATACATCCTTGCTATCCTTCTTAAATTTTGTTGCCTTTGTTTGCTTGTATGCC
Organism: Candidatus Atribacteria bacterium; assembly: GCA_003513845.1. Lineage (GTDB taxonomy): Bacteria > Atribacterota > Phoenicimicrobiia > Phoenicimicrobiales > Phoenicimicrobiaceae > Phoenicimicrobium > Phoenicimicrobium oleiphilum. The sequence continues at coordinate 12,417 of DOTB01000060.1, read as the reverse complement.
TCTTTTGGCTATATGATTAATGATTTTAGTGATAGAGAAGTAGATAAAAAAGCTGGTAAACCTAAGGCAATTGCCCAAATATCTCCCCGTGTAGCAAAATTAGTATTGTTCTCGATATTTTTATTAGGTGTGCTAATTTCCCTACCTTTCTGGTTACACAATACCGATTTCCTAATCTTACTTATTGCTATGTACCTAATAAGCACATTTTATTCTCTGCCCCCTGTGAGATTTAAAGAAAGATACTGGATGGGTATAATAGTTGCTTCTATAACTCAAAGAGTGTTTCCAGCCCTTCTTTGTTTTGTTATTTATAACTATTTTGGCTGGGATTCCCTTCTTTTTCTTCTGCTTTTTTTCATTATTGGGATAAGATGGATAATAGTTCATCAAATAAAGGATTATAAAAATGACTTAAAAGCAAACGTAAAGACTTTTATAACTTCCATAGGGATCTTGAAAGGGACTCGTTATCTCTTGAAGTATGTCATTCCCCTTGAGATAGTTTTCTTGGCGATTATATTAATATATGCAATTATTAAAATACCCTTAATGGGATTTTTTGTAGGGGTCTGTCTATTAATTACTTATTTATTGGGTTTAAGAACTACAAAAGAATGGTTATTGAACAGTGTTTTAGTGGAAGAATCTTTTTTAAGCAGTTTTTATTTCTTTTACTTACCCCTTTCTCTCACTATTATAATTTCATTTTTTTCCCCGAAATTTCTTATTTTAGCTGTTTTTCAATTGATGTGGAGCAAAAATATTATAGAAGGTGAAATTAAACTGCTTAAGAGACCCAAAGTTATATTCGAGGGGCAAGAAAGACAAACTAAAAATGCCAATAAAGACATCACAGAGAGATTATGGCATCACATAGACAATATCTTCTATTTTGAGTGGTGGTATTTTGATGCCATATTTGATGATGATTCATCTCTTGCGGGTAGTCTTTCAATTAATGGTTATCATTCTCTTCCAGAAACTATTAAAGCAATTGCGGATTTCACATTAAATATAAACTATAGGGGGAAAATAGAAGTTCAAAAGAACTTTAGTCATAAAGAAATATTGCTATTAGAGGATATGATAATAATTGGAAAAAATAAAATTGAAAGGTCCCAATCTAATAGTATTCTACATCTTGAAAAAGATAATTGCAAATTAACCTTAAATTTCAAGAAGATGCTGAGCGGATTTAGCTGGGGTCGAAATGGAAGAGTTATCTTTACTAGAGGAGGAGATAGATACTTAGCATGGCTTACTCCCCTACCAAGGGCTGAAGTAAGTGGCATTTTAAAAACATCTAAAGGCACATTTAATTTAAAAGGATTAGGTTATAATGACCACACCTGGGGAACCATTTCTTTAAAGGATAATATATCACATTGGCATTGGGGAAGGATGCATTTAGAGGAATTAACCCTTATTTTTGCAGAAATTGTTTTTAAAAATAAAACTCGAATCATTTCTTTAGCTATTGGCGAAAGAGAAAAATTGGTATACACAAATTCAAAAATAAGTAAAGTAAGCCTGGTTATTCCGACTCAATATGAAGGACAAAAACCCAAAATTCCCTCTTCCTTTAAATTAATCTACCAGGATCGAAAAATTTATTTAAATTTAGATCTAAATATGGAAAAAATTTTGAAAGAAAAATTGAGACCGCGAAAATTAAGTTTTTTTAGTAAGCCTTACTATGCAAGATTTATATCAACCATAGAGGGAAGAATAGTATTAGATGGAAAAGAATTAATAAATGGACATATTGGGAGGACATTACATGAACACTCAGTATTCTGACAAGGAGAGCAATATAGATGTCTTATTAGTTAATCCTCCTTCCCCAATTAGATGCAGGTATAAAGCAGAACATCTTGGGATGGGTTATCTCACAGCAGTGCTTCAGAAGGAAAATTTTCGAGTAAAAATTATTGATGCTCCTTTAAAGGACCTTTCTATAAGAGAAGCCGTGAAAGAAATTTTAAAGACGAAGGTTTCTCTTATAATAGGGTTCTCTGTAATTACACCTGAGGCTTTCTATGTTGTTATAGAGATTATGAGTTTTCTTGCCCTGGCAAAAGTAAGTGTATGTATTTGTCTTGGCGGTTATTTTCCTACATTTTGGTTTAGAGAAATTCTTAGAAGTTTTAAAGATGTAGATTTTGTTGTTCTATCTGAAGGGGAAATTACATTTTTAGAATTAGTCACAGCACTTCATAATGGGGGAGATATAAAAGAAGTGAAAGGCATTGCTTACAGAAGGAATGGAAACATAATTTTAAACCAACCAAGACCTCTTATTAAAGATTTAGATGAACTTCCTTTTCCGAATAGGGATACAATCGAGCGAGTGATTAGAGAAGACTATCCTGTAGCTATTTATTCGAGTAGAGGATGTAGGCATTCTTGCACTTTTTGTCAGATTAGTAATTTTTATCGACTATGTCCGGGTCCAGGATGGAGAGCACGGAGCCCTGCTAATATAGTGAATGAGATAGAATTCCTGAACTCCAATTGGGGAGTAAAATCATTTTTATTTGTTGATGATGCATTCCTTGATATAACAAAAGAGTCTCGTACCCGAGTACATAAGATAGCAACAGAAATCATAAGAAGAAAACTCAAAATAAGATTTGCCATCCAATGCCGACCTGATGCAGTTGAGAAAAAAACTTTTCGTATTTTAAAGGAGGCAGGATTGTATTTAGCGTTCCTTGGGATTGAGTCAGGGATTGAAAAAAGTTTAAACTATTTTAGGAAAGGCATTGGCCTTAACCAAGTTAGGAACTCGATACGAATCTTAACCGAGTTAGGAATTGAAATTAATGCAGGATTCATATTGAGTGACCCTAATACTACCTGGGAGGAATTAAGAGAAAATATCAAATTCCTAAAAGAGGTAAGAGAAGCCATTCCTATAGAATTATATACACTTAAGGTATTAAAAGGAACTGAGTTAGAGAACATTCTTTGTAAAGAAAATAGACTTCTAAAAAAAGGCTTCTACTTGGGTTTCTATACCAATGATCCAAAGGTTGAGTTATTTCAAAGAATTATAGGTGATTATGGAAGATCAGGGCTAAGTGCTGAAGTTGTTTTAAAATTCTATAAAATATTATTTTCTATCGGTAATTCTAAGAATCTTTTGGAAGAAAAAGGGAAGAAGAAAAAAGTTAAAATAATTGCTGAATCCATAAAAGATGTGTATCTATTTTTCTTAGAAGAATTGATAAAGCAAATAGATGAAGGAAGCTTAAAGGAAATATCTTCACTATTTAGTAAACTATCTGGAAAGTTTCAACAAATATCAAAAAAAATAGAGGGTATTTGATGCTTAATTCTCATTATTTGACTTTTGTCAGGAAAATTTTGAGAAAGCATTTATCATATAAAATATTAGTTAACATTTCAAATTTCATAAATTTTCCAATTGCACCACCTTTAACTGCATCAATCGCCGTAACCCAAAGGTGTAATTCAAGATGTTATTATTGTGATAGTTGGAAATGGCAGGATTTTATCACGGATCCTACTATAGAAGAATTGAAGAGGATTTTTTCCTCCCTTAGCAATCTTGGAGTAAAAGTAGTAAGTCTATCCGGTGGAGAACCCCTACTTCGTGAAGATTTAGAAGAACTTATCTCTATGGTTAAAAACTATAACATGAGAGCCCAGATTGTAACAAATGGGATCTCGTTATCAAAGGACAGAATAACTAAATTGGTAAAAGCAGGCTTAGATTGTGTAACGTTATCTTTGGATACCGTTGATCCCGAAGTTTATCAAAAGTTGAGAGGAGTGTCTTTCAAAATTGCAGAACAGGCCTTAGAATCACTGATTTATGCTAAAGAAGAAAATTCACAAATCGATGTTGCTGTAAGTTGTGTAATTAGCCGATATAATATTGGAAAATTAGTGCCCTTAGCAGAAAAAATTATGGATATTAGTAAAGGCAAAATTCTTATAAACTTTCAATCGTATGAGAGAATTCCCGGAAGAGCAAATGATGATTTAATTCCAAATCCAAAAATGTATCCAGCTCTTTGTGAAGAAATAGAGAAACTAATAGAAATAAAGAAACAAGGAGTCCCCATTACTAACTCATTAACATTTCTTAGATGGATACCAGATTTTTTAATTTACAATAAAATGTCGGAAAAATTCAGGTGCAGTGCAGGTTACACAGGAGTTAGTATTGATGCAGACTTACAATTACGGCCTTGCTTTCAGTTTCCACCAATAGCAGATCTCCGTAAAGAAAATTTGGAAGATGTTTGGTTTTCTCGTAAATTTAAAGAACAAAGAATAAAAATGAAAAAAGGTAAATGCAGGGGATGTTTGCTATATTGCCATACTGAACAAACATTATATGAATGGGCTGATATAATTGGTAAAACTAAAACTGATAAGAATTCTCTATAGCTAGGTGATAAAAGATATTATGAATGAATTCGATTTCACTTTCTTTTCAACAATAGCACAAATTAGTGCTACTTTTATGGGATTCGCATTGTTGGTTCCAACAATAAAGTCATTATCATCTGGTCTTTTCATAAGGAGTGAAAAATACATTAAACCACATGTATTAGTGAAGAGATTTTTCTTTTTTATTAGCTTTCCTTTGTTTGTTTTAAGTAACCCATTAATAATCTCAATGACAATATTGCCAAATTTTTCTTTACCGATATGTACAAAATGGTTCGTGTGTATTTCAGCATTCCTTTTTCTTTTCTGGCTTTATTGGCTACAACATAATTCAAAATTCCCAGAACGTCGGATTGTATATCTTGTATTAGAAGTGGTTCCTTTAACATTCTTTCATGCTCGTTTAGTCTTTGTTTTTTTATTCCTAATTTGTGAACTTTGGTCTCCATACCTTTGTATATTTGCGAAATGGGATACTCTATCTTTGGTTCTATTAGGCTTTATCCTTAATTTGCGAAACCTAATGATAACCCCCGATGAAGGATTTAAATTCACTCCGACAGAAGTAAAAGACGAGTTGATTCTGAAGAATTATTTAAGTTTGAAGAAAAAAGACAGAAGTCAAAGAAACGTTCAAAAGGAAAAAAATGAAAGGGTTGAACTAAACCTATGGGCTGTTCGTAGTGAGGCGAGTAAGTTTATAATGGAAAGGAGAGTACTCATAAAACGTTATAAAAATTTTGAGAAAAAAGTAAAAAGCGAGAAAGAAGAAAGAGAAATAGAAGCAACGATTGCAGAAAGTAAATCAGAAATTAAGAATATAATTGAGTTTTTAAAAGATATTAAGAAAAGCTTCGAGAAAAATGTCTGTAAAAAAGACTATTTTACTCTTTCCAATTGTGCGGATATAGAAAAAAGATTAGATGAAGCCAAGAAACATACTTGGGGATTTCGACAGGGCACAACACGCTTAAATGAAAGAATTAGGGCAGTGGAGAAAATTACGGTTTCTAAGAAGAGGGAAGAGGGTACCTCATGAGAAAAATTAATAACTATAAAATTCAATACAGTATTTCAGTAATAATCCCTACACAGGGGAGAATTCAATTACTTAGAACCCTCTTTATTTCTTTGAAGAAGGCATTAAATAAATCTAAATGCCAGGTGGAAATTATAATCATAGACAGTAGCAAACAGGAAGATAGTAAGGAGATAGAACTTCTCTGTGAGCAATATGGAGCTAAATATGTTAGAGGTTCCCTTAATGTTAGAGAGAAAAGAAATCTTGGCATTAAAGAAGCAAGAGGGGAAATTATTTTGTTTGTAGATTCAGATTGTGAAGTGTCCCAAGATATCTTTGAAGAACATCTGAAAATGTATAATAACCCAGACGCTGGAGGTATTTTAGGTGTAACAGAATTTGTTGGTAAAGAAACCACCACATGGAAAATTGTGAAGAGGACAAAATTTCTTGACGTCTTCTCCTTTGCAAATACACTTTGTAATTATGTTGATTCTGCACCTTGGGGAACTTGCACAAATCTCTCTTTTAGAAAAAGAATTCTAGAGAAAGTAGGAGGATTTGACACAAATTTTCCTTTTAGACTTGGTGGAGATGACACAGATCTTGGCATAAGAATTAATAAAGCGGGATATAAAATAAAAATGAACCCTGATGCAATTGTTTTTCACACCCGTGATACATGGAATAATTTTTTAGCAGTAATAAAACGTATATTTAGATGGGGAAGAATGGATTACTATGTATTTTACAAAAAGCATAAAGATAAAATATCTCCCACATTTCCTAAACCTGTAACAGTATTTTCTTTTTTGTTAATTTTGGGTTTTGTCAAAGCAATTACGAATAACCTACTGTTTGGCTTATCATTACCTTTCATTTGGCTCCTGTTATTCCTATTTCTAAATACTCTTTTTAAAATCATTTCTCCAAGAGATTCTCTTAAAAACATCTTTTTTGAGATACTATCTCAATTTCTCCATTTCCTTTTTGATTTTGGAACGATACTGGAATCAATTAAAAACAAAAATCTATTAGCTTTTTTAAAAGCACCTTTAGATGATCCAAGACAGGTTATAATTTTGTGGAATGAAAAGGTTAGGGAGGTATGGAGTATTACCTTTAGTACCCTTTTTATTCTACTAATTTTTATGGTGATTTGAGATGGAAGGAGGAAAGAAAAGTTTGGAGGGAGTATCAGTCGTTGTCCTAACTCGAAATCGGCTTATATACGTGCAACATCTTTTTATCTCTTTATATAACGAGCTAAAAACCTTTAATGAGCCAGCAGAAGTTATAGTAATTGATAATAGTAAATCTAAAGACAGCAGACTAATAGCTGAGATGTGTAAAAAATACGGATATAAATTTCAATTACTTAGAGGGAGTATATCTGAAGCAAGAAACTATGGCGTGAAACTTGCTAAATTTCCTATTGTTTTATTTATTGATTCTGATTGTGAAGTCGTTCCTGGTATATTCCGAGGACATATTGTATCCTATACTGAAGAAAATATCGGAGGCGTACTTGGTTTAACTAATTTCACAGGGAAAGAGAATTGGGTTTGGAAAGCAATTGAAAAGACCTCTTTTCATATTGCTTTCTCTTTTGCTAAGAAAATGGATTATGCTCTTTGGGGACCTTGTACAAATATATCTTTCAGAAAGGATGTAATAGAGAAAGTAGGAGGATTCAGAACAGAATTTCCATTTGACTTTAGTGGAGAAGATGTAGATATTGGGCTTAGAATTAATAATTTAGGTTACAAGATTAAGTGCAATCCTGATGCAGTAGTTAATCATAGCCGTAAAGCCTGGAGCAATTTTTGGGGTTTTTGTAGAAAAATATTTAGGTGGGGAAGAACAGATTTTCATATACTTAAAAGACATCCCCATTTATCGAGCATTGAATTTCCAAAGTTTACTACTATCTTGCTTTTGCTCTTTGCTTTATCCATAATTTTAAAACCAATTAATATTGGTGAGGAGATGTCCGAACTTTTGATAAGTTGGCTATTATGTGTTCCAATTATAAACACCTTTTTGGAAAGTTATAAATCCAAAAAAATTACTAATTTTTTATTCGATTATCTTTCCTTTTGGTTAATTTTTATATTTGAGTTAGGAGCGGTATTTGAGTCTTTGATGAATGGCAGTCTTTCAATGCTTTACAAGAAAATTTTATACGGTCAAGGACAACTTATTTTTGAGTGGAAACACAAGGTAATACAAAGTTGGAGCTATGTCCTTACTTTCATAATATTTTTATTTATACTATTTTTGAAATAGGTGGGGTATGATGGGTATATCAGTTATCATTCCAGTAAGAGGAAGAGTCAATTACTTGGGAAAACTTTTGAAAAGTATCATAAAAGCTAAAAAGTGTACCTCTGATTTAGTAGAACTTATTGTAGTAGATAGCAGTGATAAGAAGATTCGATTAGAAATTGAAGCACTTTGTAAGAAGTTTCAGGCAGGCTACCATTATTGGCCAAAAGGTGTATCCGAAGCAAGGAATTATGGAATAAGGATTGCTAAATTTTCTATTATTATTTTTGTTGATTCGGATTGTGAAGTGAATTGTAATATATTTAATGAGCATCTAAAATGTTATAACAATGGGGAAATCGGTGGATGTCTTGGTCTTACTGAGTTTGTAGGCAAGAAAAGATGGCTGTGGAAAGTCATACAAAAAATGCCTTTTTTACAACCATTTCAATGGGCAAAGTGGAAGGATTATGTTCCTTGGGGACCTTGCACAAATATCTCTTTCAGAAGAGATATTCTAAAAAAGGTCAATGGATTCGCATCAATGTTACCCCCTAAGGAGTCTGGAGAAGATGTAGATATGGGTTATCGTATCACAGCTTTGGGGTATAAAATTTGCTGTAATGCTAACGCCAAAGTATCTCACACTCGTGAAACCTGGGCTAAACTGTCACAATTCATTGAGAGAACCTTCAGATTTGGAAGAGGTGAATATTATCTTATGAAAAAACATCCCGAGAATACTTTTCTTGATGTCCCTAAAAATTCTTTATTATTCATAATTTTACTAATATTATTCACCTACAAAGCTTTAACTAACAGTATTTTATTATTTACTATTCCTTTTATATGGCTATTTGTAGTAATACTTGCTCAATCTATACTTGCTTTAAAATGCCGCTTAATTGGAAGTAATTGGAAAGATATTGGTTATATTTATGTTTCCTTATTATTTGATCTCCTATTTGAACTCGGAACCATTATTGATTGCACTAGGAAAGGTGACTTGAAGGTTTTGCCTCGCAGATATATCTATATAGAAAACCAACTTGTGGGTCGCTGGCATTGGGGGGTTATAAAGATGTGGAGTTTTGTTATATCTTTATTTTGCTTGTTTATTCTATTACTGTGTTTGTGAGGTGAAAATAATTTCACGCGAAATTGATATTACTGTGATAATTCCTACCTATAATAGCGAAAAATACATCTCTAGAGTTTTGTATGCATTATACGAAACAGGCACTTACTTCCCACGTCAAGTAATTGTTGTAGATGGGGAATCGAAAGATTATACTGTTGAAAAAGCAAGGGAATATCCGGTAGAAGTTCTCCCAAATCCTAAAATATCTGCAGCTGATGCCCGAAATATAGGAATAAGATTTTCAAGAGGAGATATAATCGCTTTTACCGATTCTGATTGTGTTCCTGACAAATATTGGCTCGAAAATATATTTAACCGTTTTAAGAATAACCCTGAATTGGTAGGTATGGGTGGTAAAATGTTGCCATTTGAACCCAAAAATAATATAGAGACCTTTAGTGCGAATATATTCCTTAATGAGATTATGAAATTTCCGGAACAAGCCTTTAAACCATCCGAAAAGTTTTTACCCGGTTCTTTTATAACTGCTAATTGTGCTTATCGTAAAGAGGTACTTATAGAGGTAAGAGGATTTAATGAATTTTTTAAGAACAACGGCGAAGATATAGATCTATTCTGGAGGATAATTGATAAATTCCCAGGAAATCTATTGTATGACCCATCCATAATTGTTTATCACAGTTTTCCAGATTCATATATAAAACTGGCAAAGAAGTATTTTCAGTATGGAATAGCAAGCTCTAAATTGGCTAAGTTTCATCTTAAAACCCCTAGTATAGATTTTTTCGTTTATAAGAAACTTCTGAAGCATTTTATAAAATTAATGAATCCACTAAACTCTCACGGAGAGGTGGATCTTCTTTACCTAATTCAACTTACTTCCCATATATTAGGAAAGGTTTATGGTAGTATTATAGTTAGAAGGTTAAATCTATGAATTATAATAAACAAAATCGTCGACAAAAAACGCTCCTCTCCCCTCATGCAAATTAAATTTGACATCACATTCCATTTTATGATTACAACCCAAAAAGTATCTAAAAACCCCTATTTCAAAAATAGGACCAATAACAGTAAATAATAACCTGTAAGACTAAAATTTTACTCATAGCACCTTGAAAAAATAAATAGCAAAAATGGCTAAAATCCTTTATTTTATTAGTATTTCATGATATAATGAATTATGAAAATACCAATAAATAAAGGAGAGTTCCCATGTCCTTCCAGCTTAATAACGCTCAACAAATGGCCATCAACGATTCCCTCTTATCCCTTACCGAAAGAGAGAGAAAATATCTTAAAGATTCCTGGGCAGAGACCTTCAGTAAAGAGATCTTCCCCCTCATCAAAGAAGAACGATTTAGCGTATTGTATAGTGTTAATCCGGTCTCCCGGCCTAATAATCCGGTAAATGTCTATTTCGGACTTTTAATCTTAAGGGAAGTATTTGGTCAATCAGATGAAGAGGCCCTTTATTCCCTCCTCTTCGATATTCGATACCAGTACGCCTTACATACCACCAGCTTCCAAGAACAACCGGTATCCAAGAACAGCCTGACCAACTTTCGGGTAGCAGTATATCAATACAACCAGGAACACGGAGTTGACCTTATTCAGGAAGAGATAGAGGAAGAGGCCAAATCTTTCTCTAAACTACTTAAGATAGATGGCCATACCATCAGGATGGATTCCTTGATGATAAGTTCTTCCTGTCGGAAATTATCTCGCTTAGAGATTATCTACTCTACCGTTGCCCGACTCATAAGGGTCATAGATAAAAATACTACTTTACCGGAATACTTTAAACCCTATTTAGAGGAAAGCCATTATAATGATACCATCTACCGGGTAAGAGATAAAGACCTAAATAGTAAAATCAAAAAAGTACTAAAAGATGGCTTAAAACTCTATCATCTTTATAGAAAGAATAAAGAGGTAAGTAAAACCGAAGAGTTTGAACTCCTTGCCCGAATGTTAACAGAACAAACTCGAAAAGGTAGGATAAAACCTTCTCTTAAGATAGCCCCTGACTCCTTACAAAATCCTACTGACCCGGAGGCTACCTACCGCAAAAAGGGGAAGAAGAAACATGTCGGTTATACTGCTAACCTAGTAGAGAAGTTCGATGATAAGCATAGGATGATCACCCAGTACGACCTTAGAGAGAACACCTATAGTGATCAGAAGTTCGCTGAAGAGGCTATCGAAAAACTACCGCTAGAAAAGGAAGAGATAACTGCTTTAGTAGATGGAGCCTATTACTCCGAAGAGATAGACCAAAAAGCCAAGGCCAAAGGTATCAAGATGGTTCCTACTAACCTGGTAGGAGGAGGTAAGGATAGTAATGCTGCTCAATTTGAAATAGACGAAAAAGAACATTGGATAAGGAAATGTCCTTTTGGTCATAAGCCCATAAATAGTAAGTTTAAAGAAGGTTCCTATAGAGCCCACTTTGCACAGAAACACGGTAACCATTGTCCCTTCCGCAAAGATTGTGCGGTAGTAGAACAGAAGAGAAGTTATCTCTTTAAAGTATCAGAGAAGAGCTTGCACCGCTATCAGCTGATCGCCAAGATGGGAACCTCCCAGTATCAGGAATTAGCCCGAAAAAGAGCGGGGATTGAAGGTATCCCCTCAGTACTTCGCAGGCGGTATGGGATAGATCATCTGCCGGTAAGGGGAGTAGTGCGGGTAAAGGTGTACTTCGGGTTTAAGATCTCGGCTATAAACTGTAAGAGATTGATAAAAGGGTTAATGAATAGGCCCAAAGAAGGTCTTCCTGTTCTTTTATTTAACCATTTATTTTCGTTATTTAGTTTTCAAAGGACCTATCAAGTTAAATTTGCTGCTTAAGTAAAAAATATATTTTATTAAATAGTTAGTTTTTGGGAGATAATCATTTTATAGTAAAATATGTTCAAGTTCATATTCTGAACATAATTTTTTATCTCTAAAAACTAAACATGCGCCAAGAAAGGAGTTACAATGAAAATAACAATCATCGGCTCCGGCTACGTAGGTCTGGTCACCGGCACCTGCCTCGCTGACTTTGGACTATCCGTAACTTGTGTTGACCAGGATGAACAAAAAATAAATATGTTAAACTCTGGCGGAGTTCCTATCTATGAACCGAATTTAGAAGCTTTAATCCAAAAGAACGTATCAGCTGGCCGCCTTACCTTTACTACTAATTTAGGAAAAGCAGTCCAACAATCCAAAGTAATCTTTATTGCCGTAGGCACTCCTCCCAACCACGATGGCTCAGCCAATCTTAAAGAAATCGAAGAGGTAGCCCTACAGATTGCCTCCTCCCTAAATGAATATAAAGTTATAGTAATTAAAAGCACCGTCCCCGTAGGCACCACCCGCAAAATCAAACAAATAATCAATAAAAATCAACCCGAATCTGTCATTCCCGCGAAACCTGTTCTCGACCCTGATCGGGGAGCGGGAATCCATCTTTCTTCTCCCTCTCCCTTGACGGGAGAGCATCCGCAAGATCTCCTCCCCCTTCGAGGGGGGAGGATTAAGGTGGGGGTGAAACATCCCTTCGACATCGTCTCCAACCCCGAATTTCTCCGGGAGGGTTCAGCCGTCT
>DOTB01000024.1 GCA_003513845.1 Candidatus Atribacteria bacterium | reverse complement strand
CGTCAGGAAAAAGCTATCATTCGCTCACCTCTGGGCGTAACTAATGTCATTGGTGGTTTGATTACCTCTGAGGAAATTGAAACAATTAGACGATTACCGATTTTAAGCGAGATACCAGTTATTGGTGAGCTATTTAAATTTACCAATCGGACCAAGAATAGAACCGAAATAATAATTCTGATTACAGCTCACAAAATCGAATATTAACAATATTAAAAAGTATATCGTATTACGTATAACGTATACCGTTTTAATACTGGTGGTATAGATTGCGGTAAGCTAAATAAATAGAATTGTTGTTTAATTTAACATTAGGGACAAGGACTGCAAAAAGATCAAATTTGGATGTTGTCTTAAACTATATACGGCATACGATATACGTTATACCAATTTAATCGTAGATTAAATTAAAAAAGGGGAGGGGAAGGGATTGCTACAAAATATATTTAAAGAAAAAAAGAAAGAAAAAAAGAACATAGTTCTGTTTTTATCAGTTTTAATATTATTTGGTCTTACTCTAACTGGCTGTGGTTGGTTTAGTGAAGGAATTTTAAATGTCTTCGACCCCAAAGCAGCAATAAGAGTGAACTTCACTGAAATCGATTTTACTGAAGGGGAAGGAACTATTGATTTAGAGATTTATTCTATTAACCAGGTCGAATTTATCGGGGAAAAATTCAGTTATAAATATTATAATAATGGTGTTCTAATCTCTGATTTATCTAAGACAGTCGGCATGGCCTTCTATGTGGCACCTTCCAATAACCCTGGTTCAGCAGGTCCTATTACTGAAATTGAAAATTTGCCTTTGTATTATCAGGAAGTTTTAGATCATGTAAAAAAGAATCCGATGATTACTGAAATTACCTGTACTATTAGTCTAATCGGTACCGATGGGGCCGGTCATGATATTACTAAATCAGTAACCTTCGATTTGCCAGCTGTTCAGCCAGGTATTGATTTTGAGCCCCCAAGTGCTGTAATAAATGTTACTCCAGGTACTGCTGGTAATGCACCCTTTACAGTTCAATTTGATGCTACTGGTTCTACTGATGATAGAGGAATTGCCAGTTATAGCTGGGATTTTGGAGATGGCACAACTGGCTCTGGTGTCATGCCTGCTGCGCATACCTACGTTTCTGGGGTATATATTGTGAAATTGACTGTTACTGATTACTGGGGAAATAAAGGTTATGCAACAGTTGTTATAAGCGTAGGAGATTCAGCTGTTGGTGCTCCAATTGCAAGTATCCAAGTATCTCCATCCACAACTGGCAACGCTCCATTTACAGTTGCTTTTGATGGTTCTGGTTCTTCTGTTAGCAGTGAATCTGATTGCGGATGTTCAATCGCCAGCTACAGTTGGGACTTTGGTGATGGCTTATCTGGAACCGGTATTGCAACTACACATACTTATGAAGATCCTGGTACATATATTGTTATTCTTTCAGTTACTGATTCAAATGGAAAGGTGGCTTATGCAACTGTAGTTATTACAGTTAACCCTGAAGAAATTCCGGGGATTGCTACCATTATAGTCAATGCTAATCCTCAATCAAATGTACCAGGTGGTAGATCAGAGATAACGGCGACAGTAACAAATACGGATGGTGATACAGTTGCAGATGGAACAGCCGTTTACTTTATTACTAATAGTGGTACCCTTTCTGCCAGTTCTGCTAATACAAATAATGGAATTGCCACTGTTTCCCTAATTTTGGATAATAATATGCAAGCAGGTGAGAAAGCAAAGGTTACTGCTTTTATTGGTTCAAAAAGTGGATATGTTGAAATTACCTGTATAGATGTAATTGTAACTATCTATGCAAACCCACAATCTGTACCAACAACAGGTGGCACTACAACGATAACTGCAGTAGTAACAGAAACTGATGGGAAACCTATTAATGGTGTCATAGTGATTTTCTTTACAGACCAAGGAAGCTTGAATCCTGTATACTGTCCGACAAATGCAAGTGGGATAGCACAAACCATACTAACTTTACCCGCGAATAACAACAATGCTAATGTTTCAGCAAAATGTGGTTCAAGATTAAGCAATATAATCACTATAACTCGTTATTAAAATGGCGAATTGTCGCAGGGGACGGTTCTTTCTGAGCCAGAAAATTGATTAAAATAATCCTGAATAGACTGAAGACTAAAAAGAGAATCAATAGTCTATTCAGGATTATTTTTTTAAGGAACTCTAATTAATATTTCTATAAATCTTATTTGACTTGTGTATTATTTAATGTATAATGAATACAGGAGGTGATATACTTGAAGAGATTAAATATTACTATACCAGAAGAAATTATTGAAGAGATAAAAGATGTTACCAATAAAAGTGCTTTCATTTCAGCTGCCATAAAGGAAAAGATAGATAGGATAAATAAAGAGAAATTAGACAAACTTCTTATTGAAGGTTATAAAGCAAGTTGTAAAGAAGATAGAGAAGTAAATAGTGAATGGGAAGATATTACTTTAGAGGATTGGGAATAATATGAATTATCCAAAGAGGGGAGAAATATGGATTGTATCCTTAGAACCAGTAAAGGGTCATGAAATTGGAAAAAAAAGGCCTGCTTTAGTTATTTCCAATGATAGAAATAATTTGTATGCGGAAACAATAACTGTTATTCCAATCACCTCTAATACTTCAAAAGTATACCCTTTTGAGGTTTTACTAACTAAAAAAGAAGCTAACTTAAAAAATGACTCTAAGGTTAAGTGTAATCAAATAAGAACAATTGACAAAAAAAGACTTTTAAGTGTTTTGGGAAGTTTATCTCCTGAGACTCTTGAAAAAGTTAAGCAAGCGCTTTTAATCCATCTTGGTATGAGTTAGTTATCTGTGAACTGAGTTAGAACAGGGGACGGTTCTCTGTTTCATATCAAATGAAACAGAGAACCGTCCCCTGTTCTAATGACGGTCGTCCCAGACGGGTGCTAAACTGGGAAACACCTTACGAGGCATTTACCAAAATTGTTGCGTTAAAAGCTTGAGACCAAGTAAAATAAAAAGTGAATAGTTTCATAGTATTAAATTTAGGGGGTAATAATAAATGGATTTAAAGTTTAAATGTAGAAATTGTGGGAAGGTTGGTAATGCAGATATTAAGCGGTCGGCTGATTTTTTTCATGCCCCTTGGTATATAGACAAAAAAGGTTTGAAACATAATATTATTTATTGCAGATCTTGTGGAGCCGTGCACGACACAATAGGAGCTCTTCCACCCATGTCAATAATAAGTTTACTATTAAAAAAGGTCCCTTCAAAAGTTGTCTTTACTTATGATTTTTCATCAATTAAAAAAATTACCCAAATCAATAATCCTGATTTCCCAAGCCTTCGTAATTTTTTTTATACCCCACTTATTAATGTAATCGATGAAGACAATAGGTTATCAGAAACAGATTATGAAAATTTTACCAAGAAGCCTACTTTAAACTTTCTACTTGATTGCTTAAGAGATGATAGCTGGATAGTAAGAAGAGAGGCAGCAATTGCCTTAAAAAATTTTAAAAGCGAGAAAATGCTTAAACCGTTAATTGATGCATTAAAAGATAAACACTGGGATGTTAGAAGATATGTAGCAATTGCCCTTGGTGAATTAGAAAATAAAAAAGCCTTAGAACCATTAAAAGAAGCTTATTACAAGGAAACATGGGAACATCTAACAAGAAAAGAGATAGAAAAAGCTATTAATAAAATAAATATTAAAAACAGTTAGAACAAGGGACGGTTCTCTGTTCTACTCTGTTCTACTAATCCTATTTTGATATAATTTGACTTGATTTTAGTTTGAGGTAAAATGAGAAGTAGGAAGGATTAACTTAAAAGAGATGTATTGATATGACCAATAATTATAATGAAGAATATAAGAAGTTAAAAAGAAAATATTACTGGCTGCGAATATTAATGCACATCCCTAATTTCTTTAAATTAGCCTTTCGCCTGGCAAGGGATAAGCAGGTACCCTTATACCTAAAAATAATATTTTATGCTGCAGTAGTTTATGTTTTATCTCCCTTTGATTTATTACCGGCTTTTTTAGTACCTTTTCTGGGATGGATTGAAGATATTATCATATTTATCATCTGCATTTATCTGCTGGTAAACTTAAGCCCTCCGGAAGTAGTAGAGAAGCATGTCAAGGCAATCGATACGGAAATGAAGCAGCGGTTTAGGCAATATTTTTACAGATATAGATAAATTCATTTCTTGAAAAGCTTGCGGGTAGAAGTGGATGAGATTGCTTCGCTCCCTTCGGTCGCTCGCAATGACAAAAGAGTATATCGTATTACGTATAACGTATATCGTAAATATATAATGTTTACCAATTAGCATTCGGTTATTAATCGTTTGTATATATTATTTATTAAATAAGTAACAATATATTTTGCTTTTCATTCAGGGGATCTCAAGGGGAAGAATTCCCCTTGAATATCTTGTTGGCAAAACAAGATAGAATTTTTTTGAATTGTATTATCTTTGAGGGGTTTCAGGGGAAACTTCCCCTGAATATCTTGTACTTAATACTAGATACGATGCTGTCATTGCGAACTTGCCTTTTAACGATAGTTAAGAGGCAAGTGTGGCAATCTCATACCAATATGCCCACCTCTTTGATCTAAAAACTGCTCGCTGACTACTGAAAACTTTCTTTCTATCTTAGAGGGGAATAAAAAACTAAAAATTTATCTCTTTCAATAGATATCACAGAATTTTGAATGCTGTCTTATATTATGGAAAAAAGGATGATTGCATTATTCGACCATAAAATATACAATATAAATAGTAGAGTTTATTATTCTCAACACAAAAAATATATAAAAAATAAGGGAGTGATATTCTATGCAAAAGGTTACTAAACAAGTAATGGAAAGACTAATCGAAGAAAAGGAGGAACCTTGTATTTCCATCTATATGCCTACCAGAGCTACAGCCAGTAGTGAAGCAAAAAAGATGTCCATCCAATTCAAAAGTCTGCTTAATTTTGTGAAAAAAGAGTTACTGGAAAGTCGCAATATGGATAGTCGTGATACAGAAGAATTATTAAAACCAGCTACCAGTTTAATAGGTGATTTAGTTTTTTGGAAAAATCAAAAAGAAGGGTTAGCAGTTTTTATCAGCCCTAAACAATTCTCCTATTTTCGGGTAACGAGTCCATTACCAGAAAAAGCGATTGTAAGCCAGTATTTTTATATAATTCCTTTGATACCTGAGGTCATGTTTAATGAATATTATTATGTACTTACTTTGAGTAAAAATCAAAACAGTTTATTTCGTTGTACCAAAGGTAGTATTGAAAAAATTGAGATAGAAGATATTCCTAAAAGTTTGAAAGAAGTATCAAAATTTAAGGAAAGTGAAAAAGTTCTTTCCTTCCATACCTCTGGGTCAGACGCTTCCGGTGCTATTTTCCATGGAATGGGAGAAAGTGATACTGAGAAGAAGAATGAGTTATTACAATATTTCCGCCAGATAGATCAGGGTTTGAATAAATATTTAGATAAAAAAAGTAAGTCACCATTATTAATTATGTCTGTAAAAGAGCTTTTCCCAATTTATCGTGAAATAAATTCCTACCCGTATTTATTGGTGGAAAACATCGAGGGGAATCCTGATGAAGTTACACCTGATGTTATACTCAAGAATGCCTGGGAAATTGTAGCCAAATATTTCAATCGGAAATTAGATGATATTATCGAAACCTATCATAATTGGAAAGGTACTGGCAAAACCTCCACTCAATTAGAAGATATTGTCTCTGCTTCTTATTTTAGCCGGGTGGAACAATTGTTGATAAAGAATAATGTTACTCAATTTGGGAATTTTGATCCAGAAGAAAACCATGTTTATCTGGCTGAAGAAGGGAATGGACAGTATGACCTTTATAATTTTGCGGCTATAAAGACTATTTCTAATGGTGGACAGGTATACGTACTGGATGATGAACATATGCCTGATGGAGAAAACATTATTGCCCTGTACCGATTCTAAAATATACCATACATAGGCAGAATTATGCGTATTTTTATCCAATCACTGGGTTGTCCTAAAAACTTAGTAGATAGTGAAGTAATATGTGGCTTTCTATGGGAAGGAAATTATTCCTTAACTAATGACCTGGAAAATTGCGATATTGCCCTTATCAATACTTGTAGTTTTATCCAACCGGCGGTAGAAGAATCTCTAAATGCTATTTTACAGGCTGGTCTATTAAAGCAAGAAGGCAAAATAAAATCTATTATTGTAGCCGGCTGTCTTTCTCAAAGATATAAGCTGGAAGAACTCGCACAGTCGTTGCCGGAAGTAGATGCCTTTATTGGAATAGACGAGATAGCCAGCATTAGGAAAATTATTCAGAAGGTTAAGACGGGAGAAAATATATTTCAAGTTAATTATCAGCCTACTTTTCTTGCTAATGAAAAAGCTCCCCGCTTTCTTATGACTCCCCGGCACTATGCCTATCTTAAAATTGCAGAAGGTTGTAATAATAATTGTACTTATTGTCTAATACCTTCTATTAAAGGACCTTATCGCAGTAGAAGTATTTCTTCAGTTTTTAAGGAAGCACAATATTTAGTAGACACTTATCCTTTAAAAGAAATTATTTTAATAGCTGAAGATACCACTAATTATGGGATAGACCTTTATGGAAAACCTTCCTTAGCTAAATTACTACAAACATTAGCTCGTTTAAACTGGCCTGGAGAGAATAAAATAAGAATTTTGTATACTCATCCAGCCCATTATGATGAT
Organism: Candidatus Atribacteria bacterium; assembly: GCA_003513845.1. GTDB lineage: Bacteria > Atribacterota > Phoenicimicrobiia > Phoenicimicrobiales > Phoenicimicrobiaceae > Phoenicimicrobium > Phoenicimicrobium oleiphilum. Next base: position 743 of record DOTB01000024.1, on the reverse strand, counting down.
GAGTTGATAGATTGTTTAGCAGAAAATCCTATGTTTTGTCCTTATTTAGATCTTCCTCTTCAGCATATCAGTGATTCTCTATTAGTTAAAATGAATCGCAAGATTAATCAAAATGATATTAGGTTGCTTATCAAAAAATTGAGAACAAAAATTCCAAATTTAACTTTAAGGACTACTTTTATGGTAGGTTTTCCAGGTGAGACAGAAGATGATTTCCAAGAATTAGGTGATTTTGTTCAGGAATATCAATTTGAAAGGGTGGGTGTTTTCCCTTTTTATAATGAACCAGGGTGTCTTGCTTATAAATTCCCCGAGCAGGTGTCGGAAAAAATAAAGAAAAAAAGATGGAAGAAATTAATGGAGATCCAGCAAAAGATTGCTTTAGCTCATCAAAAGAAGAAGATAGGTAAGCAGATGAAAGTTTTAATTGACGAAGCTTCTGAAAAAGAGGAAAATATTTTATTAGGTCGCTCTTATGCTGAGGCTCCTGAAATAGATGGCAATATTGCTGTTCCCAAAGGTAGCAATAAGGACATTGGCACCTGGATAGATGTTAAAATAACTGAGGCTTACCCCTATCAACTGAAAGGCGAAAAAATAGGCGAGTGATAACTAAAAAGAAAAATAAAGGAAGGTAGAAATATTTGCAGATTAGACGAAGTTATGGTTATAATAATCTAAATATTTATTATAGTGGAGAGATGATTCAGATTTAGTTAATTAAAAATTAAGAAGAAGGGAAT
>DOTB01000057.1 GCA_003513845.1 Candidatus Atribacteria bacterium | reverse complement strand
ACCTCGGGTTAGAACCAGATAGGGAGCAAGAGGATGATCCATGACCCTGCTTATATCCCCCGCTTTACCCTACCGAAATGGGATTTAGAAAAAGAGGTCCTTTATGTTTATACTCAAAGAGAAAGAGCAATGATATCTGGGGAGCCTTCTGATTATCTCCAATTGATTAAGAAGATTCCCTTTGAGCTACCCCAAGCAAGTGATAAAAAGGTGGTAGGCTTTTATTTGTCATATAACCGTTACACAGTTAGTTTGTTTGACATTAATTTTCTTAACCAGCTAACTAGGTAACTAACTAACCAATTAACTATCTAATAAATCACCAAGCAGTTTTTTCAAAAAATACTAGCTATTCCTATAAAAGCCAGAATTACCCCTATAGCCCAAAATCTAATAATAATCTTCGGTTCTTTCCATCCACAAATTTCAAAATGATGATGAATTGGGCTCATTTTAAATAATAATTTTTTCCTCAGTTTTACAGAAATTACTTGAAAAATCACTGATAGAGTCTCAATAACAAATACTCCGCCAATTATTAATAAAAATAATTCTGTTTTAGTAAATATAGCTATTGAAGCAAGTGCCCCACCTAAGGCAAAAGAACCCACATCTCCCAAAAATACCTGGGCCGGGAAAAAATTATAGATTAAAAAACCAAGAGATGAAAAAGCAACTATCAAAGCAAAAAGGCTCATAGACCAAATATTCTGGATATAGGCAATTAGAGCAAAAATAATCATAGCAATAAATATTAATCCCGTAGCCAATCCATCTAAACCATCAGTCAGATTCACTGCATTAACTGTACTAATCATTACTAAAATAGCAAAAGGAGTAAAGGCTCTACTCAAATCTATACTGCTTTTTAAAAAAGGAAGATAAATTTCTGTGTCCAGGTTGGTAACTTTTTGAACGTAATATACCACTATAAGAGCAAAGGCAATTTGGAGAAATAACTTTTGCCAGGTATAAAGGCCTAAGGACCTTTTCTTAAAAAGTTTTATTAAATCATCTACTAAGCCAACAGCCCCAAAACCAATAGTGATAATTAATGACCACAAAATATAATTATTGTGGGGAACAAAAAATATAATAACTAATATTAAAGTAAGGATAATGACAATTCCTCCCATTGTCGGTGTGCCCATCTTATGTTGATGAAGATCTGGCCCTTCCTGACGAATCCTCTGTCCAATATTATGTTTCTTTAAATAATTGATAAAAAGTGGTGAAATAATAAGAGGTATTAAAAAAGAAACTAAAACTATTAATATCCAGTTAGTCATTCTGTCCCCCCTGGGTTTGAGACTTTTTTTTATACTCTTCCTGCCAAAATTGCAAAATATCCTCCATTTGCATATCTCGTGAACCTTTTAGTAAAATAAAATCCCCGGGTTTAATTAAACTTAATAACTTTTTAGATAAATATTTCTTATCATTCTTTTCAAAGGAAAAGATCTGTTCTTTTGCCATCCCCTCATTTTTAGAAGATTGAGCAATTATTCTGCCTCCTTCACCAACAGTTATTAATGTATCAATAGATAATTTTGCTATTTCTTTTCCAATTTCCTGGTGATAAATATTAGTTTTTTCACCTAATTCAAGCATATCTCCCAAAATGGCTATTTTTCTGCGGTTTTTGGCAACTTCTACTAAAGTTTCTAAGGCCCTTTTAACTGACAGGGGACTGGCATTATAAGAATCATTTAATACTTTAATATCATTATAAAAAGTATTTAACTGCATATGCATATCTAAAGATTTAAAATTAGATAGTCCTTTTTCAATCGAATTTGTGCTAACTTTCAAGGCAAAAGCGGTTGCAGAAGCAGCAAGCGCATTATAAATATTATGTATTCCTAATAAAGGAAAAAATATCTCTCTAGCTTCAGTATTTTTTATTTTCAGTGTAAATCTCATTCCACGGTCACTCACTGGGCTGATATTACCAGCCATAATATCACTTTTATTCTCAATACCAAAGGTGATTATCTTTTTACCTCTGACCATTTCCGCCATCTCCGGGAAGTAGGGATCATCACCATTTAAAACTGCTATCCCATCCCGGTCTAATGATTGTAATAATTCAGTTTTGGCTTTAAAAATATTTTCTTTGGAACCTAATAAACCTATGTGGGCCTCTCCAATATTAGTTATTACTGCTAAATTAGGGGAAACAAAATCGGTGAGAGTTTTTATTTCACCCAGCCCTCTCATCCCCATCTCTACTACTAATATTTTATGGGAACTATTAAGTTGCAACAGGGTAAGAGGGATTCCAATTTCATTATTGTAATTCCCGGATGTTTTTAAAAGAGGAAATTTCTGAAATAATATATGAGCAATTATTTCTTTTGTTGTGCTCTTTCCATTGCTCCCGGTTACGCAGATATTAAAAGTTTTAAATCTATTTTTATAATATTTTGACCAATTTTGCAAAGCCAATAGAGTATCTTTTACTTCTATTATAATTTTGTCTTTACCTATTTCCTTATTGTGTAATAAACTATCAACATTTTTACAAATTACTGCTCCCACTGCACCTTTATCAAAAGCTTCTATTATAAAATTATGCCCATCAAAATGGGGCCCAATTAGGGCAAAAAATAAATCACCAGAGACTAAAGTCCTGCTATCTATAGAAATATTATTTATTATAGTATTTTGGTTACCCTGGATTAACCTACCCGAAATAGCTTCTATTAATTCTCTGACTTTATGCCCTTCCAATTTTTTCTCTCTCCATTAATATTTTTTTCACTACTTCTTCATCATTATGATGAATTATTTTATTATGATAAATTTGCTCATTCTCAGGACCTTTCCCGGCTATCAAAACTATATCACCCTGGTTGGCTTTTTCCAGGGCATATTTAATCGCTTTCACTCGGTCAACAATAATAACATAGTTTTTATCTGTCTTTTTCACTCCTTCTTCAATCTCCTGAGCAATTTTTAAAGGATCTTCGCTTTTGGGGTTATCTGCAGTTATGATGACATAGTCACTGTATGTGCCTATGACTTCTCCAATGATGGCTCTTACCTTGTTATATTTCTCTCCACCATGTCCAAATACTGTAATAATATGATGTTCGGCAAAAGTACGTAAATTCCGCAGTATATTCCCTAATCCGTGATAATTGTGGGCAAAATCTACAATGATAGTATAATTTTGTCCAAAATCGAGTAATTTGTATCTACCTGGAGCTCCGTTAAATTTACTCAAAGCCTTAGAAATTTTCTCAAGAGAAATACCTTGAGTAATAGCCACTGCTATAGCAGCTAAAGCATTATATATGTTATATTTTCCGCTAAAATTTAAAAATATTTTAACTTTGCCTGAAGGGGTTTCCGCAATAAACGAAGAATTTTGTAAGTTAATTTCTATGTTTGTTGCTCTAACCTCTGCTCTTTCTTTTATACCATAGGTAATTAAATTAACTCTATTGCAATCAATAAATTCCTGACTATGTTCTTCATCAATATTAATTACTGCAAACTTCTTTGAATCTTCTTTACTGCTGTCATTTAAATGTAAGAATAATTTTTTCTTCGCTTCTAAATAATTAGTAAAGTTTTTATGAATTTCAAAATGTTCATTACTGATATTAGTAAAAATAGCCACATCAAAGTCGCATCCTACTATTCGAGATAGCGCTAACGCATGAGAAGATACTTCCATTACTGCATACTCATTCTTTTGCTCAACCATTTCTTTAAGGCTTTTTTGTAGGTCAATTGATTCCATAGTAGTCATATAAGAGGTATTAATATTATCACCAATTATGTTTTGAGCTGTACTTAACAATCCGGTTTTATACCCTGCTTCACAAAAAATAGCCCTTAACATATAAGCTATTGTAGTTTTACCGTTTGTGCCAGTAACTCCAATTAATTTTAGTTTTCGGGAAGGAAATCCATAAAACTGATTAGCCAAAAGAGATAAGGCCCGACGAGTGTCAGCTACTTTTATAATAGTAATGTCTGGCCGTGGTGGACAAACTTCTTGTTCTACCACTAAAGCAATAGCACCTTTATTAACAGCTTCATCAATAAAGCAATGTCCATCAAAAACAAAACCTTTTATACATACAAATAAATAACCTCTCGTTACCTTTCGAGAGTTATGACTAATTCCTTTTATATCTAAATTTAAATCACCATTAATTTCTTTAATCTCTAAACTGCTGATTAATTCACTCAGCTTCATAGAATAAATTACCTCTAATTTTTTATATAGTATATCGTATTGCGTATTGCGTTTCAATTTAAAACTTAAACCGAAAAGCGAAAAATCATAAATCAAAATTCAAAACCTATTAAATCTTTTAATTTACCGGTTATCCGGTTACTACTGACTTTTATCCTTTATTTTCTTAACTAGTGCTCTGATAAGTCAGGTAACTAACTAATCAACTAATGATGTAATGTATAACATATAATAAGTAGTGGGTAATAGGTACCTGTTTTTATAATTTCAGAAATCTAATCTTATTACTCATTACATATTACTTGTTACTTTATTTTACACGAGATACTCACTGATTGGGAGGAATTGATAAATAAGGAAGAACCTTGGATGCAATTTCTTGAAAAACTGGAGCTGCGACTATTCCCCCGTAATAGCTACCTTGAGGCTCATCTAATAAAACCAGAATAGCTATTTGTGGATTCTCAACAGGAGCATAACCTACAAATAGAGCACTATATTTGTTTTTAGAATATTTTCCGGTGGAAAAATCAAATTTTTGGGCAGTTCCAGTTTTGCCCGCTACTCTATACCCGGTAATTTTAGCACCTTTACCAGTTCCATCAATTACAACTTGTTCTAATATTTTAGTCATAGTTAAGGCTGTTTCAGCAGATACCACCTGCCTTATGGGTTTTGGCTTAAATACTTTAACTCTATTTTGTTTAGAATCTACAATTTCTTTGACTATCATTGGTTTCATTAGTGTCCCTCTATTGGCAATAGCAGAAATAGCCATTATTAATTGAATCGGTGTTACAGCAATTTCCTGGCCTATAGATAAAGATGCTAATGAAATTTTTGACCAATCTTTTGTACTTCTCACCAGGCCACCTACTTCCCCTGGTAAGTTTATCTCGGTAAGTGACCCGAAACCAAATCTTCTTATCGATTTCTCAAAAACTTTTTCTTCTAATCTAGTTCCAACTTGAATAACTCCGATGTTACAGGAATTCTTCACTATACCGATAAGGTCTTGTGAACCATGTTGGTGTATATCATGAAAAATATTCCCATTATATTTTATCCATCCCTTACAATAGAACTCATCATCTAATTTTACTACTCCCTCTTCTAAAGCAGTGGCTATAGTGATTACTTTAAAAGTTGAACCAGGTTCGTAGATATCAGTAATTGCCCTGTTTCTCCATATACCTTGAGAAAATCTATCAAAATAATTGGGGTCATAAGAAGGCCTTACGGCTATAGCTAATATTTCACCAGTTTTAGGCATTATTACAATTGCAACGCCAGTTTTCGCTTTATATTGGCAAAAAGCTTTATCCAGGGCTTCTTCAGTAATATATTGTATTACCTCATCAATTGTTAAAACAATCGAATTACCATCTTGATAATTTGTAAGCCTCTTAATACTAAGAGGAATTTTACCTCCAGAGGCATCTTTCTCTAAAATTGCTAAACCGGGTAAACCCTTTAATTCCTTATCAAAAAATAATTCCAATCCCTCCAATCCCTGGTTATCAATTCCTACAAAACCTAATAGATTAGAAGCCAGGTTTTTTTTAGGATAATACCTTTTATTTTCGTCCAGAAAATCCAGGCCCGGCAAATTTAATTTTTTTACTTCTTCGACTTCTATATCATTTAATTTCCTTTTTATCCAGGTAAAAGAATTTTTTTGGTTTAATTTATTAAATACTTCTCGTGTTTCCAAACTTAAAACAGAAGAAAGTAGTTGGGCAGTTTTATGAGGTTCTTGTATCTGATGGGGAATAGCAAATAAAGATTTGGTATTAACGTTTACCGCTAATTTTTTTAAATTTCTATCGTAGATATTACCTCGCTCTCCTTCAATAGAAAACGAAGTTAGATGTTCTTGCTGAGCAAGTTCTTTATATTTATTACTTTGAATAATCTGGATGTTGTATAATCTATAAATTAATAAAAAATAAAAAATAATAGACAATATAAATAATAAAGTAATCCGTTCTTTCTTTTCTTTGACCAGCAACAACTATTCCCACCTTTTGTTCTCATTGCTACAAGTATATTATTTTAGCACAGATAAAATCAATTCGTTTACTTTTTTTAAGTCAAAACTAGCCCAAAAATATTTTTCTCCTTCATAATTGTTGCTAATTACCTCTATATTTCCCCCTGGATTAATTTTTGAAGCAGGAAGTGAAGCAATGAAATTAACTTCTTTGGGTCTTATCATTCCTAAGTGGTTACAGGCAATTTCTTCAACTCTATCCAGGGAAGAAAGAGTCTCTACCATAAGCTCAAGTTTTTTGTTCTCTTCTACTAATTTTATTTTGTAATTTTCTAATTCTATTAATTTATACCCTAATTCCGTTAGAGCGATGGTGTTAGAAATATAAAAAACAGTTATAGAGGTGATAAAAAACATTAATAGTAAAAATAATCCACAACTAAAAAATATATTTTTATCATTACAATAATTATTATTATATTTTACTTCTTTTCTTCTTTTTCTTGCCATCTTCTCGTCCCTTTATTATATTTAGGGTTTTTGCTATACAATCTTGCAAAAATCCATTCCTTTTTTAAACTTGTACCCGGGAAACATGTGCTCGTGAAAACGAGTAACGGGCAAAAGAATTTACCTTTTAGCATTGGAATTTTTCAAAATTTCGACTTTTTCTGCCACTCTCAATTTAGCGCTTCTGGCTCCAGGATTTCTTTTTATCTCCTCTTGAGAGGCTCTAATCGGCTTTTTGGTTATAATTTTTAATCCATAATTCTGTTGTGCTATTTTTTCTTTTTCCGCTTTTTTAAAGACATTTTTGACAATCCTATCTTCTAATGAATGATAGGAAATTACGCAAATTCTGCCTTTGTCTTCTAAAACCTTAATCGCTTGATTTAAACTTTTTTCCAAAACATCAAGTTCTTGATTTACCTCTATTCTTATTGCCTGAAAAACTCTGGTAGCTGGATGGATTCTCCATCTTCCTCTCTTTTTAGCTTTTGGAAGAGCTCTTATAACCAGATCAGCTAATTGTTTGGTAGTATTTATAGGATTCCTCTGTCGCTCTAAAACAATCAGTCGGGCAATTCTTTTTGAAAAGCGTTCTTCTCCATATTTTTCAAATATTCTGATTAGTTCTTCCTCTGTATAATTATTAATCAATGTACTTGCATTAAACTTTTGGGTTAGGTCCATCCGCATATCTAAATGACCATCTTCTCTAAAGCTAAATCCTCTTTCCCTCTCTCTTAGTTGGTGAGAGGACACTCCTAAATCAAATAGTATTCCCGATACTGCGTTCACCTTTAGGTCGGATATAATTTCTTCTAAATTTTTAAAATTTTCTTTAACCAATATAGCTCTATCAAGATAATTGTTTAACTCTTTTCTTGCTGTTTTAATTGCCTCTATATCCTGATCTATACCAATCAATAAGCCATCAGGATATATTCTTTTTAAAATAGCTTTTGAGTGCCCCCCACCTCCTAAGGTACAATCAATATATACACCACCTCCCTTTTTGGAAATTAAGTAGTGTAAAACCTCTTTTAAGAGTACGGGTATATGAAAAGAATTCATTATAAATTAACCTTCTTGCTCATATAGCCTTTCAGCAATATCTTCATATGAGCCTTCAATTTCTTTAAAGTATCCTTGCCAGACATCCTTACTCCAGATCTCCAATCTATCTAAAACCCCGATAACCATAACTTCTCGTTTGATTTGCGCATAATCTCTTAAGTATTTCATAATGACAACTCTACCTTGACTATCTAATGAACAAGTGGTTGCTCGAGAAAAAAGTATTCTTTTAAATGCTCGGGCATCTCTTTGACCTAAGGGAAGTAATTTTAATTTTTCGGATAGACTTTTCCATTCTTCAAGGGGATATACAAAAAGGCATACATCAAGACCAAAAGTGATTATAAAATTATCCCCCAAAGATTCTCGATATCTTGCCGGCACAATTAATCTTCCCTTTTCATCAACTGTATGTTCATATTGCCCTAAAAACATAAATCCCCCTTTTAATTAATACTCCACTTTGCTCCACTTTGCTCCACTTCGTTTATATTCAGTATACTACATTTTTTTTAAAAATCCTCTTTTTTTAAAAAAATATTTTTATTTTTTTTAAAAAAAATTAATAAATACCACATATTTAGTGTGTCTTCAACAATATATACATAAATACATAACTCTTATTTTTTAATTTTGAGGAAATTAGAATAGAAATTTTAAAATTAATTTTTTAGAGGCATATTGTTGGAGAAGAAGCTGGGAAAGATAAAAGAAGAAGAGACATATATTAGAATCTTCCAATTATATGTCTCTTCTTCTTTTCTTTATTATTCTATTCTTATAAGTAGACCATAAGCCGAGTTCTGTTCCCTTATAAGTTAGTTGTTAGTGAATAGTCGTTAGTCGTTAGTGTAAAATACAAGTTGCAAGATGCGAATTTAACCATCTAACCAAGTAACTAACTAATAAGGGTGGTAATCATCTATCTGGGATGTAAGTTACCTTACACCTCTTGCGACCTACCCGAAGATTCAGCGGGCCACCACAACTCTTCCTATTTGGTCTTGCTCCAAGTGGGGTTTACTAAGCTTGTTAGTCACCTAACAACTGGTAGGCTCTTACCCTGCCTTTTCACCTTTACCCAGCGCACAAATTTGATTGCCGGGCTGTGTATTTTCTGTAGCACTTTCCTTGAGGTCACCCTCACTGGGGGTTACCCAGCACTTTGCCCTGCGGAGCTCGGACTTTCCTCGAAAGAAATTATTCTTCTTCCGCGATTACCTGGTCTACTTATAAGCTATCCATTTTTAAAGATATCATCTTACCTTAAAAAAGTCAATTGATTTGAATTACCCTTTCCAAACCAGAATTCTATTACAATTAGGGCAAGTCGTCACTATTTGTTCCTTTTTTAGGTGATAGATAGTATCACTGGGGAGATCGAGATAACAACCTGGACATATAGAGCTATTAACCTCAATAATGGCTTTTCCATCTTTTTCTTTTCTCAATAATTCATACTCCTTAAGAAGATGATTATCTGTTATTTTACTTAATATCCCTTTTCTTCTATCATAAAAAGAATTTATTTTCTCGTCTATCTTTGAGACTGTTAATTTTATTTCTTGCTGGCAATCTTGTAAATGCCTTTCTTTCTTTTTTAAATCCTCTTCAAGTTCCATAATCAATTTATCGTTTTCTTCTACCTTTTCCATCAGGTCTAACAGCTCATCTTCAATCAAAGCTTTTTCTTCTTCATAGTTTGCTATTGCTCCTTGCAACTGTTTAAGTTCTTTAATATCTGTTATCTTACCCCCATATAAATCTTCCTGATGTTTTTTAATTTTATTAGATTTGTCAGATAAATCTAATTCTTTTCTGTTCAAATTGATCTGTAATTCTTTATAAGCTTTCTTTGCGGCTACAAGATTATTTTGTAATTCCTGAATTTCCCCAGCAATTTTATTTAATTTCAAGGGTAATTCTCTTTTTTTCTTTTCTTCCTCATCTATATCATTATCTATTCTTTGCAGTTCTAAAAGTATTTCCAATTGTTTCTTCAAATAACTATTCCTCCCCCGCCCTTATTAGCAATATCTTAATTTAAAATAAAAAAAACCTTACTTCTTACAGGGAAGAAGTAAGGTTTTAAAAAAATGTAATATCTTTTTTATTTCATACTTTCTCATATAATTTTACAACCTTTGTTAGTATTGGTGGGCCCACCTGGATTCGAACCAGGGACCGACCGGTTATGAGCCGGTTGCTCTACCAGCTGAGCTATGGGCCCGTAATCGAGTAATTATCTTCGTTAAAAGTATAACAGATATACTTAGAAAGTCAAGAAAATTTTCGTATTGCGTAAAGAGAAATTAATATTTGTAAACTTATTTTAGATGCAGGCTTTTTAGTTGTCCACAAGCAGCAGATATATCACCCCCCCTGGATACTCTTATAGTAGTAGGAATTTTTTTAGCTACCAATTTTTCCCTAAAGGATTTAATTTGAGAGATATCAGTCGCCTGCAACAAAGAACCGGGAGCAGGATTAAAAGTAATTAGATTTATCTTGAAATTAAACCCTCCGATTAGTTTAGCTAATTTATCAGCATAATTAAGAGAATCATTTATTCCTTTAATTAAAATATATTCGAAAGTAATCTGCCTATTTGTTTTTTTTACATAATCTCTGCATACTTCTATTAAATCATATAAAGGATATTTATTATTAACTGGCATTAAATAAGACCTTAATTTATCTTCGGGGGCATGAAGAGATACTGATAATTCTACCTGCCAGTTACACTCTTGCAACTTTTTTATTGCGGGTATTATCCCACAGGTAGAAATAGTTATCTTTCTTGCTCCAATATTAAAGGCTTCTTTAGAATTTAATATGTAAATTGCTTTTATGACATTATCATAATTATCTAAAGGTTCTCCAATCCCCATAAATACAATATTGTGAGGATTAGATTTCAACTTCTTCTTAATAAATAAAACCTGATTTAAAATTTCACTAACCAGGAGGTTTCTGGTAAATCCTTTCTTACCACTTTCACAAAATAAGCAATTATATTTACATCCGACTTGAGAGGAAATACATTCAGTGATCCTCCCTTTATTAGAAAATATCAGAACACTTTCTATTACATTCCCATCTTCTAATTTGAACAGGTATTTTTCAGTTCCGTCTTTAGATTTTACAAATTTTAATAACCCTATATTCCGTAGATAAAAGTTGTAGTGAAGAAATTTTCTAAATGCTACGGGAAGATCGGTCATATCATCAAAATTTTCTATACATTTTTTATAAACCCAATGAAATAGTTGGGTAGCCCTAAATCTTTTTTCTCCTGAATTTTCAAATTCTTCTTTTAATTCATCTAAAGTAAAATTTTTAATATCTTTCTTCTTCATAGATTTATTTTCTTCTATTTTTTAATTTCTCCCAATATATTTCGGGCAAACTCTTCTGCCCTTTTTTCTATCCCTTTAACTTTCCTGATTGCACCCGGGTCATTAGCAATGGCCATCAAGGCAAAATAGGGAGGCAATCTAAATCCTTTATTAATATTTAAAGCCCCTAATAATTGCTCGGCTACACAATCACTACCTGAATTTCCTGAAACAATGATGGAAAACAGACTTTTATCCCAGAATCTCACTCTCTTGTAAAGTACAGTCAACCTATTTATTACTGCCATAAGCTTTGCAGATACAGCATCATTATAATTAGGGCATAACCAGATTGTACAATCTGCATCCTCAATCGCAGGAAGAATTTCTTTTACCATTATTCCTCCATAAAAACAACTTTCTTCTTCGCTATAATGAATACAGGTTTTATAAGAACATCCCCTGCAGTCTACTACGGTACCATTTTCTACATGTAATTCCCTTAAATTTTTTGCTCTCAAATTATCCTTAACCATCCTCCAGAGCATCAGAGTATTGGAAGTTTTAAATGAACTGGAATGAAGGACTAATATTTTGGGATTTTTAATTAAAGTAAGCTTTTCCGCCATCAATTTATCAACTAATTCTTTAGCTTGTTTTTGATAAATTTCTTTAAGGGATAAATCATAAATTTTTTGCCAGGTAATAAAATTGCTGAGATTATAAGTTGCCTCTACAACTGGGTGGCCTGGGAATCTACACCCCATCAGATTGGCCAAAAAAATTATCTTCTGAGCAGAATTCTTAGTAAATAACTCACTGGGGCTTTGAATTATAATTACTGCCCTTGAACCAAGAAGAGAATCATTTCCTCTTTTTTGCAATTTTAAAAGTATTTCAAATAAAGGAATATTAAATCCACATCCATCTAACTCTATAGCAAAAACTATCTTCTTATTTCTTAAGTCCGTGATATCTTCAAATGTTTTAATAACTATCTGATTATAACCCGCTGTAGCTTTTTTAATTATATCGCTAAAACTATTTGATATTTTTCCTGGCATTATTAAATAAATAGTGTCCATATAATAATTCCCTTACCCACTTTTACGGGCACAAGTTTCTTTTTAAATTTTTAACTATTATAAAATATTGCCTAACTCTTTATAACTCTTCTTTATTTTTTCAAATAAAACATCCGGCATATCCAATCTTTCAACTTCAATTCCAGAATTATGCAATCTGTTTTTTGCTCCCATATATACTCCTCCCATAAAGGTTGCACTGTAATGCCACTTCCCTCTGATAGTGGCAATAAGCGGTAAACAGGCTGAAGATAAGGCAGGAGCAATATAAGGTTTATAGCCAGTCTTTCTTATTTCTAAATTTGCTTTTAGGGTCTGATTGGTAAGCATCTCAGAAAGTTTTTCATCGTACTTTTTTATACTATTTGCAATTATTAAACCTTTGCCATGAGGGCCAAATGCTCTACCTTCCTGGCAATAGTTAACAGTTTCAGGATTTTGCTTAGAATAATATATTGCTCGGGCATGCATAACCCCCAAACCATATCCCCTTATCTGTTCTGCCGCTAATCCCTTAAAATCAAATTTTCCATTTTTATTTTTATTACTGACTAAAAAAGCATATTTACACAATAAATCTACCGGGTCCGAAATCACTGCAAATATTCCCTTAAATGATTTTTCCCGAGCCTTTTCAGCATAATCAGAAATTATTTTAGAGTTTCCTTCAAATTGAGTCATTCTTACATCCTTTGCCTCTTCACCTACTGGAGGGACACCTACTGTGGCGCAAAAAACAAACAAATCACAATCAAAAATCTCTTTTTCCTTCAAAGCATATACTTCAGGATGTAACTGAACTGCAGAGGGAGCAAATATCTGGTTTGCTTCTAATTCCCATCTTTTTACAAGTTTGGTATTTTTATCATATATTCCGATACTCTTGATATACTTTCCACCTAATAATCTTAATCCAGCAAGAAGAGTTCCTCCTACATCTCCTAGTCCTACAATATTAATCTTCCAACAAACAGGAAATTGATAAGTTATTACATCTTGCCAATCAGGATATTCAGTATTAAGCGAACTTACTCTTTTTTCTTTTATTCTTTCTTTAAGCCATAAAGGCAAATTATAATCAATCTTCCTAGATTTTTGCAGTAAATGAATTCCCTCTTCTTTTAAAAAGATAAGAGAGGAATCGGTAACACTAAAACTTCTTCTTGATTTTAAAGGGTTTATCCGGGTAAGGGCATAGATTATACCTTTACTTTCTTTTGCTTCGCTTTCAGATATTCTATTTAATTCATTGTATTCCGATTGGGAAATTAGTATCTTATCTTTTAGTTTATAGTAGAACATCTTTTATTTTCCTCTCTTCACCTAAACTCTCTCCTGTGATTGTGCCCTCTAATATTATTACTTAATTTCTCCTATCTACCATTTCTTCCATTCGTTCTAAAAGCTCAAGATCATTTCTTAAATAATGAGAGGGACTAAGATTTAAATTATACTCCATATTTTCTCCCTGATCAGGATAGCGAGGATAAATAATTACTTCCCCTAAATGATTAAGAGTTAACTTTCTTTGTTGAATTGATTGATATTCATCTTCAAGGGCTTCTAAAATAGTCAAGGCACTTTCCATACAAACCTTTGAAAAGTTATAAATAATTTTTCCGGAAACATTTTTTATAAATGAAGGGAAGGTATAGGGCAAGATTAAATTAATAGATCGAACCAAATTCCCTTGAGACCTGCTCTTTCGCTTTATTGCATCTCCACCAATAAAAGGATATAATTCACTTTCGTTAAACCATAATCTGAGATTAGGAATAAAATGAACAGAGTCAACATCTCTATTTAAAAGGGAAGCAATTTCTTTTCCACTTCCAGACAATGCTCCCAAAATTATTTTTTTGATTTTGATATCATACTTTTGGAAAAGAGGTTCTAAGGTCTTTATTCTATACCCCTTATGTAGATAATCATCAATTAGAATTACCGGCATATTAAACGAACGAATAACTTTCACCTGGTTTTCCAAACTCATATAATTAGGGAAAGCACCAATTTCAAAACTTTTCATATCAGGAGAAAATATTTTTTCAGTATGAAGAGATTTAGTTACTGTATTGGGAACCACCATTTTGTGCAGTATCTTTCCAAAGGGTACACAAATTGAATCTCCCAAAACTCGAGGAGTCAAAGGTATTGTTGGAACATTATTTAACTTGCATATTTTTTTAACAATAGTCTGATTGATTAAATTTATGTTAAACGGCAGTACAATATTCCCAGAATAAAAGGAAGTTAATGATTTTAATAATTTTTTCCGAGATTTAATAATTGATTTTTTAATATTTGAATTTTGGTTAAAGGGTTCTTTTATTACGCTCTCCGTTTCCAGATTAATTATGCAGGGCTTACTCATATCTACTACAAATACCGGGTTATCCTCATCACTAAAGGGTAAGCGATAAAATCCCATCAACTCTAAATTCTCATATAGAGAATTTAAACTATAATTATTCAGAATATTCCTGAAAATTGTATAACTGTAATCTTTTTCAATGCAAAAAGAAAGGGTCTCGGTAAGAATAATCTGTTCAAGATTTTCAAGTTCTGATTTATTCTCGACTTCATTTATGGTATAAATTCCATCAATAATCATTATGCGACCAACTGCATTTTCTCTAATATACTCAGAAATTAAATTATTGTTAAACTCCTGGAAAAGAGAGCTTGAACGAACCCAATGAAAAGCTGAAAATCCTAATAATATTCCATTATGCTCAAGATCACGCAAAAGTAAAAATCTGGGATTTAATTTATGAGAAAACTCATTAAACTTTTTAAATATATCTTCCCGATTATATTGAGAAAATATTTTATGGTAAAGTTCTTCTATTAAATCTGAGGTAATATTTTCAATTATCTGCACATCAATAGAAATCGTCTGCATTATACTCTTATATTGTGGTTCTCTTTGATATAAATTATTCTCATAAATATATTTTTGGACTAAAGGATCGATAAATTTGGAAATATCCCGATTTTCATCGATATTGTTTCTTATTTGGCTTGAGCTTATCTCTTCATATCGGGGGGTAAGGTTAAGGTTAATAATCTCTTTTTCAATCTTTTTAATAGCCTCTTCAATATTCTTTTCTTTCTTATTGGTAATATTTAAGGTTCCTCTATCAAATATAATATGAGGAAAAGTATGTATAGAATTTTCTGTCTTTTCCTTTTGATAAGCAGAGGCATTTAATACTACATCACTGCCCACTACCATATAAACTTCAGAGGAAGGAAAATTACTTCTTAAGGCTTGTAAATCATTCGGGTTGGCAATATTAACAGGCAAATCTTCAGGATATAAATATACCTTAAGTTCATCAGCAATAGAAATATTTATTATATTCTTCCTGAAAAGATGGGGTTGGGTTCTTTTAGACCAGGAAAATTCATCAACTGCTAAATATACTTCAAAACCGAGTGCCTCTATCTTCTTAACTATTTCTTTGTGGCTTAAAGAAAAAGGATCAAACGACCCCGGGAAAAAAGCTATCTTTGATGGAGCCTTAAGGTTTATACTACCTTTAAAGAAATTGTAATCTGAAATAAATTTATACATATAGTTAAGTCCATTACAGTTGCTTAAAAACATCAATCCTTCCTTACTAACTGGAGCAAGTAGGGTTAGAATTTTTTTGGCAATTAGCTGAAATATATGGTTTTTATCCTCTAAACTGAGATGTTTTGAACCAAATATTTCTCTTCCAATAACTCTAAAAGCTACTTGTTTTACTTGTAAACTGTAATGTACAAAACCATTTAGAAGAATGCCTATCATTTTATTAAGTTTATTTTCGTATGATTTTCTACTTTCTTGAAATCTTTCTTTATATTTTGGATAATTAGCAATAGCTATCCCAATAGTTCTAAGTAATAAGGAACTTAATTTGGGATCTGATTGTTTTATCTTCTCAATTAAATCATCAATTAGCTCCTCTAACTCATCAGGAGGGAGAAAAATTATTAATTGACCTAAATAATAAGGGATATATTTGGTAAATTGATAATCTTCCATCTCTAAAGCCCTCAATAGCTCAATGGCAATATCATTTCGTTGTTCAAATGATAGACTGGGCATCAAATTCACCAGGGTCTGTCCGGCTAAATTTCTAATACTTTCCACGCCACTCACTTTTAAGATATTACAAAAATGTAAAGCGGTGTAGATTTCTTCTTGCTTAGTCTTTAATGTATGTTCTAACAAAAGTTCTATTTGTATTTTTTTAACTATCCAGCTCGTTGAAGTTTTGAGATTACTTAAAAATATATACTGTATTTTTTCCAGGTCTTTCTGATAAAATTCTCTATATTCTTCTATAATTTTGCTGTCTAAGTCTAATAATTCAACTATCTTCATCTTCAAAAAATTTTCTGCTGGAATTGTTGAAGCTGAAACATTATCAGTAAATATTTCTTTCAAAGGATTCAGGATTTTTGATTTTTTACTAAGCCGGGATATTAAACTCAAGGTTGTCTCCAGAGCTAAAAGTCTCAAATTAATATTTTCCTTTTTTAACATTTCTATAACATAATTAAATAGCCTCTGTGAAGATTTTTTATCAGAAGATATGGGGATATATTTAGCTGTTTTTATTAAACATAATTGAACATCTTCATTAACATATAAATCCTTTTTGTAATGTCTTAATATAATTTTTCTATAATGACTGGCCTGATTATCTCGACTGTTTGCAAAAAGAGAAGAAATCATTATATCAGTACTATTTATGATTCGATATTGGTGAAGGGGGATTTTTTTGTGGTCTGGCTGTAAAAAATACTTTAAGTATTTATTCAATAAATCATAACTGGTAATAGCTGGAGGTTCAAGATTAACGTCCAGGGGAATCTCCTTGCGATAATCTTCATCAAAGGTAGCAATTAATCTACCGATAAGTTTTGCACTTCTTCTCCTTATTTCATCTTCAGGATGAGTTAATTGTTCATATAAATATCGCAAGGTAATCATTTTCTGTCTTTGGGTTAAGTAAGTGGAATATTCATTAAATATTTGTAAATATTCTCGTAGATTGTTCCAATCTTTTTCACTTCGAGCTAACTCCAACAGTGAATTTAGAGAAGATTCGTTTCGTAGTTCATGCATTAAGTGTATATTGTGTTCTATAGAAAGAAATTTTATATTTTGTATAACTTCCTGGCTATGCATAAGTGAATAATAAGGATTTCTTCTTTTCTCAGGTAGATATATATCTTTATGCTCTAAATCAACATTTACTCCTAAATTTATCATATAATTTTCAAAATCCTTTAATTTTGCATATACTCGGCCATATCTTCTCCTTTTTCTTTCATCAACATTATCCAGTTTGCTCAAAATTATTTGAAAAGAATCTTTAAGAGTAAAAATCTTCATCTTCTCTGTATTAGAATTACTATTTTCGTTTTTTACCCGAAAGTCAGAATAGATTAAAATAAGAGATTCCAGGGGTAAATTTTCTAATTCTAAATCCCAAACGGAATGGTTAACCGCAATATGTCCGATATAAGGAATATTATGCTTTTTAAACCACATATCAGTATAGTAATAATGTAGATAAGGCGTTCTCTTAATCTCAATATTTTTACATCCATATTTCCCTATATCGTGTCCCGCTGCCGCCCCTGAAACTCTCGCTAAATCAACTGGAAGACCCCTACTATATAATTGTCGACCAATAAATAAGGCAATCCAATTAACCCCACATATATGGTCAAGGGTATTATAATTTAAAACTTCCTGACTCAGTTTCATCATCTCATAGAGGTATTCATCGTTAAATGCCTTTACAAATCTTTTATATTCAGCAGGATTTTCTAATTTAGCTTTTTCTTCAGCAGTTAGAAAATTTAGGGGGTATTTACTTTGAAAAGTAGAATCATCAGAAGATTTTTGGAACTCTGAAATCACTCTTAAAACTTCTAAATAAAACAAGAAAGTCTTACGACAATCAACAGAGATATTCTCAAAAGAAAGTTCTACTGCATCAGGGAAAGATTTAGATAGAGCAAATTGATATACTTTATAAAGCCAATTATGGGAATTATGTTTCTTATCGATTGTAGCAAGTATACTCTGACATAAAGCATATACCGCCTGGCAGCTATAATCTTTATTTTCTACTATATACAATAATTTATTCGAAAACTCAGGGCTTTCGATATATTTTTTGGCAAACTCTTTCTCTGAAGAAGTAATATCCAATATATCTGGATTCATAAACCTTTTTGATATTTCTTTAGATAAATCTTCAACCAGAGATTTAATCATTATAAGAACCTCTATCTTTTTATATTTAAAATTGTATTTTTAAAATATTATCTTTCTAATTTATATTATAACTAAAAATCATTAAATTTTACAATGTAGTTATATCTTCTATAATTATAACCCAAAGGTAAACAAAATGTTAATTTAGTAGCTCTACATATCATAATGGTAGCTCTTTTATATATCATAATTGTAGGGGCACGATGTATCGTGCCCCCAGAGTGGGCTGTGCATAAAAAAATAAGGGCGCAATTCAATGTACCATATACAAAACTTGTTGAAAATACTTTTGGCTTTTTGAAGAATAATTATCTATATATAGATAACAAGAAAATCTTCTTAAAAATACTAAAGGGCACTACACTATTAGGTTATATTGTGCCCTTTAATATCTTAATATTTATTTATTGAATGGTAATTATACTGCTACAACTTCCTTTATTTCAGGAATTTCTTTCTTTAGTGCCCTACCAATACCCATCTGTAGAGTCATCTGCCTCATTGGACAACCCGCACAGGAACCAGTAAGTTTCAATTTAACTATTCCATCAGAAGTAACTTCCACTAATTCAACATCTCCACCATCTGCTTGCAGAGATGGTCTTATCTTCTCTAACGCAGCTTCTACTCTTTTTTGCATTTCTTCCTCCTAATATAAATTATTGATTACCTAAATTAATATTATTAAAATCAGGTATCTCTCTTTTTATTGAAATAATGTTAGCACATTTTCTATGTATTGTCTATTTAAATATGTGCGTTGTCCAGGACATACTATACAATTTTTAAATTATGGCTATTCTCAGTATATCAAAAAAGTATTAGAATTAGTAGAAATAAATCCTGATAAGATAGAATGGAGGTTATATGAAGACTGGACACCGTACCATTCTGAATGCAGGAAAGATAAATTACCAAGTTTTAAGGAAGATCAATCTTGAAGCGGCTAGATTAGCGGTAATCGAATATCTTTCCACCAATAAAGGTAATATCTCTGATGCTGCTAGAACCTTTGGGATACAAAGAACAGTAGTGTATGATATCCTCAAAAAGAAGAAAGAGGGAAATTTGAAAGACCGGTCTTACACCCCTTTGCACTCCCCTTATAAAACACCAGCTGAAATAGAAGACCAAGTAGTAGAAGCTAAAAATCAGACCCACTTAGGGGCTAAAAGATTATCGGTCTATCTACAAAAATACAAAAAGATCAAGGTCCCTTAAAGATCTGGACTAACGGATTAATGTTCTATCTGTGAGTCATATCCTGGCTTAAGGAGTCATGGAGTAAAAGAAAAGATGGTCTTTACTGTGGACCATGGGGAAGCGTGGGGAGGCAAATCCTGGATGAAAGTCAAGGAGCTAAAGAAGCTTATCAGGGGATTTGGTTGTAAGCTTATCCAGAATCATAAGGGACACCCCGAAGAAAATGCTCATCTAGAGAGATCACATAGAACCGATGATGAGGAGTTTTATATACCCAGACTATTTCAGATTAGATCAGAAAAAGAGCTATTGGATGAGGCCTGGGGTTATATCTATTACTATAATAATGTAAGAGAACACTCACCCCTTAATTACCAGACCCCTTATCAACATCTTAAAAAACAGTTACCAGAGGTTGACAGAAATATTAGATTTGTGATACCAATAATGTTAGATAAGGTGTCGGTAAAGATTGGTAGCTGGAGTGGATACAATGTCTTGGCGCAGCACCAACTATTGTAACCTCTCAGTAATAGATTATTTTAAGAAAAAATCATTTTCAATAATTCAATTTTGATAGAGAGTTATACAGAGAACCGTCAGACCGTGTGAAAAGTCAC
>DOTB01000007.1 GCA_003513845.1 Candidatus Atribacteria bacterium | reverse complement strand
AACTCCACAGCAAGCATCGTCGTAATTAGTTTGTCCTCTTTTTGTGTTTAAAATCTTTAAAAAATTAAAGATAGGAATTATTAATGAATAATGAAGTTGGAAACTTTTCCAAAAAAAGGATACAAGAGGAACCAGTATTTACTTCAGATATAAATATTATTGCTAGTATTCCAGACTTTAATATGATTAATGAAGTAATTTATTTATTAACTCAAGGAAAAGAGAAGGAATATATTGAAAAACAGATATTCGAGAAAAATATTTTCGGAATTAGAACTTTGAAATCTAGAAAAAGATTTTTAGCTGCGATATTTGCCAATTTTATTAAATTTAAAACGGAAGAGCATAAAAAAGTATTTTTCTCACTTTTTTCACAACAGTCATTTTTACAATTAAAGAAGATTGCTCTCTACATCCAATTTGCCATCAATAACCGACTATTTTATGATCTTACTTCCAATGTTACTATAAAACTATATAAAGAAGGGCGGTTATTAGTTCCAAAGGAAGAATATATATCATATCTCTATGATCTTAGAGACAAAAATCAGGATTTACAAAAATGGTCAAATTCTACTATTGATATTATTGCTTCAAAATATTTGACTTTGCTTAAAAAATTAGGTTTTCTAAAGGGAAGTATAAAGAAGGAATTTTGTAATGTAGATATTGATAACCCAACAATAGTATATATTGTGTATCTACTAAAATCTTTAAATTATAAAGACCCTGATTTCTTGAAGAGTCCTTTTATTAATATTCTGCCAATAAGCAAAGAAAATCTTTTTTTGCGAATAAAAAAATTATCTTTAATAGATTATTTTAAGGTATATACTTTGGGAGACGATTTAAAAATTGAGCTAAAATATAATTATGAGGATATTGTAAATGTTATCAACCAAAACTATCGATCAAAAATTTAATGATTTAAGATTTATTTTAAAAAATAAGTCAAGGGAGTCTTTTAAGATGGATGCACATGGCGGTAAT
Source organism: Candidatus Atribacteria bacterium (assembly GCA_003513845.1). Taxonomy (GTDB): domain Bacteria; phylum Atribacterota; class Phoenicimicrobiia; order Phoenicimicrobiales; family Phoenicimicrobiaceae; genus Phoenicimicrobium; species Phoenicimicrobium oleiphilum. The sequence continues at coordinate 14,687 of DOTB01000007.1, read as the reverse complement.
ACTATCATATTTACATATCCGCCAAAAGAAGAGAAAAAATATCTTGCAAGAATAGAAAAAGATTATCCTGATGCCTATTACATTAATATTGCTAATCTTTTCGTAGAGTATATTGATTCAATTGGCTATGATGATTTTATAGAAGCTTACAAAGAATATAGTAGCGAGCCGGGAAAATTATTCAAAACTTCAACTAGTTCAATGGATTTTTACGAACTTATTTTAAATAAACTAAGAAAAGCTATAGAAGAAAATAAAATGCCTATTATTATCCGCACCGGAGCCTTGTTTGGAACGGGGATAGAAAATATTAGTATTATGGAAGAGAAAATTATCTATCAAATGGATAAGCCTTTAATTATAATGTATCCTGCCGAATTTTCTGATGAGAATAAGCTCAAATTCCTGAATTGTAGAGCTGCTTCAGGATATCGAGCGTTAGTAATTTAATTATTCCGAAATGGTTGGTAAGGAGTAACATTATGGATAAGATAAAAGATATTTTATTATTAGATTTTTCAAAAGATATTAAAGATGTAATTAATGTTGAAGATCAAAGCGATTTAGAAGTCCAATATGAAGTTGAAAATTATATTATTACTGAAAAAATTGCTGATTTTTTTGAGAGATTTATTCGAGAATACCAAAGCAATATCAAAGAGACAGGTGTATGGATATCAGGTTTTTATGGCTCAGGTAAATCTTACTTTGGAAAAATGTTGGGATATCTTTTAGAAAATAAAATAATTAATGGTACTCCTTTCAGGGAGAGATTTATTCAAAGATTGAAAGGGTTAGAAAATAAAGATTTATTGGAAAATACCATAAGAAGTCTTGATGCCTATCAAAGTAAAGTTATTTTCTTGGATATAGCCAAACAGCACACGGGAAATAGTTTTGCCTGGACATTATTTAGTAATTTTTTAAAACGATTGGGGTTTTTGGATGATGTTTTTGGCTATATGGAATATTTACTTTTTATTAAGGGAGATTATTCAAAATATTTAGAAAATGTTAAAAGCCTTACTGGTTATGAGTGGAAGGAATTAAGAAAAAACTTCATAAATGTCCCCAAAACAATGCGCCAAGTGTTGGTAGATTCAGGATATTTTTCAGTTGATGATTACAATGTGACTAAAGAAACTCTTGATAATAGAATAAGATCATTTAACCCTGACCGGCTAGCAGAAGAATTAAATCAGTACTTAGTAAAATTTCCTGATGAAAGGATTGTTTTTATAATTGATGAATTGAGTGAAGCGATCAATATAGAGAAAATAAATCTATTGGAATTGGAAGGTATCAGCGAATCCTTATCATCACTTCCAAAAAGTAGAGTTTGGACAATAGCTATTGCTCAAGAGTATTTAGACCAAGTAATCAATAGTGTTAAATATATTAGCCATAGAGAGGTTAACAAAGTTATTGATCGTTTTAGATTAAAAATTCCTTTATCTTCAGATGATTTAGAAACAATTATAAAGGAAAGGTTATTACAAAAGAGTCCTACAGGCATAAGAAAATTGGAAGAGGTATTCAATCAAAATAATGGGGCAATTATAGATTTTACAAGCTTAAAGAGCAAAGTTAACACTAAAAGTGATACCCCTGATAAGTTCATTACTTATTATCCTTTCCATAAATACCAGATCAACTTATTACAGAATTTTATCCAATCAGTATATTCAAAAACTAATGTTACTGAGAGAGGATTGATTATTGCGATATTTGCTGTGCTCAAAAATTTAAATAACGAAAATTTATTTAATTTTGCAACAGCTTTTAATCTGGTAGATGGAGCAAAACAAAATATTGATAGTGATTTAGCAAAAAAATTTTCTAATGCTGAAAAGATATTAAGAAATAATCAAAATTATTCCATTAGTGGTTCTCGGCTTTTAAAAGTAATTTATTTTATCAACGAATCATTATTGATTGATGCCAATGCAGAAAATATTACCAAACTATACTCAAACAAATTCCATGGTTATTATGAATTAAAACCAAAAATTGAAAAGGCACTAAATATTTTAAGTGAAGAGAACTTACTTTTAAATAAAAATAATTCCTACACTATTACATCTAATTTAGAACAAGATAAGATTGAAGAAATGAAAAACATTGATGTTCCTCTATATAACAAGAAAAGTGAATTCATTGAATATTTGAAAAAACAAGAGTTTATTAAGAATTTATCTCGAAGTTATTTTGAGAGCAAAAATTATACTTTTTCTATTATGACCAGGCAGGGGGACGAATTATTTAAAAATACTAAAAATGATGAACTGAAAATCCAGATAGAAAGTATATATTCTATTGATGAAGAACAATTGGCTAAATATATTAATCAAATCAAGTATCAAACTAAGGATGATAAAGATACAGCAATTCTGATACCTTCTCTTGATAGATTCAAAGAAATAGATAAAAAAATTACTGAAATATATCAATATAATGTAATGGAAAACAGATACCAAAATGATAATGATGAAAAGTTAAGGATGATTATAAGGGATTTTAGTCAAAATAAGGAGAATACAAAAAATGAATTAGATCAACTAATTAATGAGGCTTATGAAAAAGGAATTCTTATTTATGATTTTAAAGAAATTCTTTTAAATAAAGATGATTTTGAAAATACCTTTAAACGCATTAAAGAAAGAATGATTAGCAATACTTTTACAGAGCGGTTACCAGTGCAGCTCACAGAGGATATGGCTTTAAAAGTGTTGAAAGCCGAAAATCCACAGAGTCTGATACTAAGTTTACCTGATAATGCTGAAGTTAGATTCTTTGATAGTAATGGAAATTTTATTGGCGATGGACTAAGAGTTATTGAAAACCTTAACAACGAGCTATCCAGTGCATATATAAGTGGCATTGATCTTGAAGATAAATTTGGGAAAATACCTTATGGCTATGACTATGAAACCATATTAGTTGCTATTACTTCATTAATTAGGGCAGGCCGTGTAGCTGTAAAATACAATGGCCGAAATATTTACGATTACCATGATAATGATTTATATATACTTTTCAGTAAATCTAGAGAATTTAGAAAAGCCTCTTTTAAATCTATTTCTTCGAATATTACAGCAGTACAAAAACAAGAGTTAGTGGAAAAATTAAAAAATCTACATGCCGAAAAAGTGTTAGATATCCATTTTGACTATAATAGTAACGATTTAGAATTGGCTCGAATTGTCAAAGAACTATCTGATTATTACCTTAACCAAGTAAATTTGTATAAAAAATACAATGAAGATTTCAGTAATTTCTTTCCGGAAATAGAAGAAGCTTTAGAGATTTTAAGAGAACATAGCCAGTCAGTTACTAGTGATAATTTCAAAGATAACATTGAAAATTTTTTAAAGCACTATCCGCAATATGAAAAATCTGTAATAAATATTCAAAGAACAATCAATTTCTGTGAGAGAGACCTCGATAATGTGAAAAAATATCAAAAATTTGTTAATTTAGTTATCCAGGAATTATATAAAATTAGTAACGCAGAATATCAACTGAGTGATATTTTCCAGTTAGCAGAAGTTTTTAATGAAAAATGTCTTACCTCTATTTACGAGCATTTTTCAGAATTAAAAGAAATTTTTCAAAAAATAAAAGATAAATATTATCAGTTAATGGAAAAAGAACACCAAGATATGGCCTCTCTCTATCAGAAATTAAACAAAGATGCGCAAGACTGTAGGAATCAAATTGTTTCAATTTCTGAAGATCTTAACGAGGAGATATTAAAGAAAATAGATAATATTATAGATTTTGCTGATAGATATCATTGTGGTAGTTTAGAAATAAACTTTGAAACAAGATGTGAAAATTGCCATTATTCACTTAATGAGATCATTTTTGCTAATCAAACCATGGAAAATAAATTTAAAGAAATAGAAGCAGCAAAAACACAAATAAAATACCCAGTTAAAGGCACTCCTAAAAAAGAAGTTAGAATAAAAATGGAAAAAGGAAAATTTTCCGTATCACAATACAAAAGGATGTTGCAGGAAAAAATCAAGGAGGCAGATTCCTTAAATAATGATGATATCATCATTGTTGAATAGGCAGGAGTAAGAATGAAATTAGAAGAATCTGTGGATATTATCCGGGAGAAGATAACCAAATCAATTGATAAAGGTTTGTCGAAAATGGGATTATTCCCGGAACAGGAATATTCTTCAGACAAACTGAATCTGGATCCGGACCTTAAGATAGAACGAAAAAGAATGAAAGATATTTTAGAAAACCTGCAGAAAGAAACAGGGGAATATTCTTCAGCCAGAAATAAGTTATTAGAAGAACTCACCTTTACTTTATTTAATCGTATTGCCGGATTAAAAGTTATTGAAGCCAATGGCTTACAGCCAGAGGTAATTACCTGCCGGGCAATTCATGCCGGACGCTCCTTTGGGCATAAACTTTGGCTGGAGCAAAACCCGGGAAATAAAAAATTACCTTTAGAAGGTTTACAGGAATATATCCGCAGTTCCTTTGACCATCTGTCAGAAAAGATTCAGCTTTACTCTGCTGAATATCTTTATGATTTTTTACCGGATGCCTATGATTTAAGAGATATTATCAATGAGTTTAATAATATAGAATACACTCTATGGCAATCTGACGATATTATGGGCTGGTTATATGAATCGTATAACCGGAAGAAAAGAGAAATATTTAAAGACAGTAATGAAAAAATTGAATACAACTGGGTTTCAGTGACGTCCCAAATTTATACTCCCCGCTGGGTTGTAGAATTTATTCTGAACAATTCCCTGGGAAAATTATGGATGGAAATGCATCCTGATAGTAGTTTAAAAAATAATCATGATATTGCCAATGTGCCGGAAACTCCCATTCGAAAAACAAAATCAGTTAAAGATTTAAAGGTTATTGACCCGGCTGTGGGGAGTGGAAATTTTCTGCTATATGCCTTTGACCTTTTTTATGAAATGTATCAGGAAGAAGGAAAGCATGCCGAAGAGGAGATACCCAGACTGATTATTGAAAATAATCTGTATGGAATTGATCTGGATGACCGCTCTGTGCAGATTGCCCGTTTGGGATTATTTGTCAAGGCATTGAAAAAGAATAAAAATGTGCGAATTGACAAAATGAATGTTGTGTCATCTGATTTTTACTTACCGGATTATGACCAGGTAAAGAAACTTTTTTGGGACTTATTCAAGAATAATGAAACTGTAAGATTACTGGAAGATATTTGGGAAGATTTAAAGGCAGCATATAAATATGGATCCCTGATTCGCATTGAAGAAAAAATTGACAATGTTACCAATAAACTGAAAAGATCTGGTCAGTCTACGCTATGGGAAAGTAATGAATTAACTTTTTGGGATGAGTGGAAAGAAAATGCATTTAAAAAAATCATTGAATTTTTAGATAAATACAGCAGCGATACTAATGGTAATATAAAATTTTTTAAAAACAAAACTAAAGACAGTATGGTTTTTGCAGACATCATTTCCAAAAAATACGATGTTGCAGTAGCCAACCCGCCTTACACTGATTCCGGCAGTTACGGGGAAGAATTAAAACAATTCATTACCAAAAATTATAAAACTACCCTTTCTTTTTATTCCAACCTTTATGCCGTGTTTTTGAAAAGATGTTCTGATTTGATCAATGAAAATGGCAAACTTGGCATGATTCATCCCTTAACGTTCATGTATATCAAATCATACGAAGATATGAGAAAATATATTCTTAATAATTTCCATATAAAATTACTTATTGAGTTGGGCATCGGTGGAGTTTTTCAAATGCCAATAAATGTTGATGTAGCAATGTATATACTTGAAAAAAATAATTATGAAAATAACTCATTTTTTATGAATCTTCAACCATATAAAAATCAAATAAACAAGAAAAATATCTTCTTAAGTTCTTATATAGATTATTTAAATGATAGAAAAAATAAGCATAATTTTGTATTAAAACAAAATAGTTTTGGAATAATTGATTCTCATCCTTTTATTTACTGGATTTCAGATAATTTTAGGAATAAATTTTCCAAAAATTCATTAGAAAAATATTGTAATATAGTTCAAGGATTGGCAACTGCAAATAATGCAAGATTTTTAAGAGGTTGGTGGGAAGTTAATAAAGAAGAAATCTCGAAAGATTATAAAAAAGATGGTAAAAAATGGGTACCTTATTCCAAAGGAGGGCCTTTTGCTAAATGGTATGGAAATTTATGGTTGTTGGTAAACTGGGAAAATAATGGTCAAGAGGTTAAAGAGTATGTAGTAAGTAAATATGATTATGTTAATAATTATCAATGGATTGTTAAAAATGAAGAGTATTATTTTAAAGAAGGTATTACTTATTCTGCTAGTGGCTCTAAAGGAATATCATTTCGATATTTACCTCAAAATTATATCTTTGATGTTGGAGGATCAAGTGTTTTTACAATTGGTAGTTTTAACAATATTAATTACTTAGTAGCATTCCTAAATTCAAAATTCGTAATTTATTTGGTAAAATGTTTAAATCCTACTGTTAATGTTCAAGTTGGTGATTTAAAAAGAATTCCCTTTGAATATCCAATACAAAAATTAGAAACAATTATTAGCTCTCTTTCCATAAAAAATATAGAAATCAAAAAACATCTGTGTGAATTCTCAATAATTGAAATGAATTATAAAAACAATCCTATAATATGGGCAAAAGAAAAATATCCATCTCAAAATGTTAATGAACTTATCAAGGTTTATTTTGACTATGAAAATGAATTAAATACCCAAATTTATCTTAATGAAGCATTGATTGACGAACTTGTTTTCCAGGTTTATCAATTAACTGAAGAAGATAAAAAAATGATCTTGGCAAAAGAAGGTATTCCTGTTGGGAGTTTTCCATTATTAGACAATTATGATGATGTCAATAGTCAGTTTCTGCCAGAAGTTAATGATTATATCAAGAATTTAGAGATAAAACACTTAGGAAATAAGGAAAAATCGGAAATAAAAAGTAAAATATTAAAAATGTATCAGGAAAACTATACTTTGGAAGGAATCTGCAAAGAATTGTATATTAATCCCATCAGTATATCAAAAATCATTCAAGAGCATCAGGTTTTACCACAAAGGCATTGCCAGGAAATTGTGCATGATTTTCTTTTTGATATGGTGAGGGAAATACTCGAAGAAGATAAAGATGGTATTATACCTTTGGTTAAATTCATCGGAGAAGATACCCTGCAAGATCTCCTTTATCGGAAAATGACTGAAAAAGGATTTAGCCATACCCAGGTTGAACAGTTGAAAAATATTTTGGGGGATAGGTATGAGAGTTATCTGGAAAAATATTTTTTCAGAGATTTATCAAATCGCCTTAAGGTGCTTAAACATTTACCAAGCACTCCTTTTATCTGGCATTTGACCAGTGGTGAGAATCAGGGATTTGAAGCTTATATCTCCATTTATAAATGGAATAAAGATAAACTCTATCGCTTAAAATCAGTTTATGTTGAAAAACGGGAATCTTCTTTAAAAAATAGACTTTCGGATTTATCTGGAAATGAAGAAGAATTAGAACTGAAATATCAAAAAGAAAAAGAACTAATTCAGAAACAATTAGCTGAAATTAAAGATTTTAAAAAGAAGATTGATGAAATCTTAATGACTGATTATGACCCCAAGCTGGATGATGGAGTTGGCAAAAACATAGCGCCTTTACAGGAAAAAGGATTATTAAAATACGAAGTCTTGAAAAAGAAAGAACTAAACAAATATTTGTATGCTGACTGGTAAGATATAAGAAAAGGGCATTATATGTTAGACAAATGGTTTTTGGAAGAAATTGAAAAAAAGATTCAAAATACTGACCGTCTGGTTATTATTGATGAGAGCGGAAAAGCAGATTTTTTATTTTATACTCTTAAAACAGTAAGAGTAAGTAAGATTTTTCATATTGCAGACGAGATTGAAGAATTAAACGCTAAATATGAAATTGAAAAAAATTATTCAGGTGAAAAAGTATTGATTATCACTAACAGACCATTAGATAAATTGAAATTTATCCGCGAGTATGCCGAAACCGGAGATTATTTTATCATTAAGAGCCTGGATCGCTTTATCTGGCAGATGGTAAAAGAAAAAATAAATTATGATTTACAGGAAATTCCTGAAAAAATAATTGCATTAGGTAAATTGAGTGTTGGGAAAGGAAAAGAATTCTGGGATCGAATTAAAACAAGAGGCAATGTATTTACTGAAGAAGATATTTTAGCATTCCTGGCTGAACCTGAAAAACATTTTAAATCATTCGAAAAAGAAGTGCAAGGATTATTTATTGATTTTATGTCAGAATTCACTCCCTATTCTTTGAAACACAAGCCACCAGTTACTGTAGCCAAGGAAATTACTGCTGCAATCTTTGCAAACCTGCTTGATAAAAACCATACTCATATCACTTTTTTGGATAACATCTATAAAAAATGGATTGATTCTAAAAAATATGAACAGAAATTATATCAATATTTGGAAGGGTACCAGCTGCCTGAAGATTTAAATATTTGGTCTGTTCCTATGGATCATCCTTTTATGCAGATTGATAAATTATGGCTTAAAGAATTAACAAACAACTTTGATAATAAACAATGGATTGTAGAAAAGATAGAGACCTTACAAAACAGAGCTGAACAACCAATTACTGATATGATTGGCACAGGTTACTGGAAAGATATTGTCGTTCTTTTTGGTTACAAATTAAGTGAGCTGAACCGGATTCAAAATTTAGATGATGCGGCTAAATACTATAAAGACTCATTTTCTAAAATTGATCAGTCCATGCGCCATATTTTTACTTTCTTTCTAAATGAAAGAGATATACTTCAGCCATTTCAGGACTACTACCGAAATTTAGCCCATGATTATTTAGAAAAATGGTTTATCTATTTTAAAGAACAGTATCAAGAAAACCAGACTGGTTTACTTAAGAAAATAATGACAGATAATAAACCACCACTGGCAATTATTGTTGGTGATGCTATTTCATACGAGGTAGCTCAAGAAATTTATCGGAAAATAAAAGATGATTTCAGAAGTGAATATGTTTTTACCATGGATGCAGTTTATGGGGATTTTCCCTCTATAACAGATAATAATATGAGCCGACTATTTAGTGGATCTTATAAAGTATATGATGACCGTCAGCAAAGACAAGAAGCGCTGCAGGAAGAAATAAAGAAAGAGATTAAATTTCATGATTTAAACAACTTATCCATTAGCCATACTGTTAATGATTATTCAATATTTTATATGAGCGACATGGATGAAATCTCTGAAAAAGAAGGACAAAATGCCTTAAAGTATTATGATATGATTATAAAGAGTCTTTTGGAAAATATTAATTGTTTATTTAAATGTGGCTACAAAAAGGTGATTTTGGTAAGTGACCATGGTTTTGTTTTAACAGGTCTTTTAGACGAATCAGATAAAATTAGCTTTGACCTTGAGAATGGCAAGAAGTATGAAAGATATTGTTTATCAAAGTCAAAAGCGAAAAGTATGCCTGTGCATGTTTTAGAATTTAAAAAACTCTATAAGGATTATGAATATGTTTATTTTTCAACAACACTAAATCCTTTTAAAAGCACCGGGCCTTATGGATTTGCTCATGGAGGAATTACCCCACAGGAATTGCTTATTCCAGTTTTACAAATAGAAAAACATCAAAGAGATATTAACACGCTGAAGGTTGAGATAATCAATAAAGAGGAATTGCAATCCATAGTTGGAGATGTTTACCCTGTTAGGCTGAAGGCAGGATTATCTGAAAGTGATATGTTTAGTAGAGAAAGAAAAATTATTATTGTTATGGTAAAAAATAAGCAGGAATTTGGGCAAAGTGATGTCATTAATATTCACGAAGGCGAGGAAATTTTAAGAGAATTCAATTTTAAAGATCATGATGTCTTTGAAATTGTAGTGCTTGATTCGCAAACCAAAGCAAGACTGGATTGTTGCACTATAAAAAGAAACGTTGCGAGAGATCTGGGAGGTTTAGTATAAAAATGGAAATTAATTTGGATACACTTGATAAAAAATTGATTGATAATTTTAGGGGATTTGTAGTAAAAAAAGATTTGGTCAGACAATTAAAACTGGGGGCTAACGTTCCAGTCTTTGTTTTGGAATATTTACTGGCGAATTCTTGTTCTACCTTTGATGAAGAACAAATCAAAAGAGGGATTGCTAATGTTAAAAATATTTTAACAGACCACTATATCAATCCTAAAGAGGGAAATTTAGTTCAATCTAAAATCAGGGAAAAAGGCAAATATACTATCATAGACAAAATTGAGGTTACTTTAGATGTAAATAAGGATCGATATTGGGCTAGATTACAGAATTGCAATATCAAAAATGCCAATATTAAAGATTCTTTAGTTATTGCTCATGAGAAATTATTACTCGGCGGCATCTGGGCAATCATAAATATTGAATATGATCCTGAAATGAAAATTGGTAATAAATCTTATCCCTTTGTCATCAGAGATATTAAACCCATCCAATTGGCTACTTTTGACCTTTCTCAATTTAGGGAAAAAAGAAAACATTTTTCCAAAAAAGAATGGATTGATGTTTTAATCAGGAGTATCGGAATTGAGCCTACCTCCCAGGGAATTAATGAAAGAGCAAAAATTTTGTTGATTTCACGTATGATTCCTCTGGTAGAACCAAATTTCAACTTAATTGAATTAGGCCCTCGAATGACGGGCAAAAGTTATGTGTATAAAGAAATTACTCCCTATGCAATTTTACTTTCTGGTGGGCAAGCGTCAGTGGCTCAGCTTTTTATTAATAATACGACAAAAAAGATTGGCTTGGTTGGTAACTGGGATACAGTTGCATTTGATGAAGTTGCTGGTATTCATTTTAAGGATCAAGATGGTATTCCAATTTTAAAAGATTATATGGAGTCTGGATCTTTCTCAAGGGGGAGCACGGGTGAAATGACCGGGGGAGCATCAATTGTATTTAATGGTAATATTAACCAATCGATTGAAACATTATTAAAAACTTCTCATCTTTTTATTCCTTTATCGGAAGATATTAGAAATGATACTGCCTTTCTAGATAGAATACATTTTTACCTTCCAGGGTGGGATATAGAAAAACTCTCTCCTAATAATTTTACTAATAATTTTGGATTTAGTACGGACTATTTTTCTGAAATGTTAACACATTTGAGAAAGGATAATTACTATGATGTAATTGAAGATTATTTTGCATTAGGAACTCATTTGAGACAAAGAGATTCAAAGTCAGTTAAGAAAACAGTTTCAGGATTAATCAAATTAATTAATCCTGATGGTAATTTTACTAAAGATGATTTAAGAGAATATTTAATCATTGCTCTTGAGATGCGTAGAAGGGTAAAAGAACAGTTAAAACGAATTGGGGGAATGGAATTTTGGGATACCAATTTTTCCTATATAGATAAAGAAACCAGAGAAGAAGTTTTTGTTTCTGTTCCCGAAGAACGAGGTTCCAGTTTAATTGAAAACCAACCTTTACCACCAGGTGTATGTTATACAATTTCCCAATCAACTGAAGGTATGGCTCTGGTCAGGATTGAAGTTAATATCATTTTAGGTAATGGAAAACTGAATATATCAGGTACCAACAAGACTGAAATAAGGGATAATGTTAAAAATGTTTATCAATATATAAGAGCAAATGAGAAGAAATTATTAAGCCAAGAACATTCATTATCAAACTACAATGTTTCAATGCAATTAAGTAATTTATTAGGTAATGAGATGAGTAGCGGAATCGGTGCTGCTATCTATACCGCCGTGTTATCTGCTATACATAAACGCCATTTAAAACCAGGGATTTCTGTTCTAGGTGATATTTCTATTAATGGTGCTATTACACATGTAGACAATTTTTCTGATAAAGTAGCTATGCTTTCTGAAAATGGTGCAAAATTAATTTTGACACCCATGGATAATTTAAAAGAAATGGAGAATGTCCCACCTTCAGTTTTAAATAATACTGACGTAAACTTTTATTCAAACACCCAGATGATCATCCAAAAAGCCATATTGAGTGAATAATATTGTAGACTTGCTTTAAAAAAGCTTTAACTAATAGAGGGAAGCTATGAAATTAAGAAAATTAATGATATCAAAGAGTGAGTTATTATATATTCCTCCAGAAGAGCGCGCATTATTTATCCAGCTTGCAAATTTTAATAATGATATAAACATCTTGCAAAAACTAATGGTTATTGCTGGTAATACCAGGGATAAAGTCGCTGAGAATGAAATTGTAGGAAGAAGCCTTAGCTCCCAATGCATATTTTTTATGAGAATTCAAGCCGGAAAATTATATGAAGGATGGAATATGCTACGTGAAAATTTCTTTAATAATAAAACATTTTCTAAGCAATATAATAAAAAAAGCTCTTCCCAGGGAAAGGAAAGTTTGTCTAATTTAAAAGAGTATTTTGGTAAAGACAACTTAATAAAAAATATTAGAAATACTTACACTTTTCATTATTCAGATGATTCTTCAAACAATATGCTAAAACAACTTTCCAATGCACCTGATTCAGAAATATTTGAAATGTATTTTGCAAAAGAATCTGGTAATTGCTTTTATCCAATTGCCTATGATCTATTGAATTTATCTATTCTTGAAGAAATTAATTCAGATGATTGGGCGAAAGCTATGAATGATTTTTTTCAGGAAATTATTGATGTAACAAAATGTTTTTTAGATTTTACTTCAGATTGCATTAAAGTGATTGTCGAGAAATATTTTAAATTAGAATATGAAGAAGTAGAAATACCAGAACCACCAAGTTTGAATGATATTACATTGCCTTTTTTTGTAAAAAGATAGTAAAACAGGGGACAGCAGATTGGGTAAAAAGTCAACTTTTATACAATTATAGCATTAATGAATAGTACAATAGGGTACAATAGTACAACAGGGGTACAATAGGGGTCAAATTTTTATTATTGATAAAAGTATCATTCTTTATTAAGGTAACAACATGGCAAGGTCGCTTAGAATAAAATATGAAGGTACTCTATATTATATTACATCTTGAGGCAATGATACAGGGGTTCTCTGTTTCAAATATTTTGGTCTAATGAAGCAGGGAACCGCCCCCTGTTTGTCCAATTGCAGGGATTAGTTTTTTGAGAAATTCTGGGGTCTATAATTAAAAAAGTATTTTATAACTATAGAATAATCTGAAAAGTTGGGATAGTCAAATAACTTTCTTTATGCCAAAATAGAATATATGGACAGAGGAACATTTGTGGCTTTCGGGGTCTGTCAAAAGACAATATCTTTGTGACTCGACCTGAACTGCCGGATGTTCCTCTGCCTCTACCCCTAGTCTAATGGGAAGATGCCTATAAAAAGTGGCTATTATAGACCGGATATCGGATAGAGGCAAGGTCATAAACCCATAAGGAGGGAAGAAAGATGAAAAGACTATTCGGAGGAATCGATATCGGATGTGAATCTCACCACATAATAATCTTAGACGAGGAAGACCATTTTCTTTACAACCAGAAGGTAGATCATAAACTTAATGAATTTGCAGAAAGTATAAAGCTATTTAGAAAGATAGAAAAACAAGAAGGAGGAAAGATATCCTTCGCCTTAGAGGGAAAGAACGGCTACAGTAACCCCCTTGACCGGATACTACTTAAGCAAGGGTTTACCCTCTACAATGTAGATAACTTCAAATTAAAAAGATTCAGGGAGGCCTTTGCCGGTGAATGGAGAGATGATGAAAGAGATTCTCTCATGCTCTCTAAGATGCTAAAATTAAAAGACCATATAAATAATGAAAGGGAAAAGGTATTCATCAAGATAGAGAAACCCTCTCCTCTAACCGAAAGCCTGAAACTCCTCTCCCGCCACCAGCAGACTCTCATTGATGAGAGGGTAAGGCTTACTAATAGATTAAGGAAAAAATTACTGGAAGTATGTCCCCAGATATTAAAATTGGGTAAACTGAAGAATAAAAAGATCATAGCTATTTTAGCCAAACACCCTGATTTTTCTAAATACAAAAGGATTACCCTTAAATCTCTACTGAAGATAAAAGGGATAGGAAAAATACAAGCTCCTTTGCTACTTAAAAGGTTAAATAATATAGAGTATATGCCTGACCTAACCGATATATACAAAACGATCATCTTATCTTATGCTAAACGTATATTAGAACTACAAGCAGAGATTAAGGATATAGATAAAAGCCTGGATAAAATAGGAGAAAAGAGTAAAGAGGTTAATCATTTAAAGACTATTCCCGGGGTGGCCACCAAACTGGCCAGCAGGTTAATCGGAGAGATCGGAGATATTAACCGTTTCCCTTCCGAAACACAGTTGGCTATCTACTGTGGGGTAGCCTGTGTGGATAATAATTCAGGGAAGATAACTAGAGCTAAAGCGGTGTATAAAGCCAATAAAATAGGTAAACAGACTTTAATTACTATGGCCGGAGGTAGTATCCGTCTTAGTCCCCAGTGCAAGGCCTATTATCTAAAAAAACGGAGGGAGGGGAAGACCCATAATCATGCCTTACGCTGTCTAGCCCGGCAAATGATTAAAGTAATCTATAAAATGTTAACTGAAGATAGAGATTATATTGTTAGAAAAGAGTTAAAGAAGGTGGCATAA
>DOTB01000061.1 GCA_003513845.1 Candidatus Atribacteria bacterium | reverse complement strand
AGTCTCTGGTATAATTTGGTAATAATCTCCTCGTTTTTCTTAATACTTTCCTCAATATTACTTATCCGTTCTAACCAAAGAGATAAATCGATCAAATCAGGTGTTTCTTCATAATTGTATTTAGCAATAAAAGTAATGTTTTTCTTATGTGGTCTTAATTCTTCCAATTCTTTTAAATGATAACCGAGCATATTTTCCAAAGCATAAACAGACTTCTGCTCTGCCCTGATTTGTTGTAAAATTTCTATATTTTCTTTTGTTCTTGTTCTCACTCCAAAATAATTCACACTATTCTTACCTCTTACCTATTGTTTATCATAATATAATGCTCATCATATAACTGGTTTTTTATTATAACAAATTTAATTTAGAAAGTGAATTTTTGGAGTCAATTCTTTTTTAAGAGTACCTGAGGTGTGCTCGGAAGGATAATCAGGTATTGTTCTGCTTTGGTAATGAACTTTTTTATCACCAAACCCTCTCCATCATCAAAAGAAGAGGGTTATGGTGAAGGTGATTGAATATTACCATTTATCTTATTCTAACTGGATTGGTGTTCTGTTCTGCTGATAATCTCATCTTGTAGAGTTTTACTGAGATTATTGAAATAATCGCTGTAACCGGCTACCCGTACAATAAGGTTCTGGTATTCTTCCGGATTCTGCTGGGCAGCCCTTAGGGTCTCTGCTTTGACTACATTAAACTGGATATGATGACCACCCAGCTTAAAATAAGCCCTGATGAGATGAGCTAAGCTATCCAATCCTTTCTCTCCTTCCAGCAGAGAGGGAGTAAACTTCTGATTAAGTAGAGTGCCTCCCGTTTTTACCTGATCCATTTTAGCGGCTGATTTAATAACTGCTGTGGGACCCTTCCTATCTGCTCCCTGTACCGGAGAGATACCTTCTGATAATGGTTCTTTTGCCTTACGGCCATCCGGGGTAGCACCCACTACTGAACCAAAATAGATGTGACAGGTAGTGGGTAACATATTGATACAGTACTGACCACCCTTGCTATTCTTGCGACCCTCAACCTCCTGATGAAAGGCAGTAAAGACCTGTTGCATGATGGTATCTGCATAATCATCATCATTACCATATTTGGGGGTGTTGTTTTTTAGTAAATGATATATTTCTTTTTCCCCTCTGAAATTATCTGCCAGGGCTGCCAAGAGGGTGTCTATACTCACCTGTTTTTGGTCATAAACATGATACTTAAGAGCAGAAAGACTATCAGTAATAGTACCGATACCTACTCCCTGCAAATAATCGGTGTTGTAGCGTGCTCCACCAGCATTATAGTCTCTTCCCTTTTCGATACAGTCACTTACGATGATAGACAGAAATGGAGCGGGCATGGTAGTGGCGTAGAGCTGTTCGATAATTTGATTACCCTTTATCTTGATTTCTACAAAATGGTGCAGTTGTCTTTGAAAGGCCTGGAAAAGCTGGTCAAAGCTGGTAAAGTTTCTGGGGTCTCCGGTGGTCAGGCCAATTAGCTTCCCGGTTTTGGTATCTATTCCATTATGCAGGGTAATCTCCAGTACCTTGACCAGATTAAAGTAACCGGTAAGGATGTAGGCTTCCTTGCCAAAAGCTCCCGTCTCTACACAGCCACTGGTTCCCCCTTCCCGGGCATCCTGAATGCTCTTACCCTGTCTTAACAGTTCAGCAATAACCAGATCGGTATTAAAGACTGAGGGCTGCCCCCAGCCCTTGCGAATAATTTCACAGGCTCTTCTTAGGAATTTATCTGGGCTTTTCTGACTTAACTGAATATTGGTACTGGGCTGCAGAAGACGCATTTCATCGATAACCTCTAAAATAAGATAGGTAACCTCATTGACTGCATCTTGTCCTTCGGGAGTTAGACCTCCATTGTTAATATTGGCAAAATCGGTATAGGTTCCACTCTCAGCTAAGGTGACCCCTACCTTAGGTGGAGCCGGCTGATTGTTAAATTTAATCCAGAAACACTCCAGTAACTCTTTAGCCTTTTCTCGATCTAATTCTCCGCTTTGAAGACCTTGCTGGTAGAAGGGAGTCAGATGTTGATCCAAGTGTCCTGGATTAAAGGAATCCCAGGTATTTAATTCACTGATTACCCCGATATGGACAAACCAGTACATCTGTAAAGCCTCCCAGAAATTACGGGGAGCATGAGCAGGTACCCACTGGCATATTTCGGCAATGGTGAGCAATTCTTTCTTCCTTTGAGCATCCTCTTCCTTTTCTGCCTTCTCTTTAGCTAAAGTGGCATAACGATTCGCCAAGATGATAATTGCCTCCGCACAGATGGACATGGCTTTCAATTGATTCAACTTCTCATAGCCTTGACTATCATTATGAAAATCTAAATTAGCTATGCTTTGTTTAATCCTCTCCTGAAAATCAAGAAAACCCTCCCGGTAAATTTTGCCATCAGCTACGGTATGACCAGGGGCTCTCTGTTCCATAAACTCAGTAAATACCCCAGCTTCATAACAATCCAGCCAACTTTGCTCCATTAAGGAAAAAATTTGATGACGTATAGAACGTTCCTGCCAGAAGGGGATAATTACTTCTTGTTGAATCTTTCTGGCTTCAGGGCTAACTCGAAAGGAAATTTTCTCTCTACTATGAATTATCTCAAAATCATCCATACTATGACAGCATAATTCAGGAAAAGTAGGAGTAGCACCTGGAGAACTTCCTCGCTCTCCTACAATTAACTCATCTTGACCTATGTCAATAGTCTTCTTTTCCAAAAGATGTTTAAAGGCTAAAGCCCTTAAGATGGGAACTGGCACTTTGCCTTCATATTTTTGATAGGCCTCGGTTATTAATTTTGCCCGCTCAATATCAATAGCAGGCTTAATGGTAAGACTTTCTTCTCTTAATCTTTCCACTCGTGAGTTCATCTTTAACCTCCTATGCTAATTGTTATATTAAACCTATTAAATAACTGAGCTATTTTTTCAAGATATTCTGCTGATGGCTCTGTGGTGGCTTTCATTTCGGTTTTTAAGCCTAATCTGGTATATTTATCCAGACCCATTCGGTGAAAAGGCAAGACACTGACCTTTCCTATATTTAAAGAATTAATAAGCTTAGCCATCTCTTCTACCTCCTCTTTATCATCATTCACTCCAGGTATGAGGGGTATTCTAAGCTCAATATTATTGCTTTTCTGGGAAAGTCTTTTCAGATTCTCCAGGATAAGTTGATTGGAAACTCCAGTATATTCCAGGTGTCTTTGTTCATTCATCACCTTCAGGTCGTATAACCATAAATCAACCAGAGGGATAATTCTCTCCAGATGAGACCACGGAGCATAACCACAGGTATCCACCGCTCGAGGAATACCTTCCTGCTGACAGAGGTAGAGTAACTCAGAAAGAAAATCAATCTGTAGTAATGGTTCACCTCCTGAGAAGGTAACACCTCCGCCAGATTCTTCATAAAAGATTAAATCCTTTTTTATCTCAGTCATAACCTCTTTACTACTAACTTTATAGCCTATAATCTCTCTCGCCTTTCCCAAGCAGATAGTTACACAATTTCCACAGAGCTGGCATTTCTGTTTATCAGTATAAGGATAATCATTTTTCAAGGTAATAGCCTGCTGAGGGCAATATGATAAACATTGATAACATTTGATACATTTCTGTTCATCAAAGATAATCTCTGGCTGGGTGAGCCAGCCCTCAGGATTATGACACCATTGACAACGCAAGGGACAACCTTTCAGGAAAACGGTGCTCCGAATACCAGGACCATCATGTATGGCAAATTTATTGATATTAAAAATTATTCCATCAGTCAAAAAAATCACCTTAAAGCTATTTTAATTTTATATCTTCAAAATAATTAATTATTTAATCACCATAATTTCTTTTGATAAATTATTCAGTATATCAGCACTCTCATCTCCAATTATAACAATATCTTCAATGCGTATTCCAAATCTATTTTTCAAATAGATGCCGGGCTCCACACTAAAGGCCATTCCTCTTTCCAGGAGCTGTTTATTTCCGGGCTTAATATAAGGTGCTTCATGAACACTGATTCCAATGCCATGCCCTGTTCTATTGAGGAAGTATTGTCCATAACCTTCTCTCTCAATAATATCTCTTGCAGCCTTATCTACTTCTTCTGCTGTTATACCCGGCTGGGCGGATTTTTCCGCAGCTTGATTTGCCCTAAGGACAATATCATAAATCTTTCTTTGTTCCTCGGTGATTTCACCAACAAAAACTGTTCTGGATAGATCAGAACAGTAGCCTTGATATTGACAACCTAAATCCAAAATAATGATATCTTTTTGCTGGATTACCCTGGCATCATCACAATAATGAGGCATAGAACTGTTGGGACCTGAAGCAACAATGGGATTAAAGGCTAAATTTACTCCTTTCTGAGTGAATAATTCCTCTATCTTTTTCTTAATGTCTCTTTCGGTAATACCGGGACAGATGAAGTTTATGGTTTCATTTATCACTTCATCGGCAATTTGGGCAGCTTTTCTTAGTTTTTCTACTTCAGCACTATCCTTCTTGATTCTCAAGCATTCTAATATATCGTGACCATTAACATATTTTGCTGGTAGTATTTCTGTTATATCAATTAAGTCTATCCCTCTAATGGCATTGTTTATGGCAATTATCTTTCCTTCCAAGTGATATTTATAGTTTGCGGCCTTTATGGCATCTAAAATATTTTCACTATCCTTCCACATAAAAATCTCGGTATCACTACCCAGGTGACTTTCAGCTTCCTCAAAATATAATTGAGGAGAAATATGAAAGTATTCACCATTCGATAAGAAAAAGAAGGCTTGAAATCTTTCACAGATATGAGGATTAAAGCCGGTTAGAAAATTTAAATCAACAGATGGACCGATAATCATCACATCAATATTATTTTTTACCATAAGTTCACGAAGTTTGTTAATATATCTTTGATTCAACACTCCTAATACCTTTAAAATTAATATTATTTATTACTTTTCTTCTTTCAACGACTTTAAAGTAACGAAAAAATATATTTCAATCAATTTTTTTATAAAGATGGCATCTCACAATATGAGTTTTAGATATTTCTACCATCTCGGGATCTTTTTGTGAACAAATATCCATTTTTTTTGAACAGCGAAAATGAAAACTACAACCAGGGGGAACATTCACTGGACTTGGAATTTCTCCAACTGGCACTATTTTTTGTGGTTTTAACAATTCTTCTTCTTTAGTAAGTACTGGGATAGAAGAAAGGAGCATTTGAGTATAGGGATGAAGTGGTTTTTTAAAAAATTCAGATGTATTGGCAACTTCACAAACCTTTCCGAGGTACATGATAGCCACTCGAGAAGCAATATTTCTCATTAAACTCAAATCATGGGTAATAAATAAATAAGTTAAATTATTCCTTCTTTGTAAGTCCATTAATATCTTAATTATTTTTGCCTGGATAGAAACATCTAAAGCCGAAGTAGGCTCATCTAAAATTACAAGAGAAGGTTCTGTAGCAATAGCTCTAGCAATTGCTACCATCTGTTTTTCTCCTCCACCTAACTCTTGAGGATATTTATATAAATAATTTATTGGTAGTTCAACCATTTCTAATAATTCTTCTACCCTTTGGTTCTTATGATTATTTTTAAAAGTATTATGAACTTTAACGGGTAATTCTATAATTTGTTTAATATTTCTACGAGGATTTAAGGATGATCCTGGGTCTTGAAAAATAATTCGAATTTCTTTCTTTAAATACTTCGAACGTTTTCTATATCCTTTGCCTATATCTTGCTTATTAAAGTAAATACTACCTTGTGTAGGAATATAAATTCCTGCTACCACATAAGCTAGTGTACTTTTACCAGAACCAGATTCCCCAATTAGTCCAAAAGTTTCCCCTTTTTTAACTGAAAGACTAACCCCATCTACCGCTCTGACTACACCTTGTGGTGTAGTAAAAAACTTTTTCACATTCTTAATTGTTAATATTTCATCTTTCAATTTAATTCTTCCTTATAAAGGAAACAAGCAACTTCATGATTATTTCCAGTATCATACATGAGAGGGAAAATTTCTTGACATTCCTTTGTACTATATTTACACCGAGGATGAAATCTACAACCTGTCGGCGGATATAAATAATTAGGTATTCTACCCTCAATCCCTTCAAATATCCTCTCGCCCGTTAACCTTGGAATAGCATTCATTAGTCCACGGGTATAGGGGTGTAATGGATTGCTGAAAAGTGTAGTTGTCTGTGCTGTTTCTACTATATTACCAGCATACATAACATATACTCTATCTGTTAATTCTCTAACTACTCCAAGCGAATGTGTTATCAATATAATCGACATTTTTTTCTTCTCAACCAATTTAGAAAGTAAACGCAAAATCTGGTCTTGAATTGTAACATCTAAAGATGTAGTGGGTTCATCAGCTATAATAAGATTATGGTTAGTACTAAGTGCTTCACTAATGCAGACTCTTTGCCGCATCCCCCCACTTAATTGCACTGGATAGTTATTTAAAATCCTTTCTGGATCTGGCATGCCAGTTTCTTTAAGCGCAGCAACGGACTTAGAAAATATCTCTTTCTTGTCCAGATGATCTTGATATCTGGATGCATATTTTATAACATCACCTAACTGTTGCCCAATAGTAAATACTGGATTGAGGGAAGTAAGAGGATCTTGAAATATTGCAGTAATCTCACCTCTTCTTATATTTTGTATCTCACTAGGTTTCATATTAAGAATATTTTTCCCCTTATAAATAATTTCACCTTTGGATATTCTTGCTACAGGAGTAGGAAGAACTCTTAAAATTGATTTCATAGTAGTTGTTTTTCCGCAACCAGCCTCTCCAACCAATCCAATCTTTTCCCCTTCATTAATTTTTAAATTTACCCCATTCAGTACTTTAAGTTCTCCCTCAAATACACTAAATTGGACGTATAAATCCTTTACCTCCAATAACGGCACCATCATTTATCAAACCTCCTCAATATTAAACACATCCTTCAATCCATCTCCTAAAAGGTTGAATGCAAGTATAACAACAATAATAGCGATTGCTGGAAAAACAGCAGCCCACCATTCACTAGGTAATCTCCTTGCTCCTTCTGCAATCATCGTACCTAAATCTGATTTAGGTGGCTGAACTCCTAAACCAATAAAACTCAAAGAAGATCCAACTATAATCACCAAACCCATATCTAAAGTCATCTTTGTTAAAATGGGACCCATACAATTTGGAAGTATCTCTCTAAATAAAATATGAGTTTTGCTTGCCCCGACAAGCTTTGCTTCAGTTACAAAATCTTCGTGGCATAAAGAAGTGGTCATTGTGTATACTAACCTACAATACCAGGTCCACCAAACAAACGATATAGCCATCATTTGATTAAATAAGTTAGGGCTTAACATTGCAGCAACTGCAAGTGCTAACACAAACGGTGGAACAGCTATAAATACATCTGTGATTCGCATAATGATAATTTCTATCCACGTTCCCTGGTAATAACCAGCAATAAGACCAAAAATTACCCCTGGCGGAATACTTAAAGCGAGCACTACAATAGATAGGATTAAAGAAAAACGGTATCCAAAAATAACGCGAGTGAAAATGTCTCTACCTATACTATCTGTTCCAAAAATATAAGTCGAGCTTGGAGGTTTACTTGCTTCACGAAAATTTGTAAAAGCTCCAGCATGTTCTGGAAAAGGAGTAATGTATGGAGCAAAAATCGCAGCAAAAATAATTAAAAGCAAAATAATCATCCCAACTACTGATAGAGGATTCCTAGAAAAATTATACCATCCTCTAGAAAAACTACGTCTTCTTTTGGTTTTTGAAAAAATGTTAATAAAAGAATTCCTATTAGTCAATGATTTATATACCTCCCCTTTGCAAACGAATTCTAGGGTCAAGATAGGATACCACAATATCAACAATTAAATTCATTAAAGAATACAATATTCCTATAAATAAAACTACTGCAATTATGGCATTAAGATCTTTATTTAGCATAGCAGTAACTCCGTATCGAGAAATACCAGGCCACATGAATACCGTTTCCACTAGAAAAGCATTTGCAAGAAGACAGGCAAAATCTAAACCCATTATTGAGACAGTTGGCACAAGAGAAGGCTTTAATAGATATTTAAATATAATTATCCTTGTAGGAATACCATGTACTTTATGAGCAATGATATAATCTTTTTGTAAATTATCAATAATAGAAGAACGTGTAATTCTACCCTCTTGAGCTATATTTGCTATTGCAAGGCTTATCGCTGGCAATAATATATGTTTGAATGCTTCAAAAGCAGTTCTCCATTGACCAGTTAATATACTATCAATTACAAATAATCCAGTTATCTGGGGTGGGGAATCTAGCCATAAACCAATCCTTCCTATCGCTGGAGCAATGTTCAGAGTATAGCTAAAAATTATCAAAGCGAATATAGCTATAGCAAATGCTGGTGTAGCAATGCCAATATATGAAAATACCCTAAAAAGATTATCAAACCAAGAGTCTCTAAAATATCCTGCAAAAACACCCATCACTTGACCAATAATTAATGATATAACGAAAGAAAAAAACATTAATTCCAAGGTTGCCGGTACAAACATTTTTAAATCTGTAGTTATCGATCGACGAGTATATAAAGATTTTCCTAGATCCCCCTGCAATAGAGATGTTAACCAGTAATAGTATTGTACAACAAATGGTTTATCTAGATGCATTTCTTCGGTAAGCTCCTTAATTTGTTCATTAGTAGCAAGGGGACCCAATATTAACCTAGCAGGGTCTCCTGGAATAATCCTTGCTATAAAAAATATTAATATAGATAAACCAAATAAAACTACTATTGCTTGTAAAATCCTTAAAATAATATGTTTACCCATTTATTTTTTAGAATCTCCCTAAAACAATTATAAGGGGAAGGGGAGGATATCTTTCATATCTCTGACCCCCTCCTTCCCAATTTATTTTAAAACATGTTTAGTTTGTTTATTTATTTCCCTGTTTTTAGATTTATTCTCCAATTATGCATATTAATTGTTGGTCCAACTACAGGAAATGTTTCTTTAGGACCAATCAAATAACTCTGACTAGTGAATAAGGCAGGAATTTCATAAGGGTAAAACGCAAGAACCTGTGCCGCTATCTTTTCCTGAATTTGCTGATATAATTCATGCCTTTCCTCAAAATCAAATGTTTCTCTTGTCTGACCAATTAAATTACCTAAATCTTCATCTTCGTACCAATGAGCTGCATATATTCCTCCTACATTATCTGGATGATACATAAAATATATAAAGGAATCAGCAGATATGTAGTTCAATGGAAATCTAAATATTGTAAGATTTGGAGTTGTCTCAGCATTTCCACATTCAGCTTCATATTGTGCCCAGGGTGGACCAACTATCTCCACATTTATCCCTAACTTTGATAAATCAGCTTGTAATTGTAGGCAAATTTCTTGTTCAAATTCTAGACCTCCACAATAGTGGAATACAACTTTTACATCTGCAGGATTATATTTTGATAGAGATAGTTCTTCTTTAGCCTTTTCCAAGTTTTGCTTTCTAGGTTGCGGTGGTATTTTTATATACCCTGGTAGAGTTGATGGATAAATTCCTGTTTCTCTAGCCCCAAATGGTTCATATTCACCTAATATTGCCTCATAGTCATACGCATACAAGATTGCCTTTCTAAAATGCACATCATCTGTAGGTGGTAATTTTGTATTCATCCATACAGTGATAACCTGTGGAAAAGCCTGATTTAGGTTTAAGGTTTCTGATTCCATTATTTCTTTAAATACTTGTCGACTAAAGCCACCATCAGCCTCTAAATGTAATTGTCTGTTTTTAAGCATCATCATAAGTGTTGACGTCTCAGTCTCCATAATAAATTTAAGTCTCTCAATAGGCTCTTCGTTGGCTTCCCAATCTTCCCATCCAAGAAAATATTCTGTAAATCTAATCGCATCCATCGATTCACCCATTTCATGTCTTGCCATCACGTAAGGTCCACTACCTGCATCATGTGTTAATAGCCAATTTTCACCATAATCACCAAACTCCCCATATTTACCATCTTCTATGTTTTCTAAAACAAGGTCTTTATTTAATGGAAAAAATAGTGTTAAAGTCTCTGGAAATATAGCATTAGGTTTATCTAATGTAAAATCAATCATATAATCATCTATGGCATTTGCAGTTACTTTACCCAATATACTAGAAAAACCTTGCTTCATTTCAATAAACCTGTTCATTGAAAACTCAACATCTTCAGATGTCAATTCACTGCCATCGTGAAACTTAACTCCCTCTCTTAACTTAAATCTCCAGTGATCAAGCTTACCATCCACTGGCTCCCAAGACTCTGCCAAATGTGGTCTTATTGTTCCTTCAGGAGTAGGATAAACTAATGGGCTATACAGGTTGTATAGTACTTGTAAGTCATACCAATCCATAGCCAAAGCTGGATCAGGTAATATTACTGGCATAGCACTTATCACTACTAAATTTTGTTCGGTTGCCATACTAAAACAGGGGGAAAAACATATTGTGGTTATAACAGCAAGCAAGATTACAGCCATATTCAAATTTTTTAAAAATTTCATACTCTTTACCTCCTAAAAAGCAGCTTTTCTTTCTTTATTAAAATTAAACAATAATTTTGCCTATACCAATCCTCACCATAATATTTTTACATGCTCGCTTACTAATCTAATTAATTATCTTTATCTCCTTAATACACTAAGGAATATGCATAATTTAACTTTAACCTCCTTTCTTTATTTAAAATTTAAAATATTTTTTTGTCATCACTTCGCCATGAATATTTTAATATTTTTACATTTAATTACCACTTAGTCAGTTTTTTTTATCTTTGCCCTGAGCTTATTTGTCTTATCTATATCTATTACAAGATTATTAATATCGATTATTACTCCATATACATTTTTTGCAGTTTCTATATTTATCAATCCATCTTTGTAATCTTTAAGAACTAAGTTAGGATCCCTTTTTAAAGGATCACCCCATCCCCCTCCACCACCACTTCTAATACTAACAACATCACCTTTTTTTAATATAAAATTAGACTGTCTACCTCCATCCCAAATATCTTTGCCATCTCTAGTTACAACTATATGGTTACACGAACCATTTTCACCGCCATTAATACTCCAGGGAGGATACTTAATTCTATTAATAGAGCATACTAAATTTGCCTCATCCGATAGTATTCTATAATCTTTCCTCATTCCAAAACCACCTCTATATGTGCCATTACCAATACCATCCTCCGTATTAAATCTCATACATTCAACTCTTATTGGATAATCTCTTTCAATGATTTCTACTGGATGACAATAAGTCTCACCATCTGCAGCCGAAACAAGGCATGATTCACCATCCTTATCAATTCCCGCTCCCCATCCACCTGGGTTTGGTTCACATAATATTTTATACTTTCCATCCCTTGGATCAATCATACTAATTGTCTCGCTTACTACAGATAGAAAGTGACCAGCTGTTAACTTTTCAGGTATATGCACAGCTAGGGCTTTCCATATTAAATCTACTGCGTAAAATGTAGTTTCCCAATAACAACTTACCGGAGCTGGGGGAAGAGCATTAAATATAGTTCCTTCTGGACATATAACTTCAATATATTCTAAGTATCCTTGGTTTAGATCTACATGAGGATCTGTTACTGCAGTAAAAGCTGTTGCAACAGCAGTGTATATTCCAGCATAAGTCGTATTAATAGGAGCTTTTACCTGAGGTGGATTATCAGTAAAATCTACAATAAACTTTTCATCTGTAATTTTAACCTTTGCTGTTATTCTAATATCTTCCTCCATTCCTTCATATTTTTCTATTTTTTCTTCAGCAAAAAATTCTCCTTTTACCAATTTTTTTAATCTGTTTTTAGCTATAATTCTACCATCATTTATTCTATCTTCCATTGCCTCACAAACAAGATTTTCTCCATATTTATCGCAAAGATCATTTATCCTACTATAAGCATATCTTAATGCAGCAGCAAAAGCTTCTAGATCTCCATAAATATAATCAGGAATTCTACTATTATGTAATAGCATTCTTGTTATTTCTATGTTTAATTTGCCTTGCTTATAAAAGTGAGATGTTGGAATGATTAACCCTTCTTGATATATTTCAGTTGTATTTGGACCCCAACTACCGGGATTCATTCCTCCCACATCATTTACATGACCTCTTATAGTCCCCATTGCAATAATTTTATCTTTGTAAAATATTGGCATTGCTAAAGCGACATCATTAAGATGGGTACTAATTCTATAAGGATCATTTATCACAAAGATATCTCCTGGACTTAAACCCAATTTGTGTTTCTCAATATCTTCTGTAACTGTTTTTGCAACCATAGCCATTACTCCTAAAAATACTGGTATACCTGTTCCAATAGATATCAGATCACCTTTAGCATTTGTAATTGCTGGGGCAAAATCATACGTTTCATATATGATGCTACTCTTAGCTGTTTTTATGGTTACCCAAAACATTTCCTTAGCTATATTATCTAATGAGCTTTTAATAATTCTAATAGATACTATATCTTTCTTCATTATTATTACCTCTTCAATTAATAATGATGTTTTTTTGGTTAATTATTAATATTAAATATAAGAATATGAAATTTTATTTATTATTATTATAATCTTTTATTGCCTGCTAAATTAAAATCACAATGTTATATAAATTTTCAGATATACTCAATAAAAACAACTTTCATATTTATGTCTCAAATACAACTCTTCTTACTTATATTTATTCTTTATTTAACATAATAAGATTCCCATATTCATCATGATATGTACTAAAATTTTCAGTAACAATGATAGTAGAGGTATTCCCCTCGATTATACATGGTGATTCAATTAAAACCTTAGCTGGGAGTTTCTCTTTTTTGTATATTTTCATTAATAATTCTGCATTGCCATTATATACTTTTCTTTCTCCTAGCAAAGCATTTTCAAGTAGATTATGATTTATTTGTTTTTCAATCTTTGGGTGTTCAATTCTATGCAAACCAGCTACATGAAAATTAACTATTTCTATTCCACTGTTATTTAAATTAAAACCATATTCTCTAAAGTGAGCATCATGGAAAGCCTTTATAATTTTATTTATTTCTTTTATCCTCAGTACCCCGTTTGGACATTGAACTTTTAGAGTATGTGCCTGACCTTCATATTGTATGTCTAAATATCTCTGAATCTCAATTTTACTTATATTTATTTCTTCACTTTCAAAAACATTTTTTATTTTATTTTCGAGATCTTTAAAAGTAATATTTAAAAGATTTATAAATCCTTCAGATTCTTCAATCGAAATAATATTTGTTTGAACTAATTCATGTCTTATATCTAAACCGATCATTCCCCATGCATTAAAAACTCCACTAGGAATCGTAGGCACTATTATTTTTGAAACTGAGAGTTCCTTTGCAATAAATGGAGCTATCATTGGCCCAGAACCGCCATGGGCAATCAATGTAAATTCTCTCGGATCAAACCCTTTTCTAATTGAAATTAACCTTATAAGATTCGAAGAATTATCATTTGCAACCATAATAGCTCCATAGGCAACATCTCTAATATCAAGTTTTAATTGTTTAGCAACATTATTGAATGCATCTTCAGCTAATTTTTTATTTATTTTAAGCTTTCCTCCTAACAAGTATTCAGGATTCAAATAGCCAGTAACAACATAAGCATCTGTTAATGTTGGCTCTTCTCCTCCCATTTCATAACATGCAGGCCCTGGCCTTGAACCAGCTGCCTTTGGCCCAACTTGAAGGTTGCCAGCTTCATCAACCCACACTATGCTAGTTCCTCCAGTGCCAATTTCGTTAATATTTATTGCCGGAACTCTGGTTGGATAACCTGCATTCCATTCATTTTGTTCTATCCAGTATTCTGTATTTACCTGCGGTATAAGATGTTTAGCAAGACCAGCTTTTGTTGTTGTGCTCCCTCCATCAATAACAATAATATCATTTTCATTCATAAGGTAACCTAAAGTTGCTCCTCCAATAATTCCAGAAATAGGACCGCCTTCTATAGTAGTTATTGGATATTCTTTTGCAAAATCTATACTTGTCATTCCCCCAGAAGCAAGTGTTAGATAAAATACCCCATTAAAGCCTTTTTCTTTAAGTACTTTTTCAAGTTTTTCAATATATTCTACAAATAGTGGCTGAACATAAGCATTTAATACAGCCGTATTGAATCTCTCGTACTCCCTCCATTCACGACTCAAATCACTTGAAATAGTAACAAATGATTTTTCTACCCCATTTTCTTTAAGCGTTTTCTCAACAATTTCTTTTGCTTTGAGTTCATGAGAGGTGTTACAATAACTATTTATAAATCCAATAGCAAATGATTCAGCTCCTTTTTTATATATTGATTCAGTGGCTTTTTTAATTTCATTTTCTTTAAGAGGTTTATGTATGCTGCCATCGGCATCTATATAACCA
The DNA here is from genome assembly GCA_003513845.1 of Candidatus Atribacteria bacterium. Classification (GTDB taxonomy): domain Bacteria; phylum Atribacterota; class Phoenicimicrobiia; order Phoenicimicrobiales; family Phoenicimicrobiaceae; genus Phoenicimicrobium; species Phoenicimicrobium oleiphilum. The sequence continues at coordinate 18,713 of DOTB01000061.1, read as the reverse complement.
CTTACTCGTTCAACCATATAACCAGATACGAATGGAGTAGGTTTTTTATATTTAAAATTAAAAATATCTCTTCTGTTTGCCCTCTGAATTTCTAAAATATCATAACCATTTGTGGTTATAAATCCAACATTCGATCCACTTCTTGTAATAATTGTATTTATAACTACCGTCTGGCCATGAATGATTTGACTTACATTTTTAATATAAATTCCTTGTTTTTCTAATTCTTCAATTCCTTGAATAACGCCTATTTCAAAATTGGGAGGTGTTGATTCAATTTTTAACCATGATGTTTTACCAGTTTCTGAATTTATAGTGTAAAAATCAGTAAAAGCCCCACCAATATCTATACCAACTCTCCAAGCCATCTAAATAACCTCCTTATATAAATTCTTTTAATAGTGCTTAGAAACTAATCTTAATATAATTTGAGGGCATTTTTATTCATATAAAATAAATCTATTTTTCAAATAAACCATTTATTGTCAACAAATTGTCAACAAATTTAATTTAAAAAATAAAATAATTAGTCTTAAATTAATTTAATTTGAGATGTCCAATCTAAAATGTTTTACCTATAGAAACCAATGAACCTCATTTCTTATATTACCTGTTTTAAAGCCAAACTTTTTTTATTGTTATTAGAAACCTATTTATTTTTTTAAGATATTTTTATTTATATTAATCAAGAAATAATTTCTGAAATTATAAGATTCGTTATACGCTCCAAATGTTTTATAATTGTTGATGCAACTAAATCTTCTTCTTTTTTTTCAATGGCTTCAATAATATATAGATGATCTTTTATGGATTCTTTGTAGGGATAATTCTTAATAAATAAATTGATAAACCAATTGGTGTGGTCTCCAAAATTATCCAAGATATCTATAAGCTTTCTATTCCCACATTCTTTATTTAGTAATTTATGGAAATCTTTATCCAAAAGAAAAAAATAATTTTTATTCTCCTTGCTTTCTGGCTTATCAAACAGTTTAAGAAAATTTGTTTTTATTCCCTCTAAATCGGAACTGGATATTTTTGGCAATGATTCTTTAGCTGCTAAAGGTTCGAGTACTTTCCTGATTTTAGATATGTCCTTCACCTCTTGTTCAGTAATATTAGAAACCATGGTACCCTTATGTGGAATAATAGTAACAAAACCTTCTTTTTCTAATCTGTTTAATGCCTCTCGGATAGGACCACGACTTATATTCATACTTTTAGCTATTTTTTCTTCAATTAAAAATACTCCAGGCTTAAGATTGCCTATTATAATTTCTAATTTTATGGTCTGATAAGCCTTGTCTTTGAGGGATAACAATTTTGTTGAATCTATAATACTACTAAGCAAGATAAAAATTTACCTTTTTTATTTTTTGTATTATAACTTGATTGTTTACAATTTGTCAACAACGAATTGCCTCACCAAAAAAGTACTCCAAATTTTATCGCTGCCTCATATAAAAAAGTACTCCAAATCATTTTTATTATAGAGCAATCTCCTCTATATTGGAAGAATAATGCAGTCTATGAAGCCATGAGAAGGTATAAGACCACCAAAGAAGGGATTCTGGTGGCCTGGGGCATCTTAGAAGAGGGAAGAAAGATCCTATTGGGGATGAAATTAGGTAATAAAGAATCCTACCAGGATTGGTTAGATTTCTTTCGGGATCTCAAGAGGCGAGGATTACCTGATCCGGTATTGGGGACCTCCAATGGTGCCCCTGGTCTTATTCGTGCCCTGGAGGAATGTTTCCCTAAAACCCTAAGGCAGAGGTGTCTGGTGCATAAAAAGATGAACATCTTAGGTAAGGTCCCTTCTGAGGCTATTTTGAGGTTAAAGCTTATTTGAATACAGTCTATTATGCCCCAGATTTAGAAGCCTCTTTAAATCATTTAAGGTGTCCGGTTAGGCACCGTAAATTTATCACCTCTACCAATTTAGTGGAGAGGTCTTTCGAGGAAGAAAAGAGGAGAAGTAAAGTGCTCCCTCGCTTCTTTGATGAGAAGAGTTGCTTAAAGTTAGCCTTGGCCAGTCTCCTTCGTGCTTCCTGGAAAGAAAGAAGGATTCCTCTTAGCTTTAGTGAGCAGCAAGAATTGCGGGAACTACGCTATCAACTGGGACAGCTGGAAAGACCAGAGAAAGAACTGGTAAAAGAACCTCACCTTTTAGCCTTAAGGAAATAGTAAAAGGGGATTGATGGTTGGGAAGAAAAAAATAATCAAGGTAGGTAGGGGTTTACCTACCAGTAGGCCAGGTATATCTTAATATGGATATGGAGAATATTAGTCGCCCTTTAAAATTAGTTCTTTAAAAAAAGCTTTTAGAGAAAAACGGTTAAAACCGGAAAAGGATATCTTACAAAAAATCTTTTTCCAGAAAAAATTGGACTTGACCATATTTTAGACTTGTGATATAAAACTTTTATAAAAAGAGATATGGGTTGTAAAGGTAGATAAAAGATGGAAAAATATATTTCTAAAATTAAAGATAAATTAAAATTAGCTCTAAAAGATGAAAAAGGAATCCTTTTTGGCTATCTTTTTGGTTCGGTAGCTTTGGGAAAGACCAATTTAGAAAGTGATATAGATCTGGCTTTTTACCTTGAAGAGAAAGAGGTCAAAGATTTTTTTAAAAAACGCCTTTTTTTAATAGAGAAAATCCAATCCCTTTTACAAAAGAGAGTTGAGATAATTATTCTCAATGAAGTAAGATCAATATTCTTTAAATTCGTTATTATTAAAGAAGGAAAGGTAATTTTAGAGAGGGACCATGCCCAGAGGATTGACTTTGAATTAAAAACTATGCAGGAATATTATGATTTTCGACCTTTTATTAAAGAATACAATGAAGCCTACCTCCAAAGGTCTCTTAAGGAGGCCCTATGAGCGAGATAACCCGCCAAAAAATCTTCGAAAAGTTGCAGCTATTAGATGGATACCTTAGTAATCTTAAACAATTAAAAAAAGAAATAAAAAGTCCAGAGGAGTTTTTGGAAGACTTTCATCTTTATGGATTAGCGGAGCGCTACTTACAATTGAGTTGTCAAGTGGTTCTGGATACTTTAAATTTGATGATTATTGAAGAAGCCTGTGAGAAACCGGAAGATAATCAAGAAGCAGTTTCTATTCTTTTTAGAAGAAAGGTTATTTCTGAAAACTTAGCCTCAGGATTAGAGGGTATGGCAGGTTTTAGAAATATATTAGTTCACGAATACGGGGAAATTGACCGCAAGAGAGTATATCAATATTTGTTGGAAAAATTAGAACTTTTCAAGGATTTCAAAAAAGAAATACTTAATTGGCTGAAGAACAGGTCTCTATAGACCCTATTATCTTTCTTAGTTTTTTATCTTTATTACATTTTGCCTGTTTTAATATAATAATCTATCATTTTATTGATTAATTTTTTACCAAAAGGATTGGTAATTTTATTTATCTTCTTTCTAAGCTTTTTGATAGAAGGGACTCCCCCCTAAATATTTTTTAAAAGATGTTTCAGCTTTTTTTCTACAATTTCCAGATTGTTTTCCTCTACTTTAAAATTTTGACATGCCCGGTAAATCTCCTTCTCTATCATTAAAGGGGTAATTGAATGAATGCTCTCAGAAGGATCATTTCTCCGCAATATTTTTATTGAAAAGGTTTAACTCCAACGGTGACCATTCTCTACACAGGTTCGATTCCGATACTATTTAACCACTCAATAACTTCTTCATTAAGCCTTTCATCTCTAAATTTGAACCATTTTTCTCTATAATCCGGATAATCTGCTATTACATTTTTAAACCGCCTGAAAGCTCCCTTTCCATCTAAAGATATATACAATTTTTCCCTCAATAATTCATCCTCCACCTTCTCGGCAAATTCAACCATTAAATTATATCCTTCATATGATGGTCTCTCAGAGATGCAAATATAACGATCAGGGTTATTAAATAATATATCCTGGGCTAAGTTAATATCCTCTTTCTGCCAATCAGGTAAACTTTCTCTTATCTTATCTTCATCTTCTTCTTGGGCATATCTAAATGTTTCCTCTGAGATAACTATAACCTCTCCTGTTTCTTTATCAAGATAGTAATCCATATCCATTCGAGCCACATCTTCCATAGCATTAGCAATCATTTCCATATCCACTTTTAATTTTTTCATAATTTTCACCTTCTTATCATATCAAAATTGAAAGCCACACACCAAAGCATTTCTTTAATATTTCAAGCTTTGTCTTTGTAGATAATCTATTACTAATATCCCACCGATCCCTACTTTTTCTCATATTTACAAGACTCCTCTTTAATTTTCTATTTATTTACACTAACAATATTACAACTTCTAGCCACTTACAAAATGAAAAGTTCTCTTGACTTAACAATTTGTCTTTTGTGTGTCCTCATAACCTCACATTTTCCCTCGATTTAATCATGAAGCCATTCTCTTTTAGATTTAGATTTTGTGAGTTTATGACGCCTGATCTTATCTTTCTTTTAAACTACAATAATATAGTGATGATAGTTACCAAGCAAAGGTGGCATCACTTTAATCAGGATCCCTCACAAAATATCTTCTCTTAACAAGTATCCTGTTACAGATCCTCTTTCTACTAAAAAGTTAAGTATAATAAGAATATCCTTCTTTATTTTTGGAATTTTTTTAATTTTTTGGCGATTCGTTAAAATATATCTTCTGACAATATTTTCAATATAAAATATAGTATTTATCTCTAATTCCTCGGAAAACAAATTCTTGTTTTTTTGCAAAATATCACTTACCCAAAAAATCCCATTTTCTAAAAAATTACTACCAATATCATTAAGAACTTTTGAAATTGAGTATAGCACAGCAGGATAATCCCCTATATCTTGAGCAACTTTTTTATAGAATAATTTTTCTTTTTCCTTTAATGTATGCCATTCTTTTGCATCTTTTTTCCAATATTGCCATGCCAAAAGATAGTTATGTATAATCTCATTTGCATAATAATGAGACTTGCTATCTTTACAAAGATCAACTATTTTCCCATAAAAAGCGTTCCAAACAATCCAAAACTCTTCATATTGATTTAATCTGTCTTCTACAGAAATAAACTCTTGGAAAAAATCAGCCATATCTCTTGAATTGGTAAAATTCTTAATAAAAGGTTTTAAATAGATTTCGATTTCTTTCTTTTTGGAAGTTAAAATAAAGTATGCAAATTTCTCTAAAAATCTATTTTTAAGAGAATAATTAATTCTATCATCATCTATGAGTGGTTTTTTAGAAAAAATAGGAAAGATAACGTTTAAGAATTTCTTATGATCTATATATTCTGTTTTTAGCGGTAAAATCTCGAATGCTGTATTTAAAGTTTTTAAATCTAACCTTTGTAAACTACTCAATTCATCATAAGTAATTCTATTTAAGGCAATTCTTTTCAGTTCGTTTTTATACTTTTTTACAAAACATCCTACAACCGGCAATTCTGAAATTTTATAAATATTCCTATTGATATTTTCTTTTCGTATTTTCTCTCTTAATTTATCATATTTCGGCGCTAATTTTAGATATCCTAAAAATATAGAATGGGCATCTTCAAAATTTATTTTCCATAAATCCTGGAGAATACCACGAACCGCATACGTTGATATTTCTCTCCATGGATTCAATAATAATAAAAGTAAGAGTGATTTTACTTCTTCTTTATCATTTGGGAAATACATTGTAAGAAGCGGTAAAATAATAATAGAAGGTTCAGTACCATCAGAGATTTGATAATGATAATCTTCGGTTTTAAGTGGGATGGATGTGAAATCGATAATTACTGCTTTGCAAAATTCTCTTTCCTCAGAATTTAACTTATCAAAAAAATCACGTATTAAAACAGAACAGGCGTATGCAGGAATTGAGTGATTAAATAAGAAAAAACTATCTTTTCCTTTGTTTTTTATCCCCTCGATAATTTCTTTTATTTCTGTAATTATCAATTGTGGATTGTTTTCGTACTGCTGATATTGCTTGTATTCACCTTCATTCTTTTCGAACCTATAAATTGCCCATAATTTTAATGATGTATATTTCATTGCCTCAGAACTTTTTCGTAAAGAATCTTCACTATATTTTTTTAGTTTTGCATCAATTTTTGGGTTAAATTTTATTAAAATTTGGCCATCCTTTTCTTCAACCTCAGGGCTCATTTTTCTTCTGTCCATCCTTGCTAAGTACAATCTCCAAGTCTTATCAGCTTCATTTTCTTTAGCTTTATCGGGAAGCTTTTCATAATATTTATCCAAAATTTTCCAAATTGTTTTTTGTCTTTCCTTGACTTCATCTTCACTTTCATCTTTTAATTTAAAAAATTGATAATTGACCACAATATGTTCTAATGAGAGCTTTCTATGTGAATCCTCGCATGCCTTAATCCTTTCATTTTCATATATTTCATTTCTGTAGTTACTTGGAAAATTATTTTTTAACGCTACTAGTCGGCTCTTTTGCTGTTGATCAAACATCATTCTGCTGGAGTCATAAAGAAAAAACTCTTTTGTCTGAAAAAGTATTTTTGCGATATTAAAAAGCTTGTAAGGTTGAGCAAGAACCACACTTGTGACTACCGCAGTTGTTGAAGCTGATTTTGAATTTTTAATAAGATATAGACACCAACTTTCTAAAACTTCTTTAGATGTTGATTTCGCATTTTCAAGCAACCATTTTTCCAATGCCATATGAATTGATTCAAGAAGACTAGTAGAAGTCTGGGTTCCTCTATACATATTCCAAAGTCTATTACTTATATATTGTTTTATTATCTCTTTTTCATTAATAAGTACCTCTATTTCTTCTACTTCATTTTTAAGTTCGGATTTTGCGTAACATTCAACTGTTTTATTTATAAATGATAAAATAAAATCAATTGTTGCTTTAGGCGCAAATCTCAAAAGTTGGAAAATTGGAGTTTGAAATGCACTTGAGGGGAAATAATCAAAATCATGCCTTTCGGAAAGACAAAAATATTTTTCAACTCCAATTCTTACATCAAAATATCTTCCTTCTTTTTCAGGAATTTGAAACCAAAATAAATCTGCTAATTTAATTACATAATTCGGAAGGCATTTTATAACTTCAAAGTTATCTGTAATTGATGTTAAAATTGTTTTAATTAATTCATAATATTTATCTCTATAGCTTGTTTGTTTTTGGGTGATAACTTTGTCAAAAATATTTTTCAACTCCTCTTTAATTTCTGAAGCACCCTGTAGAATTACCCTAATTAATTGTCCTTTTTTATCATCGTTATCCCGGAAACCTCCGTTTTTCTGTATTTCCTCATAATAATACAAGGCTATTTGACTTGTTCTTTTTGTTGCCTCTCCTTCTTTGTTTTTATTATTCCAATCATCAAGTAATGGAAGAATAACATATACATTATAAAAACCAATTACTTCTTTATGTTTATGTATAAAACTTATTACACAATTCCAACCATTACCTTTTGGTTTTGTAAAAAGAGTTTTTAATGTAATACCTTCTGTTTTTTGTAGACCAAGAAGTTTTAAAAAATCTTCGTCAATTTCTTTACAAGCTATCCTTAGAAGAAAAATAATCCTCATTAAGAGTTGCTGGTTTTCTTCTAAAAGTTTATTCTCAAATAATTGAAAAAATGTTTCAGAATAGTCAGATAATAATACTGAAACTAATATTTCATCTTTCCAGAAACTTTTAATTTCATTACCAGGAATAGACTCTTCTATTAAAAATTTTACCTCGTTTTGATTATTGAAAAGTTTTTCAGATAACCAACTTCTAAAAGCCCTGCGAATAGGCAAAGAACTTCCAATAGCATCAAAAAAACTTTTATAATCTTCTGATTTAGTAAATTCTCTTTCAATAATTTTATCTAAAGCCCATTCTTCATAAACATCATGTGTAATAAAGTAACCACCAGCATTGGAGTCATATTGTATAATTTCGTCTAATTCAAGAGCCTGAAGTACTACACCATCACAATCATCTATTTTCACGAAGAGCTGTCCTTCATCGGCTCTTTTTTTTGCAATTTTTAAAAAACATTCTTCCCTTTTAATATGAATATTATTTTTACGATAAGACGATTTTAATATTTGTTTATTCCACAGAAGATCTCTGAAGGTAGAATAATCTATTGTTTTATTGATACTTTGATAATTTTGCAGGTATTCATTTAGGTAGAAAGGTATTCTTAATAGACCCAGCAACCTTTCATTAGTTGGAAGATTAAAAGCATGTTTTTTCGAAAGTTCGGTAACTTCTGCAATATCTAGTTTTTCGATATTTATTATTTGAAAGCTAAGATGGTAGATTTCAATAAACTGAAATTTAAGATCATCCAAATAGCTGTATCTTGTCGTAAAAATTATTTTCCAATTATTATTAATCAACGCAGACAAAAATTCTTGAAAAACTTCTTGATTTTCAATATCAGATAATTTTTCAGCAGAATCAATGACTATGTATTTCTCATCAACATCTTGATGTTCTTTAATAAAATCAAATAATGTGAAATGTCCATAATTAGTAAACATTTGATTGATGTTATGAATATTAAATTCGATAGCTTTGAAAACAAAAAATGGCATTACTTCTTTAATTTGTTCATAAAAATCTTTTACAACAGCAGTTTTCCCACCGCCAGCTTCTCCACTCAAAATTACCACTGAAAATTCATTTAAAATGGCTTTAAGATTTTTTATAGCTTGCGACCTATCAATTTTGATCTCATTATTGTTAAATTTTATTTTTGAATTGATAGGGGTAAGGATTGAATTGGTATGTTGAATTAATTCACCAATAAAATCAATTATACTTTTATCAATACTAAAAAAATGTTGTGCAATATCAGCATTCTCTTCGCAAACAAAGGGCGACCTGAAATAATTATCGGCCCTCCATTCTATTTCTAAATTTTTAGATTTTGCATGTTTTTCAATTTCTGTTTTGTACTTAGGGTCATTTTCTGTTTTTCCCTGTCCAAATTTTTGATTGGTATAAAATATTATTTTATTAATCTTTTGATATCTATTTTTTGTTTTGTTTATAGATTCTATAAAATCTTTTTTATGCTCTGATAATCTTGTATCATAGAATTTTGCTTGCCATCCAATCTCTTTGCCATTTATTTTGATTGGATCTGTCTCTATTCCCGCGTGGTTTTTATAACCTGAAATGCCAATATTACGCTTAAATTCCTTACAAAACAAAAGATAGCAAAGCCATTCAAAAGATTTTTGTTCATTTCCAGAAAATTTCAGTTTAAATATATCCCAGTTTACTTCTGTTATTTTTTTCATAGTTTATTTTTCCTATTATAAAAATTATTTTTGTTTCCATTTTCTTCTTTAACAGATTTCTCTATAATTTTTATCTCATCATCAGTTAATCCATAAAGTTTGTAAACCAATTGGTCAATTTGTTTTTCGTATTCACGGACCTTGGCCTGCTCTTCAGGATTTTGTAAATAATCATCATCCTTTGTTATTGCAAGAATCTTATCTACAAGGTTAATGAAGGGGTGTTGCTCAGATTCAGAGATTTTTGGGATTGGAAGTTGTTCCATAAAATAACCCGACAAATAAACTCCTTTTTCTCCTAACCTATGAACAGATTGTTTTGTATACCAATCAAGTAAAGATGTATTTGTTATTGCCTGAATATATTCCAAATTTTCGCCAGTTATCATAAAACAGGTTTTTTGCAAATAAAACCCTTTAGGGACAAATGCCATTTTGATTTCCTGAGAAGTTTCTGCCCACACAATCTTTTCTTTTTCAAATTCATCATAATAATCACAATCACGCAATTCCCACCAGTAATCACCTTGGTCATCCCTATTATATAACCCTTTGCCTTTCCCTAGAATATTGCCAAATGTTTTTAGATATTCATACACAGCCGTATAAGTTTCCTTAAAAAATGTTTCCGGTGCCTTCTTGCCTCTATTTTGGTTAGTCCATCCTGATTCTATTTTAATCACCCATAACCCTGCCCATTTGTAACTATAGCGATAGATATCTCTACCTCGCAGAATCGGTTTTAATATTTCGGCACTTTTTGGGTCTTCACGGCATAATTTTTCTTTTGTTTCAGTATCAATTATAAACGCTTCGTTAAAACCAGTTTTAATTCCATATTTAATTTTTACATCCCAATTTTTCAGCGGTATGCCTTTTTCTTCTATCTTCTTTTTAAGATTCGTTACTGTTTCATCTCCAAAAGTGAAACAACTACTATCAAAATCTGATTGTTTCATTTCTAATTTATTGGAATTGAAATAGTCAGCAATATCTATTGCTGGAGTAAAATCCGGTTGAATATTTAGAATATGGACGGTATTCCCTGATGGTTCTGTTTTCTGGAAAAGTAGTATATTCGTGTCCACGGTGGCGTCAAAAACTTTATAGCCATTAAAATCAATAATCTGCTTTAATTTAGTTTTTTCTTTAAAGAACCTGCGCAATTTTTCACCGTATTTTGCCCTCATCCATTTATTGCTGGATATAAAGCAGGAAAAACCTTCTGGTTTAAGAATATGATAACTTCTTTCATAAAAATAAGTATATAGGTCTGAGGTTGAATTATAAACTTCATAACCTTGTTTTCGTAATAGCGTTTTTAGGTCTCTTATTTTTTCCTGTCTTATAAATGGTGGATTGGCAATTACCACATCAAATCCATCTTTTTCCTGAAAGACTTCAGAAAAGTATAATTTCCAGGGGAAAAATGGACGAACCTTCTGATTGCTGGTATATTGTCTTAATTGTTTTTCGGCTTCTTCTAAATTGAAACCAGTTTTTCTATAAAGTAAGTCTTTTTCTTTTTCTATCTCTTTTTTTCTTTCTTCTTTAACTGGATGTCGCTCATATTTTTCTTCAATCTCTCTTAATTTTTTAAAATAATCAGATTTTTGTTTTTGTAATTTTAGTTCAAATATATTAATAATAAGGTCTTCAATTTCCTTTCTTAATGCTTTTTTCTCATTTGTGTTTGGCTGATTTAAAAGCTTATCCTTTTTGACTTTCAACATTTCATAATATTCTTTGCTCTCGTCTGTGGAAAATAATTTTGTAGTCTCATCTGTCTGTTTATCATTATCTAAATCTAAATCAATTCCCATAAATTCAGAAATCAAGCTATTTCCTTGCATTATTTTATAATCTAAATTGGGTAATGGCCTAATCTTTTTTATATCTTCTTCGTCCACAATTAGAGAAAGCCACAATCGGAGTTTGGCAATCTCTACCGCTCCTGGGTCAATATCTACTCCATAAAGACAGTTTTGAATAGCATGTCGTTTAAAGTTATAAATTGTACGAGATTGTTTCCCCTGCTTTCGCAGGGGCAGGTTTGCTTCACTCTCTCGCAATGCTAAATGAGGAGTCAGCGCATCCTTTGCACGAACAATTTCATTCATCATACCAACAAGGAAAGCTCCAGAACCCACTGCAGGATCACACACCCGAATATTTTCTAATGCCTTATCAATAATCTCAGCATTTTTACGAATATTTTCTGGGAGTTTAAAAGAATAGGTTTTGGTTTCTTCTCCCTTAGTTGCTACCTGTTTGTCATTCTCTATTGTACTCTCACCATATTTAATTAATTCTTCTATATCTTCTTTAGAAATTATATTGGAATCTTTTTCTATAATTAAACTTTGCTGTATTGGGTCTGTCTTGCCCAGAAGTTTCATTTGAATTTTTTCTTCTTTAGTTCTACTTTTCTGTTTACCATTCACTTCTGTATATAAATAATTAATTAAGCTTTGCTGGCACATATAATGCACAATTTCTCGTGGAGTATAATAAGTCCCTTTAGATTTACGGTCTTTGACTTCCAGAAGATTTTCAAAGACTTTACCGAGCATTTCGGGGTCAACTGCTACCTCTTTTTCTAATGGCTCATCTTCTTTAACCGTAAAATTGTAACGATCAAAGAAGTCTAAAATACCTGTACCAATATCACCTTCTTTTGTTTTAATTTGATTTGAAAAGAGAGTATTGGGTAAAAGTATGTCTGTTTTTGCCCAATCATAATCATTAATAGGATCAAATAATCCTCCATTTAAAAATGGAATTTTACAGTTGAAATAACTAAAGTAGTGGTCATCGTATGAACGGTCATTTCTTAAGGCTTCATAAAAGAGTGGCTCTAAAACATTATTGAAGAAGTTTTTATAATCACAATGTTTTTTCTCAAAAAGCTCACGTAAAAAATTTTTTGACCCCGAACCCCAATTTTGCCCTTTTTTAACTCCTAACCATCCTTTCTTTTGCAAGAAATATAAAAATACAATTTGACCCAAAAGCTTTTTAGAAAAATCAACAACATTAACTCCTTTTTCTTGGAATTCTTGTCTGATCTCTCCATCTTTTTTTACTATCTCATCGAGAGAATCTTTAACTTTTAAGAAAAGTTCGCGGTATTTTTCAAAAAACTCTTTGGTAACTTTTTCAATACTAAATGCTTCTTCTAATTCAGATAGTTTTGGATTACAAGTATCATTTTTTACAATAGGTATTAAGCAACTTTGAGCAGTATGACTACTTTCATTTTTACCTACCAAAAAAGAATATCTGCGGGCTGGAGTAAATTTTTCCTTTACCTTAACATAACCTTCCGAAGTTTTTTCAAACTTGTATTCCATCTTTACAAAAGAAAAACGCCAATCCTCTTCCTGTGGAGATACAAAAGCGATTAGTCCGGCATCTTTTTCTCCCCGTTCCTTTAAATAATGCGCTATAAAATTACGCTGGGCGGTTCGGGCTCGCTCAAGGATAGTTTCTCTTTGCAAATATACAATGAGGATATCAATCTTTTTTCCATCTGGATCAATATAAGTGCCGATTCTTTCATAAACTTTAATAAAATTTCTAAAAGCTTTTGGTATATAACATCCCTGCAGGTAAAATGATTTTGTTTCATCATATTGATTAAGTAAGTTTTTAATGAAATAGATAAATCCATTTTTATCAAAAGGATTTTGAAATGTATCTTTAATTAACCTTCTGGCCAATTCTTTATCCATAATTTATTCTCCTATTAAATATTCAGATAAAATTACCTCTCTTGGACCGGAAGTTTGGGCAGCGCTTTCGGATAGATGCTCTTGTAGAAATTCCGGAGCAATATTTTTTTGTAATACTGCCAGTATTCTCAAAGGATTTATGGTCTTTTTTAACTCACTATTTAATTCTTTGAGGAGTGTTTTGGTGGTCTGTTTGGGTAGAGCTCCTTCTGTAATCTTCTGCATTACTATTTTTAAGTAATCTTCTTGCTCTTCAGTAAATTTTCTGGTATCTTTAGAAAGAGCTTTTAATATTTTCAAAACTTGAGTAGATGAATCTCTGCCTCCGGTTAGTTTTATTTCTGACGCTTCTTCTTGGGTGGTAAATTTGAAAGCTTCTTTGTTTTTGTCTAACAAATCATAGAAGTTGGAAACCATCTTCTCTCGTTTAGTATCTTCTTTTACTTCTAAAATTTTAGCGGTTGTTATGAAATCTAATTCTTGAGGTTCTTGCTTTTCACTGGTGATAAAAAATTTTTGAAGTTTTCCTTTGCGAAAATAAGTTAAAAGTTTATTAGTTTTTTGTTTATATATTCTGGCTGTTCTTGCCTTCTTGGGCAAGGACTTAATTCTGGAAAATAAATCGGGATTATCATCCCGTATATCTTTAATAATTTTTAAATATTTTAAAGCACTTTCCTCTTCTTCATCTTCTCCGGTAATAGTTTTTTTAGAAGTTAAGCGGTTAAATAATTCGTGAGATTCTATTTCTTCGTTTTCGGTAAGCAGTCGAGCATCATTACCTAATAAAGTTATAAAAGCATTTATTTTAGCCTCTGCTGTTTCTTTTAATTTAATCAGGTCGTTGGATTGTTTACTGGGGAAAAAATTAAAGGTATATATTTTATCAAATTTAGCATCTACTCTATTGATTCTCCCTGCTCTTTGCATCATACGGGTTGGATTCCAGGGTATATCGTAATTAATGACTACATTAGATTTGTGAAGATTTACGCCTTCTGATAAGACTTCGGTGGAAATTAATATCCGATAATCATCCCGAGAAATATGAGACTTAGGATCGAAATTTTCAATTACTTTTCTTCGGTTAACCTCACTTGAAGTTCCAGTATATTCAATTACTTTATATTTATACTTTGATAGCTTTTCATATAGATAATCTGCAGTTTCTTTGGATTCAGTAAACACTATTAATTTATTTTTCTTTAGAATAGGATGGTAAGAAAGGATATCTATAAATTGGAGTAATTTAGGGTCACGGTTTACTGTGCTCCATATTTTTTGAATTTCTCTTAAAGTTTTTAAATCTTTTTCTAAGAGCTCTCTATATTTTGGGTCAAAATCTTTGGATGAATATTTTTCCGCTTTATCTTCTTCAATTAATTTTTGGATTGCTTCATCATTATCATTTTCCAGAAGTTCAAATATTTTATTAATATATTTTTTACTAACATATACATTTCCTTTATCAAATTCTTCTAAGAATTTCTTGTAAGAATAAATAAAACGATTGATGCTTTGCCGGAAGGCGTAAAAACTGCTCTCCAGTCTTTTTACTAAGAGAATTTTCATAAATTTTCTCATATTCTTTTGAGCCAATTCTTCCGGTTGAGTAATTTCTCCCCGATAATAAAGAAGAGGAGTATAACGGCTATAGTTAAAATCGAGAGTAATCATTTTAATAGTCTTGGTAAAAATCTTGTCCTCTTGATCATTTAGTTGATAAAATATCGGCTCAGGATTGGCAACCTCAGGAAATTTTAATTGGTGTTTTTCTAATTCTCGAGTAAAATATTTAATTACTTCTGTTCTAGTTCGACGTATCATCAGATATTTTAAAACTTCTTCTCTAATCTCTCGGGAATTTTGCTTTACAGTTTTAATGTATTCTGAATAATTTCGTTTTCGATCTAAGTGTTTTAATCTTTTTTCTAATTTAGAGAAAAAATTCTCTAAATTGGGTAGATTGGGAATATTGCTTTTTTTAGAATTTTGGAATAATTTTATCTGGCTTAAGATATCTTTAGGATAATTGTTGTAAGGGGTAGCAGTTACTAAGATCACTCTTTTACCTCGACAAATCCGAGCCAGCATTTCATAAGTAACATTGGTTTCAGAGCGAAAACGGTGCGCTTCATCAATAAAGATATTTTTATATTTAGTAATATCTCGTTTGAGTAATTTGTCTAATTTGCCTAATGATTCAAAATCTGCTGATTCTTTAAAATCAGAGAAAACATTGGGCCAGGAACCGGGACTATCTTTATCTAAAAGCATAGGAGGGGCTATAACTAAGTGACGGCCATCTAATTGCTGGGCTAAGAGGGCAGATATATAGGTCTTACCGAGACCTACTACATCAGAGAGAAAAACGCCGCCGTACTCCTGAAGGATTTTTTTGGCATTTAAAACTGCCTGTTCCTGATATTCGAGTTTCATAAAATCTTTGGGCACATATTGGTAAAATATTTCTTCTGTTTGTTTAAGATCGTCTTGAAAATATTCATATAAAAATTTTAAATACAATTCATAGGGAGTAATATTATTTTTTAGCCAGGTTTTTGTTTGAATGGTCTCTCGATATTTTTCTTTTAAGTCAACAGCATCTTCCCATAACTCATTAAATTTAGCAAGGGCAAATTCGTAATCGGTTCTATTCTTTAGTTCTACATTAAATTCAAAATTATCAAGGAGACCAGATTTGGTAAAATTGCTGGAGCCAGTAATTACTCTACCTATATCACGATCACTTTCCAAAAAAGTCATAATATAGAGTTTGGCATGAATATTTGCTGCTGGATATGCCTTAATTTCTAATTTTCCGCTTTTCAGCCATTCTAAAAAGATATTAACTCCTTCTTCTACTTCTTTGCTATCTGGAGAATTTTCCATTTCATTGGTGACTTCTTCGGAGAATTGCTTTTTTGTTTCTGAGTGGGAAAATTGTAGAGATTGCAAAGACTGTAAAGATTGTTCTTGTGAGGAATTAGTTGGATTTTCGTTAGGGAGTGAGGCGGTGGGGGTAGAAAAGTTAGAAAGATCAGAAATATTGGTATTTATTCCAACAAGAATCCTAATTTTCTCTGTTTTCTCGAGAGATTTATAAATCTCGTAAAAACCGCTGGTATAAAAATAACCAACTAATACATCAAAAAATCGGGTATCTTTAATAAGAGTTTTAAATCTATCCGCAAGGCTTTGATTATTTTCATTAGTTATAAAAGTCAAATCTTGAAAGTTTGATTGTGCTTGCATTTTGGTCATTCTCCTTAACTGATCAAAAAAATAGATAAATAATTATTATTAAGAAATTATATTAACCAAGATGTGTAAATAAGTGCAAATGCAAAAAGAATTATTCAAGATTTAAATATTTTGTTTTATTATATCACACTGTTTTGACTACTATATGGTAACAATTATTTTAAAAAGTGAAAAATTGATTTTTTAGTTATTTCTAATACTCTTTTACTGTTCATTATTAATTCGACAAAAATTGTGGGAAATCCTGCTTTTTTAAGAAATAGTTTTTAGATAATCTACTTTCTTGTAGGAATAAAATTTATAAAAAAACAGCAAGTCTGAAATCCTTATTTTATAAGGGTTTTAGAGGAGAAATGTAATGCAAACGATTGTATTTGCATTATTTTTACCCGAGCTATATAATCACCCTCGAAAATTGCTCTTTTTTAACCAATTTTTTTACACTCTTAAGTACTGAAAGTGGCTTTTTATAAGGGTTTTAAGATTTTTAGGGAGCAAAATAGCCCAAAAACAGGGTAGTTAATTGCCCAATTTTTCGAAAATTTAAACGCTAAAACTTGTACTCGCGAAAGCGGGTAAAGGCACTTTCCGTGCGTTTCTGGGGCAATAAATATTGTCAAAGGAACCGTCCCCTTGACAAGTTCTATCATCTTCTATCTTTTTCATTATCTATCATTAACTTGAGTAAAAACATTGTATCTTGCTTCAATTTAGATTTAGCCCAAAACTTTTAGTTTTTCACTCATCAATTCCCCTATACCAAATAAAATCCTATGGTCAGGCACTTTTTCCAAGAATTCAACACATTTTTTTTAAATAATCAACAAAACTCATTTTTGTCCTTTGTTCAAAGTTTTACACTATCAAGATTTTACAAAGAAATTATCAAGATACTCAATTGAAATTCTTCCCCTTGAAAAGCCCTAAATTCACCCTCACCTTTAGTGGTAAGAGAGAATATAAGATTTCCAGGGAATCAAACTTTTTGATTTGGGTTAAATCTCGGATATCCTCCCGAATTAACTGGTGCTGATAATTATTTGACCATAATCGGTAAAAATCCTTTTCCCCTTTCAAAAACGGTTCAGGAAACCCACTAAGCTCAAAAAGATCATCCCATAAACCGTAGTCCGTTTGATTATCCTCTTGAAAACGAAAAGGATGATTAAGAAAATAAGATACCGAGTAGTGGTGGTTCGTCAATTCTGAATAGGTAAAAGGCATTAGGTGAAATTTCATATATCTGCCAGCCAGAGAATCTTCTCCTTTTTGATACAAATCTAATCTACCGCTACCAGTAACAAGAATCTTATATTCTTCGGCGAATCTGTCATAAACTCCTTTGAGATAATTTTTCCAATTTCTGTATTTATGAATTTCGTCAAAAATTACTAACGGGATCGATTCATCTATCCGATTAACTCTCTCAAAAAAGTAAGAATCCTGAATCAACTCTCTCTTGCTACGAATATCATCCCAATTGAAGTAAACTTGGTTACTAAAATCTCTGGCAATTATCTTTGCTAAGGTTGTTTTTCAGCTTTGCTTGGGACCGGATAAAAACACCATATTTTTATACAATAAAATTTAATTTCAGGGTAATTTAATTAGACAATTCTTTTTTTCTCTTCTTAAAATCTACTTAGAATACATTGTTCTTTGTTCCTTATTTAAAAAAGGTTTTTTATAGTATCGGGATTTCAAAAAATACTGAGAACCAATGACTGAAAACATTTTTAAATGTCGGGGTTCAGGGGGGGGCGGAGTCCCCTGATTATCTTGATGAAATATGCTATGCACTAATATGTCCTACTAATATCTGAAAACCAATTAAAATTAAAATGATACCACCAGCCAGCTCAGCATACCTCTTCATCAAATAACCCAATACTTTCCCTATGCTAACCCCTATCAGAGATAGCAGCAAAGTAATTATGCCAATAGTAATTATTACCTGAGTAATATCCAACTTTATAAGAGATAGGCTTACCCCAGCAATCAGAGCATCAATACTAGTGGCAATTGCTAAAAAAAATAAGACCAATGTGTTATTGAAATCGATAGATTGGTTTTTCTCTTTATTTTGAAAAGATTCATAAATCATCTTCCCTCCTATCATAAATAAGAGCAGAAAGGCCACCCAATGGTCATAGCTTGATATATATCTAGCAATATTTTGACCTAACCACCAGCCAATCCAGGGCATAAGCATCTGAAAACCAGCAAAAAAAAGAGCAATCTTCAAGGAAAAAGAAATACTAACAGTGGCTGAGACAATACCACCAGTGATGGAAACTGCAAAAGCATCCATAGCCAACCCAAAAGCCAGTAAAATTGTCGATAAAAAAGACATCTCTAATATTCTCCATTATTTGTTATTATCTTAAGCATATCTCGAGTATTAAGATAAAAG
>DOTB01000064.1:19855-20394 GCA_003513845.1 Candidatus Atribacteria bacterium | reverse complement strand
ATTGGATTTTAATGGGAATATTTAGGAATGGGTTTGGCTAATAAAACAATTTTTGGTAATTGTCTTTTTCCAATGGTAATTGTAATATTTAGTATTATCGGAATTTCAAAAAATTCAATAGTTTTTAAGGAGCGAGGAATGAAAACAAATAATCAAAGGGGTATTACCATTCTTTCTTTGATAATATTGATATTGATTATTGGAGTAATGATTATTTATGGCCCCAAAGTTTATCAACATATCCTGGAGCAGAATGTAAATAGAATTGTCACCTCCAATGTGCAATCGGTAGAGGCAGAGATACGCTCAGAGCTAATTAGCCGACATCCTGTTCATATCTGGAATGATATTGATGAATTAATCAAACGTTTGAATTTCCAAAATCCAGTAACTTTAGAACAACAGACTAAAAACGGTTGGGACCGCCCAGGAGATGTGGTGGTAACTTTTGATGGCGTCAATACTTTTAGACTGGATGGTATCGGGAAAGACGGTTCCTCCTTACGCCTCAGTATAATTATTCAAAGGTCATCTTAGAT
>DOTB01000064.1:7359-19661 GCA_003513845.1 Candidatus Atribacteria bacterium | reverse complement strand
TCTATGAGAACATAATATTTGTTAGCATATATGAGCATATAATATTTTAATCTCAAGAATATTTTTATCTCAAGAAGTATTGTAAAAAATAGAAATAATAAAAAAGGAGAGTAAAAGGGACACTTATCAAAAATGATACTAAATCTTCTCTTAATTTTTATTTTTGGATATCTCGGTTATCGACTTTTTAGTTTCCTCCGTATTCCAGGCGGAGCTACTACTGGTTCTCTAATAATGTTAGCTATTATTAGCAGTCAGGGTTTTGAATGGATAGCCATGCCTTCTTTTTTAACCAGTTTTTTTCAAGTGATTATTGGGGTAATGATTGGGTCTAGACTTAACAAAGAACAAATACCCACCATTAAATCTCTCTTAGTTCCTGGATTATTATCATCAGCCTGGATGATATTAATTAGTCTGGCGGTAGGATTGCTTCTGGCTAAGATGACCGGTATGGACTTAGGGAGTGCACTCTATGGCTCAGTGCCAGCAGGTTTATTTGAGATGGGAATGATTGCCCTCTCTTTAAATCTCAGTGTGCCAATTGTAACCTTACTGCAATTTTTTCGGGTAATTTCTATAAATTTGAGTGTTCCTTTTATTGTGTCCCATTGTAAGAACTGGGATAAAACAGAAGCCAATTGCCAGATAAAGGTTGATAATGAACTTACTGATAATACTAACAATACTAACAATAATACTAATAATAATGCTAATAAAGATATTAATGAATCGAATAATTCGGGTAATGGTAATAATGAAAAAAAAGAAAGAGTAAATGTATTTGGAATTTTATTATCATTATTATTAGGAAGCATCGGTGGATTTACTGCCAAGTATCTGGGGATTCCGGTGGGTTGTATGTTAGGTTCTATGGTAGTAGTGGGGACTTTACGTATTTTGGGAGCACCTTTACAAGAGCTTCCTAAATGGTTAATTTTAGTTACCCAGATTATGGTTGGGGGCTCTCTGGGTACCACATTTAATCCAGAGATGGTTATCTATCTTAAATCTCTATTGCTACCTGTTTTATTATTTTCGGTCTTTGTAGTTTTAAACGGTGTATTTATTGGTTTTCGGTTTCATAGAACTTTAAAATGGGACCTGGCTACTGCACTATTGGCAACTGCCGCCGGGGGAGTTACCATAATGACGTTGGTTGCTATAGATATGAATGCTGACCCAGTAAAAGTAAGCATTCTGCAAACTTTAAGAATTATAATAATCCTCATAATTATGCCCACCTTAATAATGAATATTATCTATTAGTTTTATTAATTCTATTAATTATATTAATTTAACGCTATTAGTTAGGTTAAAATTGAGTGAATTAAATACTGACAATCATTAAATTAATTAATGTCATTAAATTAATTAACTCATGGGTAGGAGAAATATTACCATTTTAACTTGATAATTCTCGGTCTGACAATTTTTTGACTTCTAAATGCCTATTTACTATAATCAAGGCAGATATACCTGACCCTCTCCCTGTTAGAGAGAAAGAAGGGTTAGGGGTGAACAATCTTTAGATAAATAATTGTATTGTAATTATGTATAGGATTAGGGCTGTTTATATATGTACGAGATAATTGCCAGTATTTTTGTTCTGCTACTTGGTCTTATTATTGGCAGCTTCAGTAATGTCTGTATTTATCGAATTCCCCGCAATGAATCGCTTATTCGTCCGGGTTCACATTGTCCCAAGTGTAACCAGCCTATAAAATTTTACGACAATATCCCTCTGGTTAGCTTTATCATCTTAAAGGGTAAATGTCGCTATTGTAAGGAAAAAATATCATGGCAATACCCGCTGGTAGAATTTTTAACTGCTGTCCTTTATCTGTTGCTATTTTTACGTTATGGATTACAATTGGTAACTTTTGTTTATATGTTCTTTTGTTCGGCTTTAATTATAATTACCTTTATCGATTTAAAAGAAAACATTATTCCTGATGTCTTGTCCCTTCCTTTTCTCCTTCTTGGTTTTCTAATGAGCTTTTTCCTGAAAAATTTATCTCCCATTAATTCCTTACTGGGTATCTTAGCAGGAGGAGGAGTATTGCTGTTGGTAGCCATTTTAGGCAGCTTTTTGTTTAAAAAAGAAGCAATGGGGGGAGGAGATATCAAATTAGCTGCTATGGTAGGTGCCTTTTTAGGCTGGCAATTAACCCTACTTTCTCTGTTTCTTAGTTTTTTTACGGGGGCCATAATTGGTATTGTCATATTAATTAAAAATAAAGGAGAAAGTGATCCCATTCCTTTTGGACCATTTATTGCCTTAGGAACAATAATCGCCCTATTTTTTGGCAATAGTATCATCAATTGGTATCTGTCGTTAGTCATTCATCTTTAGTCTTTAATTTAAAGCATGAAGTTTTTCAGTTAGCAGTTTTCAGTTATCAGTTAATAGTTATCAGACAAAGGCAAAGATTATGTTTTAAAAACTTGATTGTGTTAAATTAATTATTTTAACCGGAAACCACCAACTAAATAATGAAAAGCATAGAGACATAGAGATAAATAAATTAGTGGTTTTTAAGTAAAAGGATTCCCCTTAAATATCTTAAATAGATTATAAATTTGATGTTTGAAATATTGACTTTAATGTTAGCAAAATATATCATTAGTTAACAGAGGTGATGGTATATGAATAAAATTCTTTTAGGGACTAGAATACCAGAAGACGTGGTAAAAGATCTTAGAAAATATTGTAAAACAAAGGGAATAGTAATTAATCATTTTGTAACAGAAGCTATAAAGGAGAAATTGGATAGGATAAAAGAAGATGAAGAAGATATTCAAACGGTTGAAGTAAGAGAAGGAGAAAATACAATTAGTGAAGATGAATGGAATGATAGCCTAAAAAGTAGAGGGATTAGTGTATAAACTATTCTATAAGCAAAGTATTAAAAAAGACATCAAGGATATTCCTGATATAGATTTACAGAGAATTATGGAAGATATAAAAACACTTAAAAACAATCCCTTACCTGCTGGAGTTAAAAAGATAAAAAAAGGGAAAATTTCATTTTTTAGAATAAGGAAAGGAAATTATCGAATAGGATATCATATTTACCATGCTAAGAAAGAAATTGTAACTATTTTTATTAAAAGGAGAAACTAAGGAACATATTGAATATAATATAAAGATGGTTTCCAGTTATTAGTTTTCAGTTTACGGTTGTTCCTTTTTGTCATTGCGAGAAGCCAATTCAGTAATAAGTAACCAGTAATAAGTAATAAGCAACAGGCAAACTAAATGCCAGATACTGACGACCAACGACTAATTTTAACGGTATACGTTATACGTAATACTATATACTATTTTGTCATTGCGAGCGACCGAAGGGAGCGAAGCAATCTCATCAACTTCTACCCGCAAGATTAATAGAAAGAAGGTTTACAGTTCTCAGTTCACAGTTGTCAGTATGAAGATAAAAAAGAGGTAAGCGTAATAGTATGAGATTGCCACGCCTGCCTCTAAACATTAGTTTAGGGGCAGGCTCGCAATGACCAAAACCGTATAGTCACGAGGCACTAAAAGATATATTTTTTGCTAAAATTTGCTATAATAGGGAATAATAAAAGTAAAAAGATAGAGTATCGGATTTTTCAGATACTATCAAAAAGATTGCTAAATATTAAAATTAAAGTTTGAGTTGCATTTAGTTTTTAAGGGAAAATATTTTCTCTAAAAAATATAATATTGTTATAAATATATACCCTAGTAGATGAAGTATAATTATAGTAGCAGTAATAGTAGCAATAATAGAAAAACCAACGGATATACCCTCATTGAATTAATGGTCGTACTAAGCGTTCTTTCAATACTTACCATTACTTCCTTGGAAGGTCTTTTTAGAACTAAAGCCAACATGGACCTTAATCGTGCAGCCTATCAGTTAGAGGCAATACTAAAAGACTGCCAATCAAAAGCCATGTATACCGGGAGCAATTATAAAATTGACTTTCAGATACCGGTAAATCGTTATAGGATATACAAAGATTATGAATTAGTTAATACTGTTCAGTTGGATAGTGTTATTTTATTTAATACTAATTTTGATTATCATAAAGTTAGGTTTACCAAAAATGGCACTCCCAGTATGGGTGGCACCGTAACCTTGAAAACTAAATATGGAAAAACGCTCTACGTGATTATGACACCCGTAACAGCACGCACCAGAATCAGCACCAAACCACCAGCAAACTGGTAGCTTTTGCGCAGCAAAACAGCATATCGTATTAAGTATATTGGCAAACGTTATACGTAATACGTTATACGATTTTGCCATTGCGAGGAGCCAATTCAGTAATAAGTAATCAGTAACCAGTAATAAGCAACAGGCAAACTAAATGCCAGATACTAACGACCAACGACTAATTTTAACGGTATACGTTATACGTAATACGATATACGATTTTGTCATTGCGAGGAGCAAATTCAGTAATAAGTAACCAGTAATAAGTAATAAGCAACAGGCAAACTAAATGCCAGATACTAACGACTAATGACTGATTTTAACGATATACGTTATACGTAATACGATATACGATTTTGTCATTGCGAGAAGCGAAGCGACGAAGCAATCTCATCCACTTCTACCCGCACGATTAAAACATAAAGTTTCCAGTTGTCAGTCCTTAATTTTCAGATAAAAGATACGAGCTTAATTGGAGGAGATTACCATGCCTGCCTCTGAACTTTTGTTAAGAGGTAGGCGCGCAATGAATAAAAGTATAAGTGTATGAAATTGCGAAAGGAACATTGAGGGCAATTATTGTGTAAACCATATTATCTTTAAATAAATGCAATGATTTGCTAAAATAGAATATAAATATATATTTTGACAGCCTTACCCTAACCCTCTCCCTTAGAAGGGAGAGGTAAGGTGAGGGTGATGATGAGGGGTTTAAGGGGAAACTTCCCCTGAATATCTTGCTAAGAAATGTAGAAAAAGTTAATTATAAAATAAATATAGAATATTAATTGAGCAAGATAAGAAGTATTAGAAGATCTTCAAAATTCTAAAAAGGATTTTTCTTTTAAGATAATAAAGGCAAATTTTTAATTTAGGAGTTCAACAATGCTAAAAATAAAAAAAGAATATATTGTTAACAGTAATAACAAAAAAAAGGCAGTTTTGATAGATATCGAGACATTTGAAAAGCTCGAAGAATTATTAGAAAATTATGGGCTTGGCAAATATATGGAAGAAGTAGATGATGAAGAAGCATTGAATATAAATGAAGCCAAAGAATATTATGATATTCTAAAAAAGAATTAATATTATGGATTGCTATTATAAAAAACAGTTGGATTAGTTGTAAAAAAATTACTAAAAATGACAAAAATTATTTAAAATTTAAATAATAAAATATAAAATTGTGTTTAAGGGTTTTTAGAAATTTACAAAAAACTAAAAACAAAAAACTAAAAACTATACTTACAAGTATTACCCACAAATGAATAGGAGAGGTATTCCCAATGTTACAAAAGAATAAATTATCCCGAAACCAAACGGGATTTTCCTTAATTGAACTTATGGTGGCGGTTGCCATCTTAGCGTTGGTAGCTATAGGGTTATTTCAAGCGTTTTCTGTTGCTTTTCAATCAATGAGTGATTCCAAAGACAGAACAGTTGCTACCAATTATGCCCAACAGATATTAGAAGATTATAAAAATACACCTTTTGAAAAAATACGACCATTTTCTGGCCCTATAGAGGGGACTAAATATTTTCAAAATGTTAGTTTTCAAATGGTTAACGAAAATTTAAAGAAGGTTATAGCCCAGATTGTTTGGGGGGGCAGGAATGATAAAAATAAAAACATTATAGTTGATACTTTGATTGGCAATACACAAACTACTACTACTACAGAAGCTGGTGCAATACCTGCAGGTATTATCATATATGCCGACCGATATAATTTATTACCCGGTACAGATGATCGGGTAGAACCTTCCCATATCTATACCGAAATTGTAGATAAAAGTGGCGATATTATTACTGACTGGGATGAAAGCAATATTTATTTTGAAATTGAATCTGTCATTGATTTAGAAGGAGAATCAAAAGATATCTCTTATCTCGGAAATCTAAGAAATTATAGTGTTCCCCCTGTGAAGGGAATAGCTGAAACATATTTTGACCAATACGAAGGAAAGGAGAGAGAAGGGTTTGTAAAAATTAAAGCTACTCTAACAGTAGGTGAAATTAAATTATATGATGTTCTTACCCTTAAAGTTACAAACGATGCGGTTGCTATTATATTAACTGCTGATAAGGATAAAATTAGCACAAAAGGTGGAGAAGAAGGGATTGTCCATCTTACCGCAAGAATTGTTGATGCCGGGGATGATACTGTTAATACTGATAGAGAAATTAGTTTTACTATTGTATCGGGCCCAGGAAGTTTAGAAAATATGGTAAATACTAGCCAAGGCGTGGCTTATGTTGATTTAATTGCCGGTACAATTTCCGGAACTGCAACTATTATAGCTACTTCTACTTTATTAGAGCCGGCTGTTATTGATATACAAATAGTAGACCCAGGAAAAAATAATGTTAAGGTTGAAGCTGCTGACCTAACAATCGCACAAAAGGATTCAACCGAGATTACTGCCTATCTAATAGATTACTTAGGAAATGCTGTTTCAGGTGAAACTATAAATTTTTCTATTGATAATATAAATTTAGGTTATTTATCTCCTGAAAGTTTAACAACTGATAGTAACGGAGAAGCGGTTGTTACACTTACATTGAATTATGCAGGTACTGTAAAAGTAACTGCTTCCTGGATAGCGGGAGACGGAACTGAAGTTTTTGATATAGTTTCAGTATCATGCAGAAGTCACAATTTGTATGTTTGGTCTGAACCAATTACCATAACCGAAGGAGGTTCAGCCACTATTTACGCTGAATTAAAAGACTTTAATGGTGATTATGTTGTTTCGGAAACCATAAATTTTAGCATTTCACAAGATAATTGCTATTTTGAAAACAATGAAAAAACTATTAGTTCTTTCACAGATATATCAGGAATTGCATTTGCTATTCTTACCATTAACACTTGTTCAGCAGAGAATGGTATTACTACTGTGTTAGCTAATTGGCTTTATGATCCTGAAGAAGTTCTTGGTGATGTAGATATTATTTGTACTAATGCTCCTATTTATCAGGTTGATATTTCAGCTGATAAAACAACAATTTCGGCTGGAGAAACAGTAAATATTACTGCAACATTAACAAAAAATGGAGATCTTACAAGTGGCATCGAGGTTACCTTTTCGTTAAATGATTACACTAATGCAAAACTTGATGGCTCATCTTCTCCAGTAACAAAAAGTACAGATGGGGATGGAAAAGCAACTGTAGTATTGAGTGATTTACCTGCAGGTGATTCAGTTATAGTAACTGCTGAAGCAGGTGGGGATAGTGATAGTATTACTATTAGTTGCGAAAAGCCTGAAATTACAATAGAATTAATAGATCATTCCCAAAAGCATGGTGCTGGAAGTGATGGGAAAAAACAAGTATATTTTAATATAAATGTTCTGAATAGCAATATTGATTTAAAACAAATGAAAATTGTATGGCAATCAAGTGAAAAGGATAGTGAGGATAGCGAGAGATTAAATGATTTACTAATAAATGATACAAAAGTGTATTCACATGATCCTGGAGCAGTTAATGGCACTGTGATTACTTTTAATCAATCTATTTATTTTACTTTAGAAAAAAATAAAACTTATGAAATCAAAATGATATTTAATAAAGAAGTTGAAAAGAAAAATTGGACTATTACCTTTATCAATCCTGAAACAGAAATTGAAATAAAACCGAGTATAACTTTTCATCTTAATTAAGCTAACAATAAAAGGGGAAAAATTTAATGATTTTAAAAGATAACTCATTTATCAAAAATGGTTTTACATTGATTGAATTGATGGTAGTTTTAGCTATACTTAGCCTGATAACTATTGGCACGGTGACTTTTTTTGGAGGCGGAGTTCGCTCCTGGATATCAGGCCAATATCAACTACAAGCCCAGAGAGACGCACGCATGCGGCTTGACCAAATGGTTAAGGAAATCAGGGAAGGCGATGAAATTGATGATACCTCTGATAATAATACCATAAAAATTAATTATACTATCCTTTCTAAAGACAGCATAATTTACAGTTGGTCGGGGAATTCAGGCGATAGCTTAACACAGAAAATTGGAGATGGTTCTCATCAACCTTTTTTAGATAACGTTCATTTTCTTTCTTTTACTTATTTAAATCAATCGAATATAGAAATGACCAATCCAAGTAATGCCTCTAAGGTTTTAATTAACCTTCAGGTTGATTTAGATGGGGATGCAAAAACCGGGGGGAACCCCGATATTATTCTTACTACAGAGGTTAATTTAAGAAATTTTGGTTTAGTAACAAACATGGAAAATGGAAAATAGAGTTAAAAAATTATCATTATCGATAAATAAGTTTATAAAGCATTGTTAAGTTTGATAGATAATCATTATCTGCAAGTTTTTAATAAAAAGAGGTGAGGTTTATGCAAGGTTATTTTAAATTTTTGCATATAAATGAAAATAAGAAAATATGGAAATCACAAAAAGGAATGGCTTTGTTAAGTGTATTAATTTTTGCCTTTGTTTTGGTGAGTATTGTAATTGCTATGCTGGTTATGGCTCAAAATGATACTAAACTATCAACTTTGCAGCGAGATTCGACCAAGGCGTTTTATTTAGCTGAGTCAGGAATAGAAGAAACATTGTGGAAATTAAACAATGATGAAATTACAATTTTGAATGACTATAGTTTTACTGATAGTTATAATTATGGAACAGAAACAGAATACTATAATGTTGAACTTAATATTGTTCCTGAAGCTGATCCCCGTCGTGGTGAAAATGATGAAATAAAAGATTGGGTATTAATTGAATCAACTGGTGTAGTAAAAGGAAATGGAGAAGATGTAACAGGCAAAAGAACAATTGAAGTTGTTGCACATTTTACAATTACCCAAAGAACCAGTGTCTTATATGAAAAGGCAATCTTGACGAACCATATGATTACCTTCCAGGGTAAGCCTGGTGCTACAATTACCGGAGGAGATATACACTCAAATTATGGTATTGATGTAAAGGGTCCTTTTACATTTTATGGAATAGCAACTACTTCTGGTGTTCCGGATGATTATCCCAATACACCTTATAGTGCTCTAAATAAATTAGATGGTACTGATAATGGTGATTTTTCGGGACCACTTAACTGGCCTGCGATGGATATTCCGCCAGTTCCTTATGATGAACTAAAACAAATGGCTATTGCCAATAACACCTATTACCCTAATGGCTTTGACACCAATATAGAAGGCAGAGGACACCATGATTTTACTGGGGTGGTATATGTAGAAGGTGATGTTATTTTTAGAAATGACGATTCTTTAACAATTACTGATGGCGCCTTAATTGTTGCTAAAAACAATCCGGATGACCCCAATGATACTTCAGGAACTATGGAATTTAAAAATGGTTCTAATTTGACCATTTTAAGAAATGACCCCGTTCCGGAAGGCGCTTACCCCGGACCAATTGCTCTTGCTGCTCAAGGAGATATTCTACTTCATGCTAGTTCTTCTTCTATAAATGGTGTAGTTCAATCTGGCGGTTATTATAATGAAGAAGGTGAATTATTACCTGGTGGGATGGTTGATTTTAGAAATGATTCAGTAGTAACCGGTGCTGTAGTTGCTGAAGAAGTATGGATGCATAATAATACCACTATTAACTATGACGGTGATTTTATGGAAGACTTCCAGACAGTGACTACTATTGGAAATGAAAGATATGTGAAGGTATCCTGGCGGGAGATATAATAAGCTTGCTTAAACGATAGTTAGATTAAGATAGATAATATAAGGTATAAATAATTTAAAATTTTATAAAAGAAGTGCCAATTCAAATAAAAAAGTTGTTATTTGAAAAATTATTATATATAATGAAGAAAATATTCATTATAATAATGATTTATTAATTATAGTTTAGCAAAATCAATTGATCTTTAGTTATTTTTATATTTTTATGATAAGAAGATTACCAGAAAAAATTGTTTTAAAATGTTTTTTGCTGTTATAATTATAGGAGTATAAGAGATAGTTAATAATGCAGGCTTAAGTGGATGAGATTGCCACGGGAAGCACTCAAAAAATATTGAGTGCTCCCCTCGCAATGACAAAAAGCATATACTGTATTTCATATTTCGTATAACGATAAATACTGTGGGAATATTAGTATACTTGATGAAATATCAATTTATTGGGTTAAATATAAATGGAAAGAAGAAAGAAATTAGAAAAAATTCATCTTCCTGTAATAATTGAAATGGATGAAGATGGTTATTATATAGTGAGTTGTCCCTTATTTAAAGGTTGCCATTCTTATGGTGAAAATATTGATGAAGCATTAAAAAATATATCAGAAGTAATAGAAATATGCTTGGAAGAAACGAACATTGAAGAATTAAATAAATTCGTTGGTTTTAGAGAATTAGAAGTTTATAAAAATGCCTAAACTTCCTGCAATCAAAGGTGAAGATTTAATAAAATTACTAAAAACTATGAATTTTAGTGTAACAAGAACAAAGGGTTCTCATGTAAGATTAAGATCAGAAGATGGCAGAGTTACTACTATACCTTTACACAGGAATAAAAATATTCCAAAAGGACTCTTACGTAAAATAATAAGAGAAGACTTAGAAATGAACCTTGAGGAATTTATAGATTTATAATCAAAATTAAAGTAATTTCATTTTTATTTAAGCTGTATTTATTAAATTGTTGGATTTTAACTGAAAACTAATAACTGAATACTGTATTTTAATTTACTAACGACTAAATACCATCGACTAACAACTATTTTGATTCGAAATTATAATTAAACGATATACGGTATACGTTATACGATATACTTTTTTATAAGGAGCATTTCTACTTATGCTGGCCATAGATTTTGGCGCCCGATCCATTAAAGCAGTACAACTTAGCAGGACCGGTGGTGGGTATCATCTGGAAAATTTTGGAATTGTTTTAACTCCACCAGATAGTATTTTACATGGCGAAATAAAAGATGTTGCTGCAGTAAGCCAGGCCTTAGCTAAAATGCTTCGTAAAAAAAGAATATATGAGAGAGGCAGTGTTATTGCTATTACCGGACAAAAGGTTATTGTGCGGGAAATTACCACGCCATTGATGACTGAAAAAGAATTAGCTGAAGGAATACAATGGGAAGCCCCCAAATATGTCCCCTATGATTTGAAAGAATCTTTGCTGGATGCTATAAAAATTGAAGAGTTAGAGGAGAAAGAAGGCAGCAAGATGATGAAGGTTTTGCTGGTTGCGGCACCGCGAAGTCTTGTTGAACAGCAAATATCGGTTTTGAAAAATGTGAAAATCCAACCAAAAGCCGTTGATATAGTTGCCAATGCCCAGATAAGAGCTTTTGAAAATTATCTTTCACCAGTATCCAGCAGTGAGGAAGATGGTACCAGAATAGATATCGTTCTTTCCATAGGTGCCAGTACTACTGAAATCACCTTAATTGAAGGAGATAGATTGAAATTCACTAGAACTATTCTCAAAGGGGGTAATGATATTAACAAAGCAATTGAGAAAAAGTTTAATATACCCTTTAACGAAGCAGAAGTTTTAAAACGTAAAATTGGGCTCTCCTTATCAGAAGAAAAAACAGAAAAGGTAGCAGAAATGGAAGAAATTGAAGAAACAGAAGAGGCTTTAGGAAAAGTAGCAGAAGAAAAAGAAGAAGAAGTGCTTACTAATAAAATAGAAAAGGTAAAAAAGGAAAAGACTGAAAAAGAAAATTCGGAAGAATCTTTAGCTTTAGCTAATCAAAAAGAAATTGTCGATTTAATTAATGCTGGTGTTTATGAAATATTTAATGAGGTTCGTAAATCATTGAATTACTTTAAAACACAGTATCAGAAAGTAAACTATAAGAGAATTATCTTATGTGGTGGCATGGCCCAATTGCCCAATTTAGGGCAAGTGTTGAAAAAACAATTTGGTATAACTGTGGTAATAGCTAATCCTTTGAAGGGTATTACTGTAAATGAGCATGAGGTTGATATTAATCATCTTGATAAATATAAATCTGCTTTAGCTACTGCTATTGGATTAGCAAAAAGAGAAAGGTAAATCCCAAAGTATGGCCAAAAATAAAAATACTATTCGAAATATCAATCTTCTACCTCCGGAATACCGGGAAAAAGAGAA
>DOTB01000064.1:6261-7075 GCA_003513845.1 Candidatus Atribacteria bacterium | reverse complement strand
ATACCTTTAATAATTATCTTGTTGCTAAATATATGAACACCTTAAAAGAACATGAGCGTTTTGATGCTATCGAATTACAATATATTCGCAAACAGAGTACCAGAATTCCAGAATATGATAGAAGCATAGATACGGTGAATTTTCAATTATCAGGTGTTTTTATTCCCTATCGCCTGGAATATGAAAGCGAAGCCAGAGGAAAATAGAGGAGTATAATTTTGAAATTATTTAATTTAAGTAAGAGAGCTAAAATAGTACTGTTTATTATTTTTCTGGCAGTTTTTGCTTTTATAAACTACAATTATATTTATTTACCAAGAAATGCCAGGATAGAGGAATTAGATCGGCAGATTAGCAATCTTCAAAATAGGATTGCCGAAGGCAGAAGAATAGCTGCTCGTTTAGGTGATTTAAAAAAGGAATATCAGGNNCCGGAATACCGGGAAAAAGAGAAATTTAATCTATTCCGCATGCTAATAATTATCTGCATAATTCTATTATTTGCTGCCTCAGGTTATTTTTATCTCCAGCTTGAAAATAAAATTTATATTAAAGAAATGGAAGTAAAAAACTTAGAAACCCAGCTGGCTGCTATAGAAAAAGTTATTCAGGAAGTAAAAAATTTAGAAAGAGATAAGGAAGAATTAGCTAAACGGGTGGAGATTATTGAAAATTTGATTAAAAATCAATCCCGGCTAACCCGGGTATTGGGAGATTTCAGCGAAACTATCCTACCTGAGGTCTGGCTTAATAATTTGAGTATCAATGCTAATCAAACCTTTAGTTTTTCTGCCAATACCTTTAATAATTATCT
>DOTB01000064.1:0-5942 GCA_003513845.1 Candidatus Atribacteria bacterium | reverse complement strand
TGATTTAAAAAAGGAATATCAGGAATTAACCCAAAAAATGGAGTTTATGGAAGTGCTGCTGCCTAAAGAAAAAGATATTCCTGACTTCTTAGTTTTGTTACAAGAAACTATGGATGAATTTAATATTGATTTTACTAATTTTTCACCGCAAAATATTGTTCAGGAGAAAGATGCCATTTATGCCCGACTACCAATTAATATGACCTTCACTGCTAATTATTTTGAAACAATTAAATTCTTAGATAGATTGGAAAATTTTCCCAGGATTGTTGATATTCGGGACTTAAAACTTAATCCAACTGGTGATAATGCCGAGAATGTTAATATTTCCATGACTATGTTTACCTATGTCTTAATGAAAGGGAAATAGTATTTTGAGCAAATTAACTCGTATATTATTAATTATTTTAATTATTTTAGGAGTAGCTACTGCTCTGGTCTGGCTTAAACCAGACTTATTATCTTCCTTATCTGCCCTCAATCCTTTTGGTGGTGAGCGAAAGGCAGCAATAACTCCTACTTCTACTCCTGGTAGCCCAACTGCTCAGGTTTCGCCTGCTGGTCAAACCACTACTGCCACTCCACCCAGAGCGGACACCTCTAACGTGGGCACTGATGATACTGCAGGCTTGAAGGAAGAAGAAAAAGAGGAAAAAGAAGAAACATTATCTCCCTTTGAAAAAGAGATTCAACAGAGATATGAAAGCTATCAGACTAAGATTTATACCTATGAACCTTATCAACCACCAGTTATGCGAAATCCTTTTCAGAGAGTAGTGAGTACCGTTTATGTCAGCGAGGAAGAAGAGCAGTTAGCAGAAGAGTTAAGTAGTGAAGAGGCTATCCGAAGATTTGTGCAACCAGAATTACCCCCGGGAAGTAAATATACCGGAATGATTTCTTCTGGTGATATGAAATTAGCTATCCTGGAAATGGAAGATGAAACCTATATTGCCAAGGAGGGTGACCTTATTTTAGATAAATATTTAATAAAGCGCATACAGGATGATAAAGTTATTATCGAAATTAATGACTATGAAATTCCACTCAAATTGGGAGGTGAGGAGGTAACTAATGAATGAACAAAGTAATGAACAAATGAGAAAAAAATATGTTAAAAATGGCAGTTCCAGAGCCAAAGCTAATTTTCGAAATACCAAAAGTGGTATGGTTAGTGGGAAAGTTCTAATAGTTTTAATTTCTTTATTATTATTTTTCTTTTTATTTGAGGTTTGCCTTGCTCAAGGGAATATAACCATCACCAATATTTGGTATAAGAAAATGCCCAATTTTACCAGGGTGACTATTAAAGCAAACCATCCTATCCAAGAATATGAGTCAATGTATGTGGGGGATCCTGATAGAATTGTCATTGATATTCATAATGCTGATTATAATATTACTGAATTGGTAAAAAATACCCTTTTCTTGAATATGGGCTCCGTGAAACAGGTCAGGTGTGGACAGATTGAGGCAGATAAAGTCCGATTTGTCATTGATTTATTTCAGCAGGTGGATTATGATATGGCACTGGACGCCAGCAGAAAATTACTACAGATTAATGTCTATGACTATAAAGAATTCCTCGCCCCCGAAAAACAAGTATTTACCGTGGAACCACTCAGTGCAGACGAGATTAGAAAAATAAGAGAACAAGAAATAGCCATGCTCCCTTCGTTGGTAGACCAGGTTACTACTCCTATTACCATGAATTTGAAAGAGACTGATGTTGTAGATGCTATCCGAACTTTATCTATGTTAAGTGGCATTAATATTATTGCTGATGACTCAGTGACCGGTAAAATTACTCTTAATTTAAATAATGTCTCTTTTAAAGAGGCATTAAACTGGATATTGACTTTGAAAAGATTGAGCTATGCCCAGGTGGGTAATGCCCTGGTTATTGGCACTGAAGAGGTTATTGAAACCTACCGAGAAAGGTTAACCAAAATTATTCATTTAGAGAACTCTAATGTGGAAAATACTAAAAGTGTCTTAGATAGTTATTTTGGTGAGAATAGTAATATAAAAATAACTTCTGATACTAGATTGAATAACCTGATTGTAGAAGGAACAATAGAAATGGTTGCCAAGGCTGAAAAATTAATTGAGGAAATGGATACCAGTTTAATTACCAAGAGTTTTAAGCTTGATAATGCTATCTTCTCAGAAGAAGTAGAAGCAATTAAAAATATGCTGAGAATTGTCATTCCCGATGAGAACAGAATTATTATTGATAGTCGCCAGAATGAAATTATTATCAAAGGCAATCAGGAAGAAATAACTAATGCCCAGATGATGATTGAAGGTCTGGATAAACGTGCCCCTCAAATAATGATTGAATCGAAAATTGTAGAGATTGATTTAAATTCGGAAAAAGATCTGGGAATATCCTGGAGTTCTGGTGCTACTACAGATGAATCTGGTAATTTAATTTTAGGTCAGATTGTCTTTGGAGAACTAACCTTAGGTGGTTCTTTTGAAAGAAGAGGTTTGATAGAAGCAAGATTAGATGCCTTAATCCGGGAAGGAAAAACCAATATACTGTCTAATCCCAAGATATTGACACTGGATGGAAAAGAATCTGTTATTCTTTCTGGCTCTAAAATTCCTATTCGGGAAAGGACGGAAGAGGGGATTGAAACCATTCGTTATATTGATGTCGGTTTGAATATGACTATCACTCCTCGCTTGAGCCAGGATGAGAAAATTACTATGGATTGTGATATTAAGATAGAATCTCTGGGAACTGAATTAATTCAGGGTTATCCGGTGATTAATTCTCGTCAGGAAAAGGCTATCATCCGCTCACCTTTAGGAGTTACCAATGTAATTGGTGGATTAATTACCTCAGAGGAAATTGAAACAATTAGACGAATACCGATTTTAAGTGAAATACCGGTCATTGGTGAGCTATTTAAATTTACTAATCGTACCAAGAATAGAACTGAAATAATTATTCTGATTACCGCTCACAAAATCGAATATTAACAATATTAAAAAGTATACCGTATTACGTATAACGTATACCGTTAATACTGCTGGTATAAATGTAAGCTAAGTTAATATAAATATAATTGTTGTTTAATTTAACATGAGGGACAGGGACTGCAAAAAGATCAAATTTGGATGTTGTCTTAAACTATATACGGTATACGATATACGTTATACCAATTTAATCGTAGATTAAATTAAAAAGGGAGGGGAAGGGATTGCTACAAAATATATTTAAAGAAAAAAAGAAAGAAAAAAAGAACATAGTTCTATTTTTATCAGTTTTAATATTATTTGGTCTTACTCTAACTGGCTGCGGTTGGTTTAGTGAAGGAATTTTAAATGTCTTCGACCCCAAAGCAGCAATAAGGGTGAACTTCACTGAAATTGATATTACTGAAGGTGAAGGAACTATTGATTTAGAGATTTATTCTATTAACCAGGTCGAATTTATCGGGGAAGGATTCAGCTATAAATATTATAACAATGGTGTATTAATCCCTGATTTATCTAAGACAGTCGGCATGGCCTTTTATGTTGCTCCTTCTTCCACTCCTGGAACATCTGGTGACATTACTGAAATTGAAAATTTACCTTTGTATTATCAGGAAGTTTTAGATCATGTAAAAAAGAATCCGATGATTACTGAAATTACCTGTACTATTAGTTTAATCGGTACCGATGGAGCCGGTCATGGTATTATCAAATCAGTAACCTTCGATTTGCCAGCTGTTCAGCCTGGTATTGATTTTGAGCCCCCAAGTGCTGTAATTAACGTTACCCCTGGAACTGCTGGTAATGCACCCTTTACAGTTCAATTTGATGCCTCTGCTTCTACTGATGATAGAGGGATTGCCAGTTATAGCTGGAATTTTGGAGATGGTACAACCGGTTCTGGTGTAATGCCCTCAGCCCACACTTATACTACTTGTGGAAGTTATGTAGTGAAATTAACGGTAACAGATTATTGGAATAATAAGGGATATGCTGTTGTAGTTATCAATGTAGGAGAAACCGGCGGTCCAAATGTAATTATAAATGTTACTCCTGGAACAACTGGGGTAGCTCCATTTACTGTATATTTTGACGCATCTAATACTACTTTTGAAACAGAATGTGGTGTTGGGACTGCTACTTATAGTTGGAATTTTGGAGATGGCACAACTGGTACTGGAGTTACTATAAGTCATGAATATGCGGTACCTGGAACTTATATTGTAATACTGAGCGTTACTGACTCTGATGGTAATATTGGATATGGTAGTGTAACGATTAAAGTAAATACGTCAGGGGTACCGTCTGAAATTATTTTACAAGCCATTCCTGCAATAGTTAATGTTGGTGGTGGAACTTCTCAAATTATTGCTACCGTAAAGGATTCAACCGGTGATCCAGTTCCCAATGGAACTGTGGTTACATTTATTACAACTTTTGGCACTCTTTCTTCATATACTGAGACAACATCAAATGGAATAGCAACAACTCAATTAACTTTAAGTAGTGAGGGCAGTGCTACTGTAACAGCTATTAGTGGTTCGGTTAGTAAATCTGTAATTGTAACTTGTCCCCCTACCTCTACTCCATAGAAATTGTTATGAGGACGATTCTTTGACACTAATTAGAACAGGGGACAGTTCTCTGTTTCATTTGATATGAGACAGAGAACTGTCCCCTGTTTGTTTTTAATATAATTTGACTTGATTTTAGTTTGAGGTAAAATGAGAAATAGGAAGGATTAACTTAAAAGAGATGTATTAATATGACCAATAATTATAATGAAGAATATAAGAAGTTAAAGAGAAAATATTTCTGGCTGCGGGTATTGATGCACATCCCTAATTTCTTCAAATTAGCCTTTCGCCTGGCAAGGGATAAGCAGGTACCCTTATACCTAAAAATAATCTTTTATGCTGCAGTAGTTTATGTTTTATCTCCCTTTGATTTTTTACCTGCTTTTTTAGTTCCCTTTCTGGGATGGATTGAAGATATTATCATATTTGTCATCTGCATTTATCTGCTGGTAAACTTAAGCCCTCCGGAAGTAGTAGAGAAGCATGTCAAGGCAATCGATACGGAAATGAAGCAGCGATTTAGGCAATATTTTTACAGATATAGATAAATTCATTTCTTGAAAAGCTTGCGGGCGATGCCATTATGCCCACCTCTTTGATCTAAAAACTGCTTGCTGACTACTGAAAACTTTCTTTCTATCTTAGAAGGGAATAAAAAACTAATAATTTATCTCTTCCAATAGATATCACAGAATTTTGAATGCTGTCTTATATTATGATAAAATTTTATTAAAATGTTCTATTATAAAAATTATAAAATTATAAAAATTATAAAATATTCATATGGTAATTTAGGAGGAACTAATGGATAATTCCTATACTGCGATAATTAAAAAAAAAGGTAAATGGTGGATTGGCTGGATTTTAGAAATACCCGGAATAAATTGCCAAGAGAGAAGTCAAAAAAAATTATTAGAAAGTCTTAAAATTACCTTGCAAGAGGCTTTAGAGCTAAATAGACAAGAGGCTTTAATTGAAGCAGGGAATGATTATAAAGAAGAAAAAATAGTTTTATGAAGAGAGATAAATTATTAAAATATCTCAGTTCAAATGGATGTCAGTTACTTAGAGAAGGGAAAAAGCATTCATGGTGGTATAATCCAAAATTGAACAAAAGATCTTCAATCCCAAGACATAAAGAGATTGTTGATTTTTTAGCAATTAAAATATGTAAAGATTTAGGTGTTCCAAAAATCAAGTAGTGCTGATCATCGTAAACTGATAACAGTGGATAAGGGGGTGGAAGGTAGAATAGAACAGAGAGCCGCCCACTGTTCTCTATAACTTTGTTCTCTAAAAAATATTTAGGATGGGGGAGGAACCAAAATAAAAAAATATACCATTAAAGATATTTCTGAAATTGCTGGTGTATCTCAA
>DOTB01000038.1 GCA_003513845.1 Candidatus Atribacteria bacterium | reverse complement strand
GTGATTTGCTCATCTCTTCTATACAATTGCTCAAAATCACTATCAGTAAGAAAAGCTAACAGACATTTACCCAAAGCAGTGCAATGGGCAGGAGTTCTAGTTCCTTGTCTAATTTCAGTTCTCAAGGTCTCTGAGCTTTCAATAGTATCAAGATAAATTACCTCTTTATCCTCTAAGATGGCCAGGTTAGCAGTTTCATTGGTTATTCTGGATAACTCTCTTAAATAGGGTCTTACCATTTTGATTAGATTTTTGGTACTCTGAACTTCACAACCTAATTCAAATAGCTTGATACCCAACCTGTATTTTGCCGTTTTTGGATTCTGGATGATATAATTACGAGACTTCAAAGTGGCAAGTATTCTGTGGACTGTACTTAAACCCATATTTAATTGGTTACTGATCTCTACAATACCTATTTCCCCATCATTAGCAGAGAGAAATTCTAAAACATCCAGGCCTTTGTTAATCGATTTGATTTTTTCTTTATTGATTTGATTTACTTCCATATTGCGGAAATATCTTTCCATTTTTGTTAAATATTATTATAAAATATATTTTTTCAAAAGTCAAATTTTTTTTTAAAAATAATCTGCCAGCCTGTCAGAGGAAGAGTGGCTAATAAGGGAGCGACCCTTTGATAACTGGACAGGTTTTGAGGTGACACCAAGAGAAGAAGGGTCGCCTGAGGTTGTAATTTTTCAAGCGAGAGATATAATTAAAGATAAATTTACTTCTGAGACTATAGAGGAAATAAGGACTTCCAAATATAAAGAAAAAATGTTTGTCTTCTTGGACAAGGCCTTAACAGATAGCGACAAAATAAATTTGAGTGCTTTTGTCAGGTTAAAGGTAATTTAGGTATGAAAAAGATTGAAAAGAAAACAGACCTTTTTGATGAAATTTCTCATTTAATTGAACAGGCAAGAAAAAAAGTTTCCGCTACAATTAATGAAGAGATGATTCTGCTTTATTGGAATATTGGGAAAACTATCAAGGAAGAAATAATAAAATCAGAAAGAGCAGAGTACGGAAAAAAGATAGTGAACGCACTGAGTTCACAATTGACTCAGAGGTATGGTAAGGGATTTTCTTCACAAAATTTATGGTTTATGGTGAAATTATACGATACTTATCCAATTCTCTACGCACTGCGTAGAGAATTTAAAGGTTTGAGTTGGACTCATATAAGAACCCTTTTATTTGTCAATGATGAATTAAAGCGCAAATTTTATGCAACCTTATGCCTGAGAGAACACTGGAGTACTCGAACCCTTGACGAAAGAATAAGTAGTATGCTTTATGAAAGAACCGCATTATCAAAACTTCCAGAGAAAACAATTGTAATGCAGTTAAAGGAGCTTAAAGAGAAGGATAAAATGACTCCTGAATTAGTTTTTAGAGACCCTTATGTCACCCATTTTTGTCATTCCTGCGAAAGCAGGAATCCAAAGAGATATAAATGGTTATGAGACCACAATACTTTATCTACATTTTAGCAAGTAAAAAAAATGGCACTCTTTACATAGGTATTACAAACAATTTGATTAAGAGAGTATATGAACATAAAAATAATCTTATTAAAGGTTTCACTCAAAAGTATAATATACATCAGCTTGTTTATTATGAAGTTTTTAATGATGTCTATGAAGCTATAACAAGGGAAAAAAGGTTAAAAAAATGGAAACGACAATGGAAGATTGAATTAATTAGAAAATTTAATCCCGAATGGAAGGATTTGTATGAAAAAATATTACAATAAAATTATTATTGTATTGTTAAGAATAGATTCCCGCTTATGCGGGAATGACAGAAAAAGTGAGCATGAATTATTTGCTGAAAAATTGCATAAGGCAATATTAACTGCATAATTGGCATTAAAAGAAGATAAAGAGAAATAAAATGTTAAAATTAAAATTTGATTCTCAATTAGATTTTCAGATTGAGGCCATCAATTCGGTAGTGGACTTATTTAAAGGGCAAACTAAAAAGCCTTTTGTTTACACAGCCCAAATCATCCTCAATTTATTAGACCTTCCTAAAGAGAGAATTTTGGAAAACCTACAGGAAGTTCAAAAGAAAAATGGACTTCCAGTATCTAATGAATTAGAAATACCCCGTCAGACTTCGTCTGACACCCCTTTACAAAAGGGGAATAAAGAACCTTACAATTTTACTATCGAGATGGAGACCGGTACGGGGAAGACCTATGTTTACTTAAGGACTATTTTAGAGTTAAATCAGAAGTATGGCTGGACTAAATTTATTATCGTGGTCCCCTCGGTGGCTATAAAAGAAGGGGTTTTAAAATCACTGGACATTACCAGAGAACATTTTAAGCAGTTATATGAGAATTTGCCTTATACTTATTTCCCTTATAAATCGGATAATCTGGTAATGGTTCGCATGTTCGGCCAAGCTACCCACCTTCAGATTATGGTTATTACCAGAGATGCCTTTAATAAGGATATAAATATAATCCATAATGTTCACGATAGAATGGGAGATAAACCCATTGAAATTATCAAAAAGACCAAACCTATCGTTATCCTTGATGAACCTCAAAAGATGGGCGGAGAAGCGACGCAATGGGGGATTGAACAGCTAAATCCTCTTTTTGTGTTACGCTACTCTGCAACCCATAGAGATATTTACAACCTTGTTTATAAACTAACTCCTTATGAGGCTTATAATTTCGGCTTGGTTAAAAAAATAGAAGTATTGTCTATCACCGAAGAAGGGGACCCGGCCAGTAAAAAGATAATTTTAGACCGAATAGAATCAAGCACCAGTGGTTTAAGAGCAAAAGTCAAAGTGTTTGTTAATACCAAAGAGGGTATAAAGTTTAAGCTGATCACCCTTAGACACGGTGATAATTTAGCCAAGAAAACAGACAATACTTATTATGATGGTTTTATTATAAATGAGATAAACAAAGGTGCAGGGTATCTCTCTTTTTCTAACGGGGTGAAAATTTACGAAGGAAAATCTTCCATAGAAGAAGATGAGATAATTCGTTTTATGGTAAGGGAAACGATAAGGGAGCATTTAGATAAAAAGAAGAAGCTAAATCCCCGAGGACTTAAGGTATTAAGTTTATTTTTCTTAAATAGAGTTGATGATTACCTATTGGATGAGGGGATGGTCCGAAGGATATTTGAGGAAGAATTCAACCGGCTTATTAATGATGGATTTAAAGAATTTTCAAATTTAGAGGTAAAGAAGGTCCATAGTGGCTATTTTTCAAAGATGAAAAGGGATAAAAGTATTGAAGAAGATGAGAAAGCCTTCGATTTGATTATGAAGGACAAAGAAAGGTTGCTTTCCCTGGAAGAACCGGTGGAGTTTATTTTTTCTCATTCTGCATTGAGGGAGGGCTGGGATAACCCGAATGTATTTAATATTTGTACGCTGGCTTATTCTACTTCGGAGATAAAAAAGAGACAGGAAATTGGGAGAGGTTTGAGATTGCCGGTTGACCAGGAAGGGAACAGAATTCAGGATAGAGAT
This sequence comes from Candidatus Atribacteria bacterium, assembly GCA_003513845.1. Taxonomy (GTDB): domain Bacteria; phylum Atribacterota; class Phoenicimicrobiia; order Phoenicimicrobiales; family Phoenicimicrobiaceae; genus Phoenicimicrobium; species Phoenicimicrobium oleiphilum. The sequence goes on along the minus strand of DOTB01000038.1, from coordinate 278 downwards.
ATAAATTTGTTGACCGTGATTACCAATGAAAGTTATCGGGAATATTTGGAAAGATTACAAACGGAATACCGAGAAGATGCCGGTGTGGAAGCACCACCTATTGAAGACCAGCGAAAAAGAATAGAGGTCAAGAGAAAAGATAAGGTAATTCAGGGAGATTTATTTAAAGATTTATGGAATAGAGTCTCTCCCAGAGCAAAGTATCTGGTGAATATTGAGAGTAGTAAATTAATAGAGCAAGTATTAAAGGAAATAACAAAAATTGAGATAAAAGAGCC
>DOTB01000045.1 GCA_003513845.1 Candidatus Atribacteria bacterium | reverse complement strand
AAGTGGCGAAGTTGACTTGACAGAAATATTTTTTTATTTTATAATTACTACTAACATAATAGTAAAAGTAGTAATTAAGTGAGGTGAATTTTATGCGACTCTCTACTAGGGCAAGATATGGTACCAGGTTGATGTTGGAATTAGCCTTAAATTTTAATAAGGGAACTATCTTTTTAAAGGATATTGCCGAAAAGGAAGAAATTTCCGAAAAATATCTAAGTCACCTGGTTATCTCCCTTAAGGCAAGCGGTCTGATAAGCTCTTCTCGAGGAGCTCATGGAGGATATCGGTTAGCTAAACATCCTTCTCAGATAACTCTCAAAGAGATTGTGCAAATTCTTGAAGGTGGGATAAGTTTTGTAGAATGTGTAAAAAATCCTGATATTTGTCCACGAGTTTCCAAATGTGCTACTCGCGGTATCTGGGAAAAATTAGATGAAAAAATTTCCGATGAACTTAGCTCTATTACCTTGGAGGATTTAGCAAATTCGCAAAAAGAAATAAACTGATTATTGCTATTTATTATATTTTATAGGTTTTCAGATGAAAGAGGTGAAATTTATGAAAGTATTGATTATGATTTTTATCATATTATTTATTTTCCCAGTTCTTGCATTTGCTGATGTAGAAGGCTGTGGATTAACCTGGGGGTGGAATCAAATGATGAATTTTGGATATAGAGGAGGAATCTTTATGATGTTAATGTTTGCAATTGTTATTGGATTGATAATTTATTTTATCATCACCAACACAAAATCTAATAGATATACAGGGGGATTTAGCGAAACTTCCTTAGATATTATTAAAGAACGATTTGCAAAGGGAGAAATTACCCAAGAAGAATTTAACAAAATTAAGAAAGCATTGAGGAGTTAATCAATTTCTTGCTTTATACAGAATGGAAGCAAGTTATAATATTAATTGTGAAATAAACAATTTCTCAGGAGGAAATTATGAATATATTATCAGCTATTGGTAATACACCACTTGTTGGATTAAATAATCTTAATGAGAATTCAAAGATAAAAATTTTTGGTAAACTTGAAGGGAGTAATCCCGGCGGTTCAATCAAAGACCGTCCAGCATATTATATGATAAAAAAGGCAGAGGAGTCAGGGGAACTTACCAAGGGAAAAACAATAGTTGAGCCTACTTCAGGAAATACTGGAATTGCCCTGGCAATGATAGGTGCAGCAAAAGGATATAAAGTTAAACTTTATATGCCGGAATGTGTTAGCGTGGAAAGGCGTCGGATTATTGAAGCATTTGGAGCAGAAACAGTGCTAACTCCAGCAGAGGAAGGAACAGATGGCGCTATAAAAAGAGCTTATCAGCTTGTTACTAAGGAACCAGATAAATATTTTATGCCAAATCAATTTGAAAATGAGAATAATGTCCTTGCTCATTATGAGACTACGGGACCAGAAATATTTTCGCAAACTGAGGGAGAAATAGATTTATTGGTAGCCGGAATAGGAACGAGTGGAACCTTAATGGGAATAGGTAGATATCTCAAAGAGAAGAAGCCGCAAGTTAAAGTGATAGGGGTTGAGCCTACCATAGGACATAAAATTCAGGGACTTAAAAATATGCAAGAGGCAATTGTACCTAAAATATTCCATGCTGAGGAATTAGATGATAAGGTTACGATTGAGGATGACCTGGCTTTTGAGACCACCAGATTACTTGCTATCCAAGAAGGTCTTTTTGTAGGTATGTCTAGCGGAGCAGCTGTTGCTGGAGCTTTGCAGGTAGCTAAAAAAATGCATTCTGGAATAATTGTGGTAATTTTACCTGATAGAGGAGATAGATATTTAAGCACTACCTTATTCCGTTCTACCTGTGGCAAGTGTCCTCCTTAGAATACAAAAAATATTTATGAGATTATTTGAATAGAAAAAAATTGTTTAATCGTGGGAGAAATTAGAAAAAGATAAAAATATGACTTTAAAAAATACTAGAAAAATTGAAATTAATATTTTAGGAATGACCTGTGCAGGGTGTGTTGCTACCCTAGAGAAAGCCTTAGATTCCTTGAATGGTGTACTGGATGTACGGGTAAATCTAGATAGTGAAAGTGTGCTAATAGAATATGATTTTGCCAGAATTAAATATCTCGATTTAGAAAAAGCTATAAGGGAAACTGGATATCAGGCTGTTAATGAAAAAGTGATTATAAAAGTGGGAGAAATGACCTGTGCATCTTGTGCCAAAATCATTGAAGAATCTCTTCTAAAATTGGAAGGAATAACCAAAGCCAATGTGGATTTAGCCGGGGAAAAAGTACAGGTGGTTTATAATCCCGATCTTGTCTCCCCTATAATTATGAAAAAGACCATTGAAGATAGTGGCTATAAATTTTTAGGGATAGAAGGGGAAGAAACAGAAGACCTAGCAGAAGTTATTAGAGAGAAAGATTTAAAAATAAAACGTAAACGAATTATTGTTGGACTAACTACCGGGATTTTTTTAATGCTTCTTATGTATGTCCCCTTAAACCTACCTATTACTTTGGCTTATCTTATGTTTATTGTTTCTACCCCTGCCTTCGTTTATATTAGCTATCCTATTTTTGTAGCTGCTTATCATTCATTAAAGAATAAGCATTTAAATATGGATGTAATGTATGCGATGGGGATTGGAGTTGCTTTTGGAACAAGCGTCTTAGCTACTTTAAAGATTTTACTTTCTTCTGATTTTTTATTTTACGAAACGGCAGTATTTTTAGCTACTTTTCTTACTATGGGACGTTATTTGGAAGCGAAGGCAAAAGGGAAAACTTCGGAAGCGATCAAAAAATTAATAGGTTTGCAACCAAAAACCGCTGCTGTTTTAAAACCTCAAAATATAGATATAGAAATTTTATATTTTAGAGATTGTCCGAACTATAATAAGGCAGCAGAACAAGTAAAAGATACTCTAAAGAAGTTGAACATTTCTGTTCCAATCAAATTAACAGAAGTAACTAAAGAGAATTTCAAAGATTATTCCTTTTACGGATCGCCAACTATTTTAGTGAACAAAAGTGATATAGAAGGGAAAATTAATAAATCATTTGGATGTAGAGTTTACACTTATAATAAGAAAATCTTTGGATATCCACATAAGGATATACTGATTAGTAAATTACTTTCCATTTTTGAAGAGCAGGAAATGCCCGTAAAAAAGGTAACAATAAATAATATATTAATAGTTAAACCAGGCGAAAAAATTCCGGTAGATGGGGAAGTTATTGAAGGTGAAAGTTATGTAGACGAATCAATGATTACCGGTGAATCTATTCCGGTTTTAAAAAAGAATGGTGATAAAATCATAGGAGGAACAATTAATAAAAATGGAGTGATCAGATTTAAAGCAACCAGGGTAGGAAGAGATACGATGTTGGCTCAAATTATTAAACTGGTAAAAGAAGCACAGAGATCAAAACCCCCTGTACAAAGAATGGTTGATAAAGTAGTAAGTTATTTTATTCCGGTGGTATTACTAATTGCACTATCTTCTTTCTTGATTTGGTATTTTATTCTGAATAGTAGTTTTTTATTCGCGTTAACTAATTTGATTTCTGTTCTGGTGGTTGCTTGTCCTTGTGCACTTGGTCTGGCTACCCCTACCGCTATTACGGTAGGGGTAGGCAGAGGAGCAGAACTTGGCATCCTGGTCAAGAATGGAGAAGCCTTGGAAAGATCAGAAAAATTAACCACTATTATATTTGATAAAACCGGAACCCTTACCAAAGGCAAACCCGAAGTTACAGATATTATAGGGATAACAATGGACGAAGAAAGGCTTTTAAGCTTAACTGCTAGTGTGGAAAAGAATTCTAAGCATCCTTTAGCAGAAGCCATAGTAAAAAAATCAGCAGAGAGGGATATAAAGCTTTTTAGTGGTAATAATTTTGATACTTTTGAGGGGAAGGGTGTAGCAGCTTTGATAGAAGGCAAGGAAATATTGATAGGTAATAGAACTCTTCTAAAAGAGAGAAATATTTCCTGGCCTGAATCGGTAGAAAAAAACATCTTAGATTTCGAAAAACAGGGTAAAACAGTAATATTGATTGCTTTAAATCATCAGATAGCTGGTATTATAGCTATTGCTGATACTTTAAAAGAAACCACCAAAGAAGCCCTAGAAAGATTTAAAGCGATGAACCTCAATATTTATATGCTTACCGGTGATAATATTAGAACTGCTCGAGCCATTGCTGAACAACTTGGAATAGTAAATGTATTAGCCCAAGTTTTACCCCAAGAGAAAGTTAAAGAAGTAAAAAGACTGCAAAAAAAGGGAGAAATAGTTGCTTTTGTAGGTGATGGGATTAATGATGCCCCAGCTTTGACTCAGGCGGACGTTGGTATTGCCTTAGGTGGTGGTACAGATGTGGCGATAGAAAGTGGAGATATAGTACTTATTAAGGATGATCTTTTGGATGCAGTTGCAGCCTTACAATTAAGCAGAAAAGTGATGTTAAGAATTAAACAGAATATATTTTGGGCTTTTGCTTATAATACAGCTTTAATTCCAGTAGCTGCGGGAATATTATACCCCTTTTTAGGAGTTATTTTTAAGCCTGAGTTAGCGGGATTAGCTATGGCTGCTAGCTCAATTACGGTAATCAGTCTTTCATTAATGTTGAGGAAATATGTTCCTCCAGTAAAAAATATTATGTGAAGGGGAGGTGAGTAAAATGGCTATTGACCCAGTCTGCAAAATGGAAGTAGATGAAAAGACTGCAAAGTTTAAGAGTGAGTATCATGGAAAAAACTATTATTTTTGTGCTCCAGGATGCAAGAAAAAATTTGAAGATAATCCAGAAAAATTTATTGACAAAGAAGAGAAACGCCAACCACCAACGCATGGATATTGTTAATTTAAGATTAGTATGAACAAAAAATATTTGATTAAGAAAAAATTAATCGTTAATATTATATAGTTTCTAACCCTTGATGAATAATGAATTTATATATAAGCTGGGTGTTTTATTTTTATGTTAAATTTCTATTTATTTAATAGAATAAGTAGTATAACATAAATATGTATTAAGTTAGATGTTATGACTATTTTGTATAAAAAGGAGAAAATATGAGAAAATCAAAAAATATTAAACTAATCGGTGTAGCACTAATTTTTGTACTTGTTATATTGGGTATTTCAGGTTGCAGTGGTAATAATAACGATAATGGCGAAAGATATGGCGTTAACATTACTGAAAAAGAAGTTGTCAGTGTAAAAGATATTTATACTAATCCAGATGAATATCTTGGTAAAACCATCAGAGTAGAAGGGGAAATTGTGCGTGAATGTTCTTCAGGATGTTGGTTTTTTTTAGAAGATGATACAGGGACAATTTTTATAGATATTAATCCTTCCGGCCTTAGCATTCCTCCTAAGGTGGGAGAAAAAGCAATAGTAGAAGGTAAGCCTGAGAATAAGAATGGAAGAATAATCATTGTCGGAAAGGGAGTTGAGTTTTAATGAAATTCTTTATTTTGGCTTATAAGAATTTAAGGCGGAGGAAATTTCGTTCCTTTTTAACCATTGGTGGAGTAGCAGTAGCAGTAGCAGTTTTAGTCAGTCTTTTAGGTTTTAATGCTGGGTATCAAGAGGCATTAACCTCTGATGTTGATAAAATGGGATATCATGTTGTGGTAACTGCCAAGGGATGCCCCTATGAGGCAGCAACTATGATACTTAATGGAGAAGCAGGTCTCAGGTTTATAGATGAGGATATTTATAAACAAATAACTGGTGACTCTGGTATTGATAAAATCACACCATTTCTTGCCTCTTTAGCCTATGATCCCCAAAAAATGGATGGCAAAGGTGGTTTTACTAACTTTCTGGGAATTGAAAAAAGTTACCTGCAACTGAAACCAGATGCTGAATTTCTAGCTGGAGAGTGGTTTTCGGGGGACGATGTAAATGAGGTAATTTTAGGATATGATGCAGCAGAATCAGAACAAAAGTCAGTTGGTGATAAAATATTCATACCCGGAAAAGATATTGCATTTACCATAGTCGGAGTTTTTAAAAGAACAGCTACCCAGGAAGATGGAGTAATATTTTTACCTTTGAAAACAGCTCAGAAAATATTTGATGCTGAGGGAAAATTAACCGGTATCGGCATTAAACTAAAACAAATAGAAAAGATTTCAGAATTTGAAGAGAGACTTTATCCCATTGCCAGTATTCAGGTAATAAGTATGAGCCAGGTTAAAGGGACAATTTTGAATTTGGTAAATTCAGCTAAAATATTGATTATGTCTGTTGCCTTTATCGCAATATTTGTAGCTATTATCGGGGTAGTTAATACTATTTTAATGAGTGTCTTTGAACGAACACAAGAAATAGGCATTATGAAAGCAATAGGAGCTTCAAAGTTTGATATCTTTAGGCTCATTTGGATAGAAACTTTTATTGTTTGTACTTTAGGAGGTATCTTGGGGTCAATTATTGCCATTTTGGGTGGAAATTTGGTTGAACTTTTAGTGAGGAAGGTAATGCCTTATGCTCCGGGAGGTAAATTGCTTTTGATTACACCTGATCTGCTGGCCTACTCTTTCCTGGGAGTAATAATTGTAGGAATAATTTCTGGATTACTTCCGGCTTTAAAGGCAGCTTCAATGAGGCCAATTGAAGTAATAAGGAGTGGAGAATGATGGAAGAGTTGGTCATCAAGGCGATAAAATTAAAGAAACAATATTCTTCTGTATCCCAGAGAATAACAGCTTTAAAGGAAATAGATATAGAAATAAAAAGAGGTGAGTTTGTGGCTTTAATGGGCCCATCTGGAGCAGGGAAGACTACCTTTTTGAATTTAATCGGCTGCTTGGATAAACCTACTTCAGGAATTTTAAACATCTTGGGTAGTAATACTATAGGATTTAATGAGGAAAAACTCAACCGTATTAGAGCGGAAAAAATTGGATTCGTGTTTGAAGATTTTTTCTTAATTTCATCCTTGAATTCATTAGAAAATGTACAATTACCCCTGCTTTTTGCGGGAAATTATAAATGTAAAAATAAGGATAAAGCAAAAGATCTTTTAAAAAAAATGGGATTGAGTCATAGATTGTCTCATTATCCCAATGAGTTAAGCGGTGGAGAATTACAACGAGTAGCAGTAGCCAGGGCTTTAGTTAATAATCCTGATATCCTTCTTGCGGATGAGCCTACTGGTAATTTGGACACCAGGAATGCACATGGACTTTTTAAACTTTTTCGAAATCTTAATCAGGAAGAGGGATTAACCATTGTAGTTGCTACCCACAATGTCAAATTAGCTTATTTAGCGGACAGAGTTATTCATCTGAATGATGGGAAAATAGTACAAGACGAAAGGTTGGTAAGGCAAGATGGAAGATAAGGTAATTCTGGAAGCGAAAAATTTGAAAAAATACTATAGACGTGGTTCGGAAATTGTCAAAGCACTCAATGGAGTAGATTTTAAAATCAAAGAGGGTGAGATTGTTTCAATTGTGGGACCCTCCGGTTCAGGAAAGACCACTTTAATGAACCTGATTGGTTGCCTGGATAGAGCTACCTCAGGGAGCCTAAAAATTGGTAGTATTAATATCACTTCTCTGGATGAGGTTGATCTAGTTAAAATAAGAAGAGGGAATATTGGATTTGTTTTTCAGAGATTTTACTTAATTCCAACCTTAACTGTTAGAGAAAACTTAGAACTACCTTTAATTTTTGCGAAGAAAAAAATCATAGCGAAAGAAATATTAGATATTTTAAAAGAAGTAAGACTCGAAGATAAAGCAGAAATTCCAGTGAAATACTTATCCGGTGGAGATAAGCAACGAACAGGTATAGCTCGAGCTTTGGTTAATAATCCTAAGATACTTATTGCTGATGAACCTACTGGTAGATTAGAGGCAAGAGTGGGAATGCAGATTCTAGAACTTTTCCTGAGATTAAGCAAAAAAGGTTTGGCAGTATTTATTGCTACCCATGATTTGGAATTAGCCCAGGCTACTCAAAGGATAATTCACCTTCAAGATGGGAGAATCATTACTAAAGAAAAATCTGATTTATATTATTGATAAAATTTATTTTTAAAAATAAAAAAAGAAAGGAGCAAAAACAATGAATAAAAATATAATAATATTTTTACTTGCTGTAGCAGTAATTATACTGGGAGGTATTTTAATATTTAGCAATAACCAAAATAGTTCCTCTAATGCTAACTCAAATAAGTCTAAACTTCAGCCAAGGATTATAGTTTCGGAAGAAGAATGGGATTTTGGAAAGGTAGTTCAGGGGGAAAAGCCTACCCATACTTTTATGGTAAAAAATGGAGGAGAAGGGGAGTTAATTATTGAGCGGATAAAAGAATCTTGTAGTTGTATAGAGGCTTCAATTTCTACTACTCGCCTTCAATCGGGAGATACAGCAGAAGTTACTGTAACCTATGATACTACAGATTATTTAGGAAAGGATGAAAAACATATCCATATTTATTCAAATGATCCTGGAGTGCCAGATAAAAGAATTAATTTATATGTTGAAATAGAAAAGCCAAAAATACCTTATTTAAATGACTAAATAATAGAGAAAGAGTAATGTTTAATTTCACCATAAATCGAGAGTCATACAGGAGAAAAAAAATGAATAATATAGTAGAAAGAATTGCAAAACTTAAAAAAGAAAAGGATGCTATTATCTTGGTCCATAATTACCAGAGACCAGAGATTCAGAATATTGCAGATTTTCTGGGCGATTCCCTGGGACTTGCCAGGGAAGCTGCAAAAACAAATGCACGGATAATAGTCTTTTGTGGTGTCCGTTTTATGGCGGAGACTGCAAAGATACTTTCTCCTGAAAAGATGGTTATCATACCCAGGAAAGATGCGGGATGTCCGATGGCAGATATGATAACTGCTAAGGATTTAAGGAGATTGAAAAAGAATTATCCTGAGGCGAAAGTAGTTTCCTATGTTAACACTAATGCAGAAGTGAAGGCTGAATCTGATATTTGTTGCACTTCTGCTAATACTATAGAAATAGTTAAGAATATTTCTGCAAAGAGGATAATCTTTACTCCAGATAAAAATCTTGCCGCATACTGTCAGAGATTTATAGATAAAGAGATAATTCCCTGGAATGGTTACTGCTATGTCCATGAAAGAATAACCGAAAAAGAAGTGCGCCTGGCCAAGGAAAAATTTCCTGATGCTCTTCTACTTGTCCATCCAGAGTGTAATCCGTCAGTTATTGAACTCGCTGATGAGGTTTTATCCACCAATGGCATGTTGAACTTTGCGAAAAAATCGGATAAGAAGAGATTTCTCATAGGAACAGAGAAAGGGCTCATCTATCGATTAAAAAGGGAAAATCCCGGGAAGGAATTTTACACTGCTGGTACAGCTAAGATATGCCGAAATATGAAACTAACCACCCTAAATGATTTATGCCTCTCGCTGAAAGAGGAACGCTACGTCATCGAGCTGCCGGAAGAAATCATTAAATCTGCGGGAAAGACATTGAAAGCAATGTTAGAAAACATTCATAGATAATTTTGTAATAAAAAATAAAATGTTATAATTATTGTAATTTACCATAAATTTATTTGAAAGGAAAATTTAGTGTAAAGGCCATGATAATAGAATTTTTTACAACATTCAAAGAATATCTGGTTGAAGTATTACCTTTTATGATTATCGGGTTTGCCTTAAGTGGTTTAATCCATGAGTTTATTCCTACACGATTAGTGGAAAGACATCTTGGCGGTAAAGGTATAAAACCTATTCTTTATTCTACCCTTGTCGGGACACTTCTTCCTGTCTGCTGTATAGGTTCACTCCCGATAGCATTAAGCCTACACCAGAAAGGGGCAAGACTTGGACCTGTTTTAGCTTTTTTGGTAGCCACACCCGCCACTTCTATAACTGCCATTTTAGTTTGTTATGGTCTGTTAGGGTTAAAATTTACACTGTTTATATTTTTTGCCGTAATTTTAATGGGATTAATTATGGGAATCATGGGTAATTTAATTAAACTTGCGCCACCTAAAAATATGGCTAATTATGTTTGCTGTCAAGAAAAGGAACTGGCTGTAGATCCTATCTGCGGAATGAATGTGGATATAAACAAAGGATTAAAAACAGAGTATCAAGGGGAGTATTATTATTTTTGTTCAGCTCATTGTCAGGTCGTTTTTGAAAAAAACTCCGAGAAATTTGTTAATATTAAAGAATATACAGGCGCAAAAAGCATTGAAGGGAGGTTAAGGTCTGTATTTAAATATGCATTTATTGATATGGTTAAGGAGATCGGACCCGAAATATTTATAGGGTTAGTATTTGCAGCATTAGTGTCCACAATTACTCTGGTAGGGAAATTTGTAGGGGACCACTTTGGTGGTGGTCTTGGTTATCTATTCAGTCTTGGCTTTGGTTTGATAATGTATATCTGTTCTACTGCTAGTGTGCCTTTAGTTCATGCTTTTATTTCCCAGGGTATGAATATTGGAGCTGGTATGGTATTGCTTATAGCAGGACCGGTTACCAGCTGGGGGGTTCTTTTAGTCCTAAGGAAGTCTTTTGGCGGTAAAACATTAATTTTGTATTTAACCATTATTAGCATTTTAGCTCTCTCTTTGGGTTATACATTTTCTCTAATTTAACTAACAACAAGATATCTTTTTAACCTAAAACAAGTAAAAATAAACATTGAAAATATAATTAGTAAAAAATAGGAAAGGATGAAATATAAGATGATGATAACTTTTGAAGATTTTCAGAAAATAGATATCCGGGTTGGTAAGATAATTGAAGTTTTAGATTTTAAAGAAGCCAGGAATCCCTCCTATAAAATAAAGATTGATTTTGGAGGATTAGGGATAAAAAATTCTTCTGCTCAGATTACCAAATTATACTCTAAAGAAGATTTGCTTAATCGACAGATTATAGCGGTAGTTAATTTTCCTCCTAAACGGATAGCTGGCTTTAAATCAGAAGTCTTAATTTTGGGAGTAATGAAAGAAGATGGGGAGGTTATTCTGCTTCAACCGGAGCGTGAAGCTCCCTTAGGCTATCGAATAGGATAGTTAGATAAGGACAAGAATATTTATTGTTTTGTTTTCCTATCTTCTTTTTTCTATGGTACTTTTCTTTGTTTTTACCCGATACTCGATACTACATACTTGATACATTCTTTTTTGTCATTTGACCTATACGTGCAAGTATGATATATATTAAGTAGAATATTTTTTTATTCTGTATTTATAAAATATTTTAAGGGGAAAATTATTATGGAAGATAAAAAAGAGAAAGAGGAAAGATTTATTCAGATAGGGGAGTTAGCAAAAAAAACAAAGGTTACTCCTCGAACAATCAAACATTATGAGGAAAAGGGACTCCTGAAACCCTTTAAAAAGACTCAAGGTGGTTTTAGATTATATCAAAATGATAAGGTGAGATTAGTGGAAAGAATCAGACAGTTAAAAAAAGCTGGATTTTCCTTGAGAGAAGTAAAAGAAATAGAAGAAATAAATGGCGTTGTGGAAGAAGAAAATATTTTGGAAAAAGTAGATGTAAATGAATTAGATAAGATGATTAAATTTTTACATTTACAACTAAAAAAAACAGAAGAGAGATTAGAGGAAACAGTTAAAGTAAAAAGGGGATTAGAAGAGGTAATAGGATTTTTAGAGAAGCGAAGACGGGTTAATAATAGCAAAGCTTAGTGGATAATAAAATTAAAAGAATAAACCATACTCTTAGAATAAGTTTGAGTATTGGAATTTCAAAGAAATTCCGGTACTCCAGAATGATTCTTATACTAGTTTTCACGGGCACAAGTTTAAAATAAAAGTAATGGATTTTAACAAGATTGTCAACAAAAGTTTTTCTAAAACCGAAGAGGAATAAAAAAAGATGGAAGAGGGGTTTCAGAGGGAGTTTACTCCCCTGACAATCTTGTAAAAGCAATGAAGATATAAAAATATAAAGGAGATAAAGCCAAAAAGGAAAAAGAAAAGCTAAAAAGAGAATAGGTAAAATGGAAGGAGATGAGATAAATAATGGAATGTCCAGAATTTATTGCTATAGGGCACATAACTTATGATATTTATCCCGGAGAAAAATTAATTGGTGGTTCAGCAGCCTATTCTTCTCTAACTGCTCATAAACTTGGTGTATCTGCTGGAATGATTACCAGTAGAGGATTAGATTTTTCTTGTGATGGCTTATTGAAAGGAATTAATATTGCGGGCTCCTTATCTCGTAATACTACCACATTTTGCAATTCATATTATCAGGGGAGGAGAAAGCAAATTGTAAGTCAGGTAGCAGATAAGATAAAAAAAGAGCACATCCCTCCAGGATGGGATAAGGCAAAGATTGTGCATATTTGCCCAGTAGCTGACGAAATAAATCAGGAGATATTTAACCATTTTAAGAATAGTTTGGTAGGGTTAACCCCACAAGGTTTAATGAGAAGATGGGAAAGTGATGGTAAAGTTTATCCCAGGAAGTGGATTCCGACTTCAGATATAGCATCAAAAGTAGAGGTTATGATATTTAGTGATGAAGATATTGCAGTTTTTCCTGAAGTGCTGGAAGAGTATAAGTCCTTAATAAAGATAGTCATTGTTACCCAGGGTAATAGAGGATCGATTTTATATTGGAATGGAAAGGAATTTATTTTTCCTGCTTTTAAGACCGAGGAAAAAGATCCAACTGGTGCAGGTGATGTCTTTGCTTCTGCTTTTTTGGTAAAATATTATCAGACGGGTGATCCTACAGAATCATCGCGTTTTGCTAATTGTGTAGCTTCGTTTGCGGTTGAACAGAAAGGAACTTTAGGAATACCGAATTTAGATAAAGTAATTAGAAGAATATCAATGAATAATATTGAAAATGATTAAAATAAAAGAGATAACTTGTAAAAGTATATTAAATGCTTCTGGAATTCCAGGGATTGACTATGCCTTAAATCCTTATGTTGGATGTGAACATGGTTGTGTATATTGTTATGCAATTTTTATGAAAAGATTTACCGGACATGATGAACCCTGGGGAGATTTTGTGGATGTAAAAGTAAATGCTCAAGAAATATTAAAAAAACAACTTGTAAAAATAAAACCGGGTAAAATTTCTATAGGCACAGTGACTGATGGTTACCAACCTTTAGAAGGAAAATATAAAATTACCCGCTCTTGTCTTAAGGAATTGATGAAATATAAATATCCTATCTCTATTCTTACAAAATCCTCATTAATTTTAAGAGATTTAGACCTTTTAAAGGAATTAAATATTGTGGATGTAGGAATTACCATCACTACTTTAGATGAAGGAGTTAGAAGGATTTTAGAACCTAAAAGTAATTCATCAGTTGAAAGATTAGAAACATTGAAAAAGTTGGCGACAGAGGGCATTGATACCTGGGCTTTTTTTGGGCCAGTACTTCCGTATTTCTCTGATAGTATAGATAAAATTGAGGAGTTATGGATTGCTTTTTCTCAGGTAAAAGTTAGCCAGGTATTGGTAGATACTACAAATCTTTATCCCAAAGTTTATAGTAATATAAAAAGAATTCTTAGAAGTTTACATCCAGAATTGATAAGTAAATATGAAAATATTTATAGAAATAGATTTAAATATCAAGAAGAATTAAGATGGAGAGTGGGGACTGTAGCAAGAAAATATAGTATTCCTTATGAAATATGTTTTTAAAGATATTTATAAATATATGAAGTAAGAAGTGATAAATACAATAATAAGGTTGGGGGTATTTTAATGGCGAAGATAATTGATGAAGACAAAGTCAATCAGGTAGCAGAATTAATTAAAGAATCTAAATATGCCGTTGTTTTAACTGGAGCGGGAGTAAGCACTGGATCAGGAATTCCCGATTTTAGAACTCCAGGTAAAGGTATATGGGAGAAGGTAGACCCTTTTAAAGTTACTTCCATAACAGCCTTTAAGGAAAATCCTCAACGTTTTTATTATTTTTATCGACCTCGTATTGAAATGTTATCACAAGTTTCTCCCAATCCTGCACATAAAGCTATTGCCCAGTTAGAAGAGATGGGTTACGTGAAGTGTTTAATCACTCAAAATATCGATAATCTCCACCAGAGGGCAGGTTCAAAGAAGGTGATTGAAGTCCATGGAACTTTAAGAGAAGCTATTTGCCAGAGATGTGGAAAGATGGTCTCTTCAGGAATATTAATAAAGAAAATAGACGAAAGCGAAGAAAAAGTCCCTTATTGTGAGTGTGGAGGGGTGTTTAAACCAAATGTAGTGCTATTTGGAGAGATGCTGCCTAATCTGGACAATGCTGTCTATGAATCTATGCAGGCAGATTTAATAATGACTGTTGGTTCGTCTCTTCAGGTTAGTCCAGTTAATATGTTACCCCAATATTGTCTGGATAGGGGAGGCAAATTGATTATTATTAATTTTATGTCTACCCATTTGGATTATTTAGCGGAAGTAGTAGTCAGAGAAGATGTCTGTAAGTTTTTACCCGCAGTGGTAAAGGCTTTAGGCATAAGGGAAAGAAAAAGGGGGATGCCGATAAAAAAAGAGAGATGATTAGAGATGAAATGTTTGATTATTGCAGCTGGGGAAGGAAGCAGATTATCCAGCAGAGGCGACTCCAAGCCTCTTATTCCCATTTTAGAATTGCCCCTTATTGAGAGAGTAATATTAACTGCCAGAGAAGCAGGTTTATCTGATTTTTATGTGGTAACAGGATATAATGGAGAAAAATTAAGAAATCACCTTGATAAGTTTGGTCAGGAAAAAAATCTTAAAATAACTCATCTTATAAATGATGATTGGGAAAGAGAGAATGGACTTTCTGTTCTTAAGGCAAAAGGAAAAATAGAAGAAAATTTTATTTTATTAATGAGTGACCATATATTTGATGGTACTATCTTGTCAGAATTGCTCCAACAGAAGGTTGGGGATGGTGAAGTTATGCTGGCGGTAGACTGTAACCTTAATAACGAGAATATAGATATTGATGATGTAACCAAAGTCTTGACTGACGATGACCATAAAATTATAAATATTGGGAAAAATATTAGGAAATATAATGCTTATGATACCGGAATCTTCTTCTGTTCTCCTGCCATATTTGAGGCTTTAGAAAGTTCATCCAATGGCGATACCTCTCTTTCAGCAGGCATTAAAATACTTGCCCAAAAGGAGAAGGCGAGAGTCTTTGATATTAAAGGACGTTACTGGATTGATGTGGATGATGAAAAGGCCTTTAAGAAAGCAGAAAATGTCCTTTTGAATAATTTAGAGCATCGGAATTTCAAAAAATCCGATGCTCCAAAATGAATTCTTTTAAAAAAATAGACTTTAACAAGATTGTCAGGAAAAGTTTTATATAGAACCGAAATAGAATAAAAAAAGATAATAAAGAGGTTTCAGGGGAGTTTACTCCCCTGACAGTCTCGATATATAAATCGTCCTATTTTTATCTGGGTTTCTAAATATCTTTTAACTAAAAATATTACCCCCAATCAGATTTCTTTCTTTTCTTTTACCCTTTCTGTGATTGGAGCCTTGTTTCTTTTTAGGGCTCAACTTTCATATTGTTTCAATCCTTGTTTTAATGGATGTTCCTCTTCAACTAGCTTCGTAATTTAGATCTGATAGTATCTCGCATAGTTTCAATCCTTGTTTTAATGGATGTTCCTCTTCAACGCTAACTAGAATTAATAACATGAGGGATAGAATCATGTTTCAATCCTTGTTTTAATGGATGTTCCTCTTCAACGAAGGAAAAATGGAAACAGAATTATCGGAGGAACATAGTTTCAATCCTTGTTTTAATGGATGTTCCTCTTCAACATTTACTACCTAAATTGAGCGATTTTTGTTTCATATTATACACAAAAAAAATTCTTGTCAAGTCGTCGAATTGCCTTGTCAAATAAAAGATAAAACC
>DOTB01000046.1:1192-18171 GCA_003513845.1 Candidatus Atribacteria bacterium | reverse complement strand
CTGGAGAGAGGGCTAAGGAAGAGATAAAGAAAGCCAAGCTCAAGGGGATTAATAATATCAATCACCAGGATAGAGAATATCTACCCGAGCCCCAAGAGGAGGGGGAAAAATATTCTGAAGAGCAGGTTAATTTAATTAATAAATTGGTTAAATTAAATGTTTCTAAGATAACGGCAGAAAATCTGGTAAAAAGCAAGGACCAAGAATTGATAAAAGAATGGATGGAGGCCATTAATTATACTGATGCTAAGGATAGGGCGGCCTATCTGGTCAAGGCCCTAAGAGAAAATTGGCAACTTCCCGAGGAATACCTAAAGGGAAAAGAAGAATTCAGAGCTAAAGAGGAACAAGAAAAAGCTAATATCCTTAAAAAAAAGAAGCAGGAAAGGAAGGATAAAGAAATAAGGGAGGAAAAAGAGAAATTAGACCAGATCTATTATTCTCTTGATCCTGTTAAACAAAAAGAAATCGACCGGGAAGTAGAAAACAGACTAGATGATTTTTGGAAATCCCAGTTGAATAAACAAAGATCTAAAGGCAAATTATCAAAGATATTACAGACTGCTTTGGATGAGAAGAGAAGAGAGATTATCAAAAACCAGATTAATATAGACTTATAAAAATATATTATATATTTTAAATCTTATTTATTTAGGAGAGTATCATGTACATTTTCTTATCTTTACTGATATTTTTTCTTTTCTTATTAATTTTAATTGGTCTTATTAACCCAAAATGGGTTCCGCTAAAAGGGATAAGAACCCGTAAAAAAGTCTTACTGTACTACGGTTTAACTCTATTTGTGTGTTTAATATTTTTTGGGATGACTGCACCAGATGATGTTCTAGGAAAAGAACAGCCTAATAAAAATATACAAAAGAGTATTAATAATGATAGTGATTCAAACAAAAATCCCTCAAAGGTAATAGCTTTTTCTAGCGATATGACCGAAGAAGAATTTTTCACTTTGTTAAAGAATGATGATCGCTATAATGAATGTATAGAAATTTCAGACCGTGTTTCAAAATATATAAAAAACAAAAATTGGATTATTGAAACAACAAAATATTTGGCTGACAAGTGTTATAAGTGGGATGAAGAAAGAGGAGAAAGGCAGTTAAGAACTTTACTTTCTGAACTTCGTGCAAATAAATGGAACTATACTGAGGAAAGACATGAAATGTATGATTCTCAATTTAAAGGGTTTGGGAAAAAAAATAATAAGAAGAATATATATTAAGATATTTGAAGACAATCATTTTAATCATTTTTCTGAATTTTTGCCAATCGATAAGGATAGTTTATTGGATTTTTTTATCCGAAAGAATTTTAAATATAGTGAAATTTTTTCGGAAGAAGGGGATTACAAGCAAATAATTTTCTCACAGAAAGAAGATATTAGTGATCCACAATTTTGGGTTGGCTGGGACGAAAAAAACCAAAAAGTAATTTCTATGTCCATCCCTCTTACTTCTCTGGAATGGAGAGAAAAAAATAAAGAAGATGAATATTATAAAGCGTTTAGAAATGCGCTTAGTGAGCCTTATGATTTCTCAATGCAGGCAATAGAAATATTTGAAAGTGATGATTTTAAGAAATATATATATCAACAGATAGAAAATATTATAAATTATAACAGCGAAGAATTTCGGGGATACCTTGATAAATCTTATTTTGACGTTTTATCGTTTTATCAAAAGTTTTCTCATGACAAGTATAGTGTCAGTGTAGCATCTGTTTTAAATATCATTCAGATTTTTATAGAAACAAAAGAATATACAAATCTCAATAGGATTTATTGGGATTTAATGGAAAAGTATCTTTATAAAGATAATTTTTTATCTTTAAATATAGAGGATTAGGTTATAATGAAATGATTTTGGAGTACTTTTTTTATCTGAGGCAGCGATAATATTTGGAATACTTTTTTGGTGAGGCAACTGGTTTCTTGATTGTTTTACTTTCATTTGCTATCATGTGCTTGTGTAGAATTATAGCAAAACAATTTATGGCAAAAAATGCTAAGGCGTTAAATATGACAGTAGATGAGTTAATAAAATAAGTATGGATAATTACATACCAGTAAAAATTTATGTGAATAATATAAAACGAGATGACGCTACACTTCATCGGTTGTTTTTCTTGTATCCGAAAGAAGATATTTATTTTGAATTCACTAATGATGGCTTAGTGGTGTATCTAAGAGAATTGGATTTCTTTAATTTCAAAAGAAATATTCAATTGCTGGCTAAAAATTCAAATGTTGATACTGCTAAGTTATTAAATTCAATACTTTACAATATTGAAAAAATAAAAAGTTATGGCCTAAAAGGAAGAAAAAGATTATATGTTGGTTATGACAAAGAAAGAAAAGTAAAAAATAGGATAGAAAAAGAAAGAATAAGAGGTACTTACTATTACGCCAAAGACAATACTTTTTCTAGGCAGAATAATAAAATTCCAGAGCAGTTTGTCAATAAAATAATTACCGGCGATAGCGAAGAAATCCTAAAACAATTCCCAGAAAACTGCATAGATTTAATTTTTACTTCCCCACCATACAATTTTGGACTTGAATATGACAACCATAAAGACGGGATAGATTGGAATAAATATTTTAATAAATTGTTTGTGATATTTAAAGAATGTATAAGAGTATTAAAATATGGCGGCAGAATTGTAGTTAATGTTCAGCCATTATTTTCTGATTATATTCCTATACACCATATTCTTTCCGACTTTTTCATCAAAAATAAGTTAATCTGGAAAGGTGAAATTTTATGGGACAAGCATAACTATAACTGCAAATATACCGCTTGGGGTAGCTGGAAAAGCCCGAGTAATCCCTATTTAAAATATACTTGGGAATTCCTTGAAATTTTTTGCAAAGGCGATTTAAAGCATACGGGAAATTGGAAAATGGCGGACATAACCGGAGACGAATTTAAAAAATGGGTTTATGCAAGGTGGGATATACCGCCAGAATACAATATGAAAAAATACGGGCATCCGGCTATGTTCCCAGAACCTTTAACAGAACGAGTTCTAAAACTATTTAGTTTTAAGGGTGATTTAATACTTGATCCATTTAACGGAGTTGGCACGACTACTGCGGTAGCTAAAAGATTATCACGAAATTATATCGGGATAGATATTTCTGATGAATACTGCAAAAAAGCAGAGGACAGGATTAGAAATACACAAGTTAATACAAGTTTATTTTAAAAGCTATGGACAAAAAATTTTCAAAAGACATACAATCGCTTATCAATGCCTACGAACTTTTAGTTAAAGGTATTGATACGAAAGCCAAAGAGTCAGAAGATAGGGCTTACGGCGGAGTTATTAGAGCCGGTAAGGGAATGCTTGTTGAGAGTTTGGCGAAAAGTTTAATTGAAATAGCGTGGAAGGAATTAGGAAGAAACCCTGCTAAATTATCTCTTAGAAAAGAAACAGTAAAAATCCCGATTAAGAAAGAATACATTGAGCGGGTTAAAAGCCCAGAAGTAAAGAAATTTATAAAGGACCATATTAAGGATTTTTACTATCCTTTGAGAACAGATGTTCATGTACATGTTGATGGAAAATTTAAAATTGCGATGGAGTGTAAGGCATATACAGAAAATGCGATGTTAAAAAGAATTTTAGTTGATTTTACGCTATTCAAACAAGTTTTTCCCGACCTTGCCTTTGTCTTATTCCAACTAGAAAGTCAACTTGGCGGTGATTACTCTACTGCCAACCATATTAAATATGGCAGTCCTTCAACACATACTTTGCTTTCATATTTTGATATTGATTTGAATATAATTACCGTGCTTGAGGGCGAAAGAAAAGTTGATAAACCAATACACAAACCAGAATACTATAAATCTTTAAGAGAAGAAAGTTTATTGGCCGTGCTTGAGGTATTTAAGAATTTATTGAAATAATTTTTATGGAGATGTCTGGCTTAAAAATTTAATAAAAAAAATCAGTATTATTTTGAAGTTTAACAAAATAAAGTCTCCTTCTGTAAAAATTAATAGTAAAACAAATAAATAAAGCAAAAGGGGCCATCAGAAAGGGAAAAGGGGGTCAAATCTTTATTATTGATAAAATAGTTATTTTTCATTTTTAGTAAATTAAAAGTATAGCAAGGTCACTTTGAATAAAATATGAAGGTGCTATAATCATCTAGAACAGGGGACGGTTCAACGAATTAGATAGTTTATTTCAACTTTCTATAAACTTTTTATATGTTTTTCTATGTCTTAGCCATTTATTGTGTTATAATGTCTTTATATTGTTTGTGGGAGTGTGATTACCAAATTGCACTCCCTTTTTTTATATGACTGCTTATTGGTACTCTGACCTATATTTTTCATTTATTTATTATTCAAATCGGTTGTTTTGCTATACGGTAATATTTTCCTGAAATTGCACTATCATCGCAGCAGGATTGTAATATTAATTGTAATATTAAATGTAGCAGAAAGGCTGTAAGGGCATGGTTGGGGTCTTTGCATTTGCCTGGGCTTTCTTCCGAGCCCAGCAAAGATTTGAGTCATATTCACAACAATATTATCCAAGAATATTTAGAAAATGGGTATAGCCTGATACCGATTGATCATGAGAAAAGACCTTATATCTACTGGAAGCAATATCAGTACCAAAGAGCAACCATCAATGAAATTGTAAGGTGGCAGGCTCAATTTAATACCCCTAATATTGGGATTGTTACCGGCTACATCAGTCAACTGGCAGTGGTTGATGTTGATGAACTTGGTTTTTTGCCCAAGCTTAAAGAAAGAGTACCTCAACTTAAGGAAACCACTCGAGTAAAAACCAGAAGGGGATACCATTATTATTTTAAACTAAATGGAAATGGGAAATATACCACAAGTGTTGGCAGTCTCTTTGGTAGGAGAATTGAGCTAAAGAGCAACGGTAATTATATTGTCGCTCCCCCATCGGTAATAAGAAATCATCGCTATACCTATGAGGTTCCCTTAAGTAAAATATTGCCCATTCCTGAAATATTACTTAGAGAGATAAGTAATAAGGGTAATTTTGAGCATAATGCTATCCCATTTAAGATACCAAGATATCATGGATACCAGGTAGACTGTATCCGTCAGATCCTAAGGAGAGAGCTCAAAGAGGGGGAGCGCGATAATAGCTTGTTTATTCTTTATAATCTTTTGCTGCAAAATAAAAATAGTAAAGAGCATGCCCAAAATATAGTAACCAGAAAGAACAATTCCCTGAGCAATCCTTTACCGGAGAGAGAATTAAATAAAATATTTCGCAAGGCTTATCATTATAGTTGTAGTAGTATCAGAGAGAAACTTCTCTATGTCTGTTGTGAAAACTGTTCCTATCGGTTTAGAGTCGGTCGATTAGGAGATAGCAATATTCTCATTAGAAGCCTAAGGTTATTGCCAGAGTTAACCAACACCCAACGGGGTATTGCCTGTCTATTAGGAACTGTCTTTGATGGAGAAAATCCCTCCATAAATCGAATAGCAAATGTGGCAAAGATGAATTATAATACGGTGAAAAAGGCAATTCAGGCATTAAAAGAAAAAGATATTCTTGATGATTCTCTCTATAACTGAAAAGTACCAAAAACCCTTCACTTTTTAAGGGGTAAATTTTATATTTTTCAACGGTTTCCGAAGGAAAAAGGCGACTACTATACTGGCTTAGATTAGGTATTGGCATTTAAATGGTACCATCTTCTTTTCATTGTCTCTCTTTCTCTATCTGAGAACCGATCTTATCCTCATAACCCTCTTTTGCATTTGAGCCGATTTTTACAATCCAAGTTGATCTCTATATGATAACTGCAAGACGAACGACGGCACGCAAGAATAATTTAGCTTACATAACTCGCCACTATCGGACCTTTTATCAAGTATAGGGGAGGGCATAGAAAAGGTCAACGATAATGCTTAGTTATGTAAACTAAATTATACTCTGTGGCGTGAGGCACACCTCATACCTATTCGGTGTGGCGCCACAGAGTGCGTGCCTATTCTCTCCGCCGATAGGCTTCTCCACTATGAAGGTTAATATCGATTCGCCTTCTGCTCTTTCGTCATTTCAAATCATGCTCTCAAATGATTTATTTTCAATAAATCATATCAGAGCATGATGTTTTCGTCTTATCTCATTTTATTGTTTTTTATGGTGCGCATCTCAATCAACTGCCCTTTGTAAAAGATACTCAAGTATAAATGGTAAAGGGCAGTTGAGTGACATGCTTGGTATAGGAGCGGGAATAAGAAAAACCAAAGAGAAAGAAGAGGCAATACACCTACCAGGCCAGAAATACCCGGTTGACGGGAGAATTGCCGAAGAGAAAGAGCATTACTTTTTTCAAAACAGGAAAACACCCTGACTTGAAAAAAGAAATGCTTTGTTAAAGACAAACTTACCAGGAGCATAACTTCAGTAAAATACCTCAAAAAGAAATCCATTTTTGATTTATTTTACCTGAAGATATGCAATCAGAGGATGTACATAATTTATGGCAAGAGGAAAATTCATCCCCCCTTGCCATAAATTATGCCTGTTTTACAGTGTTTTTTTAAAGAAAAGGCAGAAAATCTATTCTAGCTTCTGCGGAAACAGGAACATTATTATCATCTACACCATCAACTGAAATGATTGCATATTTGATACCGGAGGTAGTATTGCTACGGGCCAAATCATGATCTATGGAAGAAAATGCTGAAACATAATTTGTATCAAACCTATCAATAATTTCCTCAGAATCAAAAACATCTGTGCTTAATAGCTGATTATTATTGTTATATGTTTTAAGTGTAAATTCGGTTAAAGTAACACCAACTCCATTTTGTTCAGTCACTGTAATTGTAAAGGGCCAGCTATTTGTTCCAAAGTCATATGGGGCAGGATTTGGATCAAAAGAAAGATCTAAATCCGCAGTTTTCTGAACACCACTACATCCAATAAACAATAAAGCAAACAACAAAATGAGAAAAGAGCTAATTAATTTTTTATTCATAATTACTTGAAACCTCCAAAAATTTTAATTTATTATTGATATTTGTTATCACACAGAGAACCGTTGCCCCCTTGTTTCCTTCAGTGTATTATATATTAATATAACATACCAATATATATAAAACCACAATATCAAAACAATATTTACGGAATATCTATATAAAGATAAAAATATTATCTGTTCTTTTCTTGCTTTTGCCAACATATCAACTCCCCGGAGTGCACATTCTTTTTTCTGACCTTGTAATAATATTGCCCGCAATTTTAACTACAAGGTAAGAATAAAGTAGTGCACGACTACATGACCAAAACAAACGTTTGCCCTGAGTTTGAAGCTGGGTATTTTCCCGCTTGAAATAAAAGCCCAAATCCGCACAATCGTCATTCTTTTTTTAGCCCTCATTTCTACTACAGGGGCAAGGCGTATAGGCAGGTATGCTTACCTGCTACCTGCCTATACGCATCATATCTCCCGCAGGCCACCATAACCATATAGAAGAATACAACTACTCCATATATCTAATTAATGCTGGAGCTTATAGTTCTTATCCAAAGGCCAGCGATAATACTGTCTTATGTAATATGTAATGCGGGAGATATGATGGCAGCACATCAGTGCTGTCTTGCCCCTGTGTTCTATTAAGGTTTATTATTTCTTTATCATTTAATAAGGTATACTATCTTATTATATGGTATAGTAGTATATATAAATTTATTGTAATGTAAGGTAGTGTTATAAACTATTATTACATTTTATAATCTAATTTGTTTTATTATATTGCGTTATGTTTATATCTATAAATTATATTAAATATCCAATAAATAATATTTAGTAATTTTACAATATACTATTATAGTTTACTTTACATTAATGTTATTATATGATATACTTATTAAAGTAAATTATTATGAAAGGGGGTCTTGTTATGCCAGTTGTTGTTATTCCTTATGATAGCAGATTACAGCTTAATCTGGTTACCGGAACGGATCCGGAATCAGGTAAGCCCATCATCAAGAGAACCTATTTCAACAATGTGAAAGAATCAGCAGCCGAGCAGGATATCTTTGATGTGGCTACTCAGCTGGTCAGCCTACAAAAAGACAGCCTGGACAGTATCGAACTGACCAAAAACTTTGAGTTAACTAGTTAAAGGTAATCAATTTAAAAGAGAAAGGTGGTGAAAAAGATGGCAACCGAGGTGGGTGAAGTTAGCAGTTACAAGAGGCTCTATCTGCAGTTTGCCGATAGTGAAGGAAATAAAAAGAATTTCATACTGAACAATCCCAAGAATTTAGAGGATGGTGACTATGTTGATTTGGCAGCTCAGGATGCCGCCATTGAGGCAGTTATGGATACCATTATAGCCAAAAATATCTTCCACAACAAAGGTAATGATCTGGTTGAGAAGGTCAATGCCCGTATTGTGGAATACTCCAGTACCGATGTAATGGATGTTGGTTAATTTATTGTTCTTATTTTAGTTTATACCCGGTGGCCTACTAAAGCGGATGGCTTTTTTATTTTTTCCTCCTTCCGGCCAGTGGGCCACCGGAATTATTCAAAAGATAAAAGTGAGGTAAATGGTAATGTTAAATATAGTCTATCAAATGATAGTAAAGGTCATAAGTGGGGCCAGTCCAGAGATCCGTAATCAGATCAAGGCCTTCTTGACTGATCTGGAAGAGAGGGCCCAGCATACTTCCAATCCAGTGGATGATATTCTGGTCTTGTGTCTACGTATTCTGTTTGGGTTTTAGTGATGTTAAAGAGCCCTAAAAACCATATCAGGATATCGAGGAATTTTATATTGTCTGAATTTGAATGCCCCTGCTGTAAGCGGGTAATGATCGATTTTCGGCTGGTGGATATGCTGGAGATCCTGCGTAAGAAGATAGGGGATAAGCCTATCATAGTCAATTCCGGCTATCGTTGCGTGGAATACAACCAGAAGGTAGGAGGAGTTCCAGAAAGCTATCATCTCTATGGTATGGCTGCCGATGTGAGGGTTCCAGGGGTGGCACCTGCTGAGCTTTTGGCCTATGCTGAAGAGGTCGGGTTTTTAGGGCTGGGCTTATATGACACTTTCTGTCATTTGGATATCCGTTATAATTATACGAGGTGGGAAGGGTAGCCAGATGGATATCGAATACATCTTAAAACTCGTTGCCAATAACGGCTTTCCTTTGGTTTTATCCATATATTTGGTCTACAAATTAGAGTATTTTATTAATGAAATCGTCAAGAATCAGAAGGAATTTTCCCGCAATATTACCTCTGAGATCAAGGAAATCAATCATTCTCTCAATGATCTACGGGTTTATGTGGCCAGCACTAACCGAAAGTCTTAATAGATAAGCCTTACCGGCGCCTTTGGGGCCGGCTTTCTAATTTTGCCAATATGAGGCTTATTTATGGTAATAAGGGTTATAGGTCATCTTGGCCTAAAATAAGCGCTTAAAAGGGCTATAATTAAAGATGATTTCCATGTTCCCCATAAATATCCAGTATTCAGCCATTTAATGGTAAAAAACAATCTTTAAACCTATATAAATCCTAATAACTCCTGATTTATTCACAATATCAGGTTATTGTGTGGATAAGTGCTTTAATGTTAATGCTATATATTGACAATTATATATTGAAAGAGTAAATTTGAAAAAGGATGAATAATTCCAATAACAACGATTTAATAAAAATTGAAGAAGACGCTATAAAGATCCAAGAACAGGATCTCAGGGATACTATAATAAGCATTGATAATGAAACAACTAAATCATCATTAGTTATAGGGTTTGCTGGAGTACTATTTGGAATAGCTTTTAACTATATTGATAAACTTTCTTTTTTGCAGATATATCCATTTATATTATTGTTACTATCATCAGTAGGCATTGCTTTATGGAATATATCTGCCAAGCAAGTAAATATTCACACTGATCTCCATAGAATTTTTGTTACTAAAGAGCCGAATAATTGGGGAAAATATCTTAATTACAAACATTTACATTTACAAGAGAGCTATTCCAGTGCTAAAAGTTTATTGTATAAAAAAGCTTTATTTACAAAAATATCTTTTATTTTGCTGATTTTATCATCTCTATCATTATTATTATCTAAATTAGGAGTTTTATGATATATGGGAAAAAATAAAAAATATTTAGAAAAACATTTAGGTGAACAAAAACCTCTTATGCAAAATATTGCTGATGCTGATGAAGCAGATTCAAATGCAAATTCTGCTGATGCTGATCAATCAGACAATAATCCATTTAGGCATATAGAAACACAGAAAAATGCAGATGAGGAAAAGAAGAAATAACATACAACTTTTATAGGAAATGATTTATGGATTTAAAGGAAAAGACCAATAATAAATTTAAAAAGCTACTTGAAGAAGGTAAACAAGTTTTTCAAAGATATGGCTGGACTGGTGATAGTTGGCATAAATTTCCTCCAGGTAATGAATATCTTCGATTTCGTACTGAAAGTCTGAATCTGATAAAAAAAGTGTGTGGCGAAGATAGCGAACATTATCAGCAGTTAAGACGTATAGCCGAAAATAAAACCACCGCTAATAATAGCTTTTATTTCAATTTATGTTATGGAGTAGTGGAGGCAGCATACCGAGACTTTACAGATGATTTTCTGTTTGATATGCGAGCTATGTTGCAAGCAGATTTGTTAGGTGATTTTATAGAACAAGCCGAAGTACTATTAGAGGAAGGTTATTATGTTCCAGCTGCTTCTTTAACCGGAGCTGTATTAGAGGACACACTAAGAAAAATGTGTGATAAACGTAATATTTCCTACCCGGTAAAAACTAACATAAACATGTTAAATGACTTTTTAGTAAAAGATAGTGCATACACCAAACTTACACAAAAAGAGATTACTGCCAAGGCAGATATCCGCAACAATGCTGATCATGCTAATTTCAATCAGTTTAGTACCTCAGACGTTAAAGATATGATAGGATGGGTAAAAAGATTTGCCAGCGATCATCTCAAATAAAAATCCATTAATATTATTATTTTTTACTAAGTAAATATCATGATTAAATATTCAGAACAATTTATTAATCACACAATCAAAACTTAACAACCTTATTTTTCAAAAAAATTATCTAAAAAGGATGCCATAGAAATTACAGAGAATATGACTCGCCTCCTTGATTTTTTATTAGAAATAGATAATAGGGAAAAGAAAAAAGCCAATTCATGATTAACAGCCTCAATATATCCCCATATTTGAAAAATTTTATAGATAATAAGGTATTACCATTCATTTTATCCAGGATAAAGAAATAAGGCATTATATTCGCATAACACAATATGTATTGTGTTATTCATTGGATAGAATCTGTAAAAATCCTTCTACCCCTTTTATATCTTCACTTTTATTCAATTAATGTAAATAATTTAAAAATAATACTTACATTTGCATAACAATATGATATATTATGATAAAAATGTTATATAAGGATTGTGAGAAATAATGAATAATGTAGAGCCGATCAGGAACCAGCAAAAGATTTATGCCATCAAACAACACATATTAGGCGATCAATATAACGAAAAATATCGGGCAAGAGATTACCTGCTTTTTGTCTTCGGAATTAATTCCGCCTTAAGAATTTCCGATTTATTATCGCTCCGGGTAAAAGATGTATTAAATGCCCAAGGAGAAATAAAAGACCATTTTAAAATCAGGACCAGCAAAACCAAAAGAGAATTAAAAATATTAATTAATGACTCTGTCAAAAAGGCACTGGAAAAATATTTTGAGCAGGAGAAGTTTCCGGATCCTGAAGACTATCTCTTCAAGACACAGACCGGACAGAGGTTAGACCGGATCAGGGCATGGACCTTGATCAAAAAATGGATAGAGGCAGTGGGGCTTGATCCGTCAAATTACGGCACTCATACTTTAAGAAAAACCTGGGGCTATCATTCCCGGAAAAACTTCGGGATCCCTATAGAATTAATTTCCGAAAAACTTGGCCACAGCTCCAATGCTGTCACTAAAAGATATATCGGCATTAGCCAAGAAGAGATTAATAATATAGAAAAGAAAGTTTGTTTATAAGGATAAAGAGGGACATAAAAAGAGAAATGTTTTAAATAGTGGCTTATTTTGTCATATACAGAGTGGGTAAATAAATATGAGGGGTGTTTAAATGAAAAAGATATGTCCATTATGTGAAACTGAAAATGAAGAAGATGCCAGATTTTGTAAAGAATGTAATGAACCTCTGTATAATATTACTAATAATAGTCAAAATAAAGAGATAGCGATTGTAAAAACCGAAAAAAAGAATAACGAAAAGAGGCAAAAGAAAGAATCAAAGAAAAAGAAAATTATTAAAAAGGCAAGGGGTATATGGGATAAATTCCCCGGGAATATAAATAAAAAGCAGAAGATATTTTTAGCGATTATTGTACCACTCGCAATTTTCTTTATTGCCTTAAGTATTGCATATAATATCACAAATGAATACCAGCATTTTAGGCCAGGAGAAGGTCGTGTAACAGACCGGTTTGCGCGTGGTGATTATTCAATTATATTGCACAAACCTTTTGATTGGGGCCAAACTTGGCATATATGGATTTGTACTGTAGTTTGTGTATTCTTCTTTGAATATAAAAACTATTTGAAGATAAAAAATAGGCTTATTTTTGGAGAGGCAATAAGATATGAACACGCTTTATTACGGAGATAATCTAGATATTCTAAAAATTAGATCAAAGGGAAATGTATAATGAAAAAATATACCAATAGAACTACTTTTTATCCCTGTACTCACGTTCCGTTTTTTTCTAGTTCTGCATCAATTTTTTAACTAAAATTGTAATTGCCATTCTTCAAATGATTAAAATAATAATCATAGTCCTCTGGTGTTAAAAAGTTAAAGAAGTATTTAATTTCATTTTGTTGTTGATTGAGTATATTAAAATGTTTTTTAGCTGCTTTATATTTAGCTTTGTTCTCATCAGAGGGCTCTCCGATCTCTTCGTCTCCTTTTCCCAATATTTCAATAATTCGTTCTCTATCTCGTTTATTTATATCCGACACCAATTTCCTCCTGATAGTTATTTTTTAGGGTTTATCTTTCATTCCAGGCAAAAAAGAGAGTATTTACTGCAGCAATTATTACTATAACTTTTTTAAGGATAATAAATTAATATGTCAAATACAACAAATAATCATTAGCCTACTTACATCGAGCTACCTATTACCCATTGAATGATGGCATTTAAATTATATTTATAATTAGAACATAATGATATCATCACTGATATTACAGCAATAAATAATGCCCATTTATATATTTTTGTTGCAGTAATATTTTTTTCTTCTATATCTTGCAAATTTGCTAAAACTGATGCCATATAAGGAAAATTGATGCAATTTTTATCAGATCCTGCTTTTAATGCAAAAAAAGTACTCCTGTACCATTTTTATTTTGATAGATTTTTAATTTTTTCTTTGAATTTTCTATATTCTTCCCTCCCATTTATATTTGACAGAATGTTTTGGCCTTTTCTTTTAAAAAGCAAAAGATCATCAATAAATATGTCAAAGGAAGTTCCGTAAAACGATGATATAGCTATTAAAATATCTTGGTAGAATGTAATTGTATAAATAGCAGTTTCTATTGTTTTGCCTTTGAAGTAAAACGGAATGACTGTGCTATCAAGGCTGCCGGCTAAAAAATGTGAATAATTACATAAATCTGAATAAACATGTGTATATAGTTCTTCAAACCGTATTATTTTTGCTCTTTGATAAAGGGATTTTTCTCCAAGCCTACTCTTTTGAGAACGGGGATCTATGGACCTTTTTATATAGTCTTTACATTGGTTTTCTGCCCATTCTATATCCTTTGGATGGTCTGGATGATGGTAAATATAGTGAACATTTATATAATTTTCAAGTAAAGTTCTAAGGCCAATAGTTGATATTAACAAGAAACTATTGCTAAGGTTTTCTAATATTTGTAAAACTAACATTTCAGAACCTACAGCAAAAACATTTGCTCCTATAACTTTAGCAGTGGTATCATTTTTATTTCCAATTTCTTCTAAAAGGTATTTTATATTTTTAGCTTCTCTTATCATTAATGTTTTAGCATTTTCTATAATACTTTTCGTTTCTTCATCTAACTTATACATAAACATTACCCCGTAAGTTAAAATATTTTTTTATAATAACCATAAAACATCTTCCAATATCAATTATTATATGCTAATATATTATCAATGTAAAATGATGTAGGTAAATATAAATTTATTATGAAAAAAATTGCTTTTATTAATCAAAAAGGCGGAGTGGGGAAAACTACCTGCACCATGAATATCGGTGCGGGGTTGTGTATCTTGGCTAAAAAGGTTTTATTGATTGATCTTGATCCCCAAGCCCATCTCACCTACAGCCTGGGTATTGAGGCACACAACCTTGAAAATACTGTTTATGAGCTGCTTAAAGGCAATTGTAAGGCTCAGAAGGCTATTATAAATAGAAATGGTATTGACCTTATCCCCTCTTCTCTGGAACTTTCCGGAGCAGAAATTGAGTTTTCTGGTATAGCAGGTAGAGAATTTTTATTAAAAGAAGCCCTGGAGGGAATATACCATTATGATTATATGTTGATTGACTGCCCACCCAGCCTGGGATTACTTACCCTTAATGCCCTTACTACTACTCAGGAGGTTTATATTCCCTTACAGACCGAATTTCTGGCTTTACAGGGCATGAGCAAGCTTCTTGCTACCATTGATATTGTCAAAAAAAGACTGAATAAAGATATTGAAATCACTGGCATTATTGCTACCAGATTTGATCATAGAAAAAATCTTAATAAAGAAGTTGTGGAAAAAATCGAAAATTACTTCGGCAGTCGCTTTTTCAAAACCTTAATCAGGGATAATGTATCCCTAGCAGAGGCTCCCAGTTTTGGCCAGACGATTTTTGAATATAAAGCAAACAGTTATGGTGCTAAAGATTATCTAAACCTTTGTCAGGAAATTATTAAAAGAGGTTAATTAGATGACAAAAAAAGAAAGGTTGGGTTCAGATCCTTTCCAGGATGCTTCGCTGGATTGGATTCAGGATACCAGAAAGGAAAAGAAAAAAGAAGATAAAAAGGATGATGTTGACGCTTTGACGTCAAAGCGTTTTGACGTCAAAGCGTCAAGACGTCAAAACGCTAAAGCGTCAAAGCGTCAAAGCGTCAAGACGTCAATTAAGAAAAAACACACTATTTATCTTACTTTGGAACAATCTAAGAAGCTACGGGTCTATGCTGCCGCAAATGAAATGCAGCTCAGTGCAGTAATAGAAAAATTAATTAACGAACATATTTGACGTCAAAGCGTTTTAGCGTCAAAGCGTCAAGACGTCAAAACGCTAAAGCGTCAAAACGCTTTGACGTCATGACGCTAAAACGTCAATCAAGTCATTTTAATTCTTAAATATAAATATAATAGGAGGAATACTATGCCCTTAATAGTGAGTGGAGTAAAAGTGTATGATGTGAAAGAAGTAGCTGATATGCTAAAAAGTACGGAAGCAACCATAAGGGCCTATTTTAGAGAAGGCAAACTAAAAGGAAGAAAAATAAATGGTAAATGGCATATAACAGAAGAAAATCTCAAACGTTTCATTAATGAAGATTATTGATGGGAATCTATTGTGCTCTTTCTATTAGGAAGATCAATAGTATATTTTATTTTAATATACTAACATATTTGACGCTTTAGCGTTTTAGCGTCAAGACGTCAAAATATCAATCAAAATAGCTTTTTAATAGACAGGAGGAGAAAAAATGCCTTTAGAAGTAAGTGGATTAAAATTATATAATGTGGATGAAGTTGCCGAGATGTTGAAAAGCACTAAGCCTACTATAAGAGCTTATTTTAGAGAAGGGAAAATTAAAGTGCAAAAAATTACCGGCAGATGGTATATCACCGAAGAGAATCTTAAAAAATATTTAAGCGGAGATTATCCGATACTAGAGAAAAAATAATTTTTTAAATATTAAGAAGCACTTAATTAAAATTATAAATATACTAAAAGGGGAGATTTTTTATGAATATTCTTATTTATAAAAAACAAACTAAATTTACTTTCATCTTTCTATTACTTATTAGTTTATTATTTGTTTTTTCTTTCAATGCTCTTGCTAAAGTAGAGGTTTATTTCTCTCTTTATGATGATCCAGAATCAATAATTATTGAAAATATAGATAATGCAAAAGAATCCATTAATATCGCGATGTATACCTTTACTGATAGAGAAATAGCTCAGGCAATACTTAGAGCAAAAGATAGAGGAGTAGATATTAAAATATATTTGGATCATTCGCAAGTTACCGCTGAATATAGTAAATCTCGTTATTTTGTAAAAAATGGCATAGAAGTAAGAATAAGTTCAAATAGTTATATTATGCATAATAAATTTGCAGTAATAGATAACAAAATAGTTATTACAGGATCGTATAATTGGACTGCTTCTGCCGGAGAAAGGAATGATGAAAATTTATTAGTAATAGATGATAAGAATGTTATTGAAAAATATCAGACCCAATTTAATAATTTATGGAATAATAAATATAGTATAGAAAAATACCAGGAATTAATTAGTAAGGCAAATATAGAAGAATTCTCGCCAATATTAGAAAGTACCACAGAAAGTACTAATTCATCAGGTAATAAAATTATAAATATTAATGCTGCTTCTTTAGAAGAATTAGATTGTCTTTGGGGAGTAGGTAAAAAAATTGCACAAAATATAATTGATTATAGAGAAACTCATGGGGGATTTAAAGCCCCAGAAGATATTAAGCTTGTAGACGGAATAGATGATAAAAAGTGGAACAAGTGGAAAGAAGAAGGTTGGGTAATTAAAATTAATTAGTATTTTTTTAGGTCAAAATACCGTAGTTTGAAACGAGAAATACTGGACT
>DOTB01000046.1:0-1023 GCA_003513845.1 Candidatus Atribacteria bacterium | reverse complement strand
TACTGGACTTTGAAACGAGAAAATTGCCTATTTTCCCTTATTTGATAAGGGTTTGCTAAAACCTCAACATATTTCAACATATTATAACAACAACAACAAGAAGATGTTGTTGTTACCATTAAAAATTTAAGGAGAGAAAAATGAAAAAGACTAAGCCCAAATCCACTACCGAAATTGCTATAAATAATAAAAAAATTGATTTAGCAAAAACAATAAGATCTGAAGTAAATTTATTATTACTCCCTTTTTTTACCTTAGAAAGAAAAGATAAAAGATTAGAAACCGAATATAGAGAGATAAAACAAGAAGAAGGTCTTAAAAAAGAAAAAATTTGGAATGTCTCGGCTAACCCTAAATACGGCTACCCTGGTCCTTTTGATCGGGAAGTTCACAAAGCCATAGAACAAATTCTAAGTGAAATCTTTCAAGAAAAAGGGAAAATAGAAAATCCCATCCCTTTTTCTATCTACGATCTATGTGACAGAATGGGGATTACTACCTCGGGGGGGAAAAATTATCGGGAAGTAAAAAGAGCTTTAGAACGAATTAAAGTTACGGCCATTAAGTCAGAAAAGGCCTTTTATCTTAAAGATAAAAAGGAATGGACCTCAAGTATTTTTAGCCTCTATGATGGGGTTATCTTTAGAGGGGAGCAATTAGAGGATGGTTCTTTGGCAGAAATTAATCTTTTATTTTTAAGTGATCTCTATCTGGGGAGTCTAAACTCCCGCTATACCAAACCGATTGATTATGCTTATTGGCAAAGTCTTAAAAGCAAAATTGCCTCCCGGCTCTATGAGATATTAGGGGTAATGTTTTATGGTATCCAGCATAAAAAAGATTGTGATATACATTTTAAATATACTACCTTATGTCAACTTCTTCCCTTAATCCCCTATAAATATTTTTCAGATGCTAAACGGCAATTGAATCCAGCCCACAAAGAGCTTAAAGATACTGGCTTTATCTCTAATTACGAATGGAGCGAAAACGGAAAGAAGGACTGGCTTATCCATTATTGGC
>DOTB01000072.1 GCA_003513845.1 Candidatus Atribacteria bacterium | reverse complement strand
ATAAATAACTACTTTTATAACTTGATTATAATTAATAGTAAAATAGAAGTCAAAAAAGAGTTATTTAAAATACTTTTTTGATAAACTGTAATGAAATTTTTTTATTGTATCTTCTAGTATTAAATAAAAAAGAAGAGGAGATAAATGGACGAGATTGCCATTAACGAAAAAGGTAATATAAATTTTCTGCTTGCATTATTATGTTAAATCCTTTAAAATATTATTAAGTAAAATTTACAATAAATGTGCTAATGAATGAATTTTAAAAAAGGAGGAAATAATTAATGAGAAGAATAACTTTCAAGAATGCCATTTTACTAATCTTGATTGTTTCACTCTTATCTATTGGATTAATTGGATGTGTCGATATCATAATACCAACAACTGGAACTGTTAAAGTAATAATAATGGATGATTACTATTCATATGATGTTTATATGGATGGTCAATATTTAGGCACAACTCCAAAAGTTGACATCTATTCAAATAGTGAAAAAACCTTCTACGATATTCCAATAGGGCTTCATGAATTCTATGTGAGAAGTACAGATAAAAAGTATGAGGGGTGGAAAGAACAAACTATTTATTCAGGATATAATACTGTAGAAATATATACAGATTATATATATTAGAATTACTTGCCTCAACTTCCATTTAAAGTAAGAATATATTTTTGATGTCAGTGGGGACAGTTTCTTTGAAGTTAATCAAGTAAAACTGTCCCCCTGCATTATTTCTGCTCACTTCTATTTATTATAATGAAAACTGTAAACTGATAACTGGAAACCTTTCCTCTATAAATCCTGCGGGAGTAAATGAAGGAGATTGCTTCGTCGCTTGGCTCCTCGCAATGACAAAATCGCAATGACAAAATCGTATAACGTATTACGTATATCGTATACCATTACGAGATATTCAGGGGAAGCGTCCCCTGAAACCCCTCATCATCACCCTCACCTTACCTCTCCCTTCTAAGGGAGAGGATTTGAGAGATGGTGTAAAAATATAAAATATATTATTTCTTATCTAAAAAGGGTATTTATTTCATAGTATCAGAATTTTTTTGAAATTCCGATACTAAAATATAGTCGTTTGTTGTTGGTCGTTAGTATCTGGTATTTAGTTTGCCTATTGCTTATTACTTATTACTGATTACTCATTACTGAATTAGCTTACTTAGTCTGAAAACTGTAAACTGACAACTGTAAACTTCTTTCAATTAATCCTGCGGGATTAAGTGAATGAGATTGCTTCGTCACTTTGCTTCTCGCAATGACAAAATCGCAATGACAGAATCGTATACCGTATTACGTATAACGTATACCGTTACGAGATATTCAGGGGAAGCGCCCCCTGAAACCCCTCATCATCACCCTCACCTTACCTCTCCCTTCTAAGGGAGAGGATTTGAGAGACATTGTAAAAATATTGCTGCTAACGGCTGTGGCAAAAGAACTGTCCTTATGACACTGGCACTAAGGAGAGGACTTTGGTGTCATTGGCAACTTCTAAATATATTTTGGTTCCTTCTTTTAAGGTCACATTTTTACCAGGAATTAGAGCACCAGCAACCAAACCTATAGGATTACTAAGGATAATCAGCCCAGCAATACTGGCGCCAATGGCAATGCCCAGCCTGGAATTTTCTTCTTCTGATGCCTCTCCCATAACCAACCGAATATTGGTACCATCCAGTGCTTCAATAGATTTAAAATCAACTTCTAATTTGCCCTTTTTCAGTAAAATGGATGCCTTTTTGGCTTTCAGCACTTCTCCTCTGGCAATGGTATTTTTCGGCACAATAATGGAACCAGCATAAACAAAATCCTCGGCAATTTGATATTCAAAAATATCACCATCATCACTCTTTTTAGAACCAATACTTTCCAGTAAAACCACCGGAATTAAAGTGCCAGCAGGAATAGTGATTTCCTGAATATTTGGCTTACCTTCAGGAAAGCAAACGCTGAATATTCTCTCAGCCCGCATAGCCAGTACCTCTTCCGAGAGTTCTCCAAAAATTGTTAATTCCAGCTCCTCTATCTTCACCTTAAGGGGGTCATCGGTAATCTTATCCTGTAAAGTCCATTGAGCAGAGTTTACTTTAAATGATAAGGAGGGCTCCTCGGGAGTTCCAGTAACAATAAAATCTTTCAGTTGTTTTACCCTATCTTTGAGAATTCCAGGCAAAGTTCTACCCACCAGTTCCTTTTCTAATAATTCTACTCTATTTAATAAAGAATCGTCTTTTACTTCACCATAAATGCGCATTTCAATTTGAGCAAGATCTTCAATAACTGCTATATCCGAAACTGTTGTTTGTGGTGTTTGTGTTGTTTGTGCCAAGGCAAACTGGGGTAACACAATCGATAGGATAAAAATAATGGTTAATAAAATAGATAATCTTTTCTTTAAAAACATATTCTATTCACCTCGTTTTAAAAGTTCTTAGTTTATTGTTTTTAGTTTTTAGTGATTATTATGAAAATATTAAATCTATTTAAAATTTTTAAATTTTCAAAATAAAATTATACTATTATGTTCATTTATAATTATAATAATTTTATTTTTTAGTATTTAATGATTTGATTAAATTAGTAATCATGCCTATTAATTGTTCAACCTTTTCGTTAAGTTTAGAATACTCTTCTTCCTTTAGATATTCAAGATCTTTTACTAATAATATTAAATATTCTAATTCAAAAGATGAACCTTTTGCTATACCTAAAAATCTAATTAAATTACCATTATCAATTTGACCACAGCCTTCAACTATATTTGTTGATATGGAGGAAGCTGCTCTTCTTATTTGGGAAACAATACCATATTTTTCTTCTTTAGGAAAATTTTTTGTTATTTGGTATATTTCTAACGTTAGCTCATGCGCATATTTCCAGACCTTTAATTTTTTATAATCCGACATTTTCCTACTTTAAATAAATAGTTGATTTTTAAACTTAATAATTTCTTTACCTATTTCTTTATCTAATAACTATAAACTAAAAACCATAAACCAGATACTGACGACTAGATACAGGCGAGTATTTTAATCTAAAAACTATAAACTGAAAACTAAAAACTCCTTTCTTCTATAACCCACTTTTATAATTAATTATATCTTAAATTTTCATATTTTCCAAATCATTTTATGAGTACTTTGTCTTAAAACCGAGAAC
>DOTB01000040.1 GCA_003513845.1 Candidatus Atribacteria bacterium | reverse complement strand
ATATTTTCATAGACCCGTTTCATTTCAGCAATGGCATCGGTCATAGATTTACCCATCTCAGCAACAAGGGTGCGGGAAATTTTCTCTTCATTCGCCCGGAGGAGCTCATTTAACTCAAAGAGGTAGCGAACTCTTCTGGCTACCGGGGTAGCACTCCATTCCGGATAAGCTCGGGCTGCTGCCTCAATAGCATCGTTAGTAGCTTCCATAGTAGAAAGTGGCACTTTAGCTAATATCTCACCAGTAGCAGGATTTTCTACCTCCAGATAACCATTGTTTTCAGGGTCTATCCATTTCCCTCCTACATAATTCTTTAATAATTTTACATTTTGTGCATTAGCTTCTTTTGTGTTAATCATTGAAATATCACCCTTCTTATTTTTATCATTTAAAATTATTTTAACTGTAAAAACACAATAGAAAGTAAAAAGCAAAAAGGTAGGTAGAGATATTTTTTATACTTCTTGCTCCTTCTACGCCACCTCTTTTAATAAAATTGCATATTGGTTTTATAAATTAATTTTTGTTATTACCTAAAAATAATTCCAATATACTTGTTGTTAAAGCGTTTTTTAAAAACCAACTATAAATTACCTTCAGGTTCTAATAAATAATGTCCTACACCTTTCTCGATGACTTCAGAGTATCTTGGTACATTAGAAATAATAATTTCTTTGTCAGGGTATAACTCTGAAAAAGAATTGATAAGCTCTAGAACTGTGGAAGTGTGACGGCCGACTCTTTCATCCACTGGAGAACCATTTTCGTCAAAAGGAACAAACAAAAGTCCTAATTTTCCTGCTTTTAAGATAAAGTCATCTTTACCTGTTAATAATAGGTTTTCGTCTGTTCGTCCTCGACAAGGATCCTGAATAGGATTACATGTTTCTGCTAAAAGAGCAAAAGTATCTGTATAATCCCCCAATTCTCTATGAGTAAGTCCATGCAAATTTTCTGGAGAAAGTTCTTTACCTATTCTTATTCCTTCATAAGCACTTAAATTCATCTCTGCAAAAACAGCAATATCCATAGCTCGTTGGTGAGCAACAATGGTATTAATAACTGGATACATAGGCTCGGCTTCATGTAGATCAATAGTCATATCCACTTTTTCTTTCTTAATTAGTTGGGTAATTGCAAAAGCGACTTTTTCAGTTAAAGTACCATTTTCTCTACCGGGAAAACATCTATTTAAGTTTCTGATATCAAAACCAGAAAGTGATTGACCACTAGGGTAATGAACATAAACTTCTGGGTCTGGCCATTGATGAAGGGGGTTAGTCCAACGATCACCAAATCTAAACCACCTACTCCCCCATTCAGTGTTGATGGTATAGCGCATAGGATAAGCTTCACCAGGGTGACCTGCTGTAAATCCACTATTATTAGCAAAGGGAATAAGTAATACTCTTCCCTTTATAATATTGGCATTTTCTATAAATAAAACATTCGTTAATACACCGGAAATTTCATTAGGATGACCGCCGGATATAATAAGCACCGTTCCTCCTTCTTCATCACCATCCATTATATAGACGTCTGTATCGCCAATAGTTCCTTTTATATCTTCAAAGTAATCACTTAATTTAGCAATCGTAGTGACCCCAGGTCCTTTTACAATGGGCTCTCTTTGATTTAGTCTTATTAAAAATTCTCTCCCCGCAACTATCATCATTATTATAGAAAAGAGAATTATTATTATTTTTCTTATGGTTTTATTTGACATATGGCCCTCCTAAGTTGATAGTAAATAGATTTTTTGATACAAGCTTCTTCAATTTATTCGAAAAACTCTTAATAAAAATGGCATCAACACAAACGCATAGAGAATTTCATTATATATATTGTTTTCCTCAACATAGTTCCAGATTAACAAAGCAACAATATAAGCACAAAATAAATAGTAAATAAAAGTAATCATCAAACTCAGCCCCCTTTTTTCCATCATAAATTTATATTTTTAAATATAAGTTCCATTTTTTAAACAACCAATGACCTAAAAACTAAATTAAAAGGAATTTTAAAGAATTTGAAAAAATTATTAAACAAATCCCTGCCACTGTAATGACTATCCATGGGATAGCACATTTTTTTAAAAAACTTGTATAGGATCCCTCATAATTTAATGTCTCCACAGTTAACCTACCTATAATACGTGTGGGAGGGAGAGCGTCTCCTAATGGGCAAATTAAACTAATTCCCACCGTAGCTAAAATTGGATCTAGTCCTAAAGAATTATTAAATAAAAATATTAAAGGAACTCCTAAAACGGCTGCAACACCATAAAGTAAAATGGCTTCGCCAATAGGCAAGGCAAAAGCTAATCCAACATAAACTAGCCAAATTGGAAGAGAAAGAACAGTAACAACCAAAAGGCCACGAACCCCAGTTAAAGTTAGTATTTGGACAAAAATACCTACAGCAACTAACGTTGAAATAAGAGGAAAAAGTTGCTTTAAAGTATTTTTTGATATTAAGAGGATATTTATTTTTTGTCCATTCAGCCACACAACTATCAGCGCCGCTATAGAACTGATAATAAAAATCAAAGGGATTCCTAAAATTGGAAAAGTATGGGGAAAAATTCTAGTAGTTACCATTAAACCTATTAAAACTATAAAAGGAAAATAAGCTTTGAACCCATACATTTTAGGTGGAACTGGGGGTAATTTTCCCAGGATTTCATTTAATTCAAGAGGTTTTCCTTTCCATCCTAGAAAGATAGCCGTAAAAATCGCTAAAATAAGTATGGGAATTAGAAGGGGAGCAAAAAACCCGATATAAGGCATATTAACTCCTCCGCTAATAATCATAGCGTAGATATTAACAGGAGGCGTTACCACACTTAGGGCAGCTCCAATAAAAACTATTGCAGTAACGTTAACTAAAGGAATACCCATTGAATACAGAACTGTAGCTACAATTCCACCGGAAATAAGAACTGATACACTACCTGCTCCGGTAAGAGCACCAGGTAATAATAAAACTAACATTAGTAGAATTAATAGAATTAACCTTTGTTTGTAAAAATTAGTTACTATACTTCTAACTATATAAGATATTGCTTTACTATCTTCTAATATATTCATAAAGAGTGTCGCAGCAATAATAGTAAGAATAATATCAAGGTAGGTAAAGGTGCCCTCTACAATATGCCTTATTGGCAAGCCAAACCCTGCAACTAATGCACCTACAAAAGCACTAATAATCATCGATAATTCAGGAGACATTTTAAATACTTGTAATGCTAAGAAGAAAACAATAACTATTATCCCCAATATTATGCTTGTTTGTGTAAACACTTTATCGCCCCCGTTTATTAAAAATTAAGATAAGATCTAATCTATAACAAATGTATCAAAGTATTAATAGAGTAAAATAAGTATTTTTTATTTTAGGAAGGATAAATCCTTAATCAAAAGATTAAGGATTTATCCTTCCTAATTTATTTATTAAATATTTTTTTTCAAAACTATTTAAAGCCAATAAAGAGGTTGTTTACTTTTTCCCTTCACGAAATTCTTTTTCTGCCTCTTGCCAACTATCAGGATATACTGGCGAAGGCTCTCCTACTGCAGAACCATCAACATATTTGGCAATAAGTCTATCAGCTAAACCCCACCAGTAATCTACTACCTTATTAG
Organism: Candidatus Atribacteria bacterium; assembly: GCA_003513845.1. Taxonomy (GTDB): domain Bacteria; phylum Atribacterota; class Phoenicimicrobiia; order Phoenicimicrobiales; family Phoenicimicrobiaceae; genus Phoenicimicrobium; species Phoenicimicrobium oleiphilum. The sequence continues at coordinate 2,996 of DOTB01000040.1, read as the reverse complement.
CTGTGTTGACGCTGTAGTCTGTAAGAAAACGACGAGCTAAATCTGGGTTCTTTTCATATAATTCAAGAGCAATAGCTTCGATAGCAGGCTGGAAGGCAAACATATCGTTCATCAAATACTCTCTGGCTTCAACTATATCTCTGAGCATATATTTGTAGTTGAGATTTGCCCAATTACTTACAAAGTTAAAAGCCCAAAATGCACTATCTCTCTGAAATACATCCCGCGACTGATTATCAAATGAAGCTGGTAGCTCAGTGATCCCACAGTATATTGGCATTTGGACGCTTGTGGCAGCCTTATCCCAACCAAACCACATTAATCCACCTATAGGATCAGGCAACCAACTTCTCGCTTGGGTAAGCAAATGATATGTTGTAGACCAGTGTGAGAGAGGACGATGAACTGCTTCCATTGCAAAACGATCTGGACTTCCCCATGGACCAGCAAGCGGGCCTTTGGTTAAATCAAATTCAGTTCCCTCATAATAATCTTTCTGTATAGCCATTATATCTTGTACCGATAATTTTTTATCAGGCTTAATCGAAAAAGGCCATCTTTTCTGAGTAGGATCAGGATTCATAGATGGTGCTACAAGACTGACGATACGCCATTCACGAAGTTCAATTTCAGGATCAGGATTGCTTCCAATCAACGATCTCCCATCAGCATACACTTCATACCAAATAAATGGCTCTCCCGATTTAGGATCCCACCACCCCATCTCTTCAGCAAGAGTATATACATTAGGAGACCCCATAAAATTATCTTTATCTTCAAGGTTAATTTCACCTATTCTACTACGATTGACATTAAAGGAAACATGATCATCTGGAACTCTTTGAGCTACCCATACTGCACCAGGCCTACCGCAACCAGGATACCAATCTGCTCCACCACCAAAGATTTCAAACCACCAAGCCTCATTCGGATCTGTTACGGACCAGGCTTCTGGTCCACCATAATTAGAGCTATATCCATATTCTTCTGCAAGTTTGCCTGCAACCATAATAGCTTCTCTAGCGGTTTTAGCTCTTTGCAAAGCGAATACCATCAGCTGATCTGTATCCATAATACCATTGGGGTTTTCTAGCTCAGGCCTACCCCATAAGAGCTCATCACTTATAAAAACCTGGTGTTCATTCATAAAAGGAAATGCTGAGTGAAAATAAGTGTATGTTTTTTCAACTTGAGGTATTTCACCAACTTTTATTACAGGTGTTTCTCCAGATAGTGGTGCGCCTTCGTAAAATTTATTCATATAAACTGGCGCCATTGCTCCTTTTTCAAAGGTTTGTCCGGGAACAACCTTGATATTAGGATTACACCAGCCTTCCTGAGCTCCTATGTTTATGACCGATCCATCAACTGTTGCACCTTTACCAAAATTTATATTAGTGCAATAGCAAAAACCACTAATACACATTACGGCTAAAAATACAGTAATTGAACTCATTACCGTAAAAATTTTTGACCTTAATTTCATTGTAATAACCTCCAAAAATTATTAATTTTTTTCTTAGTTACCCACTTAATAGACAAACAATGATTATTTATATTACCATAATCCGCCTCCTTAGCTTTTTAATACGATCAAGTTAAAAATTTATTTAAATAAATATTATATGAAAATTTTATATATAATTAATTTCCCACGTAAAGTTAAATATCTATATCTATCTTTTACTAATCAATTCCTTGGTTTTATTCTTTAATATTATTATTCTTTATCTATAAATATTTCTTTAAGTATATCATGGAGCTCTATACTTTCTTTAAAGATTCTCAAGGGAATTCCATATGTCTGTGCTATCTCGGTAAATCGACCGTCTTTGTTGCCATCACTTCTCACAATCAGGTAATCTACACGAGGTGCTACCAAATCTATGGATTCTTCGCAATGGCCAGTTCTTCTTGCTTCACCTTCAATGTGAAATCCAAGAATAAGCATATTCTTTTTTCTTGCTTCCTCTATAAGTTTTTCTATTCTGTCTAATTCATAATTGATATCTATACCTGCCGCCCCCATACCTTTACCACTTGTACCCATGGTAATAATTAAGGTTTTATATTCTTTTGCATTCAAATCCTCTACCGTAGCCAAATTTAAAAAGTCATTTTCAATTTTGTTTCGTTTGCATATTACACTAATAGACACAGCACCAGGACTCTGACCAGCAGTAGTAATAAGTAACGGCAATTCGGCTTTGGGAAGAGGTGGCTCTTCCACTTCATTCGCAAAATTAGTTTGGACAAGAATCAAGAAAAAAATGGAACATATTGTCAGCAATAAGTAAGATTTTTTTGCTTTCTTTATTCTTAAAATTTTTGAACACATGACGTTCATCCTCCTTTTTTGATTTTTTGTAAATAAAAGTTAACCTAATATTTTTATTTTCCCCGTATTAGTATTATTTGTGTGGGGCTCTATTATTTATCTATTTTAGAAAATGCCTCATCTAAAATACTTAAAGCCCTCTCTAATTGTTCTTCGGTAATAACCAGAGGTGGTTGTATCCTAAGCACATTTCCGTAAACACCACCTACTCCAATAAGTAAATGATTTTCTCGGCAGATTTCCCTGATTTTCGCAGCTTCTTCTGCAGCGGGTGTTTTTTCTTTATCTTTCACCAGCTCAATTCCAATCATTAAACCCTTCCCTCTTACCTCACCAATTAAATCATATTTTTTCATTAACTCATTTTTTAATTTAAGAATAAAATTCTCACCCTTTGCTAAGGCTTTTTCCGGAATGTTCTCCTCTAACAAAAAATCAATATTGGCTATTGCCGCAGCACAAGATACTGGATTTCCTCCAAAGGTTGATAAGTGGTCTCCGGGTTTAAAAGACCTGGCTATTTCATCTCTGGTAATAAAAGCACTTAAAGGAAACCCTCCGGCAATACCTTTGGCCATAGCCATAATATCAGGTTCTACCTCATAATGCTCAATAGCAAACATTTTACCGGTTCGACCGAAACCTGTTTGTACCTCAT
>DOTB01000023.1 GCA_003513845.1 Candidatus Atribacteria bacterium | reverse complement strand
ATAGGTTTCAAATTTAACCCCCTTTTTTTCATTGAACAGTTGTAAGGCGTTGAGCAAACCTAAATAGGCAATCTGTTCTAAATCCTCTATAGGCTCTCCAGAATTAATATATTTGCGGGCAATGGATTTAACCAATGGCTTATAATTATTGATGGTTTGGTCACTTATTTTATTTAAAACTCCACCGTTACTTTTCATGTCCTCTCTTTTTAATTTCTCTTTTTATTTTGGACACATCAATAGGTTCTTTAATATCAACTTCATTTCTTCTCTTTTGGTCAATGGATACCTCTTGAACTGCCTCACGTGCTTTTAAGGCTTCCTTGAGAATTTCCGGGGATAATCCCAGCATTTCCGAAAGCTCGCTAAAATCTGGAAATTTATTATATTGTCTTCTATAAGCAGTTAACATCTGATTTAATAATTTATTCATCATTAAAGATAACCAGTCAGGGACTTTGTTTTTGCGGTGTTTTTCTCTGATATAATGGCGGATTTCGCCAGAGATTAGATGTCTGGCATATTCCTGAAAGGTGATATTTTGTTGTTCCTGGTATAAATTTACCGCATTTAACAGCCCGATATAACCAGCCTCTAAAAGCTCTTCCTCTGCTTCTCCAGAATTTTGAAACTCGGTAACTACCTCTCTTAAAAAATCCAGATGTTCTTCAATGTTTTTTTCATCATGGTTACCATTAGAAGCATCAGTTTCTGTTCCTACTTCATTTTTACTCAATTATTAATACCCCTTTTCTCCTTCTTTATTGGATTAAATTAACCATACTAAAGATAGGTAGATACATAGCAATTACCATCACACCTACTCCCACTGCCACCACAGCCATTAAAATCGGTTCAATCACCGAAGTCAGCTGCTCCACTGCCCGATCAACTTCTTGATCATAAAATTGAGCAACATTCAACAACATGGTTTCCAGCTCTCCACTTTCCTCACCAACTAATATCATCTGGGTGACCATAGGTGGAAAAACCTTGCTCTCCTCTAACGGTGTGGAAATACTTTGTCCTTCTTTGATACGATCTGCTGCTTGCATTACTGCCTCAGCAATAATATCATTGCCTACTGATTCGGCAGAAATTTTTAAGGATTGAATGATAGGGACACCACTCCGGATTAAGGTGCCTAGAGTTCTGGTAAAACGGTTAATACAGGTCTTAAGGGTCAAGTTACCAAATATGGGTATTTTTAATTTCAGGCGGTCTATATTCTTATGACCTTGTTTGGTACGGTTGTAGGAAATAAATAAAAAAACCAATAATAATACAACTGCAAAAAAGATATACCAGTAACGGTTAAAAATTTTAGTAAAGGCAACTAATATTCTGGTTAAAAAGGGAAGTTCGCCTCCGAATTGCTGGAAAACTCCCACAAATTGGGGAAGAATAAAGGCTAACATAAAGATAGCCATTACCACTGCTGCCCCTATTACAAATCCGGGGTAAGTCATGGCCGATTTTACTTTTTGACGAAGTTCATACTCTTTTTCTGTTAAAGTAGCCATTCGATTTAAAATATCATCCAGAACACCACCAACCTCTCCTGCCTTAATCATATTGATATAAAGCTTGGAAAAGGTCTCTGGATGACTGGCAAAGGCATCAGCCAGAGTAGAACCCTGCTCTACCCTTTTTTTAATATCTTCAATCTTTTTTGCTAAAAGTTTATTTTCAGTTTGTTTGGATAGAATTTCCAGACAGTTAACTAAAGTTAAGCCAGCACTAACCATAGTAGCAAACTGGCGATAAAAAATGGCCAGATCTCTTATCTTAATGCCCTTTAGGAAAGTAACTTCCTGGGAAAGCAAACCGCTACTTTTCTTCTCAACGGAAATAATGAAATATTTCATCTCTCTCAAGCGGTCAATAACAGCTTCCCGACTATCCCCTTCTATTGTTCCGGTATAAATCTGTCCGGAATTATCTCTTGCTCTATAGGAAAATGTAGCCATTTTGGAATTGCACCCCCCTTTATCGTATATCGTATAACGTATATCGTATAACGTTCAAGATATTCAAGGGGAATCCTTCCCCTTGAGAACCCCTCATTATCACCCTCACCTTTCCTCTCCCTTCTAAGGGAGAGGTTTAGAGTAAGAGGGTTAGTATATTGATATTACTATTAATTTTACTATATAATACTATGCAAAAATAAAAAAAATAATAATACCAACAGGTTATAATCTTTTAATTAAATTATAAATCATTCTTGAAATATGGTTCAGGTCTTCTATAATATTTTCTTTGCTTTTCGTATCTATATAGTCAAGTTCATCTGCAATAAGTAACTGTGTTTCTAATTCTGCACAACTACCCAAAGTAATATATAAAAATTGTCTAAATTCATTATTATGAAATCTTTTAAATCCTTCAGCAATATTAGAAGGAATTGATACTGCGCATCTCCTCATCTGGGATGCTAATCCATACATCTCTTCTTTTGGAAAACTAGGCGTTAATCTATATATTTTTTTAACAACTTTAATACCCTCTTGCCAAATTCGAAGGTCTTGAAAGTTTTGTATCTTTGTTTCTTCCTTAATATCTATATCTTCTACCATACTTATTCCTTTGACTGAATTAATTTTTTAACCTATTTTACGTTATACGATATACGGTATACGTTATACTCTTATTTACGTGGTGGTGGCGCGCATTACTTCTTCTAAGGTAGTAATGCCTTTACTGACTTTTTGTAAGCCATCTTCTTTTAAGGTAATCATGCCATTTTTTTTAATAGCAGTCTCTCTTATTTCAGCCAGAGGGGCGTTCTTATAAATCAGTTCGCGAATATATTCGTTGATCACCATTAATTCAAAGATAGCAGTTCTGCCTTTATATCCTGTTTGCTTACAATGGGGACAGCCTTCACCATAGAATAACTTTATTTCATCAGGGCTTATATTAAATTTTTCCATAATCAGCTTTATTTCATCAGTAATGGTTGCCTCTTTTTTACAATAGGGACAAATCTTACGCACCA
>DOTB01000079.1 GCA_003513845.1 Candidatus Atribacteria bacterium | reverse complement strand
CCCACCTCAGGGACATTTAATAACTCCAGTACCCCGGAAGGAATGGTTTGCTTCAGATTTTCATAATATTCTAACTTTCCCGTTTCAATCAATTCTCCAATTTTTTTAGCAATCGCCTCACCTACCCCTGGAATCTCCTTCAATTTCCCTGCTCTATAAATAGTCTCCACTTCCATGGGAAGGTTTTCTATGGTAGCAGCCACCTGTTCATAAGCCCTTATTTTAAATTTGTTTTCCTCTTTCATACTCAGGATCTTAGCAATGTTAGCAAAGATTCTGGCAATTTCAACATTCTTCACCATAGTTCATCACTTCTTCATCAATTTTGATATCTATATTTTCATTATTATCATATCATAAATTTAATAGAAAATAGTAATATCAAAGTAAAGTTTAACTAACTTGTTTATCAGGCCCAGTAATGATAGAATTTAAAATTAGAAATGGATTACCACTATATTTAAATTATATTTTATAATATCGCAATTTCAAAAAAATTCGATACTATAAATTCTTTATCTTAATCTTAAATTAAGAATATATTTTAATTTCCAGCCTAAAGAGGAGTTTCAAATAATACTTATGTCAATAACATCTTTTACCATGGATGAAATTGCTGAGGTAATTAGAAATTGTCAAAGGTGCCCCTTATCTAAAACCAGACATAATGCCGTCCCTGGTGAGGGTAATTATAATAGTCTGGTAATGTTCGTAGGAGAGGCTCCAGGAGGAGATGAAGATATGCAGGGACGACCTTTCATAGGCAGGGCTGGACAATTACTTACTCGCATACTCCAATCTGTTCAAATTAAGAGAAAGAATGTTTTTATCACCAATATAGTTAAATGTAGGCCTCCTGAAAATCGAAATCCATTAAAAAGCGAAGTAGAAATTTGCCTACCCTATTTAGAAAGCCAAATAGCCCTTATCAATCCTAAGATTATTGTCACCCTGGGAAGTGTTCCTACTAAATTTCTTTTAAATAGCGAAGAGTCGATTTCCAGGCTAAGGGGACAATGGTTTTCCTGGACGGGGGGAATTAAAATTTTCCCCATGTTTCATCCCAGTTATTTATTAAGACATGAAGAGACTACCCCTGGTAGCCCGAAAGAATTAACCTGGCGGGATATTAGAGAACTGAAAAGAGAGTTAGATACATTAACCAGCGAAGACCAAAAAAATATTTAAAAAAGAAAGGTCGCCTTTCAATGAAAATAAGAGAGCTTATCTCCAATCTAAATCAGATTTCCCCTTTTATGTTACAGGAAAATTTTGATAATAGTGGGGTACAATTTGCTAATCTGGAAGAAGAAATCCATAAAATATTAATCTGCCTGGATGTTACCGAAGAAATTATCCAGGAAGCCATGGAAAAAAGATGTAATGTTATTCTTTCTCATCATCCTCTCTTTTTCCAACCTATTACCCAAATTACCAGGCAAGATAATCTCTTAATCTATCAATTAATTTATCATCATATTAATCTTATTGCCTTTCATACTAATTTTGATTTAGCCGAAAATGGTTTAAATGACTATGTAGCTAAATTAATTGGTTTAAATAAAGTTGGCACTTTACAACCAGATAAAGAAAAAATTTATAAATTGGCAGTCTATGTTCCAGAACAATACCATCATACCCTTCAAGAAGCACTATTTCAAGCAGGAGCAGGTCAAATTGGCAATTATAGTGAAACTTCCTTTTCTTTTTTCGGGCAAGGTTCTTTTAGACCACTAACAGGAGCCACTCCTTTTCTGGGAAAGGTGGGGGAAAGAGAAACAGTCAAAGAAATTAAATTGGAAACTATTTTCTACGAAAGAAACCTTAAGAACATCATCACTGCCCTTCACCAAAATCATCCTTATGAGGAACCAGCTTATGATATTTATCAATTAGTGTTAAGTCCTCGAGAAGGTCTGGGTCTGTTAGCCAAATTAGATTCAGAAGAAACTTTAGAAGAATTTGCCAAAATTTTAAAAAAGAAACTGAAAATTCCCTATTTAAGAATTATCCGAGCAAACAACAAAAATATTCAAAAAATTGCTCTGTGCACTGGCAGCGGAGGTTCATTAATAAAACAATGTATTGACCAGCAGGTGGATCTTTTTATTACTGGAGATATAAATCATCATAAGGCATTGCAAGCCAAAGAAATGGGACTGAACATTATTGATCTAGAACACTTTTATACAGAAAGATATTTTGTGCCAGCTATCCGAGAAAGACTTATCCAGTTTCCTATCCCGGAAGAATTATTAATTACCAGCCAGAAAATGACCTCACCTTTTCAATTATTATGATCTAATTTCTAAAATTTGATAAATATAATCAATTTTATAATTTTTATTATTATGCTGACTTTTTACCGGTTACTTTTTCAATCTTAACTTTTAAAAGAGTTAATTTATCCAAATCATATTTAGAAAATTCTAAAGCATCTTTTTCGATATTCTTATCATAATGTCTTACTATAAAACCAAGTGCTTTTTTCTTTTCTATCTGATCTAATATAAATTCCGCTTTTCCAAAAATAAGAATACTGTTATATTTCATACTACTCTGGCAAATATTAAGCGATTTAATGAATTGTACATTTTGAATTATGGTAATACAGACTAGCGGATTTTCTTTTAAAATATCAATTTTCCAACCTTCATTAACTGAGTGAAGGTAGATGCAGTCTTGGTGAAATCCAAAATTCATAGGTACCACATAGGGATTGTTATTCTGGCACATGGCCACATTACAATAGACAGCATCCTCAATTATCTTCCTTATCTCTTTACTATCTGTTATCTCTTTATCTTTTCTTCTCATTGCTTTCTTCTATTTACCATCTATCTTATCTATCTATAGTAGCCATGATCCAAATATTTCTAACTAACTCTAACCATCAAAATGAAACAAAGATCAACATTTATAATTATTTATAATTAATAATTATTTCATGGAAGAACTTGTTTTCTTATCTTCCTTGATATAGACTTTCCCTTCTTTAATTTCCCTCCAGGCTATTAATCTATTGTTTTTTATATTGTCATCTTCAATAAGTGGCTTATAAACCTGGTTTAATTGTTTTGTTCTCTTTGCTCCCATCATGGTCCATAATTATTT
>DOTB01000019.1:171491-217908 GCA_003513845.1 Candidatus Atribacteria bacterium | reverse complement strand
TTTTATTTGTCATATAACCGTTAAAGAATTAAAATCAAATTGGTTAACTGTATCAATTAACTCTCACCTTGCAACTTTTTTCTATACGCTATACAATACTCTTTACGAGATACAATTCACGAGATACAAATTATTCTTGCTTAAATAAAGAAAAAATATTATAATAATTGAAAATATTTATTACTTATCGTTCTTTTATAAAAAAAATATTCTCCGAGCTATTACACCTAAAGTAAAAATGATGGTGGATTAGCCGATAGGGAATGAGAGGAAACTCTTATTCCTCCCGTGTTTGGAAAGGAGGATTGATATTATGAGTTAAACTTATTAACCAACACCAAACACAGTGTTGGTTTTTTTGTTTGAATGGTTTTAAATTTAATTAAAAGAAAGGAAAGAAAAATCAATGAAAAGAAATATTATTTTTAAGGCAGTATTTTTATTTGCCATTAGTATGATATTAATTAATTCAGTTTATGCCAGCCCTATTCACCTAAAATTAGCCACTACTACCAGTACAGAAAATTCAGGGTTGCTGGGAGTTTTGTTGCCTCCTTTTGAAGAAAAATATAATATTAAGGTTGATGTTATTGCGGTTGGTACAGGCAAAGCTATTAAATTAGGAGAAAATGGAGATGTAGATGTTATATTAGTTCATGCTCGAGAAGCAGAAGATAAGTTTATTGAAGAGGGTTTTGGAGTAAATCGTAGAGATGTTATGTATAATGATTTTATTATCCTTGGACCATCTGATGACCCTGCGAAGATTAAGGATGAAAGCAATATAGTTTTAGTTTTAAAAAAGATTGCTAATTGTGGTGCTTATTTTGTTTCTCGGGGTGATGATTCTGGGACTCACAAAAAAGAAAAGAGTTTATGGCAAAAGGCAGGAATTGCTCCAGAAGGGGAATGGTATATGGAAATTGGGCAAGGGATGGGGGTGACTTTACAGATTGCTGATGAAAGACAAGCTTATGTCCTTTGTGATAGAGGTACATTTTTAGCCTACAAGGGTAAGATAGATTTAATTATTCTCTCCGAAGGAGATCCTCTACTCTTTAATCCCTATGGCATAATGGCAGTTAATCCCGCTCGTTATAACCAGGTTAAATATATGGAAGCAATGCAATTAATTGCCTGGGTAACTTCAGTGGAAGGTCAGAAAATAATTGGAGAATATAAGAAAGAAGGAGAAATTCTTTTTTATCCAATGGCAATTGAATAGTCATTAGCATAGAATTAGCGTATAGGGGGTAGCGTTTAGCGTATAGAAAAACAGTAACATGTCCTTCGGCCTGATCGGGGAGCAGGAATCTAGGGCAGTTCTATCTACATATATAAATTAAATTAACTAGCAAACTGGTTAACTGGATAACTAATACATACGAGATACTGGTTTTTGACGCTATACTCTATACGCAATACCCGATACGAATTTATTTATTGAGGTGCTATTTTGGATTTTATTATCGAAGGAGTACGAAAAGCCTTTCAATTGATTTTTTCTTTAGATAGAGAAATATTTAATATAGTCTTACTTTCACTAAGAATCTCTTTAACTGCTATAATACTGGCTTCGTTTCTAGGTATACCCCTGGGATTTTTAATAGGGGTAAAGGATTATTGGGGGAAGAAATTTACTATAGCTTTAGTGAATACTCTGTTAGCCCTACCTACAGTAGTGGTAGGATTAATAGTTTATTCTGTAATTTCTCGCAGAGGGCCATTAGGAGTCTTTGGTTTACTGTACACTCCTTCTGCTATGATTATCGGTCAATTTATTTTAGCTACCCCTATTATTATTGCTCTTACTCATTCAGCAATACAGGGAATCGATAGAAGAGCGAGAAGTACTGCTTTGACTCTGGGAGCAACAGAAATTCAATCTGCCTGGACAGTGATTAAAGAAGCTCGCTATGCGGTGATAGCTGCAGTAATTACTGGATTTGGAAGAATAATTGCTGAAGTAGGAGCTGCTATGATGTTGGGAGGGAATATTAGAGGGACTACTCGAGTTATGACCACAGCCATTGCCCTCGAGACTTCCAAAGGAGAGTTTGGTTTTGGTATTGCTCTGGGAATTATTTTATTATTTATTGCTTTTAGCATAAATATTTTACTACATTATTTTCAAAGTAAGAAAGTTTAAATATAAAATATGAATAAAACAATACTTAAAATTAGAAATATAAAAAAGATCTATAATAATAAAACAGTATTAGATGTTGATTGTTTAGATTTTCAAGAGGGTAAAATTTATGCCATTGTAGGCCCAAATGGGTCAGGCAAAACTACTTTGCTTAATATTTTAAATTTATTAGAGAATCCAGATGAAGGTCAGACATTTTTTTATGGTCAAGAAATTAATTATAAGTCAAATTATCATATTTTAGGAATTCGACGACAGATGACTTTGGTAAATCAGAATCCTTTCTTATTTCATTCCACAGTCTATGATAATATTGCTTATGGATTAAAAATAAGAGGAATACCGTCTAAAATTCAGCAAAATAGAGTCAGAAATGCTTTAAGTATGGTAGGACTCTCTGGTTTTGAAAAGAGAAAAGTTAATCAATTATCAGGGGGAGAAGCTCAGCGAGTAGTAATTGCCAGGGCTTTGGTGATAGAACCAAAAATTCTTTTTTTAGATGAACCTACTGCAAATATAGACCAAAGACATATAGATGTAGTAGAAAGAATTATTAAAAAAGTAAATAAGGAGACTAAAACAACTATAATATTTACTACTCATGACCTTTCCCAGGCCTATCGTTTAGCTGATGAGGTAGTATCTTTTTTAGAAGGCAAAATAATTAAAGAAGTTCCAGAAAATATTCTTCGGGGAGAAATAATAGAAAAAGATGGTTTAAAATGGTTTAAAGTTGCAAAAGATATAAAGATAGCTATAGTGACTGAAAAAGTTGGAATGGCATATATTTATATCGACCCCAAAGATATAATCTTGTCTTATCAGCGGTTTCAATCAAGTGCCAGAAATTCATTTTCGGGGAGAATAATAAAGATTGCCGAGAAAAATCATTTAATAAAATTGGAAGTAGATGTAGGTGTCAACTTAGTAACCATTATTACCCGAGAATCATTTCAAGATATGAATCTCAATTTAGGAAGCAAAGTTTACTTAACTTTTAAAGCTTCAGCAGTAAAACTTTATTAATTTTAAGAAAATATAATGATTGAAATCCAAAAAAGTAGACAAAATGGTAAGGTAAGGGCATGATGCATCGTGTCTACAGGAGAAATTAGGCAATAATATGGCGAGGGCACAATTCATTGTGCAAACATAGGGGTTTCAGAGGGAGTTTGCTCTCCTGATAATCTTGGAAAATAACATGTTTAAACAATTAATAATAGGAGATGAATAGCTAATATGGCAAAACCTTTATTTAAAGTTAGTACCCCCCAAGAAGTAATTAGAGAATTAAAGAATCATTTAAATTTAAAGGAGATTATAAAGAACAATATAGAAATAATTGATATTAAAGATTCCCTGGATAGAGTCTTGGCTGAAGAAATTATCCCTCCTTGTAATCTACCAGGTTTTACTCGTTCAACAATGGATGGTTATGCTCTTAGGGCGGAGGATTCTTTTGGAGCGACTGAGAGTCTCCCTTCATATTTGAGACTTATAGGAGAAATAAAAATGGGCAAAAGACCCGAACTTAAGATCAATCGTGGAGAAGCAGTAAAAATTTCTACTGGTGGAATGTTACCAGAAGGTGCGAATGCAGTAATAATGTGGGAATACACTTCTAAGATTGATGATACCACTATTGAGTTACGGAAGCCAGTTGCGCCAGGAGAGAATATATTACGAGAAGATGAGGATCTAAAGGCGGGAGAGGTCTTATTAAAAGAAGGTCATAAATTACGGCCCCAAGATATAGGAGTATTGGCTGGGATAGGGAAGGTAAAAGTAAAGGTTTTTAAGAAACCTCGAGTAGCGATTATTTCAACGGGTAATGAAGTTATTCCTCCTCAGGATGAGCCACAAATAGGAGAAGTAAGAGATATAAATTCTTATACTCTTGGTGCTTGTGTAAAAAAGGCAAATGGGATTCCTATATACAGCGGAATTGTTAAAGATGAAGCCAATTTTCTCGAACAAGAGATAAGAAAATCTATAGAAAAAGATAAAGTAGAGGTAGTAATCATATCTGGAGGGAGTTCGATGGGGACTAGAGATATCACTCTTGAGGTCCTTAGTAAATTAGGAAAGCCAGGAGTGTTGGTTCATGGTGTATCTGTAAAACCAGGGAAACCTACTATAGTTGCCATAGTGGATAATAAACCCATATTTGGCTTACCAGGTCATCCAGTTTCAGCTATGATTATATTTAGTCTCTTTGTCCAACCATTGATAAGTTGGTTACAAGGAGGAGATTATAATGATGATTTTCACCAAAAAATTGAGGCTGAACTTATTTGTAATGTAGTATCAGATCCTGGACGGGAGGACTATATTAGAGTCGTTTTGTGGAAAGAGAATGGTAAATTTTATGCTAAGCCGATTTTAGGAAAATCAGGATTAATCTCTACAATGGTTCACGCTTCAGGTTTAGTAAAAATTGGATTAAACATAGAAGGACTAAAAAAAGGTAACAAAGTAATGGTCAAATTATTTTAATATATCGAGCCAAAAGCTTAAATTAAAAAGCGAAAAATCCTATTCGTATCTCGTATCTCTTATGTATTAGTTATCTGGTTACCCGGTTTGCCAGTTAAGGATTAGTTAACCAGTCATCAGTAAGAAGGGTGTATAGCAATACGCCTCTACTTACTGAAAACTGTAAACTAAAACTTGTTTTAATACTAGCGACTAACAACTATTCACTAAAGACTAAATAAGGGGGAGAAACTGATTTGAAGAGAAATATTTATTTGAGTAAATTGACCTTAGAAAAGGCACAAGAAAAATTTAATAGAGCTTTAACAGATCTCGGAATTAATCAACCTTCAAAAGGAGAGAAGGTTTCAACCGAAAACTCTCTTAAACGAGTTACAGCTGAACCAATTTTTGCTAAAATATCTTCTCCACATTATCAAGCCGCTGCTATGGATGGGATAGTGGTTAGAGCGAGAGATACTTATGGTGCCTCTGAATCTTCTCCTCTTAGATTAAGAATTAATAAAGACTTTTATTTTATAAATACTGGTAATCCTATACCTTTTGGATTTGACGCAGTGATAAAAATCGAAGATATTAATCCAGTAAGCAAGGAAACAAATCATAGAGAATTAAACAAAGAAAATATTAATGAATTGATCAAGAACGAAGAAGATGAAGGTATTGAAGAAATTATAATATTTTCTCCAGTTCCTCCTGGGCAGCATATACGTAATATTGGAGAAGATATAGTAGCCAATCAGTTACTCATTCCTATTAATCATTTAATTCGTCCCATAGATATTGGATCCTTATTGAGTGGAGGGATAGGGCACCTTTTAGTGCGCCAAAAACCCAAAGTAGCAATTATCCCTACAGGAGATGAATTGATTCAATTAGGAGAGAAAATCACTCCTGGAAAAATTATCGAATATAATTCTAAAATGATTGAAGGTTTAATCTCTGAATGGGGAGGAGAAGCTAAGGTTTGTGAAATTGTTAAAGATATTCCTGGTGATTTAAAGAAGGTTTTGCTTGAGGCTACTATTGAAAATGACATTATCGTGGTTATCGCTGGTTCCTCCGCCGGTTCAAAAGATTTCACTACCGAAATTGTTAAAGATATAGGGGAAGTATTAGTACACGGAGTGGCCATTATGCCTGGGAAGCCAACCATATTAGGAATTGTTAATAAAACCCCTTTAATTGGTCTCCCCGGTTATCCTGTTTCTGCAATCATATCTGCTGAGCAGTTTTTAAGACCTTTAATATTTAAAAGATTAAATCTACCTGTACCAAAACGGCAAAAGGTTAAAGCTCGAATGGCTCACCAAGTAGTTTCTCGATTGGGAGATGAGGAGTTTTTAAGAGTGAGATTAGGGAATATTGCCGGAAAAATAATGGCTTATCCTTTACCCCGAGGTTCAGGGGTAATAACTTCCTTAGTGGAAGCAGATGGCATAATTTGTATTCCTTCACTAAAAGAAGGTTTAGCTCTCGAAGAAGAAGTATATACTGAACTTTATAAGGATATGGATACCATAATGAATAATATTATTGTAACGGGTAGTAATGATCTTATTTTAGATATTTTAAGAAATGAGTTGCAGGATAATTTTCCTAATTATCGGTTAGTTTCATTTAATGTAGGTAGTATGGGAGGATTAATCGCTTTAAAACAGAATCGAACTCATCTTGCTACTGCTCATCTCTTGGATCCTGAAAGCGGAGAATATAATTTTCCTTATTTAAAGAGAATACTTCCCCAGAAAGAATTAATGGTAGTGAATTTAGCTTATCGGGAGCAAGGGATGATGGTAAAAAAGGGGAATCCAAAAAATATAAAAGAATTGCTTGATTTAACCAGAGAAGATGTCAAATTTATAAACAGACAGAAGGGGTCGGGAACCAGGATATTATTAGATTATTTATTAAAAAATAAAGGTATTAATCCTTTAGATATTCAAGGTTATTTCCAGGAAGAGTATACCCATTTGATGATAGCTTCTGCGGTGGCGGAGGGTAATGTGGATGTAGGAATGGGAATTTTGTCGGCAGCTAAGACCTTTGGTTTAGATTTTATACCAATAGCTAAAGAGAGATATGATATAATTATACCCAAAGAGTATTATTCTTCTTTAAAAATTCAAAGGTTATTAAATATTATTAGATCAGATAAATTTAAGAAAAAAGCTTTGAGTCTGGGTGGATATGACCTTTCTCAGGGTGGAAAGGTGATAAATGAATGAATCAATTGGTGGATAGTTTCGGGCGAAAAATTACCTATTTAAGGGTTTCTATTACTGACCGTTGTAATTATAGATGTATTTATTGCCAACCTGAAGAACAATTTAAATTTATTCCTCATGAAGAAATTTTAAGGTATGAAGAAATTATAGAAATTATTCAAGAGGCAGTAGACTTAGGTATCACTAAAGTTAGAATTACGGGTGGTGAACCTTTAGTAAGAAAAGGGGTCGAAAATTTTATAAAGGAATTAAAAAAAATTGAAAAATTAGAAGATATATCTTTAACTACTAATGGATTTTTTTTAGCCGAGTATGCTAAAAAATTGAAAATGGCGGGGTTAAACAGAGTAAATGTTAGCCTGGATTCCCTCCAGAAAAATAAATACCGAAAAATTACTCGGGGAGGAAATTTAGAGAGAGTATTAAAAGGGATTGATTACGCCTTTAAGGAAGGATTACTTCCCATTAAGATTAATACTGTACTGATGAAAGGAATTAATGATGATGAAATAGAAGATTTTACAAGATTCACCCTGGAAAGACCAATAAATATTCGATTTATAGAATTAATGCCTTCCGAAGAAAACCTTATAGATAATTATAAAGATAAATTTATCTCAGTATTAGAGGTTAAGGAGAACTTAGCAAAGAAATATTCATTTAATCCTATTGATATTGGTTCAAGCAATGGACCAGCAAAATATTACCAAATTGAAGGCGGGAAAGGTACCATAGGTTTTATTACCGCTCTAAGCCAACATTTTTGCCAATCTTGTAATCGGATTAGGTTGACTTCTGAGGGGAAGATCAGACCCTGTCTTTTTTCTAATCAGGAAGTTGATCTTAAAAAAACTATAAGAGAGTTGAAGGACATAAAAAATAATCAGATTTTGAAAAGTAAAATAATAAAGGAAAAAATAGAAATGGCAGTAAAAATAAAACCAAAAGGTCACGAAATTAAAGAGGGAAGTTTAAATAATATGACTTTTAAAATGTCACGAATTGGGGGTTAGTAAAGTGCAGGCAAAAGAATTAAGTCACTTTAATAATGAAGGAAGAGCTCGTATGGTAGATGTGGGAGATAAAGAGGATACCAGGAGGATGGCAATTGCTCAAGGTGAAATAATTATGCAAGCGGAAACCTTAAAGTTGATTAAGGGAAGGAAAATTGCTAAAGGAGATGTATTGGCGGTAGCTCAAATAGCTGGTATTATGGCAGCTAAACAGACTAGTCAGATTATTCCTATGTGTCACCCTTTAATGCTTACCAGTGTGGACCTTAATTTTGAGATTAAAGAAAAAGCTCGCAAAATTGTTATAAAATCAAAAGTCGAGACCATAGGTAAAACAGGTGTAGAAATGGAGGCTTTGACTGCGGTTGCAGTAGCTGGGCTTACTATATATGATATGTGTAAAGCAGTAGATAGGGGTATTACTATAAAAAATATTTATCTGATAGAGAAGACCGGAGGAAAAAGCGGGCATTATCAGCGAATTGAATAAGCAAGATTAAGTGAACAACAATTAAAAGTGAACCAAAAAGATAGGGGATGGAATATAAATGAAAATGAATAAAAAAGTAAAAGGAAAAATTTTAGCAGTATGCCGAAGTGAGGAAAAGGGGACAGTAAAAAGAGAAATAGGAGAAGGTTTACTTATCGAGGATTTCGGTTTAAAAGGCGATGCTCATGCAGGTAAATGGCATCGGCAAATTAGCTTATTGGGAGTAGATAGTATTAACAAGATGCGAGGCAAGGGATTTATAATACAATATGGAGATTTCGCTGAAAATTTAACCGTGGAAGGCGTCGTTCTGCACCAGCTACCATTAGGGACAAAGTTGAAAATTGGAGACAATATTTTATTAGAAGTTACCCAAATAGGGAAAGAATGTCACCAGGGTTGTGAAATTAGAAAAAAAATTGGAGATTGTGTAATGCCCCGAGAAGGCATTTTTGCTCGAGTTTTAAAAGGAGGCAAGGTAAAAGCAGGGGATAGTATCGAGGTGTTATTAAATGATTAAGGTAGGAATCTTAACTGTAAGTGATAAGGGGGCACGAAGAGAGAGAGAAGATCAGAGTGGAAAAGTAATTAATGAAATAGTTAAAAAAATCAAGGGAGAAACTAAATATTATCGGATTATCCCTGACGAAAAAGATATTATTCAAGATGAGTTGATAAAAGCTGTTGATGAATTGCATCTGGATTTAATTTTAACTACCGGAGGGACAGGTTTGGGAGAAAGAGATGTTACTCCAGAGGCTACTTTATCAGTTATAGAAAAAGAGGTTCCAGGGATTAGTGAAATTATTAGAAGTGAAAGTTTTAAAAAGACCAGCCGGGCGATACTGTCTCGTGCAGTAGCAGGAGTGAGAAAAAAATGTTTAATTATAAATTTACCTGGCAGCCCTAAAGGGGTAAGAGAATCATTGGAGATAATTTTAGATACTATCCCTCATGGTATAGAAATTCTTAAAGGTAAGGCTACTGAATGTGCAGGGCAAGAGAAGGGAAATTAGGTGATAGTTGGTGAAAATTGTATTTTTAGGTACAGGTTCTGGGATGCCTACTATAAAACGCAATGTATCTTCAATCGCCCTTGTTTTTACTAACAGTAATAAATTATGGTTATGGGATTGCGGAGAAGGTACCCAGCATCAAATACAAAAAACTTCTTTAAAATTATCTAAATTGGAGAAAATATTTATTACGCATTTACATGGAGACCATACTTTTGGTCTTCCCGGCCTATTGGCTTCTCGGGGATTAAGAGGTGGTCAAGATCAGGGAAATGTTCAGATATTTGGACCGAGTGGCCTTGATAGTTATTTGGAACAAATTCAAAATATAACTAAGACTTATTTTCCTTATAAAATTGAAATAAACATTATCCCTCAGGTTTTTTCAGAGGGAATACTTTATGAAAACGAAGAGTATCTGGTTCGATACACTGAGGTATTTCATAATATTAAAACTTATGCCTATTCTATTGAAGAGAAAAAGGGAAAATGTCATTTCTTAATAGAAAAAGCCAAGAAATTTAATATACCACCAGGTCCAATTTATCGGGCTTTAAAAAATGGGGAGAAGGTAAAGTTACCTGATGGAAGGATCTTTTATGGTAAAGACTTTGTAAGTAATATCGAGAAAGGTAGAAAAATTGTTTTTGGTGGAGATACAGTTTTTTGTGAAAATTTGGTGTATATATCCAAGAACGCAGATCTTTTAATTCATGAGGCAACCTTTTCTCAACAAGAAGAAGATTTAGCCAAAAGAAATTTTCATTCAACCACATCAGTAGCTGCCCAAATAGCCAGAAAGGCTCAAGTGAAACAGCTCATATTAACTCATATAAGTCCTCGGTATAGTTCAAATAATAAATTAACAATAAGCGAAAAGGATTTACTTTGTGAAGCACAGAGCATATTCCCCGAAACTTTATTAGCTGAAGATTTTATGGAATATAATATTTAGAATATGGAATTATGGATTGTAAAAATAAAAAACTTGAAATATATTAATTTTTGAGTTATTCTTTATGTTAACAATATTTCTGCCTTATTGCCTTCAATATTTACGAGGATATTATAAGTAATATCTATAATAAAAGGAGGAAGATTTAAAATGAAAGTAGTAATTGATAAAGATCTATGCACGGGATGTGGACTTTGTGAGGATACTTGCCCCGAAGTTTTTGAGGTTAAAGATGGGGTAGCAACATTAAAAGTTAGTAAGGTACCAGATGACTTAATCGAATCATGTAAAGAGGCTGCTGATGGTTGCCCAGTAGAAGCTATAACCTGTGAATAAGAAAAAGAAAATAAAATATATAAATAAAAAAGAGCAGATTAATCGAATCTGTTCTTTTTTATTTTAGCAATGTTAGTTCCCCTCCCAAGTTCTCATTTAATTTAAAAAGATAAGATGCAAATAAAATGAGAACTTGAGTTGCTTACCAGCATAATGTTGACAATAATAGTCATAAATAATATAATTTCCTAGTAAAGTGAAGAAGTTTATGTTAAATATTATTTAAAAGGAGAAAGAACTATGAAGTTATCTACTCGAGGAAGATATGCACTTCGTGCTATGATAGATTTAGCTCAGATTCAATGTAATGATTCAAAACCGATTTCTTTAAGAGATGTTTCTCTGAGGCAAGGTATTTCATTACAATATTTAGAACAATTGTTTAATAAACTAAAGAAAGCGAATTTAGTAGAAAGCACTAGAGGAGCAGGCGGAGGATATCTATTAGCCAAAGAAGCCAAAGAGATTAGTGCTGGTGATATAATAAGGGCAGTGGAAGGACCGATAGTTTTAGTTGATTGCCTTCTAACTGGGGGAAAAATTAAAAAGGATGCACCAAAAGAATGTAAAAAGATAGAAGATTGTGCTATCAAGATATTATTAGAGAAGATAACCCAGCAGATAAATCAAACTTTAAATAAGACTACTTTAAAGGATTTGTGTAAAATAGCTCAAAAAATAGAAGAAGGGCGAAGAGATGGAAGATAAGATAAAAGCAGTAGCTTTGTTCTCTGGGGGTTTAGATAGTATTTTAGCAATAAAAATTATCCAGGCACAGGAAATAGAGGTAATAGGAGTAAATTTTAAGAGCCCTTTCTTTGGTTTGGATAAAACTTTGGTAATTGCGAAGGATTTGAATGTAAATTTAGAAATAATAGATATTACCGAAGAGCTTCTGAAGATATTAAAAGAACCCAAGCATGGATTCGGAAAGAATATGAATCCCTGTATAGACTGTCATACCCTTATGTTTAAGAAGGCAGGAGAATATATGACTAAAATAGGAGCTTCTTTTATTTTAAGTGGAGAAGTCTTGGGGGAAAGACCGATGTCTCAGAATAGGAGTAGTTTAAGTATAATTGAAAGAGAATCAGGATTTGAAGGCAGAATTCTTCGTCCATTATCTGCTCTATTATTACCAGAGACTATTCCCGAAAAAGAAGGATTGGTGGATAGAAATAAATTATTAGATATTTCTGGCCGCTCGAGAAAAAGACAGATAGAATTAGCTGCTAATATGGGAATAGAGAATTATCCTTCTCCTGCTGGAGGTTGCAAATTAACTGAGCCGGCTTTTTCTAAGAGATTAAAAGATTTATTTACTCAGGAAAAATATTCTTTAGAGGAGATAGAGCTGTTAAAGTTAGGTCGACACTTTAGATTAGGCAGAGATGTTAAGTTAGTAGTGGGGCGTAACAAAAATGAGAATGAGAAAATACAAAAATTTTTTCAAGAAGGAGATTTGCTTTTTAAAGCAAAAAATTTAAAAAGTCCGGTTTCTTTATTAAAAGGAGCTTATCGAATAAACGATGATTTTGTTAGTAAATCCTGTCAGATTACTGCCAGGTATTGTGATAGAAATGGAGAAGAAAATGACGAAGTGTATATAAATTATTTTGATAAGTTTAAGAAATGTATTAAAACAAAAAAAGTAAAACCGATGAAAGAAGAAGAATTAAAAGTTTTGAGGATTTAAATATATAAAAAATAAAATAATACAAAGGAAATAAAATATTAATGAGTAAAAATATAAAAAAGAAAGTAATGGTAGCTATGAGCGGAGGAGTAGATAGTTCTGTGGCAGCTGCTTTATTAAAAGAAGAAGGTTATGAAGTTTTTGGTTTTACTATGAATCATTATAAAGGAAAAAATGATTTAGAAATAGCCCGCCAAGTTGCCCAAAAATTGAAAATTCCCTGGAGTATTGTTGATTGCACAAAAGAGTTTAAAAAATTGGTGATAGATTATTTCTGCAGAGAATATTTAGCAGGTCGCACTCCTAATCCCTGTGTAGTTTGTAATTTAAAGATAAAGTTTGGCTTATTGCTGAAGAAAGCGAAATCTTTGGGTATGGATTATTTTGCTACAGGTCATTATGCTATTAATGAGTATGACCAAGAGAGTAATAAGTTTTTACTAAAAAGAGGAGTAGATAAAAGTAAAGACCAATCTTATTTTCTTTACCGATTAAACCAAGATATATTGCCCTATGTTTTATTTCCTTTAGGCGAACTTAGGAAAAGTCAATCTCGAGAATTAGCTAAAAAATATGAGTTCAGTAATTATAAAAAAGAAGAAAGTCAAGAGATTTGTTTTATTAGGGAGGGAGATTATAGAAAATTTTTTAAACAAAATGTTTCTGAAAATATAGAGCAGGGTAAATTTAGAGATAAATCCGGGAATATATTGGGGTTACATCAAGGTATACCCTTCTATACCATTGGACAAAGAAAGAAATTGGGTATCTCTTCTAATGAGAGGACATATGTAATTAAAATAGATTATCGAAAAAATGATATCATTTTAGGGGTGGAAAGAGACCTGTATCAAAATAAAACAATAGTTAAAGATCTAAATTTTGTATCTGATATTAAATTTTCAGGACCTATGAAAGTAGAGGTTAAAATAAGATATAATAGCAAAAAATCTTCTGCAATTATTTCCCCTTATGGCAAGAGTAAAGTGTTGATTAGTTTTTATGAGCCCCAAAGAGCGATTACTCCAGGACAGTCCGCAGTTTTCTACCAAGGTGATATAGTAATAGGAGGTGGGATAATAGAGAAATAGTAAACTTTTGCTTTGCTATTTAAACTTTTATCTTCTTTTATCTTCTTTTATTTCCCCTTAAACCTACAAATTTAAATTGCCTTCCAAAAAAGTTAAAAATATTATTTTGAAATTTGTATTTTTATTTTTTAAAAAAATTTGCAATTACCAGAAATTTATGTTATATTTCCTGTATACAAAAATGTATACAGGAGAATATAATAAGTGCAGTTTATTCGAATAGGCGAAAAAATTATATGTAAAGAAAAACTAAATAGAGAAATTGAAAAGATTTTAGAATTAAGAACTAAAGGGATAACTCAGGAGGGAGTAGCTCGTAAATTAGGAGTGGAAAGAACCTTTGTTTCTCGATTAGAAAGTTTAGGCGAGATAAGAAGAGGTAAGAAGATTGCCCTCGTCGGTTTTCCTATTAAGAATAAAGAAGAATTGACTCATTTAGCAGAGGAACTGGGGATTGAATATGTCTTCCTTTTAACCCAAGAAGAACGTTTTGAATTTATAAAGAAAAAAGGAAAAAGTGAATTGTTTAATGAGATTATAGAAATAATTGTAAACTTATCAGATTTTGATTTGATTATCTTTCTGGGTTCAGATATGAGGGTGCCAGTGGTGGAGAAAATATTTAGTGTACAGGTAATTGGTATTGTTATTGGTCATTCACCCATCAAAGAAAGCAAATATGTAAACCCTAAAAGAATAATAGAAATTGTGAGACAGGTTAAGAATTAAAAAATTATGTTTGAGCATCGTAATTTCAAAAATTCCGATGCTCTTACAAGGATACTTTTACCCGTTTTCACGGGTACAAGTTTAAAAAACAATATATTCTAACAAGATTATCAGGAAAAGTTTTATATAAAATCGAAATGGAGTAAAAAAGAGATAGAGAGAGGTTTTGCGGGGAGTTTACTCCCCTGACAATCTTGATTTTTATTTTTGTATTGGTTAAGGAGGTATTAGAATGAAAAAAGTTTTGGGAGTTAGCCTTGGTTCTTCGAAGAGAGACCATAAAGTGGTAATAGAAGTGTTAGGAGAAAAGGTTGAGATCGAAAGAAGAGGAACTGATGGTGATGTTAAAAAGATGATGCAAATATTTCAGGAATATGATGGGAAGGTTGATGTCTTTGGCTTGGGAGGAACAGNNGAACTGATGGTGATGTTAAAAAGATGATGCAAATATTTCAGGAATATGATGGGAAGGTTGATGTCTTTGGCTTGGGAGGAACAGATTTATATTTGTATTCTGGGCCACAGGGTAAGAAATATACTATAAAGGAATCAGAGAGAATTGTAAAAGTTATCAATAAGACTCCAATTGTAGATGGTACAGGGATAAAGTATGTTTTGGAAAAGAGCGTAGTAAAATATGTTGATACTCATACTGACATAGTTTTTACAGGAAAAAAGGCTTTGGTGCCAATTACTGTAGATAGATTTGGAATGGCTGAGGGTTTGATGGAAGCAGGATGTGAGATGACTTTTGGAGATTTGATATTTTGTCTAAACATACCCATCCCACTTCATTCTTTTAAGAGTATTGAAATTTTAGCTCGGTTACTTTTACCTGTGTTGGTTTATGTTCCAATAAAATATTTATATCCCACTGGTAAAAAACAGGAAGAATCAAATTTAAAGTATGTCAAATATTTCCAGGATTCCGATATCATAGCTGGTGATTATTTAGGTATAAGTCAATATATGCCCACAAATATGGAAGGGAAAATAATTATCACCAATACTGTTACTAGCTCTAATGTGGAGGATCTTAAAAAGAGGGGAGTGAGCTATTTAATTACCACTACCCCAGAATTAAATGGAAGGTCTTTTGGAACTAATGTATTTCAGGCTACTCTGGTAGCAATATCTGGGAAGTCTCCGGAAGAGTTAAAGCCAGATGATTATTTAGAATTAGTAGAAAAAATAGGTTTTAAACCAAGGATAGAAAGACTAAATTAAGTACAAATCTGATATTAAAAAAGGAGAAAAGAAATGGCAATTTTATTAGAAGATAGAATAAATGAACTTCAACAAAGATTGAAAAAAATGAAGGAAGAAAAAAATTATTTTTACCTAAAAAGCATTGATGGTGCATCTGGGTCAAGGGTTACTATTGATGGTAGAGAGATGATAATGTTTGCTTCTTATAATTATTTGGGACTGATTACTCATCCCAAGATAAAAAAAGCTGCTATTGAGGCTATTGAAAAATATGGAACTGGTGCTGCTGGGGTTAGGTTGTTGGCAGGAACTACCAAGGTTCACGAAAAATTAGAAGCAAAGATTGCAGAATTTAAAGGAGCGGAGGATGCAGTTACTTATAGCAGCGGGTATGTAACTAATTTAGCCGCTATAACTACTCTTTGCCAAAGAGGGGATTTAGTTATAATTGATAAATTAGATCATGCCAGTATAATTGATGGCTGTCTGCTTTCTGGAGCAACTCATAAATCATTCATACATAATGACATGCAGAGTCTGGAAAGAATTTTAGCCAATTCTGAAAAGTATGTTAATAAATTAATTGTAGTTGACGCAGTATATAGTATGGATGGGGATGTATCTAATTTACCAGAAATATCTCGTTTGGCTAAAAAATATAATGCTAAAGTTATGGTAGATGAGGCTCACTCTATAGGTGTATTAGGAAAGACTGGACATGGTATAGAAGAACATTTTGGCCTTAAAGGTGCTGTGGATATTCATATGGGGACATTAAGCAAGACTATTCCCAGTATCGGAGGTTATTTAGCAGGGGATAAGGATTTAATCAGTTATTTAAAACATAATTCTAGGCCCTTTATATTTTCAGCAAGTCTTCCTCCTGTAGCAGCTGCAACTGCGATTGCTTGTTTTGAGGTTATTGAAGATGAGCCTGAACGTATAGAGAATTTACAGAGAAATGTCAAACACTTTAAGAATGGCTTAAATTCAATGGGCTATAATACTATGAATAGTACAACAAGTATTGTACCTATCTTAGTGGGTGAAGAAAAAGAAACGTTAGAGTTATGCAAAATGGTTAATGATGAAGGAATCTTTATTTGTCCTATTCTCTTCCCCGCAATTCCTAAAGGGACCAATCGACTTAGAGCACATGTACTTGCTACTCATACTTCTGAAGATATTGATAAAGCCTTAGATGTTTTTAAAAGGGCTGGGGAAAAATTAGGTTTAATCTAATAATAACTAATAACCGAATATAACAATAAAAGTTAGTGCAAAATTTAGTGGGGTAGCAAATTTATTTGACAAGGGAATATTAATATCTTATAATTTCTATTAAAGATTATTATAATGTTATAAATATAAGCACTATTATTTCAAAAGTTTGATAGTGCTTATATTTTAGAGCATCGGAGTTTTAATAAATTCGATGCTCTAAAATATATATTTTTTAAATAAGAAATGGATTTTAGCAAGTTTGCCAGGGTCAAGAAAGGTATTTTATAAAACCCAAAAGAAATAACAAAAGGCATAAGGATTTCAAAGGGAGTTTACCTCCATGACAATCTTGCAGTAATTGTAGTTTTAAATATATCATGATATCCACTAAGGAGAGAAATAATGCTTGAAAAAAAAGTAATGTTAACCGAAGAAGGCCTAAAAAAAATTGAAGAAGAACTTCGGTACCTTAAATCTGTAAAGAGAAAAGAGATTGCTGAAAAAATTAGAAATGCAATAACCTTTGGTGAAATTGCTGAGAATGCAGAATATAATGCTGCCAAAAACGAACAAGCCTTTATCGAAGGCAGAATTTTAACTTTAGAGAAAATTATAGAAAATTATGAATTAATAGATAAAGAAAAAAACCTGGATTTTGTATCACTAGGGTCGGAAGTTTTAGTTGAAGATTTAGATAAACATAAAAAGATTAAGTACACTATTTTAGATTATGTAGAATCTGAACCTGATTGCGGAAAAATATCAATTTCCTCACCTATTGGTAAGGCACTTTTGGGAAAAAAGAAAGGTGATGTAATAGAAATTAGAGTTCCTGCGGGACATCTCAAATATAAAATTTTGGATATTAAATAATATAAGTTATAGAAATTAGGAAAATTCTTATATCTCAAATTAAATAATATAAAAAATATTGATTATAATAATGAACAAAGTTTTTTAAAATAAAAATGCTTTGTTCATTATTTATTTTTAAACTCTTTATAATGTGGTAAAATAAATATAAAATGATTTAATTTCATTATTAAAAATATCACGGAGGATGTTATAATGAATTTAAATTTGAGTAAAAATTTTTAGCTAATATGATGAATATGAGGTGAACTAGATGGACACAAAGAAGAGCATAACAGAAATAATATCTAATAAATGGGAAGAAATAGAAGAATTAAGGAAAGAGAATATAGACCCTTTTGGACATAGTTTTGTTAGAACTTGCAAAATAAGCGATTTAATAGAAAAAAATAAAAATATAGAGATTGGCGAATGCAACCAAGAAGAAATCTCTATAGCAGGTAGATTAATGGCTTTGAGGAGACACGGGAAAGCCATCTTTGGCAACATCGAAGATATTAGCGGTAAAATACAAATTTATATCAAGTCAAATGAAATTGGAGAGAGCGCATTTGAAATTTTTGGGAAGATAGATATCGGAGATATTTTGGGAGTAACTGGTTTGGTCTTTAAAACCAGAACTGGTGAGATTACTATTTTGGTGAAGAAATTTACTCTTTTATGTAAATCTATACGCAGCTTACCTGAAAAGTGGCATGGCTTAAAAGATGTAGAGATAAGATACAGAAAGAGGTATTTAGATCTAATAGTAAATTCACAAGTCAGAGAAATTTTTATTAAAAGAAGCAGATTAATACAATCTATAAGAGATTTTTTAAATGATAGAGGTTATTTAGAGGTAGAAACACCTATAATGCAACCAATTCCTGGCGGAGCTACAGCTCGTCCTTTTATTACCCACCACAATGCCCTTCATAGAGATTTTTATTTACGAATTGCCCCAGAATTATATTTAAAACGTTTGCTGGTTGGGGGGCTCGAAAAAGTATATGAGTTAAGCCGCAATTTTAGAAACGAAGGTATTTCCACTAAGCATAATCCAGAATTTACGATGTTAGAATTATATGAAGCATATGGAGATTATCATACTATGATGCAAATTACTGAGGAATTAGTATCTTATACAGTCAAAAATGTTTCAGGAAGTTTAGAGGTGGAATACCAGGGGAACAAGATTAATTTTGCTCCACCCTGGAGAAGGATAAGTATGTATAAAGCAATCGAAGAAGCTGCAGGTGTTCAAATTAGTAAATTAACCCCTGCAGATTATGAAAAAATTATTAAAAAACATAGTTTAAATATAAAAGGTGATGTAAACAAAGGCGAAATTGCCAATGAACTATTTGAAAAATATGTTGAACCTACTTTAATTCAGCCAACTTTTGTTCTTGATTACCCGGTTGAGCTTTCACCTCTTTCAAAACAGAAGAAGGATTATCCAGAATTGGTAGAGCGTTTTGAATTGTTTATCAATTCAATGGAATTAGCCAATGCCTTTACTGAATTAAATGATCCAGCGGAACAGAAACGTCGGTTTGAAGAGCAGGTTGCCAAAAAAGAAGCTGGAGATATGGAAAGCCACTTTATGGATGAAGATTATATTGAGGCTTTGGAATATGGAATGCCTCCCGCTGGAGGTTTAGGTATAGGTATTGATAGATTAGTAATGTTACTTACTAATTCTAATTCAATTAAAGAAGTTATACTCTTCCCGCAATTAAAATCAAAAGAATAAATTCGTATATCGTATGTAGTATATCGTGATGAATAGGGTGGTGTATATAGCGTTTAGGGCATTAGATATAGTGATGAGTAATAAGTAATGAGTAATAAGTAATAAATAATAAGAAAAGAAAGTTGGCAGGTTAATGTTACCTGGTTAATTGGTTAAGAAAATAAAAGATAAAAATTAGCAGTCGGGAACCAAAATTTAGAATCCATTATTCAGAATTACTTTCTAACCCAGCTAAATAAATGTAATTGAAGAATTGATATTAAACTAATTAACTAACAAACCAATTGACTAGCTAACCAAGTACTAACGACTATCCACTATCGAATATATTAACTGGCTAACCGGGTAACTGGTAAACTGGATAACTAATGTAAATGGTTAATTGGTAAATTGGAGAATTGGAGAATTGGTTAATTAGAATATATGCGATTAGATAAATTTTTGAAGATAAGTAGAATAATCAAAAGAAGGACAGAAGCTAAAAAAGCATGTCTCGCTAAATGTGTTAAAGTTAATGATCGAATTGCTAAAGCTGGAGATGAAATTAAAATTGGCGATGAAATAGAAATTAATTTTGCTCACAAAATACTACAAGCAAGGATATTAGATGTCCCTCTGAAGAACATTCCAGCAGAGAAAGCAATTTCCTTGTATGAGGTAATAAAAGAAATTAAAAAGGAAAAAAATTGAAATTTTAAAAAACAATCGGGCAATCAGAAGTCAGAATATAATCGTATGGGGTACGCAATACGCTATACGATATAAGAACGACTAAAAAAGAGGTTTTAATCAAATGGAAGAATTATCAGAAAAAATAATAAAGCTGTTAGAAGAGAAAAAAGTCCAGGAAGTAAAAGAAATTATCGACGACCTCTACCCCACAGAATTTGCAGAAATAACTGACTATTTATCATTAGAGCAAGTTGTTGAAATATTTAAATTACTTAAAGACGACGAAAGAATTGCTGAATTACTTTCAGAATTAAGTTCAGAATTACAAGCAAGTATTATGTCTGCCCTGGGTAAAGAGAAAGCTTCTGATATCTTAGAAGAAATGGATGCTGATGATGCAGCTGATTTTTTAGGGGAAATTGCTCCTCAAGAGTCCAGAGAATTATTAGATTTAATGCCCAAGGAAGAAGCAGAAGATATCGAAGAATTATTAAAATATAAAGAAAATACAGCTGGAAGCATAATGACCAATGAGTTTGTTGCTCTTACTGAGGATCTTACTGCGGAGGAAGCTATAAACAAGATAAGAGAGCTTAGTCCAGAAGCAGAAATGATTTATTATGTCTATATCGTAGATAAAAGAGGAAGGCTGGTTGGAGTTATATCTTTACGAGATTTAATTGTTGCTGATCCCAAGGCCAAGATAACGGAAATTATGGAGGAAGATGTAATTAGTGTCTTGGATACCGACGACCAGGAAACTGCAGCTCAAAAAATGTCAGATTATGATTTTTTAGCTTTACCAGTTGTGGATGAAAAGGGGGTCTTAGTAGGGATCATTACAGTCGATGACATTATTGACGTAATGCGCGAAGAAGTTACCGAGGATATCCATAAAATGGTTGGTACATCTGAGGTATATGAAGATAAACTTGTTAAGGCAAGTTCATTAGATAGAGCAAAGGCGAGGGTTCCCTGGTTATTTGTGTGTATATTTGGAGATATTATTTCTGGTTCTATTATAAAATTTCATTCTGAACTGTTGCAAGCAGTAATAGCTATGGCTTTTTTTATACCTATAATTATGGATATGGGTGGGAATGTAGGATCCCAATCTTCCACCATTACTGTTCGTGCTTTGGCGACTGGTCAAATTAGAGCAGATGAATTATGGAAAAATATATGGGCTGAATCTAAGGTAGGATGTATAATAGGTTTGATTGCAGGAGGAATTATTTCTATTGTTGCACTTACTTGGCAAAATGATTATTTATTGGGAGTGATAATAGGTATATCATTATGTATAACTATGGTTACTGCTGCTACTGTGGGGGCGTTATTACCATTAATTTTTACAAAAATTAAAATTGATCCTGCAATTGCTGCTGGTCCCTTTATTACTACTGCAATTGATGTGAGTGGTTTATTAATTTATTTTAGTTTAGGTACTTTTTTATTTAGATATTTTGGTGGATAGAAGATGGGGGCATTTATTTAAATTAGACTAAAATATTAAAAAAGAACTTTATTAAATAAAAGAAAGGAGAAACAAAATGAGTGAAATCTTTGAAGTATATGCGAGAGAAATATTAGATTCAAGGGGGAATCCTACTGTTGAAGTGGAGATAGAATTAGAAAGTGGGGCTGTGGGTATAGCTCAAGTTCCCTCAGGTGCCAGTACTGGAGCGTATGAGGCTATTGAATTAAGAGACGATAATCCGAAAAGATATTTAGGGAAAGGAGTTCTTAAAGCGGTAGAGAATGTGAATGAAATTATTGCTCCCGAAATTATCGGATATGATGCCACAGATCAATTATTAATAGATAAACTGTTAATTGAACTCGACGGAACTCCCAATAAAAGTCGCTTAGGAGCAAATGCTATTTTGGGAGTATCCTTAGCTACTGTAAAAGCAGCAGCTAATTTTTTTGGGTTACCCTTATATTACTATATTGGTGGAGTCAATGCTAAAGAACTTCCTGTCCCTATGATGAATATATTAAACGGTGGAAAACATGCTGATAGTGGAGTAGATTTACAGGAATTTATGATAGCCCCGGCAGGCGGAGTAAATTTTAAGGAAAGTCTTCGAATGGGAGTAGAGACCTTCCATACTTTGAAGAAAGTACTAAAAGGAAAAGGATACAATGTAGCAGTGGGAGATGAAGGGGGATTTGCTCCCAATTTAAAATCTAGTGAAGAGGCGATTCAATTAATAGTAGAAGCAATAAAAAAAGCAGGATATGAACCGGGTAAAGATATTTTTATAGCTTTAGACCCTGCTGCTTCAGAATTTTACGAAGATGGGAAATATGTATTGTCTCGAGAGAGAGTGGCTAGAACTTCCGGTGAAATGATAGATTATTATGCTTCCTTAGTAGATAAATATCCTATAATTTCCATAGAGGATGGTCTTGCTGAAGATGATTGGGAAGGGTGGCAAAAACTTACTCAAAAATTAGGTCATAAAATACAAATTGTAGGAGATGACCTTTATGTCACTGATAAAAAAAGACTTAGTCGCGGGATTGGACTAAAAGCTTCCAATTCAATTTTAATAAAATTAAATCAGATTGGGACTCTAACCGAAACCTTGGATACTATTGAAACAGCAAAGAGAGCAGGTTTTACTGCGGTCATTTCTCATCGTTCTGGAGAAACAGAAGACACAACTATTGCAGATTTAGCAGTAGCAACCAACATTGGGCAGATTAAAACTGGTTCTCTTTGTAGAACAGATCGAATTGCTAAGTATAATCAATTATTGCGAATTGAAGAACAATTAGGCGAATCAGCAGTTTATCGCGGGAAGGCAGTATATAATATAAAATGATATCAATCAGGTTAATATTTCGTTCGAAAATAGTTTGGGCCATAATTTTAATTTTAGCATTTTACATAGTTTTTTTATTTTCGGATAAATATGCCAGGATATTACAGTTAAAGGAAGATATTAAAGAATTAGAATCAGAGATACAAGACTTAAAAGCAAAGAATGAAAGTTTAGCAGAAGAGATAGAATTGCTAAAGAGTGATAAATATATAGAGAAAATTGCTCGGGAAGAATTGGGACTGGGCAAACCCAATGAGATTATTTTAAAAACCACGGAAAAATAGAATTAGTATCTCGTATTTAATTAGATAGTTGATTGGTTACCTGGTTAGTTAGTTGAAGAATTAATATAAACTAACTAACCAGCTAACTAAGCAACCAACTAACGATGCTGGGTTCTAAATACTAAGAACTTGACCAACTAACAAATTTATAAACATAATAATTATTTGTGAGCTATTGACGAGTAAAAAGATTTATCATATAATTAATTGCAGTCTGCCGGAGTGGCGGAATAGGTAGACGCACAGGACTTAAAATCCTGCGGATCGTAAGATTCGTGCCGGTTCGATTCCGGCCTCCGGCACCTATCCTAAATTGACTTAACTAAAAAACAGTGTTAAAATAGTTTATGGCGTTGGAATTTCAAAGGAATACCAATGCTAAAAAGTGAATTATGTTTTAAATGCAGAATTGAATTTAACAAGATTGTCAGGGAAGGTATCGTATAAAACTGAAAAGAAACAACCAAAGGCATAATAGGATTTTAGAGGGAGTTTACTTCCCTACAATTTTGAGAAATAAGAAAGTTAAATTAAAAAACTATTATAATACGACGCGGGGTGGAGCAGTCAGGTAGCTCATCAGGCTCATAACCTGAAGGTCGGTGGTTCGAATCCGCCCCCCGCAACCAATTTTTAAAGACCTCTTAATCAAAATGATAGAGGTTTTTTGTTAATTTAGGCGGTGTAGCTCAGATGGCTAGAGCATGCGGTTCATACCCGCAGTGTCCTGAGTTCGAGTCTCAGCACCGCCACCAAAGAATATATAGTACCAATTAGATTAAAGGCCTTTCAATTGCAAAGGCCTTTAATTACAAGGGGACTAAAAATGTTGGAAAAGAAAGTATTGGAGACAATAAAAAAAAATAATATGCTTTCTTTCAATGATAGAATTCTGGTAGGAGTATCAGGTGGTCCCGATTCAGTTACCCTGTTAAAAATTTTATTGTCTTTTCAACAAGAGTACAATCTTTCAATCTATATTGCTCACCTCAATCATATGTTAAGGGGCAAAGAATCAGACAAAGATGTCGAATTTGTTAAAAATTTAGCCCAAGGTTTAAATCTACCCTGTGAAGTTGAAAGTTGCAATTTAACTAAAATTGCCCAAAAGAAAAAATTAACCCTTGAAGAGGCTGCTCGGGAATATCGCTATATGTTTTATTTTAGAACTGCTGAAAAATTTGGGGCGAATAAGATTGCTTTAGGACACAATGCTGATGATCAGGTAGAAACTGTTTTAATGAGATTTCTAAGAGGGAGTGGGCTGGAAGGATTAATGGGAATCCCACCAGTTCGAGGTAAAATAATAAGACCTTTAATAGAATGTACCCGAGAAGAAATTGAAGAATATTGTCAGGAACATAAAATTGAATATAGAATAGATTCTACCAACAAAGAAGCGATATATTTTAGAAATAAGATAAGATTAGAACTTTTACCCCTTCTTGCCCACGAATATAATGAAAATATTAAAAATGTTATACTGCGCTTACAGATTATTATTAGTGAAATTTCAGAGTATCTCCAACAAAAAACAGAATTAATATTTAAAGAGATAGCAGAAGCAGAAATCCAAGGAAAGGTAATTATCGATTTAGAAAGATTAAACTCGCTCCCCCTGGTTTTCAAGAGAAGGATTATCAGGAAATCTATAGAGGTGATAATAGGAAATTTAAATTCTATTAGTTTTGCCCATAATGATGAGATATTAAGGCTTATTGAAAATCAATCTG
This sequence comes from Candidatus Atribacteria bacterium, assembly GCA_003513845.1. GTDB lineage: Bacteria > Atribacterota > Phoenicimicrobiia > Phoenicimicrobiales > Phoenicimicrobiaceae > Phoenicimicrobium > Phoenicimicrobium oleiphilum. The sequence goes on along the minus strand of DOTB01000019.1, from coordinate 193,145 downwards.
GTGAAAAGGAAATTTATCTTCCCAATAATTTAAGAATTAAAAAGGTTTACAATCAACTAATAATTTATAAAAATAAAATTTTTAAACCTCATCCCATAGATAAATCTACTTTTTGGGAATATAATTTATCTGTCCCAGGTTACACAGAGATTAAACCCCTTGGCATAAAAGTGGAAACTAAAATATTGGACTTTATAAATGTTAAAACTTCTTTGCACTATAATAGGGAAAAATCTGATTCGGAATTTGCAGAACTTATTGATTATAACAAAGTTAAACATCCTCTAAAATTAAGGAATAGAAGGACAGGGGATAGATTTTACCCCTTAAATATGAGAGGCGAAAAAAAGGTTAAGGATTTTTTTATTGATAATAAAGTTCCTAAAAGTAATCGGGATTTAATCCCTATCTTGGTTGATGGGGATGGTAAGATCATATGGATTGTGGGGATGAGATTAGATGAACGGGTAAAGATTACTTCTAATACTAAAAAGGCACTACATATAAATATAAAAACAAAGAATAATTTATGGTATCAATTTTCAAAAATATCTGTACTATAAATTATAGTATTTTAAAATAGGTGATTTAAAAATAAAAGGAGGGAAAATATGCTAAATAATAATGAAGTTGATGAGATATTAATTACTGAGAAAGAAATCAAAGAGAAAATTTTAGAATTAGGGGAAAAAATAACCGAAGACTATCAGGACAAAGATCTTGTCTTTGTTGGTGTATTAAGAGGAGCAGTGATCTTTATGGCTGATCTGGCTCGAGCAATCTCTGTACCTATGGTATTTGATTTTATAGCTATTTCCAGTTATGGTGCGGCGACTGAATCTTCTGGTGTAGTTAGAATATTAAAAGATTTAGATGAAACTATCGAAGGCAAAGATGTCCTAATAGTAGAAGATATAGTCGATACCGGTTTAACTCTTGATTATCTAATTCGTATATTTAAATCACGTAAACCTGCCAGCTTAAAAGTCTGCACTTTTTTAAATAAAAGTGCCAGAAGAAAAGTAAGAGTTAAGGTTGATTATTCAGGGTTTGACATCCCTAATAAATTTGTAGTAGGCTATGGTTTGGATTATGCAGGAAAGTTTAGGAATATCCCTTATGTTTTTACTCTTAATCCCAAAATATACAAGGGAGAATTAAAGTAAGTAATTAGTCGTTAGTGAATAGTCGATAGTATTAGTACAGCGTTTAGCGTATAGGATAAATCAATAAGCTTAAAGCTAAAAGCCATAATTAAAACTTAAAACTTTTTTGTATTTCAAATAAAGTATTTTTTTAATGTAGGGGTCGGATTTATCCGACCCGTGTTTACGGGCTTGATAAATCAAGCTCCTACATCTGTCATTCCCATAAAATTTGCAATTTTCAACTTATTACTTATTACCGTATTTTAACTGGCCAACTAACTAAATGTGAGATACGATTCACGAGATATGATTGATATGTTTGTTTTTATTTAAAAATTATGTTAAAATTATTTTGCGATAAGCTTATTAATATTAAAGTATATCAAAAATATTATAATAAAAGGAGAAGTTATTCTTAGATAAGATGCCAAATTTTAATAAAGGAAATTTAAAAGGAAATAAAAATTATAGAAATATAGGTTTATATTTGCTGGTATTGATTATAACAGTGTCAATTATAAGTTCATTTTTTGAGCCAAAATCTTCTACTCAAGAATTTACCTATTCCCAATTTTTAAAAGAAGTAGAGGCAAATAATGTATCTATAGTGACCATTACAGAGAATTCTATCACTGGCAGTCTAATTGATGGCACAAAATTTTCTACATATTCACCCAATGATCCCGAATTGATAAATATTCTTCGAAGTAAAAATATAATAATAGAAGCTAAACCTCCTGTGGAGGTATCCTGGTGGATGCGTTTACTTTCATCTATCTTGCCTATGCTATTGATCATTGGGGTATGGTTATTTATGTTACAACAGATGCAAGGTGGGGGGAATAAAGTTATGTCTTTTGGCAAAAGTAGAGCCAAACTTTTAGGAAAAGAAACCCCCAAGGTAACCTTTAAAGATGTAGCTGGAATTGATGAGGCAGAAGAGGAGGTTGCGGAAGTAATTGAATTTTTAAAGAATCCAGTAAAATTTAAAAAATTAGGTGCTAAAATACCTCGAGGAATCCTGCTTTATGGACCACCAGGAGCAGGTAAAACCTTACTAGCTCGAGCTATTGCTGGCGAAGCCGGGGTACCTTTCTTTAGTATCAGTGGGTCTGATTTTGTAGAGATGTTTGTAGGGGTTGGTGCTTCTCGAGTAAGGGATTTATTTAAACAGGCGAAAACTAATGCACCTTGTATTATCTTTATGGACGAAATTGATGCAGTAGGTAGACATCGGGGGGCTGGCTTAGGCGGAGGACATGATGAGAGGGAGCAGACCTTAAACCAGTTGTTGGTGGAAATGGATGGTTTTGATCAGAATTTAGGAATTATTATGATTGCTGCCACTAACCGCCCAGATATTTTAGATCCAGCACTATTACGACCAGGTAGATTTGATCGACGTATTGTGGTAGACCGACCTGATATATTGGGTCGGGAAGCAATTTTGAAAGTCCATACCAGAGGGAAGCCTTTGGCTAAAGATGTGGATATTAAAGTTTTAGCCAGAAGAACTCCGGGATTTGTTGGTTCTGATTTGGCTAATATGGTGAATGAAGCAGCTTTATTAGCTTCAAGAAAAGGCAAGAATGAAATAGGAATGGAAGAATTAGAAGCAGCTATAGACCGAGTTATTGCTGGGCCCGAAAGAAAGAGTAGATTAATTAGCGAAAAAGAAAAGGAGATAATCGCCTATCATGAATCAGGTCATGCCTTAGTGGCTAAACTTTTACCTAATTGTGACCCCGTGCATAAAATTTCCATAATCCCTCGGGGTAATGCTACTTTGGGTTATACTTTGCAGCTTCCTACTCAAGATAGGTATCTAATTAGTAAAATAGAGTTAATGGATAGATTAGCAGTTCTATTAGGAGGAAGAGTAGCTGAAGATATAGTATTTAAAGATGTTACTACTGGAGCTCAGAATGATTTGGAAAGAGCTACTAAAATTGCTCGTCAGATGGTAACCGAATTTGGTATGAGTGAGAGTTTGGGTCCTATTACTTTGGGGAAGAAAGAACATCAAATATTTTTGGGTAGAGATATTTCCGAACAACGTGATTATAGTGAAGAAATTGCTAACAAAATCGATAAAGAAGTTAGAAAAATTATTGAAAGTGCTTACACGCGAGCCAAAGATATTTTAACAAAAAACAAAAGAAAATTAAAAAAGATTGCCCGTAAATTGATAGAAAGAGAAACCTTAGATGGAAAAGAATTAGATAATTTGTTAAATGGAATAAAATTGGTCAAATTAAATGAGTTTAAGGCAAACTTTTTATTAATTTAAAAATAATAATTAGACGTTAGTGAATAGTAGATAGTATATAGCGAAAAACAAAAAGTGCAAAACAAAATTTTTATCTTGAGCAAAATACATTAAAACGAGTAATATGTAATGTGTAATAATGTTTAATAAGGAAAGAGTTAGATAGTTAGCGCTAGTTAGCTATTTGAGGAGTAAATATATTGAAGAACTAATATAAACCAATTAACCAATAAATCAGTTATCTAGGCAACCAATTACCAACGACTATTTACAAATCACTAAGTTGAGAGGTGAAATAAAATGGAAAAGGAAGATGTTAAACGAGAAAAAGAAGAAGATAAAGAAGAAGTAGAGAAGAAAAAGAAGGAAGAGTGGCTTAAAAAAGAGAAGATAAGGATGATCGAACAAAGAAAAGAATATATGAGTTACATAAAAGGAGTAATGCGGAAAAAAGGGTTTAATCCAAAATTAAAAAAGGATAAATTTTTAGGTGGAGTGAGAGGAAGAGGATAAGAACAAAATATTGAAAATTTTTTATAGAAAAGAAGGAATTTTGGAATAAGATGTAGTATATAGTTAATTACTAATAATTATTTGCCTTTTTGTATAAAGATGTTAGTACCATGAGATAAGGAGTGATTTTTAATTTTTGGAGTTAATGATCAAAAGAGCAAAAAGGCAAACAAAATTAGAAAGGAGGTGTAAAAAGGGATACAAAACATAAAAAGAGTTAGAGTTAATTTTTTGATAAATTAAAAAATATTAAGGAGGAGAACAATTAATAATGAGAAAAAATATTTTAATATTAATTTTATCTTTAAGTCTAATAATGGGGTTTAGTTTGGCAGCTATTACAGCACCAGTAACACTACAATGGAATTTAGGTACAGAGCCCCCCACCTTAGATCCTGCTTTAGCTACTGATACAACTTCGGTTGATGTAATAGAACAGCTGTTTTTGGGCTTAACCGATTATGATGATGAGACTATGGAAGTTGTCCCTGAACTGGCTACCTCTTGGGAATGTTCAGAAGATGGACTGGTTTGGGCTTTCCATCTAAGAAAAGATGTAAAATGGACTGACGGAAGACCGGTTACTGCTCATGATATAGAATATGCAGTTAAAAGAACTTTAGACCCGGCAACTGCCTCCGATTATGCCTATGTACTCTATATTATTAAAGGAGCTAAAGAGGTTAACACCGGCGAAATAAAAGACCTGAACTATATAGGAGTAAAGGCAATAGATGATTATACTATTCAGTTTGCTTTAAATCATCCTGCCGGTTATTTCCCCTGTATAGCCGGTATGTGGGTGACCAGACCTGTTCCCAGATGGACTATCGAAAAGTATGGTGATAAATGGACTGAACCAGAAAATATCGTCACCAATGGTCCTTATCTCCTAACAAAATGGGCCCACGAAGATGAAATAATTTTGGAAAAGAATCCTGATTATTTTGATGCTGATAATGTCCAGATAGAAAGGGTTCATTGTGTGATGATTGTAGAGGCTTCTACTGCTATGGCTATGTATGAAGAAGGAAAATTGGATTCTGTAGGAGTTCCTTTAGATGATATGGATAGGGTAAAAGCAGATCCAGTATTAAGCAAAGAACTGACCATTGCGCCTTATCTTTGTACTTACTATTATGGATTTAACAATAGTAAACCGCCAATGGATAATCCTTTAGTCCGCAAGGCATTTTCTGCTGCTATTGACAGGAAGAGCTTAATAGATTACGTTACCAAAGGTGAGCAGGTACCTGCCACTACCTTCACCTGCCCGGGTATCTTTGGTCATGTACCTCCTGAAGAAGGAATTGGAATAGGTTATGACCCGGAAGCAGCAAGGAAATATTTAGCTGATGCCGGATATCCTGAAGGTAAAGGCCTTCCAGAAATTACTTTAATGTTTAACACCTCTGAAGGGCATCGGAAAATTGCTCAGGCTATTCAGCAGATGTGGAAGGAAGTATTAGGGGTAGAAGTTAATTTAACTAACCAAGAGTGGAAGGTATATCTTAAGACTTTAAGTGAGGACGCTCCCCAGATATTCCGCTTGGGTTGGTGTGCTGATTATCCTGATGCCAATAACTGGCTTTACGAAGTTTTCCACTCTACCGATAGTGAGAACAGGATTAAATGGCATAATGCGGAATTTGATAGGGTAGTAGAAGAGGCAGCAAGAGAGTCCGATTCAGCAAAGAGGTTGGAACTTTACAAGAGAGCAGAACAGATTCTTTGTGAAGAAGAAGCCGGTATAGCTCCAATCTATTTCTACACCATAGTAAATCTTACCAAACCTTACCTTAAACGTACTTTTGCTCCGATGGGTGGAGAACATTTTAGAGATTGGAGAATTACAAAATAGCAGAATTTAAAAACATCGATTTGTTTTAGTTTCTTAAAATAGCCATGCATCCTTAAATAAAAATATGAGGATTGCATGGCTATTTTTCGGCTTTATTTTTTATCACTTTATGATATAATATTTTGGTAAAATTCCAAGAGATAAATTAATTATTTTTTTATTTATCTGATGCTATAATAAAACTTAATAAAAATTGAAAAGAAAAGGAGGAGAAGTATGATCAATTTTGTTATTAGGAGAATTTTATGGTCAATACCGGTTTTATTGATAATATCTTTAGTAACTTTTGGTTTAGGTCATGCTATTCCTGGAGGTCCCTTCGATAAAGAAAAACCATTACCAGCTGAGATTATCGCCAATTTAGAAGCTTACTATGGTTTAGATGACCCTTTATGGAAGCAGTATACAGATTATTTATGGAATGCCCTTCACGGTGATTTCGGCCCTTCTTATTCTTCTCGAAGTAGGACGGTAAATGATATTATAAGCACACATTTTCCCGTTTCAGCCCAACTGGGGGTATTAGCTTTAATTGTAGCTATGGTGGTGGGAATTCCTCTGGGGATGATTTCTGCCCTAAAACAAAATTCTTTTATAGATTATTTCTGTATGTTCCTTGCTTTATTAGGGGTTTCTGTCCCAGCGATGACTTTAGGGCCCCTTCTAATCTGGTTTTTTGCTTTAAAATTGCATATCTTACCTGTAGCGCGATGGGGGACCTGGCAGCAAGCGATTTTACCTGCTGTTACCTTAGGTATAGGAAGTGCTGCACTACTGGCTCGATTGACTCGGGCAAGCATGCTACAAGTAATTAGAGAAGATTACATTAGAACTGCAAGAGCGAAAGGAGTTTCGGAGAAAAATGTTACTATCCATCATGCATTGAAAAATGCCCTTATTCCGGTGGTAACTGTAATAGGTCCCATGTTTGCTGCCTTAGTTACCGGTTCTTTAATTGTAGAGCAGATATTTGCTATCCCGGGTTGTGGCAAATATTTCGTAACCAGTATTACCAATCGAGATTATCCCGTGGTTTTAGGTATTATGTTACTTTATGCAGTTATAATAATTGCAGCTAATCTATTGGTTGATATCACCTATTCCTGGATTGATCCTCGGATTAGGTATACTTAAGAATAATAAGGTAATAAGGAGGAAAGATTATCTTGGAAGTGAAATTAAAAGAAAAAGAAAAGTTTGAGGATGAAACAGTTATTTCGGAAAGACCTGAGGTAAATCTATGGAAAGATGCCTTTCGAAGAATGTGTAAAAATAAAATGGCTGTACTGGGTGCGATAATTATTATGGTCTTGTTTATTATTGCTGTTTTTGCCCCTTACATTGCTCCTTATCATTATGCCGAAGGCAGCCTAAAAGATAATTTTGCTCGACCAGGGTCTAAATTTTTATTGGGAGCTGATTTTATGGGCAGGGATCTCTTAAGTAGAATTATTTACGGCACCAGAATATCATTAAGTGTAGGAATAGTTGGAGCTGTTACTGCTTTTCTAATTGGAGTGTTTTACGGAGTTGTTTCGGGGTATTATGGCGGGAAAGTAGATAATATTATGATGCGTATTGTAGATATTATGTATGGTTTCCCTACTTTACTATTAATTATTTTATTAATGGTTCTCTTTAAGTCTACTTTTGCCATTGCTACTCCTGGGACCTTTGCTGGATTCCTTAATAATATTGATAGGGCATTTGGGGGGTTATTCTTTATTTTTATTGGTATAGGAGTTACTGCCTGGCTTGGGATGGCTCGAATTTCACGAGGAATGGCTCTCTCCTTACGGGAAAAGGAATTTATAGAAGCCGCTCGGGCGACAGGAAACAGTAATTTACAGATAATGTTAAAACATGTATTACCCAACTTGATAGGCCCCTGTATTGTAAGAGTGACCTTAGCAATACCTGGATATATTACTTTTGAGGCATTTTTAAGTTTTATTGGTTTAGGAGTAAATCCTCCCACTCCAAGTTGGGGGATGATGATTTCAGAGGGATATCAAGCAATGCGTTCTTACCCTCATTTGGCAATATATCCTGGATTGGCTTTAGCTATTACTATGTTGGCTTTTAATTTTTTGGGTGATGGATTGCGTGATGCTTTAGATCCTCGTATGAAATAAATAAATTTAAGATAGATTTTTGCGCCCGTGGCTCAATGGATAGAGCAGGGGCTTCCTAAGCCCTTGGTTGGAAGTTCGACTCTTCCCGGGCGCACCACTTAAAGGATTTTTAAATGAAAATAAATTTAACCGATGAAATTAAGAAAATTTTATTGAATTCTATTGAAAAAAATATAAGACAGGGTAATTTTCATATTAAGGATGTTCCTGAGATAATATTATTAACCCCTAAAAATAAGACTTATGGCGATCTATCCACTAATATAGCTATGCAATTATCCCGAGAATTGAGGTTAAAACCGCTGGATATTGCTAATTTTATTGTGAATGATTTAGATATTCAAGATACAATTATTGATAAAGTTAAAATTGCCGGTCCAGGTTTTATAAACTTATGGTTAAAAGAAAATTGGTTATATCAAACCTTGAATGAGATTAGGGAAAAGGGAGATGATTATGGCAAGGTAGATTTGGGAAAAAGAGAAAAGGTTCAGGTTGAGTTTGTCAGTGTTAACCCTACTGGCCCCTTACATGTTGGTCATGGAAAATGTGCTGCAGTAGGAGATGCTTTATGTAATATATTAAAGGCAGCAGGATATGAAGTAGAAAAAGAATATTATATAAACGACCAGGGAAGACAGATTGATCTCCTGGGACAATCAGTTCAAGCAAGATATAATAATCTTTTAGGAGAAAAGATGGAATTCCCTGTTGACGGATATAAAGGTGAGTACATTGTTGATATAGCCAAAGAGGTTATAGATAAATTTCAAGATAAGTATAAAGGAAGAGACGACCAGGAAAGTCGGGAGTTTTTTAAAGAATTTACTTTGAGGAAGATCTTAGAAGGAATCAAAAAAGATTTAAAAGATTTTGGAGTAGAGTTTGACGTTTGGTTTAGTGAGAGGTCACTTTATGAACAAAATAAACTCCAGGAAGTTATGGAATTACTTAAGCAGAGAGGTTTCCTGTATAAAAAAGAAGGTGCATTCTGGTTAAAAACTACTGTATTTGGTGATGAAAAAGATAGAGTAGTAATTCGGGAGAATGATATACCTACTTATTTTGCTTCTGATATAGTTTATCATCAAAATAAGTATCAAAGAGGGTTTGATAAAGTAATAGATATTTGGGGTGCTGATCATCACGGTTACATAAAAAGGATGAAAGCAGCAATTCAAGCATTAGGTTATCCGGAAGATTTTTTAGAAGTATTAATTGTGCAATTTGTAACTCTCATAAGAGAGGGCAAGGAAGTAGGAATGTCTACTCGAGGAGGGGAATTTGTTACCCTGAGAGATTTAGTCCGAGAAGTTGGTAAAGACGTAGCGCGTTATTTCTTTTTGATGAGAAGTTATGATAGTCATACGGAATTTGACTTAGATGTGGCAAAATCTCAATCAATGGAAAATCCAGTCTATTATATTCAATATGCGTATGCTCGAATATGTAGTATAATAAAAAAAGCAAAAGAATCGGGGATAAGAATTGATAAAGGCGAGAAGGTTAATCTTCAATTATTAAATAAAGAAGAAGAATTCGAATTGATTAAAAAACTATCTTCGTTAAAAGAAGTAATCAAAAAGGTTGCGTTAACTTGGAAACCGCATCTTTTAACCACTTATCTTTATGATTTAGCCTCCTCGTTTCATAGATATTATACTGTGCATCGGGTAATTACTGATGATAAAGAATTAACCAAAGCTCGTTTGATATTAATTGATTGTACCAGAATAGTATTATTTAATACTCTTAAGATTTTGGGAATTTCAGCTCCAGAGAGAATGTGATATAGTCGTTAGTTAATAGTGAATAGTATATAGCGAAAAACGAAAAGTACAAAACTAAATTCGTTTCTTGCATTATGCAGATAGAATTAGTAATGAGTGATATGTAATAGGTGATAAGTTAATATTGTTTAGTTTATAGTTAATAATTGCAAGTTACAAGTTTGCAGACAGGAGTTGGAGAGGTAGGGGCATGGTGTTGCTAGATTAACTGGTAAACCGGCTAACTGGTAAACTGGGCAACTAAATACTAACGACTATTCACTAACAACTAACGAATATGTAGGAGAGGTTAAAAGCAATTGGATAAAACCAGATTTGTAATAATTACTGGGCTGTCAGGGGCAGGGAAGAGTATAGCGGTTAAGTGTTTTGAGGATTCAGGTTTTTTTTGTGTAGATAATATTCCTTCTCAATTAATCCTTAAATTTGCAGAGATTTGTTTAAAATCAAGGGGTAAGTTGTCTAAAATCGCTTTAGTGGTTGATATAAGAGGAGGGATATTCTTTAAAGATTTATTCAAATCACTTAATTATTTAAAAGAATTGGGAATTAATCGAGAAATCCTATTTTTGGAAGCGAGTGATGAAGTATTAATTCGTCGATTTAGCGGTACCAGAAGAAAACATCCATTAAATATCTCCAGCAGTATTTTAGAAAATATCCAGGCAGAGAGAGAACAATTAAAAGAATTAAGATCGCAAGCTGATTTAATAATAGATACTTCAGATTTAACTCCTAAGCAATTGAGTAACGAAATCATTAGAAGTTTTATAAAAAGAAAAAGGCAGGAAATTCAGATAACCCTCATTTCTTTTGGCTATAAATATGGTATTCCCATTGATGTAGATATAGTTTTCGATGTTAGGTTTCTTCCCAATCCTTTTTATATAGAAAAATTAAAAGTTTTGCCCGGGACAAATAAGGAAATTGAAAAGTATGTATCTGAATTTCCGGTAACCCAACATTTTATAAAAGTTTATTTTGATTTGCTGGATTATTTAATCCCTTATTACCTTAAAGAAGGTAAGACTTATCTGTCTATTGCATTTGGATGTACGGGAGGCAGACACAGATCGGTAGTTCTAATAAATAGCTTTGCCAAGTATTTACGGGAAAGAGGGTATAAAATATTTGTAAAACACCGAGATATGGAAAAAGAAGAAATAAAAATCGAACGTGATTTATGAAGATATTTAGAGTCAAAAATCAATTAAATAAAGGACCAAGAATCGTAGTTATTGGAGGAGGAACAGGTCTTTATGTTCTATTACGAGGGTTAAAGAAATTTACCAATAATATTACTGCAGTGGTTACAGTATTTGATACTGGTGGAAGTTCGGGAAGGCTAAGAAAAGAATTAGGGGTTCTTCCGCCTGGGGACATCAGGAATTGTTTAGTTGCTTTAGCTACTGCTGAACCGTTAATGGAAAGGTTGTTCCAATACCGTTTTACTAATGGCAGCTTGAAGGGACATAGTTTTGGAAACTTATTTCTTAGTGCAATGTCAGAAGTGAGTGGAGATTTTATAAAGGCAATAGAAAAATCAAGTGAAATACTTGCAATTCGAGGAAAAGTTTTACCTTCTTCTTTAAAAAATGTTACTTTATCTGCTAAAATGAAAGAAGGAATAGTTGTTAAAGGAGAAACAGAGATAACTCAGAGTAGTAGAGTTATTGATAAGATATATTTAGAGCCTTCACCCGTATTACCCTTACCTGAAACTTTGAAAGCCATAGAGGAAGCAGAAGTTATTGTATTAGGACCAGGTAGCCTTTATACTAGTGTAATATGTAATCTTTTAGTAGAAGGAATACCAAAAGCAATTGTTAACTCTACTGCGGTAAAAATATATGTCTGTAATGTTATGACCCAGAAAGGAGAAACAGATAATTATACTGCTTCACAACATTTAAGGGAAGTAGAAAAGTATTTAGGATCCAATTGTATCAATTATATTATAGTAAATACTGCAAAAATTGATACTGAATTAAAAAAGAAATATGCTCAAGAAGGTTCATATCAAGTAGTTGTTGATAAATCAGAAATATTGAAGACAGGTGTTAAGTTGGTAAGTAGGGAATTATGGCTTGATCAAAATTTGGCGAGACATGATTCAGATAAGTTAGCCCAAACAATTATTGATTTAATATTGGAGAGGAAGAGTTAAGTGTTATTTTTTTATCGAGTAAAAAATGAGTTAGCCAGAATTGTTCCCAAAAATATATATGAAAAGAGAGGTGAATTACTGGCTTTTATACAATTAAGGGGTAGAACTGCTATAAAAGATAAAAAAATGGATTTAAATATTATCTTGGAAGACCCTGCTATAACTCGGACAGCTTATAATTTAATCAAACAAGTCTTTAAAATTCATCCTGTAATAAAGACAGAACATTTGTCTAATAATGAAAAACACTATGTAATTGAAATATCACTTGTAAAAGGATATGAAAGAATATTTCAGGAGTTTAATCAAATCTATGAGCAATCTATAAAAGAGAAAAGATTTATTTTAAATAATAATTTTTTTTCGAAAGTAGCATACTTGAGAGGAGCCTTTTTGGTAAATGGTTTTGTAAATGACCCAGAAAAGATGTATCATTTAGAAATTTCGGTTAATGACGAGATTGAGGCAAATTTTATTCATATTCTTTTTAACTTTTATCATTTAAACTCTCGAGTTAGTTTTTGGAAGAAGAAATGGCTGGTATATTTAAAAAAAGGTGATAGTATCTTTGAATTTCTACGTTTGATTGGCGTTCAAAATGCTTTATTATACTATCAAGATATTAGGGCTAGAAAAGATATGGTAAATACAGTAAATAGATTAGTTAATTGTGAGACAGCTAATTTAGATAAAACAATCTTTTCTGCAGTTGAACAATTGCATAAAATAGATATAATAGAAAGGAAAGTGGGATTAAAAAATATCCCACCTAAATTAGCTAAAGTAGCTGAAATCAGAAAAAAATTACCTTATGCTAGTTTGCGGGAAATGGTTGAAGAGGTAGATTATGAAATTACCAAATCGGGAATTTACCATCGTTTAAAGAAAATTTCTCAAATAGCTGATGAGTTACTCGAAAGCTAAAAAATAGTATATTCTAACAAGATTGTCAGGAAAAGTTTTATATGAAATCGAAATGGAGTAAAAGGGAGATAGAGGGATTTCAGGGGAGTCTACCACCCCGACAATCTTGAAAAAATAATAATAAGGAAGGGGAAATAAAATGGCAAATGTTATTTTAAAAAATTTTACAAAAAAATTTAAAGATGTAACTGCAGTAGATAATGTAAATCTAGAGATAAAGGATAAGGAATTTGCAGTCTTAGTCGGCCCCTCTGGTTGTGGTAAGACCACAACCCTAAGGGCAATTGCAGGATTAGAAGAAGTAACCTCAGGAGAGATATATATTGGAGATAGGTTGGTAAATGATGTTCAACCTAAAGATAGAGATATTGCTATGGTCTTCCAGAACTACGCTCTCTATCCTCATATGGATGTTTACAATAACATGGCATTTGGATTAAAATTGCGGAAATTTCCCAAGAAGGAGATTGATCAAAGAGTGCAGGAAGCAGCTGAAATTTTAGGAATAGAAAATTTATTAGATAGAAAGCCCAAGCAACTCTCTGGTGGACAACGACAGCGAGTAGCAGTAGGAAGGGCTATAGTGAGAAAACCAAAAGTATTTTTATTTGATGAACCTCTTTCGAACTTAGATGCCAAGCTAAGAGTAGCTATGAGAGCAGAAATCAGCAAGCTTCACCGTAGATTAGAGGCTACTATAATTTATGTAACCCATGATCAGGTAGAGGCGATGACCATGGCGAATAGAATATTTATTATGAATGATGGTCGCCTGCAACAATCAGGTTCACCTTTAGAAGTTTATAAAAAACCGGCTAACAAATTTGTAGCTGGTTTTATTGGTTCTCCAGCAATGAATTTTATAGATTCTAAGATTATTAAAGAGAATGGAGACTATTTTATCGATGCAGAAAGCTTTAAAGTAAAACTTCCCCAGTCTTTTTATTCTAAAATATCGGCTTATGAAGGTAAAGAAGTGATTTTTGGGGTAAGACCGGAGGATATTCATGATAAAAAATTCTTTTCTGAGGCTTCACCTTCTAATACTCTGAAGGTTAAAGTAGATGTAATTGAACCTTTGGGTGCAGAGGTCTTTATTTACCTTGCTTGTGGTAAGCATTCTCTAATAGGGAAAATGGATACTCGCACTCAAGTGGAAGTGGAACAAAATATGGAAGTAGTAGTAGATATGGAAAAGACTCATATTTTTGATCCCAAAACTTTATTAACTATAGTGTGACTAAAGTATAATTAATTAAATATATAGTTATTTTCCAAAAAGCCAAAAATATTTTCAAAATATTATATGTATGGTATGCTAAAGATAATATTATAGCAAATTATAATTTTTGGTTATAATTAAGTTGTAGGGGCACAATGAATTGTGCCCTAGCCATATTATTTAATTTATCCTTGGGGCACAATACATCGTGCCCCTACATTAACATTTTGTTTGCTTTTATAGGTTGCAATCAAAATAATACACTATTATATATATTTACAATTTTTAAAAAACAACATTATTAATGGGTTATGATAAATGAGTGAAATATGAAATATGAACTATCAGTAAAACAAAAACAAAAACTAATTCTTACTCCCCAGTTGTATCAGGCAATAAATATATTACAATTGAATTTAGTAGAATTAAGAAATTTAATTGATAAAGAACTGGTAGAAAATCCTTTATTAGAAGTTAATCAAGTGGTAAATTCTGAAGCAGAAAATGTAATCCAGAAGGAAAATTCTAATAGCAAAATTGAAAATAAAGACGAAAATGCGGAAGAAAATAACTTTAAGGATTGGCTAAGTTATCTGGAGGAAAAAGGCAATCAACCCTTTTTAGAAAAATCAATTTTGAAAAAGGAAAATAGTTTCGAGAATTTTATTCATTATGGAGAATCATTACAAGATTATTTATTAATTCAATTAGGTATGACTGTAAACAATAACATAGATTACAAGATTGGCGAGTATTTAATAGGCAATATTGATGATAATGGTTATTTGACTATTAGTTTAGAAGATATTTCTCATGACCTGAATGTAAAAATAGATAAAATAGAAGAAATATTATTTTTAATTCAAAGTTTTGATCCACCCGGAGTTGGAGCAAGAAACTTAGAAGAATGTTTATTGATTCAAGCAAAATATCTGGGTATTAATGATGTCCATATAGAGAAGATAATAAAAGACCATTTAGATGATTTAGCTCGAAAAGCATATCAAAAAATTGCTAAAGATTTGGAAATATCAGTTTCTGGAATTCAATCTTTAGCTGATATAATCAAAAAAAGCTTTGATCCCAAACCAGGGAGGAGAATAGATAATTTAAAGGAAACTAAATATATTATTCCGGATTTAACCCTAATAAGGGAGGAGGGCGGTAGGTATAGATTACTTCTGAATGAGGATTATTTACCTCAAATAAAGATAAATCCTTTATATAAAAAATATTTATGTTTAGATAATATTAAATCTCCAGAGGGTATTGAAGAATTAGTCGGTAGAAAAGATATTTCTGGTCACGAAACTAAAGACACTATTGAATATGTTAAAGAAAAATTGCAATCAGCGAGGTCTTTGATTAAAGGGATAGAACAAAGAAAAAAAACCATATATCGGATTGCAGAGATTTTAATAGATTACCAAAAAGAATTTTTAGATAAAGGTATTTTATATATTAGACCTCTATCTTTAAAAGAAGTTGCAGATAAGTTAGGTATTCACGAATCTACTGTATCCAGGGCGATTCATAATAAAATTATTCAAACTCCACGGGGAGTTTTTAAAATGAAATTTTTCTTTTCTAAAGGAGTAAATACAAAAGGGGGAGATATTGTTTCTACTGACAAAGTAAGAAGATTAATAAAAGAGTTTATTGAGAAGGAAAATCCTTTAAAACCTTGGAGTGATCAAAAATTAACAGAGTTATTGAGTAAGAAAGAGAAGATAAAAATCTCCCGGCGAACAGTTACTAAATATCGGGAGATGTTAAAAATACCATCTTCTAATATGCGTAAAAGATTTGATATTTAGTTAACTGGTTATTTGGTTAATAAATCAATATCAAACAGGTTAACGCACTATCTAACCAGGAACTAGTTAACCAGCTACCCAAAAAGTACTAATTAAAAAAATAAGGAGGAAAAATAATGGCAATAAAAGTAGGAATTAATGGATTTGGGAGAATTGGAAGAAACGTTTTTAGGGCTGGATTAAAAGACAAAGAAATAGATTTTGTAGCAGTTAATGATATAACTGATGCCAAAACATTAGCCCATCTATTAAAATATGATTCTGTTCATGGTATATTGCCAGATGTAAAGGTGGAAAACGATAATATTTTAGTTAAAGAGAGAAAATTAAAAGTGTTAAGCGAAAGAGATCCCTCTAACCTTCCCTGGGAAGGTTTAGGAGTAGAAGTTGTAATTGAATCTACAGGAATTTTTAGAGATAGAGAAGGAGCTTCCAAACACTTAACTGCTGGTGCAAAAAAAGTGATTATATCTGCTCCTGCCAAAGGAGAAGATATTACTATTGTAATGGGTGTTAATGAAGATAAATATATACCCAAAGAACACCATATAATTTCTAATGCTTCTTGTACTACTAATTGTTTGGCTCCTGCTGCCAAAGTATTAAATGATGTTTTTGGTATTGAAAAAGGAACTATGACCACAATTCATTCTTACACAGCAGACCAGAGATTAATGGATTTACCTCATAAAGATTTAAGGAGAGCCAGAGCAGCTGCTTTATCTATGATTCCCACTACGACAGGAGCTGCAAAGGCAGTAAGTTTAGTGATTCCTGAATTAAAAGGAAAATTAAATGGTATGGCTATTAGAGTTCCTACACCGAATGTTTCAGTAGTAGATTTAGCAGTGTTATTAAAGAGAAGGGTTAGTGCAGAAGAAATTAATCAAGCTTTTAAAGAGGCCTCACAGAGTGATTTAAAAGGGATTTTAGACTATACAGAAGAACCATTGGTTTCCAAAGATTTTAATGGCAATGCTTATTCCTCCATTATTGATGGATTATCTACTATGGTAGTTGATGATAATTTAGCCAAGATTATAGCCTGGTATGATAATGAATGGGGATATTCTTGTAGAATTATAGATCTTATAAAATATATTTGGAAATAAAAAATATAGTATCTCGTTAAGATGGTTAGCTAGTTAGCTAGTATACCGGTTATCTGGTTTAAGAATTAAATTATTTCTATTAAATGTATCGAGTATCTCTAATCTTTTAACTTGAGAACTTGTATTTGGAATTAACGAATAAAATTAACTGGTTAAATGGCAAACGGGGTAACTGGGTAACTATTATATACGAGATACGAATAACGAATCAATCAATTGGAGGGTTAAAAGAATGCGTATTCCAGTAATTGCTGGGAATTGGAAGATGAATAAAACAGTAGTAGAGTCAATTGCTTTAGTTAAAGAGCTAACAGATTTTGTTAGGAGAATTCAAGGGGTAGATATTGTAGTTTGCCCTCCCTTTACCTCTCTTTGGGTGGTTAAAGATACAATCAGCGGAACAAATATTCATTTGGGAGCTCAAAATATGCATTGGGAAACTAAAGGGGCATTTACTGGAGAAATATCTCCTCTTATGCTTAAAGATGTAGGTTGTGAATATGTGATATTAGGACACTCCGAAAGAAGAGGATATTTTAAAGAGACTTCGGAAGAAGTAGCTAAAAAAGTTAAAGCTGCTTTTTCAGTAAATCTCATACCAATTGTATGTGTAGGTGAAAATTTAGATGAGAGAGAAAGTGGAAAAACTAAAAGTATAATAGAAGAGGAGATTAAGGCTCTATTTTTGGAGATTGATTCCACTTTAGCCAGGGGAATGATTATAGCTTATGAACCTATATGGGCTATTGGTACAGGTAAATCTGCTAGCCCCCAAGATGCTAATTTGATAAATAAATTTATTAGGGAGTTATTTTCTTCCCAATATGGAAGTAAAATAGGTGAACAGGTAAAAATATTATATGGTGGGAGTGTAAACTCTGAAAATATTAAAGGTTTTATGGATGAGCCTGACATTGATGGTGCTTTAGTTGGTGGAGCAAGTTTAAATGCTTTGAGCTTTTCTCAGATAGTAAGAGCAGCTGAAATACTATAAAATTAACATAAACTTTTTTATAATTTCCCCTGCTTTCGCAGGGGCAGGCCTCGTAAAATATGTACTCATAAAAATGAGTAATGGGGGATACGAAATAAGAGTATTTATCTTGAAGTTAAAATATAATTGTGTTAAAATAAAAATCCAAAATTCAAACTAAAGAAAAAATATATAAATTGCGAAGAAATAATTAGTAAAGGAGCTATAAGATGTCTACTGTATTAATGTCTATTCAAATTATAATAAGTATAGCTTTAATTTTGACAGTAATACTTCAACAAAGAAAATCAAGCAGAGCTTCAGGTATATTTGGTGGAGGAACAACTGCTGACTATGGAGGGAAGAAAGGTAGGGAAGCATTTTTAATAAAGCTTACTGCTATTGTAGCCATACTTTTTATGTTATCTTCTCTCTTACTTAGCTTAATTAAATAAATAGAAGGAATTACTTTATTTAGAATGAATAAACCTATTAGTTCAATTGATGAAATCGAGAATTATTTTATAAATTCAGAGAGAAAATTTTTTTCAGCTACTCACGAAGAAATTGAAAGAGGGTTAACCAGTGACATATATTTCGTGAGAGCTCAAGAAATATTAAGATATCTCCAGTTAGAGAGTACTGTAGTAACGGCAGAGATTTTCCCCCGAGAAGGGGGTATATTTGCTGGCACCAAAGAAGTTTATAATCTTCTAAAAGATAAGAAGATAAAATTGTGGTCTTTAGAAGAAGGGGAAGAGTTCCATTTTAAGGACACAGTAATGAGAATTGAGGGTCCTTATTCTGAATTTGGTGTTTTTGAAACTGTTATTTTAGGGATTTTAGCCAGTAGTTCAGCGTGGGCTACTGCAGCGCGTGAATGTAAAGATGCTGCTGGAGGGAAAAAGGTCCTCTGTTTTGGTTCTCGACATATTCACCCTGCTGTAGCGCCAGTTATGGAAAGGGCAGCTCTAATAGGTGGAGTAGATGGAGCAAGTTGTATATTGGGTGCAAAACTATCAGGGAGAAAACCCCAAGGAACTATCCCTCACACCGTAATGATTATTTCTAAAGATACCGTAAAAGCCGCACTTGCTTATAATGTTAGTATGCCTAAAGATGTTCCCCGAGTTATTCTTATCGATACTTTTAAGGATGAAGCAGAAGAATCTATAAGGGTAGCTCGGGCTTTAGGAAAAGATTTATCGGGTGTGAGGTTAGATACCCCAAGTGAGAGAGGTGGAGTAACTCCAGATTTAGTAAAAGAAGTAAGAGTAAGATTAAATCAAGCTGGATTTCCTGAGGTAAAAATCTTCGTTTCAGGTGGTCTTACTCCAGAAAGGATCAGCATATTAAGTAAAGAACAGGTTGAGGCTTTTGGGGTAGGTAGTTATATAAGTGATGCCAGTCCCATTGATATGACTCTGGATATAAAGGAAGTTGAGGGGAAGCCTATTGCCAAGAGAGGGAGAATCCCTGGGAAAATAGAAAATAATAAATTAAAACGAATGATATAAAAAGTAAATTTGTATCGGAGGAAAAAATTATATGGGAAAAATACTACTGCAGGTTAAGGGCTTAAAAACTTATTTTTATACTGATGATGGTGTAGTTAAGGCAGTTGATGGTGTTGATTTTACCATTAGAAAAGGGGAAACTCTGGGTATGGTTGGTGAATCAGGATGTGGCAAAAGTGTTTCTGCCCTTTCCATACTGCGATTGATTCAAGAGCCTCCAGGGAAAATTATTGATGGTGAGATTTGGTTTAAAGGGGAAGATTTATTAAAGAAAAGTCCTGAACAAATGAGAAAGATTAGAGGGAATGATATCTCAATGATCTTTCAAGAACCGATGACCTCCTTAAATCCTGTCTATACTATAGGTGAACAGATTTCAGAAGCTATAATACTCCATCAGAAATTAGATAAAGAAAAGGCCCTAAAGAAAACTGTGGAGATGTTAAGACTGGTAGGTATACCTACTCCCGAAACTAGAGTTCATGAATATCCTCATGAATTAAGCGGAGGACAAAGGCAGAGGGCAATGATTGCTATGGCTTTATCTTGTAATCCAGATTTATTAATTGCAGATGAACCCACAACCGCTTTAGATGTTACTATACAAGCTCAGATTTTAGAACTGATAAAGAAATTGAAAGATGAAATTGGTATGTCAGTTTTGATGATTACCCATGACTTAGGAGTAATTGCTGAAGTGTCGGATAATGTAGTAGTGGTATATGCTGGTAAAGCGGTAGAGTATGCAGATGTGGTGAGTATTTTTAAGAATCCCCGACATCCCTATACTATGGCTCTCCAAAATTCTATTCCTCGTCTAACAGATAAACAGGGGAAAAAACTGGATGCTATCCAGGGTGGAATTCCTGATCCTTTGGCCTTGCCCTCTGGATGCAAGTTTCATCCTCGTTGTAAGTTTGCCATAGATCTTTGTAAAAAAGAAGAACCAGAACTTGAAAAGATAGAAGATAACCATATTGTACGGTGTTGGATATACAATAAAGATAAGGCAAAAGAATTTAAAGTCAAGCAAGAAGTGGTAAGTATAACCCAAGAGTAATAAATGCTAGAAAGAAAATAGGAGGAAAAAAGTTTGGAAAATAATATATTACTTAAAGTAAAAAATTTAAGAAAATATTTTCCAGTAAGAGGAGGAATATTCTCCAAGATAATAGGATATGTTCAGGCAGTAGATGGTATAAGTTTCGATATTAAAAAGGGAGAAACCTTAGGCTTAGTAGGAGAATCAGGCTGTGGTAAAACTACTACGGGGAGAACAATTATCAGACTTTTAGAGCCTACTGCTGGAGAGGTTGATTTTGAAGGAGAAAATTTTTTTAAATTAAGCAAAGAAAAACTTAGAAAAGTCCGACGTAATATTCAAATTATATTCCAGGATCCTTTTGGTTCTCTTAATCCCCGAATGACTGTTGGTGATATAGTGGGGGAATCATTACTTATCCATAACATAGTAAAGAACAATAAAGAAAAAGAGGAAATAGTTAAGGATTTGTTAGAAACTGTAGGCTTAAATGCTGGACATATAAGAAGATATCCTCATGAGTTCAGTGGGGGGCAGAGACAGAGAATTGGGATAGCTCGGGCATTGGCTCTGAGACCTAAATTAGTAATTTGTGATGAACCTGTATCTGCACTCGATGTTTCTATCCAAGCTCAAGTTATAAACTTATTAGAAGAATTGCAAGAGAAATTCCACCTTACTTACTTATTTATTGCCCATGATTTAAGTGTGGTAAAACATATTTCTAATAGAGTTGCCGTAATGTATCTGGGAAAGATTGTTGAATTAGCTTCTACTTATGAATTATATGAAAACCCTCAGCACCCTTATACAAAGGCGCTTCTTTCTGCAGTTCCTATCCCTGATCCAACCTTAAAGAGGCAAAGAATTGTTTTAGATGGAGATGTTCCCAGTCCCTTTAAACCTCCGACAGGTTGTCGTTTTCATCCGAGATGTAAATATATTAAACCAATTTGTAGACAGGAAGAACCTAAATTAATTGATATAAATGGTGGACATTATGTAGCCTGTCATTTAGAAAGATAAAAGGACACAAAGTACAGTAGAGTTTTGTTTAGTTTAATAAATTGCCGGGATGGCGGAATAGGTAGACGCGCCAGCTTGAGGGGCTGGTGGGCATAATGCTTGTGGGGGTTCAAATCCCCCTCCCGGCACCAGAAAGAT
>DOTB01000019.1:106360-171441 GCA_003513845.1 Candidatus Atribacteria bacterium | reverse complement strand
CTTGTGGGGGTTCAAATCCCCCTCCCGGCACCAATAAATATTTCAGCAAAAAGAGGAAGTTATCACTTCCTCTTTTTGCTGAAAGTTAATTAGTTGTCCGGTGACTTTTTTAAGAAATAAATTGACTAACTAACCAAATTCAGGAAAAAAATATGCATGAAGCTTCGATTGTTCAAAATCTATTAGAAGTTGCTTTAGAGAAAGCTAAAGATTATAAAGCAAATAAAATAACTCTTATTCGAATAAAAGTAGGAGAATTTGCTGGCGTGAATCAAGAGGCTTTAAAGTTTGCTTTTGAAAATTTTACTAAACAGACTATTGCAGAAAAAGCATCTTTGCAGATAATACCGTCTCCTTTATTAGGAAAATGCCAAGAGTGTGATGAAGTTTTTGAGATTACAAAAAATAGTTTTAAATGTTCAAAATGTAATAGCCTGAAGATAGATATAATTTCTGGGCAGGATTTGTATATTCAGGACATTGAAATAGAATAAATTGTTTAATTTTTTAAAAAAATACTTTACAACTAATAAAACAAAATGGTATAATTTTCTCTGTTAATTTAATTGTAGAAGAATTTCCTATTTTTGCAATTTTTCTGTTTATAGGGGGAATTCACTAACGACTAATTTAAGAGAGGTGAAGTAATGTTGGATTTTATTATAACCTTTTTACTTAGCCTGATAGTCTATCTTTTTCTTGTCGCAAGCACAGGTGAAATAGCAGGATTATGGAGTATTTTCGAAATTATACTTGGAATTATTCTTTCCATAATTGTATCGATTATTGCTACAAAGGTACTATTTCAAAAAAGGAGTTATAGGATGTTAAATCCACTTAGGTGGGTAATTTTTTTGATTTATTTAATCGGTCCATTCTTCTTTGCAATGGCTAAAGCCAATATTGATGTCGCTTATCGAGTGATTACCGGCAGAATAAACCCTGGTATAGTAAAGATATCTCCTGGATTAAAAACTGACTTGGGAATTACTATGTTAGCAGACTCAATTACCT
Organism: Candidatus Atribacteria bacterium; assembly: GCA_003513845.1. Lineage (GTDB taxonomy): Bacteria > Atribacterota > Phoenicimicrobiia > Phoenicimicrobiales > Phoenicimicrobiaceae > Phoenicimicrobium > Phoenicimicrobium oleiphilum. The sequence continues at coordinate 170,427 of DOTB01000019.1, read as the reverse complement.
TAACTCCCGGAACACTCAGTGTTGATATTGATGAAAAAAACAATGATTTATACATTCATTGGATAAATGTTACCACTTTAAAACCTACCACTTATCATATTTGTGCTAATTTTCCTCATTGGATAAGGAGGATTACCGAATGAATGAATTTTTTAAAATTTTTATTATCCCCGGAGGATTGTTATTAATATTTATGTTACTATCTTTGGTTAGATTAATCCTCGGCCCCACTACCCCTGATAGAATAGTAGCTCTGGACACAATAAATACTTTGGTTGTAGCCGGAATGATACTTGTAGGTGCTGCTTATGAAGAAGTGATTTATGTTGATGTAGCTATTGTATATGCCTTACTGTCTTATATTGGAACTTTATACGTGGCTAAATATTTAGAAGGGAGGACTAAAAAATAATGGGAATATTATTAGCAATTTTATATATTTTTTTAGGAATAGGCGTAATATTTAATTGTTTGGGCTCGATAGGTCTCCTTAGATTTCCTGATGTATACACTCGACTTCATGCCTCTACTAAAGCTACTACCTTTGGTTCAATCTTCACTTCTTTCGCAGTTATTATATATAGTTTTTCCCGTTGGAATGTTAGTGGAGATTCTAAATTTGTAGTTCTGGCTCTCCATGCGATTGTGGCCCTAATCTGTTTAATAATCACCAATCCAACTGGGGCACATGCTATTGCCCGAGCAGCTCATCGAAGTGGTGTAATGCCCAAACAGGCAGTTATAGATCAATTAAAGGAGGCAAAATTAGAATGAATTCCTTTGTTGAGATAGTTCATATTTTTACTTTAACAATAATGATAATTGCTGCCCTTTTAGCAGTGATTTTCAAGAAATTGTTGCCCTCAGTAATCGCTTTATCAGTGGCTAGTTTGCTTCTTTCCTTAGAGTTTTATCTGTTACATGCTCCCGATGTAGCTATAGCAGAAGCAGCAATTGGGGCAGGATTAACTATGGCAATATTTATTTTTGCTATTAGAGGGACTAGGTAGAGGAGGATAGAATGAAAAAGATTATTTTTGGAATAGCCTTTATATTGTTCTTTTCTTTTATGGTTATTACCGCTATAAATATGAGACCTTTTGGAGAACCTACCTTTAGTGAAATGGATGATTATTTTATTAAAAACGCCCAGGTAGAGACAGGAGCAAATAATGTAGTAACTTCTATCGTGTTTGATTACAGAGGTTTTGATACATTAGGAGAAGCTACAGTTTTATTTACTGCAGTAGTTGGGATTGTAGCTTTATTCAGGAGGGTATCAAGATGAAACAGATGTCTAAAATAGTTAGAACTATTACCAATTTGGTCTATGGATTTATTATTATTTTTGGTTTTTATGTGATAGTCCACGGACATCTTACTCCCGGTGGAGGTTTTCAAGGTGGAGCTATAGTTGCTTCTGCATTCGCTTTGCTGTTAGTATCTTATGGCAGTCTAATCACTAAAAAATTCCTCAAGAAGGACTTTTTATCTATTATGGAGAGCAGTGGCTTAACTATGTTTATTGTGTTAGCCTTTTTAGGATTGGGAATTACCTTTTTTTATAACTTTTTAGCTAATATTGGAGGGTGGTTTGGGAATACTCCTGTAATAGGACCTAACCCAGGTGACATAAACACAGGAGGGGTAATTCCTCTTATGAATATTGCCGTTGGACTAGAAGTTTTATCTGCGTTGGGGGTTATAGTTTTACTAATGGCGAGCGGGGCAGAATTTACTAAAAAGAAGGAGAATTCGTAAAATGATAGATAATTTCCCTTTTATTGCGGTAATAATTTTTGTCGGATTGGGGATTTATACTCTTATGTTTAAAAAGAATTTAATAAAAATCGCTATTGGTGTTTGTTTAATTGAAAACGGGGTAAATCTATTTTTGATTACCTTAGGGTATAAAAAAGGTGCGGTAGCCCCTATATATACTCAAGTACCTTCTGGGCAGAGTATGGTTTTACCCACTCCCCAAGCTTTAACACTAACTAGTATAGTTATAGGTATTGCTACAACTGCCTTAATTCTATCAATAGCTATGATGATTTATAAACACTACAGTACCTTAGATACAGAGCAGGTAAGGAGGTTGAGAGGATGAACAATTTACTAAATCATGCTCCTATTTTGATTGTTGCTATACCCTTATTAGCTGCTTTTTTGATACCAATTGTAGGTAAAGTAAATAAAAAAGCTGAGGGTATTACTACTACTTTTGCCTTAGGAATAAGCTTAGCTTTGACTATTATCTTAGCAATTAAAATATTATCAGTTGGTCCTCAGGTTTATGTCTTTGGGGCAAAATCTCCTTCTTTAACTTTACCTTCAGGGTTAAAATTCCCCATTAGAATTATGTTTGAAGTGGATGCTATGGGTATATTTATGGGCTTAATTACTGCTATTGTGTCTTTTCTAGGGGCAATTTATTCTTTAACTTTTATGGGAAAATATGATGGATTAGATAAATATTATTCTTTATTATTGCTTTTAACTGTAGGTATGTTTGGTATGGAATTTACTGGAGATATATTTAATTTTTTTGTATTCCTGGAGATCGCTTCTATTGCTTCGGTTGCTCTAATTTCTTTTAGGGGGACTGATTTAGGGGAACCGGCTGAAGCCGGGTTCAAATATATGGTGGTTAGTTCGATATCTGCTTTAATGGTTCTATTTGCAGTGGGGATATTTTACGGGCAATATGATCTTCTAAATTTTGCAGCAATAGCCAGTGTTATAAAATATTCTCAATTGGATAAAATCGCTTTAGGACTTTTAGTGCCTGTACTAGCTATGAAAGCAGGGGCTGTGCCTATGCATATGTGGACTCCTGATGCTTATTCAGAAGCACCGGCGCCCATTACTATGATATTGGTTGCTGCCAGTCAGGCTAGTTTATATGCTCTATTTAGAGTAACTTTTTCTTTATATAATATTTCTCTTAGCACTTTAACAGTAGGATGGGTAATTATTATTTTTGGTCTTTTATCTATGTTTATAGGAGTTACTATGGCTATTATCCAGAAAGATATTAAGAGACTAATGGCTTATCATGCTATCTCCCAGACGGGTTATATGCTCTTGGGAGTGGGTGTGGGATTAGCAGTATTAGCTAATCCAGCTGCTTTACAAAAATATGGAATTACTGCTATGGAAGGCGGTATCTTTCACATTATGAATCATGCAATGTATAAGGGATTGCTATTTTTAACCGCTGGGGCATTATTTTATAGAACAGGGACAAGAGATCTTAACAAAATGGGCGGTTTGGCTCATTCGATGAAATATACTACCATCTTCTTTATTATTGGAGCAGCAGCTATAGCTGGGCTTCCTCCTTTTAATGGTTTTGCTTCTAAACTTTTAATTTATGAATCTGTATATAGATTCAATCCGCTTTTATCTATAATAGCCATGGTGGTCAGTATTTTAACTTTAGCCTCATTTGTTAAAGTATTTCATAGTGCATTTTTAGGTCCAAAACTACCTCAATTTAAAGAAGCTAAAGAAGTGCCCCGAAGTATGATCTTTGCTATGGCTGCTCTATCTTGTATCATAATATTTTTTGGATTATTCCCAAATTTGATAGTAAAAAATTTAGTACATCCTGCAGTGATGTCTTTGATAGAGCAATTTAAATATACCGGTACAGTATTAGGAGGTATGTAAAAAATGTTAGGATTACTGGAAACAGGAAGTGGTTTTTGGAGTGCCATTATTTGGGTAGTAGTAGTTTTAGTAATTAGTAGTATAGTTATTTATATAAGAAATAAAGGGGAAGAAAGTTATAAGAAAAACACTGAACAGGATAAACCCTTTATTTCTGGTAATCCTGAGCTAAGTAAAGAAGGTTCTCATATTGCTGCAAGCCATATTTATTGGGGCTTTACAGAAGCGTTAAAAGATTACTATAACCCATTAGTAAAAATACATACTGGGAATATAAATGATTATTCGGGTTGGATAATTATAATAACAATAATAATATTAATTTTGGTAGGAGTGAGTGGATAAAGTGAAATTAAATAAGTATTTCGAGAGATCATTATGGGTTTTTCATCTGAACACAGGTTCTTGTAATGGTTGTGATATTGAAATTGTAGCAGGTTTAACTCCCCGTTATGATTTAGAAAGATTTGGGATAAAATTAGTAGGGAGCCCGAAACACGCTGATGTATTATTAGTAACAGGGCCAGTAACTCATAAAATGGCTGATAGAGTAAAACGCGTTTATGAACAGACTCCTGACCCCAAGGCAGTGATAGTGGTGGGGACTTGTGGAACTAGTGGAGGAGTTTTTTATGATTCTTATAATTTATTAGGTCCAGTTGATGAGATTATACCCGTTGATGTATATGTTCCTGGTTGTCCAGTTCGGCCAGAAGCCATAATAAACGGTGTTTTACAAGCCTGGATTAAGTTAGAAAATTTAAGAGAAAGCATGAAAGCTGCTCCCACGAAATAGCATTTTGTATCGCGTATTGAGTATCAAGTATCGCCTAAAGAAAATAACAATGCATAATATGAATGTATGATAAGTAAGGGCAGACCTTGTGTCTTCACGTATATACAGACGGAACACCTGTAGTACTAACTCGTTGTATAGAGCATAATAGATAGGTTTAAGTCTCTTGCGAAATACGATATACGATATACGGCATACCAAAGAAAGGATGGTAAAAAATGGAATATTTGAAGCCTGATGAAATTGTAGAGTTATTTAAAAAGAAATTAGATGAATCAGCAATTATCGATAGCAGAGTGGAAACCAAAACAGCTGGAGTAAAAAAGAATAGCTATAGTGTAATTTGGTTACAGGTAAACCCTATAAGTTTTAAGGATGCTATAAAACTTTTGTGTACTATACAATTTCCTCACCTTGCCATAATTTCGGGGAATGATTTAGATAAGGAAATTGAATTAACGTATCATTTTTCTATTTATTATGGAGGAAGATTTAAAGAGATATCCATCAATTTAGCTACATATTTACCAAAAGAAGATCTGAAAATACCCACTATTACCGATTTAATTCCTGGAGCTCAAACCACAGAAAGAGAATTAAAAGAAATGTTTGGAGTAACTATAGAAGGCCTACCTGATTTACCTAATATTTTCTTACCCCAGGATTTCCCGAAAGGAGTATATCCCTTAAGAAAGGATGAAAAAGGTGTAGAGATAAAGGTAGAAAGAAAAGATGAGGTGAAAAAAATTGAGTAAGATGTCTTATTCTGTTCCTATAGGTCCGGTTCATCCCTCTCTTAAAGAGCCGATGACCTTTAATTTTGAAATATATGGAGAACGTATCGAAAAGGTAAATTTAGCGCCTGGCGATAATCATCGTGGAATAGAATTTATGGGAAGACAAAGAAATCCTATCCAGATTATTTACTTGGCGGAAAGAATATGTGGTATCTGTTCTGCCTCTCATCCTTTTGCTTTTTGCCAAGCAGTTGAGAATGCGGCGGGAATCGAAGTTCCCGAAAGAGCCCAATATATTAGAGTAATTATTGCGGAGTTAGAAAGAATTCATTCTCATATTTTATGGGCTGGGGTTGCTGCCCATGAATTAGGTTTTGACTCTATTTTATATCTAACTTGGAGAGCGAGAGAAGAAGTATTAGATCTTTTAGAGTATCTAACTGGCAACAGAATAAATTATGGAATATTTATGATTGGTGGAGTAAGGAGAGATATCACTAAAGAACACATACCCCGGATTAAAAAGACATTAGAGTACTATAAAGATATCTATGCAAAATTAGAAGATGTATTTTTAAATGATCCAACCATTGCCTTGAGGACAAAAAATGTAGGTATTTTAACCACGGAAGATGCTCTCCGTTTATGTGCAGTAGGACCTACTGCTCGTGCTTCAGGGATAACCAAAGATATTCGTCAAGATCAGCCATATGCTGCTTATGCAGATTTAGAAGTAAAAGCTATTACTCCAGATGCATTAACTGGAGAAGTACACGGTGATATTTATGATCGGATAATTGTCCGATTATTAGAAGTAGTCCAATCAATACAGATTATCGAACAATGTATAGAAAATATACCTTCAGGGGAAATTATTGCCGAGAAGAAATTGGTTAAATTATTGAATCAATTAAAGAAAGCAAAAGGTGAAGGAATTGGTAGGCATGAGGCTCCTCGAGGTGAATGTATTCATTATGTAAAATTGAATGAATCGGAGCTTCCGGAAGTCTGGAAAGCCCGAGCACCTACGTATAACAATTTAATGACCTGGGTTCCTATGCTTATTGGTCAGCAGATAGCAGATATACCAATTGTAATAGCTTCTATTGACCCTTGTATAGCTTGTATGGATAGAGTGACGATTTTAAATAAAGATAATGGTCAAAAAAGTATTCTAGCCAAAGAAGATTTACATAAATTAAGTGTTCAAAAAACAAGGAGGATTACTCCATGACTATTGAGGGACTATTGATAATATTATTAAAAATAATTGGGGCAGTTATAATTGCTTTTTTGGGAGTAATATTAGGTTTGTTTTATAAAGGTATTGATAGAAAGTTGGCAGCGAAGATGCAGGCAAGAGTTGGACCTCCCATAAGACAACCCTTTATGGATTTTTTTAAATTAATGATTAAAGAAAATATAGTTCCAGAGAATGCGGTACCCTGGATATTTAATGGGGTACCTGTTATGACCCTGGTAGCAACTATTACTATTTTATTTTATTTACCCATAGGAAATATTTCTCCCTTATTAAGCGGATATGGGGATATTGTGCTAATTATTTATTTACTGACCTTGCCTGCAATTGGAATGGTGGTAGGTGGTTTTGCTTCAGGTTCTCCTTATGCCAATGTGGGAGCACAAAGAGAAATGGTAATGATGATGAGTTATGAATTACCTTTAGTCACGACTGTAATTGCTATAGGCTGGAAACTAAGCCAGGTTTACCCCCAATTAAATGTCTTTTCTTTGGCTGTGATTAACGCACACCCCATCTGGGGATTGGTTGGACCATTAGGTTTTGTGGGGGCACTTCTTTTGCTGATTACTTTGGCGATTGTAACTCCTGGTGAATTATCAAAAATACCTTTTGATGTCCCTGAGGCAGAAACTGAATTGGCTGGTGGGTTATTAGTAGAATATTCAGGGAGGAATTTAGCTTTATTCAGTTTAGCTGATGCGGTAAAGACAATAGTAATGGTTTCTTTGACTGTAGCCTTATTTTTCCCCTATAATATTGCTCACTTGTTTGATTTAAGTGGTATATTTGCCATAGGTATTGACTCATTATTCTTTTTAGTGAAATTATTATTAATAATGTTTGTGGAAGTAACTTTTATTAGAGTCGCTGCTGCACGTTTAAAAATAGATCAAGTCTCCTACGCTTATTGGGTTCCTTTGTCAATTATAGGATTGCTTGGTCTGAGCTTAATTGTTTTAGATACTATTATGATTTGAGGTGATAAAATGCCAACGCCAATGGGATTTGAATTGTTAAAACAGTTATTTAAAAAACCTGCTACCAATGTATTCCCGATTACTTATTATCCTAAGTCGATATTAAAATTATTAGAGAAAATTAAAAAGGGAGAAGTTAAGATACATCCTCCCGTAGAAATTCCTAAGCAGTTTAGAGGGAAGATAGTCTACGATAGAGATGAATGTATAGGTTGTAAATTATGTATGAAGGTATGCCCTACTCGAGCTATCGAATTTATCCCTGAAAAGAAAAAGATTAAAATTCACATATCTCATTGTATCTTTTGTTCTCAATGTAATGATATATGCCCTAAAAATTGTTTGAAGATGAGTGAAGAATTTCTTCTTGCTGATACAAACAAATCCTCACCTGGGTTAATTGTTGAGTAAGATAATTTAAATTGATAAGAATAAAGGAATTGATAATCCTATAATTTTTTTACGGTATTAAGTTTTTTATCTTTCAATATTCTCATTATTTTATCAGCACTTTTAAGTATTTCGGGACTAATAAGGGTAGAGTAATCGATAAGTTTTGGTTGGATACCAATAAAAACAGTTTCTCGGGCAAAATTTTTTAGGTAGGAAATTAAAAAGGAAAGAGAAATACTATGGGTGGTTAAATGCATTGTATCAATTTTTTCTGGTGGAATTATTCTATATTGACCAGGCTCAAGACCCATTTCTACTACATCAATAAGTACTAAGAGATTGGGTCTATTTTTTTTAATGATTGAAGTGAAATTTTCGGGAGCTATTCCACAGTCTAAAGAAAGCCAATCTTGGTCTTTGAATTTCTGAGCAATAATTGATCCTATTCCATCATCACCTCGAAGAATATTTCCGATACCCATTAAAATATACTTTTTTGAATACATAAAAGTTTCCTTTAAATTTACCAATTTACCGATTGGCCAATTCCCCAATTAATCAATAGGAGAATTGGTAAATTGGCCAATTAGTTAATTAATCACTAATATGTTATCATAGTAAAAAATATTTGACAATATTAAATAATATATATAAATTATAAGATAAAAGAAGGATTTTTACATTTAATGTTGAATATTTATATAAAGTATATTATTAGTGATGGAGAGTATGATAAAACTTTTATCTATTCAAAGGTTAGTATAGGAGTATAATTTAATATGAGAAAGGCAAGCAGGATTTATAAGAGGAAGAGCAGGAGCAATCTGGAGACCCTTATTATATTGATTGGTGCGATAATAATTTTAGGAGTCGCTTTCCATCTAGCCAGAGACAAAAGCTACATTCCTCCTGAAAAACCGGTTATTGCGGAAGAAGAGGAACAGAAAACTTTATCAATAGAGACCCCCGTTGAAATGTCCCAGGAGATAACTGTGGAAAAAGTTAAAGAAGAGGAAAAAATTACCGGTGAGGAAATAGAAGAAGAAATTACCCCCTTGGAAAAACCTCTGGTTACTGAGCCAGTCACAGTCAAAACCCCTGAAGCAGAGTCAGAGGTAAAGATTTTAAAGGAGTCTGAGATAGTTTCAGAGAAGAAGATATATACTGTTCAGGTGGGAGCTTTTTCGAAAGAAGAAAGTGCCAATAATTTAGCTAAAGAAATAAGAAATAAGGGATACCAGACTTATGTAATTAAAGGGAAAACCCTTTATAAGGTTCAGGTAGGGGAATTTAAAACTTTAAGTGAAGCCAAAGCAATTTCAGAGAATTTGAAGAAATTGGGTTACGAAATATGGGTTACAACTAGATAGGAAAAGGAAATATGAGTTTAACGAAAAAAAATATTCCTACCGTTACTATAAATCGTTTATGTATATACCATCGCTGTTTAGAAAAAATAATCGAGGTTGAAGGTAAAGAGGAATCAATATTTATTTCTTCTTCTAAAATTGCAGCTCTGACTGGAATCAATTCTGCCCAAATCCGCAAAGATTTGGCTTATTTTGGTGAATTTGGTAAAAGAGGCATTGGATATCCTGTAATAAATCTTGTTAAAGAATTAGAAAATATATTAGGGTTAGACAGAAAATGGTCAGTTATTATTGCCGGAGCTGGAAATTTAGGTAAAGCTTTAGTAAGGTATAAAGGGTTCCAAAAAAGAGGTTTTTTAATTAAGGGAATTTTCGATAAGGATCCTCTAAAGATAGGTAAGAAAATTGGTCATATTTCTATTTATGATGTAAAAGAGTTGGAAAAATTTATCCGAGATAAAAATATAGATATAGGAGTATTAGTGGTACCTGCTGAATTTGCTCAAGAAGTGGCAGATAAAATGGTTGCAGGTGGGATTAAAGCTATTTTAAATTTTGCTCCTCTTCGACTTACCTTGCCCCCAGAAGTGAAGATACATAATGTAGACCTTTCTTTTGAGTTTGAGGGATTGACATATTATTTGAATCTATGTTAAAATTTTATCGATTATTTTGTGATATATTTCACAAATAATTCATTAAGAATAAAAGTCTTATTTGTTATAAGTCAAGAAAAATAATTTAAAATAATATAACAAGCAAATGTTTCGCGGGTACAAGTTTAAGTTAGGGGATAAACTGGAAGGATTTCCGGTTATCTCTGGTTCTGATAGTCATAATATAGAAGATATTGGACTTTTTTTTATAGAAGATACCAATGAAGAGATTAAAGATTTTTTTACTTTAAGTAATTTTTTAAAATTTACAAAAAGAAAAAAGAAATAAAAAATGAAGAATATTGCTGACCATATTTTTGATATTTTAGAAAATTCAGTAACAGCAGGAGCGACTGAAATTGAAATAATTTTAGGCTTTCACAATAAACGTTTTTTTGCAGGATAATAGATAATGGTAAAGGTATTGAAAATGCTGAGGTAACCGATCCTTTTATAACTTCCCGAAGAGAACGGAAAGTTGGGTTAGGGTTACCGCTTTTAAAGAGAACTGCGGAAAGCACAGGTGGTTTTTTAAAAATATCTAATTTAGAAAAAGGGGGAGTTGTTTAGAATTTGAAATAGACCTTACACATATTGATGCTAAACCCTTTGGTGATTTAGCCAGTGTTTTTATTGATACCTTAATCTGTTGGCCAGCGATTAATTTACCAAAAAAAGAAATTTCTAGCAGTAAAAAGATTAAAAAAATTGTAGATTATTGTGATTTACAGCAGAAAGAAATTAGGGAATTCATCCATCAATCTATAAATGAAGGTCTTAAAGAGCTATGCATTGATACCCAATTTGGGAAATTATAAAAATAAAGAAATTAATCAATTATAGAAAATATTAAATAAGACGAGATATTCAAGGGGATATTTCTTTCAGTTTGATGAGAAGAACAATGCTGAAGAAAAAATGAGGTGATCTCAAAAGAGGAAATTTTTTCTTGAATATCTGGCAATACATAAACAAAGAAGGGGAGGAAGATGAAGAATTTGGAAGAACTAAAAAAAATCAGAGAAAGAGTAAGGAAGGATCTTGAATTGCGAACCGGGAAACATCGAATTAGAATTGTAGTTTGTTTAGGTACTTGTAGTATTGCTGCTGGAGCAAGAGAAACTATGAATACTCTGGTTGATCTCATTTCTAAGAGTAATAGAACCGATATTATAGTTACTACTTCTGGTTGTGCTGGTTTTTGTGAACAGGAACCTATGATTCAAGTTTATGTGGAAGATAAAGAACCGGTAGTGTATGGTAAAGTTGATTCGAAGACTGCTGAAGAAATTTTTGAGAAACACATTTTAAATAATCAAATTGTAGAAAAATATCTTTTTTCAAAAGAGAATATATTGATACCAGTAGAAGAAAGGGATGGGAATACTGAAGTCGAAAAGACCTGGGATAAAATAACTGCCTGCCAAGAGGCAGAAAGATGTCTACGTTGTGAATACAAGAAAGAAGAGGAGAGTGAGGAATTATGACTGTGAAAGATATTGTTAATAAGTATAAAAATAAACGAGAAAATTTGTTGCTAATTTTGCATGAAATACAAAATTGTCATCCTCAAAACTATCTTAGCAAAGAAGATATCGAGCTATTGAGCAAAGAAATAAAAATACCAGTATCTGATATTGTGGGTACTGCTTCTTTCTATAGTATGTTTAGTTTTACTCCCCGGGGTAAGTATATAATCAGGGTTTGTGAAAGTCTTCCCTGTCACTTATTAGGGGCACAAACTATTTTTAAGGCTATAGAGACCAAATTAGGCATCAAAGAAGGAGAGACAACCAAAGATGGACTTTTCACCTTGGAAGGGACGAGTTGTTTGGGAATCTGCAGCGTGGCTCCAGCAATAATGATTAACGATGAGGCCTATGGAAATTTAGATGAAGAAAAGATTGGAAAAATATTGGACCAAATTCGAGAAAAGGAGAGTAAAAATAATGACTAAAAAAGATATTGCTCAAATTTTAGTTGGTATTGATGGAAATACTGTCCTTTCTGGTGCAAGAAAAATAAAGACAAAATTAATTACTGAAATAAATAAACAAGGTCTTTTAGACCAGGTTTCGGTAATTGAAACCGGAAGTATTGGTCCTGTTAATAAAGGAGTAGTTATAGGTATTTATCCCACCAGGGAAATATATGGAAATGTTACTGAGAATGATATTTCTGAATTTATTCAGGAAAGATTTATTAAAGGCAGACCTTACAAAAAATTACTATTACCTGAAAAACTACCAATAGAAATAGATCTTACTGCCTATGACCCCCGAAAAACACAGTATTTCGGAAGAATTGTTCTGGATAATTGTGGAAAGATTAATCCCGAAGATATAAAAGAATATATCGGAGTGGGAGGTTATGAGGCATTAGGTATAGCCTTAAAAGAAAAGACTCCTGAAGAAATTATTGAAATAGTAAAAAATTCTGGACTTAGAGGGCGAGGAGGTGCAGGATTCCCCACTGGTTTAAAGTGGTCTTTTGCCGCAAAAGCAAAAAGAATTCCTAAATATGTCATTTGTAATGCTGATGAAGGCGAACCAGGAACCTTTAAAGACCGTCTTATTATGGAAGGTGACCCTCACAAGATTTTAGAAGGAATGGCTATATGTGGCTATGCTATAGGGGCTAATACCGGCTATATCTATATTCGCGGAGAATATCAGCTTTCCATCCAGAGACTGAAAAAGGCCATAAAAGATGCTGAAAAATTAGGTCTTTTAGGAAAGAATATATTGGGAACAGACTTTGATTTTGAAGTAAAAATCAAAATTGGAGCAGGTTCTTATGTCTGTGGTGAGGAAACCACTCTCTTAAATTCAATGGAAGGTTTCAGGGGAGAACCAAGACTTAAACCACCCTTTCCTGCTGAATCTGGATTTTTGTCTCACCCTACCAATGTAAATAATGTAGAAACTTTTGCCAATATTGCTCCTATTGTTCTGAATGGTGCAGAGTGGTTTAAGAAATTTGGGACGAAGGATTCGCCAGGAACTAAAGTTTATACCATATTGGGCCATATAAATCGTCCAGGCTTAATTGAAGTTTCAATGGGGATTACTTTAAGAGAGATAATTTATGATTATGCAGGAGGCATATCGTCGGGAAGCTTTAAGATGGCCCAAATAGGAGGAACTGCGGGCAATATCCTTTCTTCAGAGTTTCTAGATGTACCACTTGATTTTGAATCTCTCCGGAAGCTGGGTTATAGTTTGGGTTCCGGGGCAATATTGATTATGAATGAAACAGTTTCAGTTGTTGATTTTATGAAATGTTGCATAAAATTCTTTGTGCATGAATCCTGCGGAAAATGTACCCCTTGTCGAGAAGGTACTAAATATATCTATGAAATATTAGACAAAATTAGTTCAGGGAAAGGAAAGACAGGTGATTTGGAAACTTTAAAATTATTAGGAAAAAGCATGAAGGATACATCTTTCTGTCCTTTAGGTCAAAGTGCTCCAAATTCTTTATTAGATACCCTAAAGCTTTTTCCTGAGGAATATAATCAAATTCTGAGAAAGTAATTACAAGCGAAAATCCATAAATAATTTTTTAATTAAAAAGATATAAGACAAAAAATAGTTCTTATTTAAACAAGAGAAGGAGAGGAAATATATAATGAAGGAAGTTAAAATAACCATCGATGGACAGGAGGTAATGGCGCAAGAAGGCAAGACAATATTAGAAATTGCCATAGAAGCAGGCATTAAGATACCTACTCTTTGTGCTATGCCCGAACTCGGATTTACTCCTGGTTCCTGTCGGGTATGTGTAGTTGAAGTGGAAGGTGCACCTACTTTAGTTGCCTCTTGTGTATACCCCGTAAGAGAAGGATTAATAATTCATACTAAGAGTGAGAGGGTTCTCCAAGCTCGTAGAATTGTATTGGAATTGCTGATAGCCAGTCATCCTTTAGATTGTATGACTTGCGAAAAGAACGGTGATTGCGTCTTGGAGGATTTGGCTTACGAATTAGGAGTAAAAGAATCAAGGTTTGGTAGAATTGAAAGAAAATTGCCATTAGACGAAAGCAATCCTTTTATTGTTAGAGATTTGAATAAGTGTGTTTTATGTAGAAGATGTGTAGAGATATGTAACGAAATTCAACAGACTTATGCTATTAATTTTGGTTATAGAAGCTCAAAAACGAAGGTTATTGCTGATGGGGATAATGGTTTAAGATATTCCGAGTGTGTCTCTTGCGGTCAGTGTGTGGCAGTATGTCCAGTTGGAGCTTTAATCGATAAGGCCGCTCAAGGAAAAGGAAGAACCTGGGAATTTACCAAAGTCAAGACCACTTGTAATTATTGTGGATGCGGATGTAATTTTGATTTTAATGTGAAAGAAGGAAAAGTAATTAAGGTTACTTCTAATCCTGAAAGCGTAGTTAATGGAATTAATCTCTGTGTTAAAGGACGTTTTGGTTACGACTATATTCACCGAGATGATCGATTGACTACTCCCTTAATTAAGAAGAATGGTAAATTTGAGAAAGCCAGCTGGGAAGAAGCTTACCAATTAATAAGTGATAAGTTTACTCAGATTAAGAAAGAAAGCGGTAGTGATAGTCTGGCCGTTTTATCTTCTGCTAAGTGTACTAATGAAGAGAATTATCTTTTAATGAAGTTTAGCCGGGCGGTTTTAGGAACTAACAATGTAGATCATTGTGCTCGTTTGTGTCATTCCGCAACTGTGGCTGGATTAGCTCAAGCTTTTGGTAGTGGAGCAATGACGAATTCTATAAAAGAGATCGCCGATGCTTCAGCTATTTACCTTACTGGTTCTAATACCACTGAAAATCACCCCATAATTGCCTTGGAAATCAAAAAGGCCGTTACTAAAAATGGAGCAAAATTAATTGTAGCTGATCCTCGAGAGATTGAGCTTGCCAAATATGCCACTTTATGGTTAAGACAACGTCCAGGTACTGATGTAGCCCTATTTAATGGGTTAATGAATGTGATTATAAATGAAGGATTAGAAGATAAAGAATTTATTGCTCAAAGAACAGAAGGATATGAAGAATTAAAGAAGACTGTTCTCAAGTACACACCTGAAGTGGTAGAAAAAATAACCGGTGTGCCAGCCGATGATATTAGAAAAGCAGCCCGAATTTATGCTACTGCCCCTACTACTTCCCTGATTTACTCTATGGGCATTACCCAGCACACCACCGGTACAGACAACGTTTTATCTACTGCTAACATCGCAATGCTCACGGGTAATGTAGGCAAAGAAAGTGCTGGAGTTAATCCTCTGCGGGGGCAAAGTAATGTACAGGGAGCTTGTGATTTAGGGGCTTTACCTAATTTTTATTCCGGTTACCAAAAAGTTACAGATTCCCAAGTTAAAGATAAGTTTTCTAAAGCATGGGGAGTGGATTTATCTGACAAAGTAGGTTTAACCGTGGTAGAGATTTTGAATGCTGCATATGAGGGAAAGATTAAAAGCATTTTCGTTATGGCAGAAAACCCTGCAATGTCTGATCCTGACTTAAATCATGCTCGAGAAGCTTTAAAGAAAACAGAATTTTTAGTAGTCTCAGATGTTTTTATGACTGAGACTGCTGAATTAGCTGATGTAGTTTTACCCGGAGTTACCATAGCTGAAAAAGATGGTACAATAACCAATACTGAAAGAAGAGTTCAAAGAATAAGAAAGGCTATTGAACCTATAGGTGACTCTAAACCAGAGTGGAAGATTATCTGCGAACTATCTCAAAAGATGGGCTATAATATGAATTATAATAATCCAGGAGAGATAATGGAAGAGATTAGCCAGCTTACCCCTATTTATGGAGGGATACATTATAATCGATTAGATGATGGAGGATTGCAATGGCCTTGTCCTGATGCCCATCATCCGGGAACCAAATATTTGCATAAAGATAAATTCAGCCGAGGAAAAGGAAAGTTCTTTGCAGTAGAATTTAAAGAAGCAGCTGAATTACCAGATGAAGAATATCCCTTTATCTTTACTACTGGACGAGTATTATATCACTTCCATACCGGTACTATAACCAGAAGGTCTAAAGGGTTAAACGAAATTTATCCTGAAGCTTTAGTAGAAATCAATCCCCAGGATGCAGAAGAACTGGGAGTTAAAGAGGGAGAGTTTGTGGAAGTAGCTTCCCGCCGAGGAAAGATTAAAGCTAAAGTACAGGTTACTGAAAAATCAGGAAAGGGAGTAGTATTTATGAGTTTCCACTTCCATGAAGCAGCTGCCAATTTACTTACTAATTCCGCTCTTGACCCGGTATCTAAGATCCCAGAATATAAAGTTTGTGCTGTTAAAATACAAAAAATATCTTAAAACCAAAAATCAAAAAAAGGAGTGAAAAAAAGAATGGAATCAAAAGAAATTCAGGAAGTAAGAAATGTAGAACCAGGTTTTTTACCTCCAGCAGGGGTAGCCAAAGCGGTAATTGGAATAGGCAAAGCAAAAACTAATTTATCAGTAATGCAGATGATTATCTTAGGAATTCTTGCTGGTGCATTTATTGGTTTTGGTTCAGAACTAGCAACTATGATCAGTTTTGATATGGGAAATTTTTTAGGAGTTGGTTTCACGAAGTTTCTCTTTGGAAGTGTATTTTCTGTAGGCCTTATTTTAGTAGTAATTGCGGGAGCTGAGCTTTTTACTGGAAACAACTTAATCTTTGTGAGTGTATTAAGTGGTGATGTAAAGTTAAGCAAGATGTTGAATAATTGGTTTTGGGTGTATTTGGCTAACTTTATAGGGTCATTATTATTGGTATGGATTATGTATGCTACAGGGCTTTGGAAGACCGGCAATTTTGGCGTGGGGGTAAAGGCATTAGCTATCGCTAACGGAAAAGTAAACCTTACCTGGGGAGCTGCTTTTGCTCGCGCTATCGGTTGTAACTGGTTAGTATGTTTGGCTGTATGGTTAGCCATTGCCTCTAAAGATGTAGTAGGAAAGATATTTGGCATTTATTTCCCTATAATGGCTTTTGTTGCCAGTGGATTTGAGCATTGCATTGCCAATATGTACTTTGTACCTATGGGATTGTTATTGAAAAGTAATTCTGATGTGGTAGCAGCTGCTGGTCTTACCGGCAAATTAGCCAATCTTACCTGGGGAGGATTTATTGGAAATAATTTAATCCCGGTAACTTTAGGAAACATTGTAGGCGGAGCTTTCTTTGTCTCCACTCTATACTGGGCAGTCTATTTAAAAAGTAAAAAATAATAATAATATATTATTCTAGTGATGAAAGGGGTCATATCTTTTCTTTAATATAAGATGTAACCCCTTTTTTGTATTCTTAAACACAGTATAGCTCTTTTTGTTTAAAAATATTTATAATATACACTGTGATATTATATACTAAAATAATATGATACACTTGGTTAGTTAGCTAGTTTACCGGTTATCGGTTAACTGGCAAACAAGGCAACTGGGTAACTATACATACGAGATATGAATAAAATAGCTATATTTTTTAGTAACAAAGTGGTATTATATAAAGTTATGGAAAAAAAATATGAGAAAATATATTCCCTAACTGCAATTATATTAGCAGGGGGGAAGAGTAGCAGAATAGGTTCTGATAAAAATAAGTCTATGCTCAAACTAAGAGGGGAGTGCCTTATCGATATAGTTAGAGCAAAGCTTAAGTGTGTAGTAGGGGATAATATTATTATAGTTGGTCCCCCGGAAAAATACCGCCCTTATAAACAAGTAGTGCCAGATTTGTTTCCTCAAAATGGTCCTTTAGTTGGTATATTTTCTGGTTTAAAAGCATCTCCTTCCCCATATAATTTAGTAGTTGGTTGCGATATGCCTTTTTTAGAGGTAAAATTACTTAAGTATATGATAGAAAATATTGATTCTAATGATATAGTTATTCCTCGTTATGGTGATGGTTATATAGAACCATTATGTGCCATTTATAAAAAGAGATGTTTGGATACAATTGAAAGAAATTTAGCTAAGCATATTTTTTCTGTTAGAGCAATTTTTTCTCGCTTAAAGGTGAAATTTATTGAGGAAGAAGAGATAAGAAAATATGATCCAGAATTTTACTCTTTTTTTAATATCAATTATAAAAAAGATATGATAGAAGCGGAAAAGATAATTAATAGTCAGAGAGGAGAAAGAAGTAATTAAAAAAAATTTAAAGTATAAGAAAATCGAAATAGTTCGGATTAGAAATAACCAAAAAGAGGAAATTTCTGATATTGTAGTAAGAGAGTCTAATTTTGCTATTTTTTTAAACGGGAAAAAGTTGGTCACCCTAAAAGGGACTCCTGAAAATTATGATTATCTAGGAATAGGATTTTTATATACCTCTGGCATTTTGCAGAAAAAAGAAGATATTTCCTCTGTAGTTGTAGACGAAAAACAAAAATCAGTTAGAATAAAGGCGAAAAATATTTATTCGCCTTTGGAAGATTCTTTAAGAGATAGTTTAATCCCCCGAAGAGCTAATATTGAAGAAAAATTAATAAGTAAGTTATTACCTGTAAAGTGTTTTTTAAAAGTTAAAAGCGAAATAATATTTACCTTGATGAATGCTATGCAAGAAAAAGCTAAACTTTTTAAGCTTACCGGAGGGGTGCATAGTTGTGCCTTAGCTGATAAGCAGGGTTCCATAATATTGTTTACCGAAGATATTAGTCGTTATAATACTATTGATAAAATTTTGGGAGAGGCATTTTTGAAGGATATACTACGAGAGGATGCCATAATATTAACTTCTTGTCGGATAACCTCTGATATTCTAATAAAAATTGCTTTTGGCAAAATACCTATTATTGCTTCTCGGGCAGCTCCCACAGATAAAGCTGTGGAATTAGCAAAAAAGATAGGAATAACTTTAGTTGGTTTTGTCCGAGAAAAGGGAATGAATATTTATTCTTATCCTGAGCGTATAGAGTTTTGATTTTAATATAGGAGTGTTTTAATAAATTATGACATCAGATGAGATAATTATTGCCATTGATCCAGGAGTAAAGAAGTGTGGATATGCAGTGGTAGATTCTAATTTAGGTGTTCTACAAAGAGAAGTTACGGTGACAGAAAAGATTATAGAAAGCATCAAGGAAAGCTCAAGAGTTTATAAGGTAGAAAAAATTATTTTAGGGAATGGTACTAGTTATAAAAAGGTTGAAGAAAAATTAAAAACACATTTTCCACAATTAAAAATTATTCCAATAGATGAAGACTTTAGTACTCTGGAGGCGAGAAAAAAATACTTTGAAGCACATCCTCCCCGAGGTATTTTTAAACTAATCCCTTTGTCTTTAAGGGTGCCACCTTGTCATTATGATGACTTTGTAGCGGTTCTTTTAGCGGAAAAGTATTTTAAAAATAGACGTTGATGTTTGGTTGCCAGTTATCCAGTTATCCAGTTAAATTATCGATAATAAATAGTCCTTAGACAAGTTTACAGTTCTAGGTTTTTAGCAAGTGAAGGCTATTATACACCAGTCTTAAATAATAACTGATTAACTAATTCTTAACCGGCAAACAGGATAACCGGCTAACTGGGTAACTGTACATACACAATACGAATAAATGGAGGGAATAAAATTGACCAAAGTAAAAGTTTTTACTAATATTTTAAAGGCAAATGAAAATATCGCTCAGAAAAATAGAGATATATTTGATAAAAACAAAGTTTATACTATTAATCTAATGAGTTCTCCGGGTTCTGGCAAGACCAGTCTTTTAGAAAGAACAATTGATTTGATTAAAAATGAATTGAGAGTTGCAGTATTAGAGGGTGACCTTCAAACTGATAATGATGCTCAGAGGATAGAAAAATATGGTATTCCAGTAGTTCAAATAAATACCAATGGAGCTTGTCATCTGGATGCAAATATGGTGGAGAGTGTGTTAGAATCTTTTAATTTTAAAG
This sequence comes from Candidatus Atribacteria bacterium, assembly GCA_003513845.1. Taxonomy (GTDB): domain Bacteria; phylum Atribacterota; class Phoenicimicrobiia; order Phoenicimicrobiales; family Phoenicimicrobiaceae; genus Phoenicimicrobium; species Phoenicimicrobium oleiphilum. Next base: position 150,661 of record DOTB01000019.1, on the reverse strand, counting down.
AGATAGATCTTTTTGTGATAGAAAATGTAGGCAACTTAGTATGTCCAGCAAGTTTTGAGTTAGGGGAACATGATAAAGTAGTAATGGTCAGTATTCCAGAAGGTGATGATAAACCTATTAAATATCCAGTTATGTTTCGCAAGGCAAAAGTTTTATTGGTAAACAAAATCGACTTATTGCCCTATACAAATTTTAATATGTCCAAAATAAAGAAAGATGCAATGAGTATAAACCCCGAGATAAAAATATTTGAAATTTCTTGTCGAACAGGAGAAGGATTAGATATCTGGGTTGATTGGTTAAAAGAGCAGGTAAGGAAAAAGTTTACTGGTTAATTTAGTCGTTAGTGAATAGTGAATAGTCGTTAGCAAGAAGTTAGCGTAGGGTGGGTAGCGTTTAGCGTATAAGATGTTAGTTATTCTGTTACCTGGTTAACCAGTTTGCCGGTTAATTAAATTCATATATGCGGGTAGAAATGCTCTGGATTTCTGCTCCCCGATCAGGTCGAGGACAAGTTTCGCAGGAATGACAGAAGAAATAGCGGGCTTGCCCTCGTGAAAACGGGGAACGCTTGTCCTCTGGGTAACTGGGTAACTTATACATACGAGATACAAATTTAGTTTTAATCTGCAAGTTTATTAGAAAGTAGTTATTCAATGAAAATTAGAGAAAATATAATTATTAAAGGCATTGTCCAGGGAGTTGGATTTCGACCTTTTATTCATAAATTAATAAAAAACTATAATTTATCTGGTTGGGTTCTCAATTCAAATCAGGGAGTGGAGATAGAAGTTGAAGGGGAAGAAGAAGAGTTAAATAGTTTTATTGACGATATTACCGAGAAACTTCCTCCATTGGCGAGAATTGAGGAGATAGAAGTATTTAGGCTTCCTTTAATAGGTTATAAAGGATTTTTTATTAAAAAGAGCAAAGCAAGAGAAGAAAACAGTCTTGTATTAATATCGCCTGATATAAGCATATGCGAAGATTGTTTGCAAGAATTATTTGACCCTCAAAATAGACGTTTCCAGTATCCTTTTATAAATTGCACTAATTGTGGTCCTCGTTTTACCATTATCAAAGACATTCCGTATGATAGAGAAAAGACTACAATGAGTGTATTTAAGATGTGCCCCCAATGTCAGAGTGAGTATGATAATCTGGAAAATAGAAGATACCATGCTCAACCTAACGCTTGTGCTCACTGTGGTCCACAGGTATTTATCTATAATAAAGATAGAAAAAAAATAAAAAATGTTAATCCCATAGAACAAGCTGTCAAATTCTTGCAAGAAGGGAAAATTGGTGCGATTAAAGGGCTAGGTGGTTTTCATCTAGCTTGTGATGCTACTAATGACCAGGCGGTCTTAAGATTACGAAATTTAAAAAAAAGAGAAGCTAAACCTTTTGCCTTAATGTCTTTTAGTTTAGAAAAAATTGAGCAATATTGTGATATGGAAAAAGAGGAAAAAGAATTATTACAAGACAGAGCACGACCAATAGTTTTACTAAGGAAGAAAAAAGACAGTTTAATCTCCTCATTTGTAGCTCCCAACAATAATTGTTTAGGGGTAATGTTGCCTTATACTCCCCTACATTATCTTTTATTAAAGGATAATTTTTTAGCCTTAGTTATGACCAGTGGGAATTTTAGTGAGGAACCCATAATTGGTGACAATCAAGAGGCTTTAGAAAGATTAGATAAGGTAGTTGATTTTTTTTTGTTATATAATAGAGAAATATTTAACCGTTGTGATGATTCAATAATAAAGATTACAAACCATAATAGTGTTTTTTTTCGAAGAGCTCGAGGATATGTTCCCGATCCTATAGCCCTTGATTTTAGGTTAAAAGAAGTCTTAGCTGTGGGAGGGGAATTAAAAAATACTATTTGTTTCTCTAAAGGAAAGTATATTTTTCCAAGTCAATATCTGGGAGATTTAAAAAGTTGTGGAGCTTTAAACTTTTTTGAGGAAACAATAGAGAAATTTGAAAAGATTTTTAGGATTAATCCCCAAATTATCGCCTGTGATTTACACCCTGACTATCTTTCTACAAAATATGCAGAAGAAATGGGAGTAAAGAGGGGAATAGAAGTAGTCAAAATCCAGCATCATTATGCCCATATAGTAAGTTGTATGGCCGAAAATAATGTTAGAGAAAGAGTGATTGGAGTAGCATATGATGGTACCGGTTATGGAGATGATGGTAAGATTTGGGGAGGAGAATTTTTGTTGTGTGATTTAAAAAAATATTTTCGAATAGGTCATTTAAGATATGCTCCTTTGCCTGGAGGAGATAAAGCTATTGCAGAACCCTGGAGAGTTACCTATAGTTACTTATATTCTATTTATGGTAAAAAGGTAAAAGAACTTAAAATAGGTTTTATTCAAAGGCAAAATCATAATAAATTATCAATTATGGAAAAAATGATTGAACAGAAAATAAATTCCCCCCTTACTTCAAGTTGTGGACGTTTATTTGATGCTGTGTCTGCCTTGATTGGCATAAGAGATGAGGTAAGTTACGAAGGGCAGGCAGCGATGGAGATGGAGGCAATTTGTATTTCTGGAATCGAAGAGGGTTATGGATTTGATATTTACAAAGAAAATAAAGAATTTATTGTCAATCCTGAAAATATCTTTAAAGAAATTATTAGTGACCTTAAAAATGGAGTAGGTAAAGGGGTAATTGCTACCAAATTTCATAATACCGTAGCTGATTTTACTGTGGATTTATGTGTTAAAATAAGAGAGATAACCAATCTTAACAAAGTTGCCTTAAGTGGAGGAGTATTTCAAAATCGTTATTTAACCGAAAGAATTATTTTTCTTTTGGAGAAAGAGGGTTTTCAAACATATATCCAGCGAAAAGTACCCCCTAACGATGGAGGGATATCTCTGGGACAGGCAGTAGTTGCGGGAAGCAAATAACGTATCGAGTACCCTGTATCGCGTAAAATACAATAATAAGTGATCTGTAATGAGTAATTAATTATGGGTTACGAGATTATTTAGTTAACCTGTTTACCGGTTACCGTTAACCGGCAAACAGGCTAACTGGGTAACTAATGTAATTGGCTAATTGGCAAATTGGTTAATTAATTTATAGATTACATTTATAGGAGAAAAAAAATGTGTTTAGCTATACCGGGAAAGGTGAAAAAAATATTTAATGATAATACAGCAGAAATAGAAATTGGGGGTATTGTTAAAAGGGCGAGTTTAGATTTAATTCCTCAAGTTGTAGTTGGTGATTATGTGCTTTTGCATGCTGGTTTTGCTATTGAAGTTATTGACCAAGAAAAAGCTTTAGAGATATCTAAGGCCTGGGAGGGGAATATAGATTGAAATACATTGATGAATATAAAAATAAAGAGATAGCCCAAAATATCCTTTGGCAAATTAGAAGGATTTCTAAAAAAAAGATTAATCTGATGGAAGTTTGTGGAACCCACACTGTAGCTATATTTAGAAATGGAATAAGAAAAATGTTACCCCAAAATATTAATCTTATCTCAGGACCAGGTTGCCCAGTTTGTGTAACTCCTATTCAATATATCGATGAAATTATTGCTTTTTCTCGAAAGGATAACTTCATTATAACCACTTTTGGAGATATGATTAGAGTACCAGGTTCAACTTCTACTTTAGAGAAAGAAAAGGCCAATGGTTCTGATGTAAGAATTGTATATTCAACTTTAGACGCCTTGAAAATTGCCTATGATAATCCTGCTAAAAATATTGTCTTTATGGGAATAGGATTTGAAACTACTTCCCCCACCATAGCTCGGGCTATTTTAAAAGCAGAAGAGGAAAAAATTAAGAATTTTTCTGTTTTAAGTGTAGCTAAGATTATACCTCCCGCAATGAGATTCTTATTAGAAAGCGGAGAAGTAAATATTGATGGATTTATTTGTCCGGGACATGTAAGTGCTATTATTGGAAGCAAGCCTTATAGTTTAATCGCCTTCCAGTATGGTGTCCCCTGTGTTATTAGCGGATTTGAGCCTCTGGATATTTTGCAGAGTATCTATTTGCTGATTAGACAGATTGAAAATGGTAGGGCGGAGGTAGAAATACAATATGAGCGAGTAGTTAAACCTGAAGGGAATAAAATTGCTATGGATAAAATTAATGAGGTATTTAAGGTAGTCGATTCCGATTGGAGAGGAATAGGTAACATCCCTCTTAGCGGTTTGGAGATAAAAGATAAATATGGGAAATTCAATGCCAGAAAATTTGCGATAAAAAAAGAGGAAACTAAAGAACCAAAAGGTTGTCTTTGTGGAGAAGTACTGAGGGGAGTTATAACCCCACCTGAATGCCCTCTTTTCAAAAATATTTGTACTCCTGAAGATCCCAAAGGAGCGTGTATGGTTTCCACCGAAGGCACCTGTGCCGCCTATTATAAGTATAACTAGTCGTTAGTGAATAGGATATTTAGTTATCCAATTACCCGGTTAACCAGTTTGCCAGTTAAATTATTCGTTAATTTCAAATACGGGTTCTTAGTTATAAGATGAGAGTTGGTTGATACAGTTAACCAACCTGATTTTAATTCTTCAACCGGACACCGGTAAATTGGGTAACTGGCTAACCAAACATCAACGACTAAATAAGAAAGGGAAAAGATAATGAAGGAAGAAAAAATATTATTGAGTCATGGAAGTGGAGGAAAATTATCTTATAATTTAATAAAGGAACTATTTTTAGCAAATTTTAATAATTCTTATTTAGAAAGACTTGATGACGGAGCAGTATTAAATATTGATGGGTTAAGGCTGGCTTATACTACTGATTCTTATACAGTAGACCCTTTGTTTTTTAATGGAGGAAATATCGGAGAGCTCGCAGTTTACGGTACTGTTAATGATTTAGCGATGTGTGGGGCAGAACCTTCATACTTAAGTTGTTCTTTTATTATTGAAGAGGGATTTCCTTTGAGTTTATTAGAAAAGATTATTTCAAGCATAAAGAAAGCGTCATTAGTTGCGCATGTTGATATAGTGACGGGAGATACTAAAGTAGTGAATAAAGGAGCAGCGGATAAAATATTTATTAATACTACCGGAATTGGGGTAGTAAAAGAAGGAATAAATATCTCTGGGAATAATGCCCAGGTAGGAGATTTAATTGTAATAAATGGACCTATAGGTAATCACGGGATTGCAGTTTTATCAGAAAGAGAAGGTTTAAAGTTTGAAACAGAGATAAAAAGTGATACCGCACCTCTTTCTTCTTTAGTAGCAGAAATGTTAGAAGTTAGTAAAGATATCCATGTCTTAAGAGATCCAACGCGAGGAGGCTTATCTACCACCTTAAATGAAATAGCCCTATCTTCAAAGGTAGATATAGAGATAAACGAAGGTGATATCCCTATTCAGGAAGAGGTAAGGGCTGCTTGCGAAATATTGGGTTATGACCCCTTGTGCCTTGCTAATGAAGGTAAATTGGTGGCTTTTATTCCTTCAAAAATTGCCCCCAATGTGCTAAAAAAGATGAAAGAAAACAAATACGGAAAAGAATCAAAAATTATCGGCAGAGTGGTAAAAAAATCGGAGGGAAAAGTTTATCTAAACACCACTATTGGAGGGGAAAGAATAGTCGATATGTTAACTGGAGAACAATTGCCTCGGATATGTTAATCAATTTGCCGATTCACCAGTTACCCAATTTACCAATTAAAACTCTAAAAATACAAGAGCAAAAGATAAGTATTTTTAATCAGATAAATTAATAAATTGATTAATGCGTTAAAAAATGATAATTTAAGAATAGAGATTTTTAAAATTCGTCGAATAATATATAGAAATACAGTAATTTGTAATTAGTTTATGTTTTTAAATCTGAAAAACAGGTCACTTTTCACCTATTACTCCCTACGTAGCACGTAACTTACCAAAAGACTGGCAAACTAATTTAATTGGAGAATTGGTAAATTGGTGGATTGGTAAATTAATTTATTTGTAAATTTAATTAAAAGGGGTTATAAATATGAAAACGAAAAAGGAAAGTGCTTATGTGAAACTAGCTCGAGAAACAATTGAAAATTATGTTAGATTTGGGAAGATTATTTCTCCTCCCCAAGATTTACCCGATGAGATGATTAATAAAAAAGCAGGGGTATTTGTTTCTCTTAAAAAAAAGGGCAATTTAAGAGGTTGTATCGGAACTTTTATGCCTACTCAGAAAAATATAGCTTATGAAATTATAAGAAATGCCATTAGTGCTGCTGTTGATGACCCTCGTTTTCCTCCTGTCACAGTTTCTGAATTAAATGATTTAACTATTTCTGTTGATGTCCTATCATCACCCGAGGAAGTTTCCGATATCTCAAAGCTTGATCCCAAAAAATATGGGGTAATAGTCAGCAGTGGTTATAAAAAAGGTTTGTTGTTGCCAGATTTAGAGGGAGTGGATACGGTAGAAGAACAGATTGATATTGCTAAACGTAAAGCAGGAATTTATCCTGATGAAAAAGTAAAATTATATCGATTTGAAGTGAAAAGATTTTTTTGATTAGTATCGAGTATCGCGTATCGAGTATCGCGTGAAGAGAGAACAAATTAGGAATCAGAAGCCAAAATATTATTACCATATATTCTATAGCGGGTTGGATTTATCCGACTCGGCTTTACTTATCACTGTATTTTAACCGGTAAACTGGCTAACTAATTTAATTGGTGATTGGGGAATTGGTGAATTGGCAAATTGAAAAGAGGTGATTGATTAAATGAAAGAAGCTCTATTCTATAAATTAGTTGATAAAGATAAAGGTATTATAAAATGCTTGCTTTGTCCCAAAGGTTGCTTAATAAAAGAAGGTCAGGTTGGTTTTTGTCGGTCTCGGAAAAATATAAATAATAAATTATACTCTTTAATTTATAGTAAAGTTTCTTCGTGTGGATTTGATCCTATTGAAAAGAAACCTTTGTATCACTTTTACCCTGGAACTCCAGTTCTTTCTTTAGGAACAGTAGGGTGTAGTTTTTCCTGTTCCTTCTGTCAGAATTGGACCATTTCCCAGGGAAGTATAGAAAATGTTTCGGTAGAAGAACTATCTCCTGAAAGAGCAGTACAATTAGCTCTTGATAATAATTCTCCAGGAATTGCTTATACCTATTCTGAACCTCTAATCTGGTACGAATATGTTCTTGATACTGCAATAATAGCAAAAAAAAATAATTTAAAAAATATATTAGTTACCAATGGATTTATTAATCGAGAACCTCTTCTTAAACTTTTGCCTTTTATTGATGCTATGAATATTGACCTTAAATCTTTTCGAAATTCTTTTTATCAAAAGTATTGTAAAGGAAGCCTTTCTCCAGTATTGCAAACTATCGAGATTGCAAAATCTTATTCCCATATAGAGATTACTAATTTACTTATTCCTGAATTAAATGATCGAGAGGAGGAGATTAAAGAATTAGTAAATTGGCTTGCATCCCAAGGGGAGAATATACCTTTGCACTTTTCCCGATACTTTCCTTGTTACAAGATGAACATCGAAGCAACACCAATTTCAACTCTATATAAGGCTCGAGATATTGCCCAAAAAAAATTAAAATATGTTTATATAGGTAATATCTGGGATGAGGAAGCTAACACCACTTATTGTGGTAATTGTAAGAAAATTCTAATCAAGCGTACAGGATATAATATTATTAATTTAGGTTTAGACAAAACCGGTAAATGTAAATATTGTGGCGAACAAGTAGCCCGTATTTAGATGTTAGGAATTGGTTTTCAGTTTACAGTTGTCGGTTTTCAGTTATCAGTTTACAGTTTATTATGTTTTATATTGCTTCACGAATATGGTGTAGGGGTCGGATTTATCCGACCCAAACCAACAATTTTTGCGGGCTTGATAAATCAAGCCCCTACTTTAACAGGTGAGATGCCTGTCTTACTAACAACTAACGACTATTCACTAACGACTATTCTAACTGGCTAACTGGGCAAATGGATAACTAATGTAATTGGTCAATTGGTAGATCGGCAAATTGGTGAATTGGTCAAACATTGAATTAAACCAGGTATCTCCAATAGATATATATCGATGCGACGATAAGATTAAGAATAACCAGGGGGAAAGCCACTTTAACAAAATACCAAAAAGGTATAGGCTGCTTGTTTTTATCAGCAATGTCGGCGACTATTAAGTTAGAAGCTGTACCTATTAAAGTACCATTAGCCCCAATATTTGCTCCTAAAACAAGTGCCCACCATAGCATATTAAGGTTGGGTCCAAGATGGTAGGATATATTTTTTAATATAGGAATGGCTAAGGCTATTATAGGAATGTTATCAAAGAAGGATGACATAAAGGTAGATAATCCCAGGATAGAGAAACCCAAAAAATTTAGATTTCCTCCCGAAAAAGATAGGAGTTTGGAAGACACAATTTTAATTAAACCATTTTCTTCCAGTGTTCCGGCCAGGATATTTAAACCAATCAAAAAGAAAATTATCTTCCAATCAACTTGCGTATAAATTTTATCGGGATTATCGTGGCTGACAAATAATAAAATTATTGCTCCCAATAAATAGATTATTCCCAGGTTTAAATTGATTAAATGAGAAAAAAATGAGACTATAATAGTAATAGTCAATATCAATAAAGAATTTTTAAATAAAGGAAGGTTGGTAATAGCTTTTTTTTCATCAATTTTGTCAAAATGGGAAATAATTTCTTTGGGTATATTATTTTTTTTAAAAATTTCTTTAAAATAATTTTTAAGGTAAAATGCACTTATTATTATGAGTATTAGGGAAATAGGAGCCATGTGATAAATAAAATCATAGAAATTAAGTTTTGCTGAAGAGCCTATCATTATATTAGCTGGAGTCCCGATATAAGTAGCCATACCACCAATGTTGGCAAAGATAATTTCAGAAATTAAAAAAGGTACGGAAGATATTTCTAATATATTAGTAATAGCCAGAGTAATATTAGCTAAAAAGAGCAGTAAAATAATTTCATCTAATATTGAGGAAAGAAAACCCGCTAATAAAGAGAGGGAGATTAAGAGAACTAAGGGGTTTCCTTTACTGTATTTGGTGGCTTTTATTGCTAAATATTGAAATATCCCGCTCTCTTTTGTTATTATAGTAAAAATCATCATTCCTATAATAATAGTTAATTTATTAAAATCTATATAAGTGATAGCCTGTTCAAATTGTATTAACCCTAAGGCAATAGTCAGAATTGCTCCGAAGAAGGCAGCGGTTGTCCGAATTCTACGATTGGTAAATATTAAAAAGTAAGTTATAATTAGTATGATTAAACTTAGGATTAATTTATTCATTTTTGTCTCCTAAAATCCTTTTTATTAATACTATAATTTAAAGTACTAATACAAATAATAATATAAGAATAACAAGATTTTCAAAATACATTTCTTTTTTAAAAAGAATTTTCTTTTATATTATTGAAATTTCTTTTAAATTGCGATATTAAAAGATACTATGCAAAAATTATAGCATAAATATTTAAATTGTGAACTAGTAATTTGTTTTTAAATATAGGTTAAAAAGGAGAAATGGAAGATGGTGGGAGATTTTATATTTGGGTCATTTTCCAAGAATATTGGAATTGATCTGGGCACCTCTACTACCTTAGTATTTGTTAAGGGTAAAGGAGTGGTTTTATATGAACCTTCGGTGATTGCTTTTGAAGAAGGTAGTAATAGGATATTAACAGTTGGTGAAGAAGCAAAAAAAATGATAGGCCGAACTCCGCGAGGTATATTAACGGTTAGACCTTTAAAAGAAGGAGTAATAGCTGATTTTGAATTAACTGCTGAAATGTTAATGTTTTTTATCAAAAAAGTTCATGTTCGTAATCGTTTTATAAAGCCAACTATAATTATTTGTGTCCCTTCGGGAGTTACTGAAGTGGAAAAAAGGGCAGTGTCAGATGTTGCTTATCAATGTGGAGCAAGAAAAGCATTTTTAATAGACGAACCAATAGCAGCAGCCATTGGAGTAGGACTACCTATCTTTGAACCAATGGGGAATTTGATACTTGATATAGGAGGGGGAACTTCTGAGGTAGCAGTCATTTCTTTGGGAGGAATAGTAGTAAATGAATTAACTAAAGTTGCTGGAGATTATATAAATTCTACAATTGAAAAATATATTAAACAAGTACATAACTTATATATTGGTGAATTGACTGCTGAAGTCCTTAAAATTAATCTATCTGAGAATGAGAAAAACGAAGAAAATAAAAGTTATGAAATTAGCGGAAGAGACAGATTAACGGGTCTACCTAAAATAATTAATATCTCAAAAGATGAATTAAGAGAAGCTTTGTCCGAGCCTATAAGAATAATTGCCAATACAGTACGGTTAACCTTGGAAAAGACACCTCCTGAATTAGTTGCTGATATTTTAGATAAGGGTATAATTATGACTGGTGGCGGCTCGTTGTTATCAGGATTATCACTGCTTTTACAAGAAGAAATGGGTATTGCCACTTTTATATCTCCAGAACCAGAATATTGTGTAATTAAAGGAATAGGAAAAGCATTAGAGAATTTAAATTTTTACCAAAGAGTTTTAATTAGAACAAGCAGAGGAGTTTGAACTAGTCGATAGTTGTTAGTGAATAGTGTATAGTGTAAAGCATGTAAAACGAAAGAATAAAATAGTATCTCGTATCTTGTAAATAAGATAGAATCCAGAATCTTGAATATTAGTAGTAAATAGCAATAACATTTGGTTAGATAGTTGATAAATTAATAGACAGACGAGAAACCTGCCCAATGTGTTCACAACTCGCAACTAGAAGTTTGTACCTGTAATTTTAATCGGTAAATCGGCGGATTGGGGAATTGGAAAATTGAGAAAATTTATTTATCGGAATAATCCTTGGTTAATTTTTATTATTTTAATTATAATAACTTTATTTATAATGACCATAGATTATCATGGCAAGATGTATCTAAAGTGGTTGGAAAGTATTGCACTGGGAGTGTTTTCTCCGGTTAGTCGGGGAATAAGTTTGGTTACAATTAATGTAAAAAATTATTTAGGTTCGATAGCTGAATTCGAGAGAATGGGAGAGGAAAATAAGGAGTTAAAAGAAAAGATTGAATCGGCTCTTCACGAAAATGCTATATTAAAGGAAAAATTAATAGCTTATGATAGATTAAAAAGATTATTAGAACTTAGAGAATCTTTCTCTTATGAAATGATTCCTTCTTTAGTAATTAGCCGGGAACCAGGTAACTGGTTTAATAGTATAATTATTGATAAAGGGAGAATTGATGGTGTTGAAGAGAATATGGCAGTAGCTACTCATTATGGTTTGGTAGGTCGGGTAATTAGTGTTAGTTCTCATACTTCAAAGGTGTTATTAATATTAGACCAACGAAGCGCCGTAGGGAGTATGATTCAGAGATCGAGAGATATTGGAGTGATAAAAGGAACAGAAAGTAATTATTGTTATATGGAATACCTTTCTCAAGATGCTGATGTAAAAATAAATGATATTGTAATTACTTCGGGATTGGGGAGTATTTTCCCTAAAGGAATTAAAATAGGTAGAGTAGTAGTTGTTAAAAAGGAAAAACATGATCTATTTCAAGAAGTTATAATAAAGCCAGAGGTAGATTTTACCAAATTAGAGGAAGTATTTGTAGTAAAAAAAATTGAATGAATAATTATTAGCTATCCAGTTGAACGGTTAGCCAGTTAATTAGTTATTTGGTTACCTGGTTAGTTAGTTAATGAATTAATAATAAACTAGTGAACCAGTTAACTGGATAACTATCTAACTAAGCAACTAACAACTAACGACTAATCTAATAGGAGGAATCATCATTTATAAAGTAATAAAATTAGAAAATGGTTTAAGAATCATAGCAGAAGAAATGCCCTATATGAAATCAGTAGCAATTGTTTTTGGTATAGGAATTGGGTCGAGGTATGAAGAAGATGACCATCAGGGTATTTCGCATCTTATTGAACATATGCTATTTAAAGGAACTAATAAGAGAAAGAATACTTTAGAAATATCTCAAGCCATAGAGAGTATTGGTGGAGAAATAAATGCTTCTACATCCAAAGAGATTACTCATTTATATGTAAAGGTACCTCAGGAACAATTTAAAATTGCTTTCGATGTATTAGCTGATATAATATTAAATTCATTAATAAGAGAAGAGGATCTTTGTAAAGAAAAAAACATAATTATCGAAGAGATAAAAAAATATGAAGATATACCAGAGGAATTAGTAGAAATCTTGCTGGACAAGATAATGTGGAAAGATCACCCTCTGGGAAGGCCTATTCTTGGAGATGTGAAGAGCATAAGCAATATTCAAAGAGAAAATTTATTATCTTATATAAATGAGTTTTATCGGCCCAATAATTTAGTAGTAAGTGTTGCAGGAAATATTAAGTTTGCAGATGTAATTTTACAAGTTAAAAATTACTTTAAAGGAATGGAAAAAGGGGAAATTAAAGGATATCTGCCTGCGAATAGTAATCAGAAGACTATTCAAATAGGGATAAAATTTAAAAAGAGTAGTCAGACTCATCTTTCTCTTGGTTTCCCTGGAATTTCTCGATTAAATCCTGATAAATACTGTATGGATTTATTAGATATAATATTAGGGTCAGGATTAAGCTCGCGACTTTTTCAAGAAATAAGAGTTAAAAAGGGTTTGGCTTATGATATCCATTCATTTATTCAATATTTTAACGATGTGGGTTCTTTTAATATTTATGCAGGTATTGATTCAAACAGGATAAAAGAAACTATCCGGGCAATTTTAGGAGAGCTTAAAAAAATAAAGGAAGATAATTTAAAAGAAGGGGAATTAAAAAAAGCTAAAGAGATGTACAAAGGTTCATTGTCATTGAGTTTAGAAGGAACTTTAAGCCGAGCATTTTGGTTGGGAAATAGAATGCTTTTGTATGATAAGCCCATTACTTTTCAGGAAGTAAAAGAAAGAATCGAAGAAGTAAGGGAGAAAGATATTCAAAGATTAGCTCGAAGTATTTTTATAAAAGATAAAATAAATTTATCCATTATTGGTCCTTTTAAAGAAAAAAATAAAGATGAATATAATTCTATCTTACAAGAATTATTCTAGTCAATAATGTAATGTTCGTTAATTGTTTGGTTAGCTAGTTAGTTGGTTAATTGGTTTATTATTAATTTATTAACTAACTAATTAACTAACTAACCAGGTAACCAATTAACTAATTTAACTAGTAAATTGGTAATCGGTGAATGAAGGAATAGAAATATGCCATTAAAGTTAGGAATAGGAGATGTCATTAGATTAAAGAAGAAACATCCCTGTGGAGGTTTCCACTGGGAAATTACCAGAACTGGTATTGATATTGGCATAAAATGCCTTTGTTGTGGGAGAAAAGTTTTAGTTCCTCGAGTGAAAATAGAGAAAAAAATTAGAGAAATTATTCCTAGAGACTAAAGATTGGTTTAATTATATAGGAATTTCCTTTTCCCATAAGCCTTAATTAGTTTATAATTATGAAACGAAAAAAGGAAAGCACAAAACGTTAAAATGGAAAATTTAAATTTGTAGCAATATATAATTATAATATTAAATTTTTTTCCTTTTATTTCTAATTATATACCGAAAGTTATCAAGTAAAATTCTGTATTTAATACTAACGACTAACGACTATTCACTATCGACTATTTAAGAGTTTTGAATTATAGTTTACTTCACACGATAATCGATGTGCATTACGATATACTAACGGCTAATTTATTAATTAACTGGATAACTAAACAAACTGCTAACTAAATTGATACGCGATAATTTCTTGAAAAACTTGATATCAAAGATATCTGTGATATAATATAAATCGTTTCATATTTCTACTTTCCTTGCTCCTGGAAAATATTTCAGGGGCTGATGTAGTCCAAAAGGAGGAGGTGAACAGATGAGAAGTTATGAATTAATGCTAGCTATTAATCCCCAATTAGAAGAGGAAGAGTTGGATTCTTTAATAAACAAGTTTAAGAAGTTGATTAAGCATGAAAAGGGAAAGGTAACTAAAGTAGATAAATGGGGAAAAAGAAAGTTAGCTTATGAAATTAAGGATTTCCAAGAAGCATATTATGTAGTTTTAAATTTCAATGTAGATGAAAAGAATATTTCTGAATTGGAAAGAGTTATAAAATTGGAAGAAAAAATTATCAGATATTTGTTAATTTTATTACAGAAAACAATCTCTTCTTCGCAGGAAGTTTAGTCAAGTATTAAAGAATAAGTAAAAAAACAGGGGATAGATTAAAGGAGGAACAATATACATTAATGGTAAAATATAATTTTGTTAGAAAACCTCAAAAAAAGGTTTGTTATTTTTGTGCAGAAAAAGTCATTGCTGATTATAAAAACGTAGATTTATTAAAGAAATTTATCAGTGAACAATGTAAGATTTTACCCCGGAGAGTAACGGGGAATTGTGCGAAACACCAGCGTATACTTGCAATTGCCATAAAACGGGCAAGAGAAATAGGCTTGCTTCCATATATACCTAAATAAGTAAACCAATTTATAAGTATATGGCAAATAAAATATTGTTGTGATTTGTAAATGAGATTTTTGAGTTGCAAGTTACTAATAGCGAATTTACAAAAAAGAAATAGGGGGCGTATTTACTTTACGCCCCTTTATTTAAATAATAAATAAAAGAGAGCTCAAAGGACAAATTTTCCTTTGACCTTCTTAGGAGGTTTTTTATTGGAAAATAGAGCACCAACCAAATCGATAGTTGAAGGTGCATTTTTAGCTGCAATTACTGCTATCTTATTTATAATTAGTATATATATTCCCTTGTTGGGAACTTTAGTAAGTTTTTTATGTCCTCTGCCCATTATAATTTTATATTTACGGCACAGTTTAAAGTTTACCATTATTTCAATATTTATATCTGGAATTTTAGTAAGTATTATTGCCGGTCCTTTACAGGGACTTATGATATTACTTGGATTTGGGATATTGGGTGTAACTTTAGGATATACTATAAAAAAAGAATTATCCTTTAATGAGATTATTTTACTTGGAAGCATAGCTTCTTTATTTTCTAAAGTAATGATTATATTGATTGGGATTTGGCTTTTAGATATTAACCTTTTAATATTTGATGTAGAGCAAATAGATAAAATTGTAACCCAATCTTTAAATTTTTACCAGGGTATAGGATTGACTGGAGAGCAGTTAGATTTCCTGAAAGAATCTTTAACTCAAACTTTAAATATTTTTCGAATAGTATTTCCTGCTATGTTGATACTTGCATCAGTTTTTGATGTATTTATAAATTATATAGTTGCCCGAGTGGTTTTAAAGAGGTTTGGATATAATTTACCTGGTTTTAGTTCTTTTTCTAACTGGAGGGCTTCTAAATCTTTTTTTTGGAGTTATCTCCTCGGGATAATATCAATATTTTTAGGAGTCAAATATAACATCCCTCTTTTAAATAAAATTGGTGTAAATGTACAAATATTTTTTACTATAGTATTTTTTGTTTGTGGCCTTTCTTTGGTTAATTTTCTATTGGAACGATATAAAATAAAATCTTTTCTAAAATGGATTATATATATTATGATATGTATACAACCTATTCTCTCCCAAATTATCACCTGGACTGGTATATTAGATATATGGATAGATTTTAGGAAATTAATAGAAGCCAGGGTGAAGTAATATAGTTGAAAGTAAATAATTGGTGAATTGGTCAATCGGTGAATCGGAGAATTAAATAAATATTGCTAAAAATAGCAGAAGAATTTATAATAAAGATTAAGGAGGTTGCCAAATATGAAGGTAATTTTAAAACAAGATATTAAAAAAGTTGGAAAAATAGGAGATGTAGTAGAGGTAAGTGATGGTTTTGCTCGTAATTTTTTAATTCCACAAGGCAAAGCAATTTCCTATACCAAAGGTAATTTTAAACAAATAGAATATTTGAAGAAAAAAGAAATAGATAAAAAGGAAAAAGAATTAAACGATGCAAAAGAATTGGCTGAAAAACTAAAAAATATCTCCTTGGAAATTAAGGTAAAAGCAGGGGAGAAAGACAAAC
Organism: Candidatus Atribacteria bacterium; assembly: GCA_003513845.1. Lineage (GTDB taxonomy): Bacteria > Atribacterota > Phoenicimicrobiia > Phoenicimicrobiales > Phoenicimicrobiaceae > Phoenicimicrobium > Phoenicimicrobium oleiphilum. Next base: position 134,582 of record DOTB01000019.1, on the reverse strand, counting down.
TTTTTGGTTCCGTCACCAGTAAAGATATTTCGGATATTCTATCAAGCGAATACAACATTGAATTAGATAGAAAAAAAATTGATTTAAAAGATCCATTAAAAAAATTAGGAGTTTATGATATTTCAGTTAACTTGTATAAGGATGTAGTTTCTCAGATTAAAGTTAATTTAATTTCTGATTCCGAGTCTGTTGCAGAGACAAAAAAAGAATAAAATCGTGTATCGCATATAGTATATCATAAATAAAATAGAGGTCAGTAGTCAGAATATTAAATAGCGTATAGCCTATTTTGTTAGTTAGTTAATTGGTTGCCTGGCTAGTTAGTTGATGAATTAATATCAAACCAGCTAACTAGTTAACCAGATAACCAGTTAACTAAATTGACTGGCCAACTGGCTAACTAAATACTTGTGACTATTCCCTTACGACTAAATAATTGGGAGAAGTTTATATGGAAATAGGTAGAAATCCTCCTCAAAATATTAGCGCAGAACAAGCCGCTTTGGGATCAATGCTCCTTCAGGAAGAAGCGATTTTACATAGTATGGAGGTTTTAAAACCCGAAGATTTTTATAGAAAGTCTCACCAAATTATTTTCAGGTGCATTCTTGAATTATTTGATAAAGGCAAAGGTGTTGATTTAGTTACTTTAACTGAGGAGCTAAATAGAAGAAATGTTTTAGAAGAAGTAGGAGGAGTGACTTACCTTACTAATCTGATTAATAGTGTACCAACTGCAGCAAATATAGAGTATTATGTCAAAATTATCGAAGAAAAATCTATTTTGCGAAATTTAATTGACAATGCAACCAAAATTATCTCTATGGGATATGAAGAAAAAGAAGAAGCAAAAGTATTATTAGATCAGGCAGAACACTTAATATTTGAAGTTTCCCAGAGAAATATTAACCAGTATTTTGTTTCTATTAATGAGGTACTGCAGGATAGTTTTGAAAAAATTGAGGACTTATACCATAGGGAAGAATTCATCACCGGGGTTCCCAGTGGCTTTATTGAATTTGATGAGCTTACTACTGGATTTCAACCTTCTGAATTTATAGTCGTTGCTGGAAGACCTGCTATGGGGAAGACAGCATTTTGTATGAATATCGCTCAATATGTTAGCACAAATAGAAGTATTCCGGTAGCAATTTTTAGTTTAGAAATGTCAAGATCTCAATTAGTGCAAAGAATGCTTTGTTCAGAAGCTCGAATTGATGCTCATAATTTAAGGAGAGGACGATTAGCTGAATCAGATTGGGGTATACTTTCTGCTGCTGCTGGTAGATTGGCCTCTGCTCCTATTTTTATTGATGACACAGCAGGAATTTCTTGTTTAGAAATTAAAGCCAAAGCTAGACGACTAAAAGCTCAACATAATCTCGGCTTAATAATTATAGATTATTTACAATTAATCCAAACGGGTGGCAGAGTTGAAAATAGACAACAAGAAATTTCAGAAATTTCTCGTTCTCTAAAAAGTTTAGCCAGAGAGCTAAATGTTCCAGTTATTGCAGTTTCTCAATTATCAAGAGCAGTAGAACAAAGAGTAGAAAGAAGACCTCGACTTTCCGATTTAAGAGAAAGTGGTGCCATTGAACAGGATGCTGATTTAGTAGTTTTTATTTACCGAGAAGAATATTATAAACCAAAAACAGATAAAAAAGGAATTGCCGAAGTAATCATCAGTAAACAGAGAAACGGTCCTATTGGTACTGTAGAATTAGCTTTTATAAAAGAGTATGCCAAATTTGAAAATTTAGCAAGAATTTCTGAAGAAGGTTAATGATTGCTACCCAAAGAGCAAACAATATGGGAATGTAGGGGCACGATGCATCGTGCCCAGAGGAAACATTAAGCAATAACAAGGTGAAGGTACAATTCATTGTACCCCTACAATATGATTATTACCAAAAGCCAAAATTTATTGTGAATTTGTTTATAAAGCGGTTAATAAAATAACATTAATTTAATATTAATTTAATTGACAGATAATAAAAAATATAGTAACATTTAGAAGCAAAAATATTTAACCTTTTTTGGGGCCGTTAGCTCAGTTGGCAGAGCATCTGACTCTTAATCAGGGGGTCGCAGGTTCGAGGCCTGCACGGCCCATCGAGATAATGCCCCCATCGTCTAGGGGATAGGACACCGCCCTTTCACGGCGGCGACAGGGGTTCAAATCCCCTTGGGGGCACCAATATATTATTTAAGGATGGGCGGATAGCTCAGTTGGCAGAGCACCTGCTTCACATGTAGGGGGTCACAGGTTCAAGTCCTGTTCCGCCTACCATTTTTTTAATAAGGTTATGATGCCGGCGTAGCTCAATTGGAAGAGCAACGGAATCGTAATCCGTAGGTTGTCTGTTCAACTCAGATCGCCGGCTCCATACGATAGTATCGCGAATTGCGTCAAAATATAGTAATAAGTGATATGTAATGAGTAAAGAGTTTGTGCTCTTAAATTTACAAAAACAGATTTCTTATCACACATTACATAACGGAACTTAATAACAAACTGGTTAACCGGATAACTGGATAACTAATATTCTATAACTAAAGAATGTACACTTATACTAAAAAAATTAAATGATACCTGCTCTGTTCCCTAGATTGTTTACCACCAACTGAAACCTATGAACCAGTGACTAATTTAGCGAGGTAAAAGATGAATAACCTCAAATTGATTTCCCCTAAAGAAGTTAACAGACTTCTTACCAAATATGATTTTAAATGCAAAAAAAGGTTGGGTCAGAATTTTTTAGTAGACCAAAATACCTTACAAATAATTATTGATTCGCTAAAATTAGATCAAGAAGACTGCATTTTAGAGGTTGGTACAGGTATTGGCACTCTAACTTCTGCATTATCCCCTCGAGTTAAACAGATTATATCTTTTGAGAAAGATAAAAAATTGGCACCCCTTTTAAAAGAAAGTCTTTATTCTCTTGATAATACAGAAGTTATTTTTGAAGATATTATGAATTTTGACCTGGTTAAATTTTTTGAGAAGAAAAGAAAAAAAGGCGAAAAAATAGAAAAAATAGTGGGTAACCTCCCTTATTATATCTCTCTTGCTTTAATAGGGAAGATCCTTGAACTTAATAAATATCTTAAGCTTGCGGTATTCCTGGTACAAAAGGAAGTAGGAGAAAGATTATTAGCGAAGGCAGGAAGTAAGGAGTATAGTATATTATCTGTGGTAACTCAATATTATTCTCGAGCCGAAAAAATACATTTGGTGCCTCCTACAGTATTTTACCCTAAGCCTAAGGTAAATTCTATGATAATTAGATTGAATATTTATACAGAACCACCGATAAATGTTGGTGATGAAAAATTATTTTTAAGTATTGTTAAAGCCTCTTTTCGGCAAAGGAGGAAAAGGTTAATCAATTCTCTATCAAATTATTTTTATGATAAAATTAATAAGTTAGAGATAAAAAGTATTTTAAAAAATATAAACCTTGATAAAAATCGACGTGGGGAAACTCTGACTTTGGAAGAATTTGCCGCGCTAAGTATAGCGATGAGGGAAAAACTTTCATCAGAAGGATCCAACATCTGAATTCTTGACAATCTGCAATACATATGATAACTTTATCATATAAAATTTTGTTTACATTTAAAATAATTTGAAAAATATAAAGATTGACAATCAGGTTGGTAGGGAAAGAAAAAATTATAATGAGAGCTAAATCAATAAATAACAAATTAGAAAATATAAATCAAAAAAATTTCTATTTAACTTTAATGGTTATTTTACTTTCCTTATTTTTAATTATTTTGTTAACTCAATTTTCTTCTCCTTATGTAATTAGTTCTTTTGCCGCGAGTACCTCAAATTCGATTAATTCACCAGTTTACTTAGCCTATTTTTATGAAATTGGGTGCCACGACTGTGATAAAGTTAAAATTATATTGAAAGATATTTCCTTAAAATATTCTGATAATCTAATCATAGAAAGTTTTGACATTAGTCTAGCTGAGAATATGGAATTAGCTGAATCTTTGGGTGAATTGTATCAGATGCCTGAGGAGGAAAGACTTTTAGTCCCTGTGATATTTATAGGAGATGATTATCTTTTTAGAAGTACTATTACTTATGATAATTTAGAAAAATTAATCCAGAAATATTCAACTATAGAAACTATCCCTCCCTGGGAGAAGGTGAAGGAAAAAGATCTTACGGCTCAAGAAAGATTAATTGCCCGCTTTCAGTCATTCGGATTGGCTGCGGTAGCAGTAAGTGGTCTAATTGATGGTATAAACCCTTGTGCCTTTGCTACTATCATCTTTTTTATTTCTTATCTTACTCTTATCAATCGAAAAGGGAGAGATATTCTCTGGGTTGGAGGGATGTTTACTTTATCTGTATTTTTGACTTATTTCTTAATCGGTACCGGTGCTTTAAAGATGATAACTTCATTATCTTTTCTCCCTTTAGTTCGAAAAATATTTGTTTTAGTTACTGCTATCTTTGTCCTAATCCTGGGTATAGTCAGCCTATATGATTATCTTCAGTTTAAGAAAAAAGGAACTACTAAAGATGCAAAACTCCAATTACCTCCATTTTTAAAGAAGTTAATTCATTCTACTATTCGTAAAAATATAAAATTAAGTAATTATATTTTGATGGCTGCAGTAACTGGTTTTATAGTATCCCTTTTAGAATTAGCCTGCACGGGCCAGATTTATCTTCCTACTATTATGTTTATCAGTACTATCCCGAATATGAAGATTAACGCCTTATTTTATCTATTATTCTATAATCTAATGTTTGTAATACCTTTAATTATGGTCTTTTCTTTTACCTATTGGGGGACTTCTTCGGCACAGCTGGCTAACCTTACTCAGAAGAATTTTGGAAAGATTAAGATGGCGATGGCTTTGATATTTTTTGGATTAGCCGGGCTGCTGCTTTATAGCGGAATTTTTTAATAATAATAAGAATATGATAAATTTGTAACTTATATTTAATATTAACGTATAATTGAATAGACAAATTGGTGAATCGGCTAAACGGTGCATTGGTTCGTTGATGAATCAACAAAGAGGTGTTTTGATATGGTCTTTTCTTTAAGGAATAAAAATTATAATATTTTAGTTATCTTATTAACTATAACTTTTTTGTTTTCTTTTTGCTTATCTGCTTTTTCTAGCGATTCTTCTTTTAGAAAAGGTTTCCCCGCTCCTAACTTTACTCTTAGTACTGTAGATGGAGAATCTTTTAATTTAGAAGATTATAAAGAAAAACAGAAGCTTCTTATTCTGTATTTTTGCAATAATGAAAATACGGATTCTGTCTGTGGGATAGAAGAATTAGCCAAATATTTCGAAGAGCATATAATTGAGGAAAAATATCAGGTGATTATGATAAATACACGGCGAGATTTAAAAGAAGAAGATATTGTTCAGATCAAAGAATTTTGGACTAATAAAAAAATATCTTTTACTATACTGTTAGATGATCAGAACGAAGTGAGCAATCTCTACAATATTGAAATTTTACCAACTACTATATTCTTAGATAAGAATTTAATAGCAAAGAGGGTCTATCCCGGTCTTCTCTCTAAACAACAAAATTTAATGTTCCAGTATCTCACTTATTTCTTAGCTGCCAAAGAAAGGGGAACTCCCCAAAAAGAGAAAAAGGATGATAGTTGTAACGGTGGAGTGTGTCCTCCACCAGCTGGCTATTAATATTAAATAGACAGTAAAATAAGAATTTTTTAATAAGGAGAACATGACGTGAAGAAATTATTATTAATATTTATAATAGTGGCATTTATGGGGTTTTTATTTGCCGGTTGTTTTTCTACCCCCCCAATAGAACCAGAACCAGCCGATCTGGTGGTTCTGGTGGAACTTTATATGGCTATAGGCTGTCACAACTGTGAACTTGTTGAACCAATATTAGAACAATTAGTAGTAGAATATGGTTACGACCAGATGGTACTGGTAGAAGAAGCAGTTAATTGGAGTGAATATACTACTCCAGAAATCTCTGAACGATATGACTGGTATATTCCTCCTGGAAGTACTGATAGATATATACCCAATATCTTGTTTAATGGTTTAAATGAAAATTGGATTCATGGTTATGCTAATTATCAAACTATAAAAAGTAAAATCGATGCCGAATTAGCTAAAGGTTCGGAAATTGTTATTACTACTTCCAGAGATAGCGATACAAATACAACAACTATTGCCGGCACTATTGAAAATGTGAGCTCTTCTACCTTAACTAATTTAGAGATAAATGGAATGGTTTTTAAAGAACGACAAAATATAAATTTAAAATATTCAGTATTTGACATTTTTGAAGAACAAAAAGTTTTAGTGGAATCTCTTACCCCTGAAGATATTTTTGAATTTTCCTTTACTCTGGAAGGATTTGATTGGGAAGCAGATAATGTCAACGGAGTTGTCTTTGTTCAGGCACCGGATAGCCCTACTAAAGAGATTTTACAAGCAGCTTTTATAGAATAGTATCGCGTATCGCGTATCGAGTATTGCGTGAAGAGAAAGAAAAAGATAAAATAGTGGTTGCAAGTTGCAAGATGTAAGGCGTAAAATAAAAAGCTTGCTTTTAGTTTATTGATTTATACTATACACTTAATGCTGTACGCTCTACGCTAACTAAATGCTAATGACTAATCTAATTGATGCATTAATTCATTAGTGAATCGGCAGATCGAAGAACTGGTCAACTGGTTAACTGGCAAACCAGTTAACTAGGCAACTAATAACTAAAGAAACAAAGGAGAAAAGTATGTTTGGTAAAAACAAAAATTTTATTATCTTAATAAGCATAATAGTTATAATAGGAATTTTTTTAATATTTTACAATATTCAAAATAAGTCTTCTCTGCCACCTACAATTTCTATTTCTGAAGAGGAATGGGATTTTGGAAAGATAAAGGAAGATGAAAGGCCGGTTCATATCTTCACTATCAATAATATAGGGAGAGAAGAACTGATTATCAATCGAGTACGAGCTTCCTGTGGCTGCACTGCTACGATGCTTTCTTCAGATAATATACCACCCGGAAAGTCAGCTGAACTAAAAGTTACCTTTAATCCCACAGGTTACAATGGATCGGTAAAAAAAACAATTTATCTTGAATCCAATGATCCTCAGCTTCCCAAGGCGAAAATTACCATAATTGCTGATGTAGAACCTATTCCTTCTCCTAAAGCCTTTTACTCTAATTCTCAATGGGAATTAGGACTGATTTCGCAGGGAGATTTACCCACTTTTAGCTTTATTATTGAAAATAAAGGAGAGTTAGATTTGATAATCGACAAAGTAGATGCTTCTGAATACATCAAATATGATGTAGAAATACCTTTAAACATTAACCCAGGAGACAAACAAGAAATAATCTTTACTTATGATTCCACTCAGCATGAGTTAGGTGAAGTACGGGAAAGTGTACGAATATATTGCAATGATCCTCGAAGAAAAGCTTTTTCCTTACGCATTAATGGCTATATAAAAGAAAAGTCAGCTCCCACTGTAGGTATTTCTCCTGTAGTGATAAATTTCAATTTAGCAAGTGATTCAGAAGAAGAGAATATAGGGAAAGTTTCTCTAACCAATTCGGGGGAAGAGGAAGTAAAAATTACTTCTATAAAAACTTCTGCAGATTATCTTGTTCCCTTGAAATCAGAACTTAAGCTGAATCAAGAAGGGGAAGAAGATATACGGGTAATATTATTAAAAGATAAAATCTCGGACGAAGTGCAGGTAGGAGAGCAAAAAGAATATCTTTATTTAACCATTGCCTTACCAATCACAATTAATCCTTAGTACTTATTTTAACCAGGTTAATTGGTTTGTTGGTTATAATGTATTCATTCCTTAACTAGCTAACTATTTTCTTCACTCGATACCTTGTTTTTTTTGACAATAAAATTGTATCGTGTTATAATTTTTTCAACCGAAATTATATTTAGAAGAACAAGGAATTTATAGTGTTAGTTAATATTACTTATACTGAAAATAAAGATAAGCTTAACATTTTAAGAACTAAATTATATAAATAGATTTTTCCAGAAACACAGTAATTATTATTACTGTGTTTCTTTTTACAAAATTAAATTCTAAATATTGACCAAAGCAGGAGGTAAATGCAACTATGTGAATAAGTCTGGAATAAATTATTTAAATCGGATGTACTAAAAGATTATCATAGGAATCTAAACAAACTTATGTAAAGAACTAGATAATCAAAGATAAATTATAAATACAAATTTATCGAAATGTATTACTTTACGGTTATTTTAATTAACAAAATAGAAAATCAAATACAAAAAAGGCGGTGTAATAAGTGGAAATTACAGATGTTAGACTTAGAAAAATTGAAACAGAGGGAAAGTTGAGAGCTTATGTTTCGATTACTTTTGATGATTCTTTTGTAGTACATGATCTACGGGTTATCGATGGCAACAAAGGTATGTTTGTCGCTATGCCCAGCAAGAGATTACCCAATGGGGATCATAAGGATATTGCTCATCCAATAAATACTGAAATCAGAGAAAAGATACAAAATGCAGTTTTAGATGTTTATCGTAAAGAAGCAGAGGCAGCCCCTCAAGATAAAGAAGTAAAGACCGAAGAAAAAGAAGAAGTTGTAGAGAAGACAGAAGAATCTTCTGAAAAAAAAGAAGAGGGTTTGTTTTAATTAATTAAAAATATAAATATTTCGGTTTGGGGCGTAGCCAAGCGGTAAGGCACGGGAATTTGGATCCCGCATTCGAAGGTTCGAATCCTTCCGCCCCAGCTATAGGAGTAAGCAACAAATAGAGTCAGGCCTGGTGTCTGACTCGAATTTTTATTTTGAATTCATGTACTCGTGAAAACGAGTAATGGTTTTTCGCTTACCCGCTTTTGCGAGCACAAGTTTAGCTTTAAGTTTTTTGTATATCCTGATAACTGAAAACTTTTACTCACTAACGACTAAAAACTATTTAAATGGAGGTATGGTTATGGAAGATACTGCTATAATTATTATGGCAGCAGGTAAGGGTAAGAGAATGAAATCTAATTTTCCTAAAGTCCTCCATAAACTTGCCGGAAAACCAATTTTAAATTATATACTTGAAACTGTTAATCAAATTAAGGCAAAAAGAAAAATATTGGTTATTGGGCATAAAGGAGAAAAGATAAAAGAGTTTATTAGAAATAAGATAGAATATGTGGAACAGATTGAACAGTCTGGTACTGCCCATGCAGTCTTACAAACAAAAAATTTACTATCTGACTTTAGTGGAGATGTATTAATTTTATCTGGCGATGTCCCCTTTTTAACTATCAGCACTATAAAAAAACTCTTAAAATATCACAAGGCTAAGAAGTATAGTTGTACTTTAATTTCTACGATTTTGGAAAATCCTTATGGCTATGGTAGAATTGTCAGAGATGAAGAAGGTAGAATAACAGGAATTATTGAGGAAGCAGACTTACCAGAGGATAAAAAAGGAATACAGGAAATAAATACGGGGATTTATTGTTTTAGCAAGACCGACCTTTTTCAAGCTCTAGAAAAGGTCATTCCCGATAATAAACAGAAAGAATATTATCTCACTGATACAGTGAAAATTTTATTAAAAGATGACTTAAAAGTAGGCAACATAAAGGTAGATGATTATAAAGAAGTATTAGGAATAAATAATCGGATTGATTTGGCCAATGCTACTCACCAAGTTTACCAAAGAGTTTGTAAATATTTAATGCTTCAAGGTGTAACTATAATTGATCCAGGCAGCACTTTTATAGATGAAGGGGTAGAAATTGGTCAGGATTCAGTTATTTATCCCTTTACCATTATTGAAAAAGACTCTAAAATTGGTGAACATTGCCAAATTGGTCCTTACTCTCATTTAATTAATACCAGAATAGGAAAGGAAGTTAAAGTTTGGGCCTCAATTATAGAAGAAAGTATTATAGAAGATGAAGCTATCATTGGTCCTTATACTCATATAAGACCAGGAACTACTATAAAAAAAGGAGTTAAAATAGGGAATTTTGTAGAAGTTAAAAAGTCTATTGTGGGAGAGGGTAGTAAAGCGTCTCATTTAACTTATTTAGGTGATGCAGTAATCGGCAAAAGAGTGAATATTGGAGCAGGAACTATAACCTGTAATTATGATGGAGAAAAAAAGAATAAAACTATAATAGAAGATGAAGTATTTATTGGAAGTAATAATTCTTTGGTGGCCCCAGTTAAGATAGGAAAAAAATCTTATACTGGAGCTGGTTCTACAATCACTGAGGATGTACCTGAAGAGAACTTGGCTATTGCTCGCTCCAAACAAAGAAATATACCAGGATGGAGAAAGAGGAAGAAATAGAGTAGAGGTTTAAATAAAGGAATTTAAAGAGATGGAGATGAGGAAATTTTGGTACCTTATAAATTAAAATTATTAAAGATTTTTGCCGGGAATTCTAATAGAGAATTAGCTAAAGAGATATGCAAATATTTAGGCGTCCCTTTGGGAGAAGCAGATGTTTCCAGGTTCCCGGATGGTGAAATTAAAGTTAAGATTGAAGAAAGCGTTAGGGGACTAGATGTCTTTATAATTCAATCTACCTGTCCGCCAACCAATGAGAACCTGATGGAATTATTAATAATGATAGATGCTTTAAGGAGAGCTTCTGCAGGGAGGATTACCGCAGTAATACCATATTATGGCTATGCCAGACAAGAAAGAAAGACTCGACCTCGAGAACCAATTACGGCAAAATTAGTGGCAAATTTATTAGTTTCCGCCGGAGCCAATCGAGTACTTACTATGGATTTGCATGCTGGCCAGATTCAAGGATTTTTTGACATTCCTGTTGACCAATTAGAATCGGTTACTATTTTATCCAAATATTTTAAAGAAAAGGATTTGGATAAAGTGGTAGTAGTTTCTCCTGATGTGGGGGGGACTGCTCGAGCGAGGGAATTCGCTGGGCGTCTTAAAAAACCTATTGCTATTATTGATAAATATAGATCATCTTTTGATGATGTAGAAATAATGCATATTGTTGGGGATGTAAAGGGTAAAACTACTATAATAGTTGATGATATTATAGATACCGCAGGTTCAGTAATTAGAGGAAGTCAGGCTCTATTAAATGCAGGGGTAAAAGAGGTGTATGTTTGTGCTACTCATCCTGTTTTTGCCAATCCTGCTAAGGAAAGATTAAAAAAGTCCATTCAGGATTCTCTGTTTAAGGAAGTGGTAGTAACTAATACTATTCCTATTGATAATGAAAAGAATTTAGCAGGTATTAAGGTTTTATCGGTGGCAGAGATATTTGCTGAAGCCATTGGGAGGATTCACAACAATTTATCGGTAAGCGAATTATTTAAAATAAAATAGTATTTAGTAAATAGTGAATAGTCGTTAGTTTTTTAAGTTAGCTAATGTTCTGTTAAATAAAGTATGTTATATTTCTTGAGATTGCTTCCCCTGTTTTCGCAGGGGCAGGCTTACTTTGCTCTTCGCAATGACACTCCGTGTTTTGTCATTGCGAGCATTAGTGAAACAATATCAAAACTATCTTACTTTAATTAACTTAGCACTATTTAATTGGTCTGTTGGTTGGTTAAGTATTAATTCTTCAACCAGGTAACCAGCTAACGAGCTAACTAAATACGAGATACGAGATACTAAATTGGAGGTTAATAGAATGGAAAAAACAAAATTAAGAGTTGAATTAAGAAGTGATAAAGGTAAGGAAGTTAATAAAAAGTTTAGAAGAAAGGGTATTATTCCAGGAGTATTATATTCTCCTCATGATAAAAAAAATCTTCTATTAAAAGTAAAAAATGAAAATTTATCAAAATTGATTTATCATAAAAGACATGGAATAATTAACCTGGAAATAAATGATGGAGAGAAAAAATCCGATCGTTTAGCCATTATAAAGGATGTTCAATATAATTCCTTGAAAAAACAGATTGTCCATGTTGATTTTTATGGAGTAACTTTAAAAGAAAAATTAACCGTAGAGGTTGGAGTTGAACTAACTGGTGAACCAGTGGGGGTAAAAGAAGGAGGAATCCTGGAATTAGAATTACGAGAGGTTGAAATAGAATGTCTACCTTCTCAAATACCAGAATCTATAAAGGCAGATATTAGTCATCTAAAAATCAATGATCACCTAACTGCCGGCGAGTTAGATCTCCCTAAAGGGGTTGAATTATTAACTGAACCCGATAGAATCATTGCTTCTGTACATCCACCTACTAAGGTTGAAGAAGTAGCTAAAGAAGAAGAGGAAGTTGAAGAGGAAGTTGCAGAAGAAGCTGAAGAAAGAGCAGAAGAAAAAGCGAAAGAAGAATAAACTTCCTTTAGGATATAAAAGAAGAACAGGATAACAAGACTTATTCCCTATTTTTGCAGAGTCTTACCTTATGAGAATTAGAGGGCAGGCTCTGCGAACCTTGTATTCGTGAAAGGGAGGAAAGGGAAGCGGGAAACTGGTAACCGGCAAAGGGGAAGGGATAGTGATTTTTATTGAAGATTATGGTTGGTTTAGGCAATCCTGGTGCAAAATATGAGTTTACTCGTCATAATATAGGATTCAGGATAGTAGACAGTTTAGCTAAAGATAGGGGAATAGAATTTAAAGAAGTAAAATCCTACTATTCCTTAATTTCTCGGGGAAAGATAAACCATCATAAGGTAATACTGGTAAAACCCCAAACTTTTATGAATTTAAGCGGGAAAGCAGTAAGTAAAATAGCTTCCTATTATAAAATTGCTTTTTCTGACTTATTAATAGTATATGATGATTTGAATTTAGAGTTAGGTCAGTTAAGAATTAGAATAAAAGGGAGCGCTGGTGGTCATAAGGGGATGGAATCGATTATACAATATTTAGGTAGTGAAGATATTCCCCGTATGAGAATAGGGATTGGAGTGCCTCCACTTAAATCTAATTTAGATTGTGTTTCCTATGTGCTTTCTAATTTTGATAAAAAAGAAGAGGAAAAAGTAAAGGAAATAATCCAGCTATCCACCGAAGCAATAAAGAAGATTATAAAAGATGGTTTTGAAGAAGCTATGAGAGAGTATAATAGAAAATTAATTGAATAATTACAACCCAAAAAGTAAATAAAATCGTAATGTAGGGGCACGATGCATCATGCCCGTAGAGGACGAAAATAATAAAAAGAGACATGCTAAACCCATGTCTCATTTTTATAGACAGATCAAGGGTAATTAGATACAATAAAAGGCGGATGAGCGGAAAACTTTTTTAGGAGAATAAAGATGAATGAATTGAGAAAAGACCCGATAATCGACAATTTGGTGATAATTTCTACTGAAAGAGGCAGAAGACCTTTAGATTATAAAAGAAAAAAAGAAAAAAAGAAAAAAAACTATTGTGTATTTTGTGAGGGTAATGAAAGTAAGACCCCGCCTGAAAAATATGCTTTTCGCGAAGAGGGTACTTTAGAAAATACTCCGGGATGGAAAGTGAGAGTAGTACCCAATAAATACCCTGCTTTGGAAATGGAAGATGGGAAGCCAATTATAGAGAAGGTAGGAATATACGAGAAGATGAATGGTCTGGGGGTTCATGAAGTTATTATTGAAACCCCCCATCACTTCGAAAATTTAGATAAATTGAGTATAGATAATATTACTTTAATTTTAAAGACCTATCAACAAAGATATTTAAGTATATTTGAAGATGAAAGAATAAAATACATTTTAATATTTAAAAATTATGGTATTGATGGAGGAGCATCTTTGGAACACTCTCATTCTCAACTTATTGCCACTCCCATTATTCCTAAAAGGATAGAAGAGGAATTAAACGGTTCAACCAAATATTTCCACTTGAAAAAAAGATGCATTTTTTGTGAGTATATTAATCAAGAGATACAATTTAAAGAGAGAATAATTAAGGAAACAGAGAAATATGTAGCTATTTCTGCTTTTGCTGCTAGATTTCCCTTTGAAACCTGGGTATTGCCCAAGTTTCATAATGCTTATTATGAAGAGATTAGCGATGATGAAATTTTTGATTTAGCCAGGATGATGAAGGAAATTTTGTTTAGAATTAATAATAAATTAAATAATCCTCCTTATAATTTTATAATTCATACTGCTCCTTCTAAAAAATTCTCTACTGATGAATGGACAGATTTAGACAAAAAATATCATTGGCATATAGAAATAATTCCTCGATTGACTAAAATAGCTGGATTTGAATGGGGGACAGGGTTTTATATTAATCCTACTTCACCGGAAGAAGCAGCCAAAGTCCTTAGGTAGGATAAATTCGTATCTCGTATTTATTTAGTTAGTTGGTTACCTAGTTGAGGAATGAGTATATTGAAGAATTAATATTAAACTAATTAACAAACAAACCAGTTAACTAGCTAACTAAGCAATAACGACTATTCACTAACGACTAACGACTATTTATTGGAGGTATTATTATGCAAGTAAAAAAAATCGCTGTTCTTACCAGTGGAGGAGACTCCCCCGGGATGAATGCTGCTATTCGGGCAGTAGTACGAACCGGAATTTTCCATAATTTAGAAGTATTTGCTGTTGAAAGAGGATTTAATGGTTTAATGGAAGGACAATTTCGCCCGATGAATTTATCCTCAGTAGGCGGAATTTTGCATAGGGGAGGAACTATTCTCAAAACTTCCCGTAGTGAAAGGTTTAAGACTAAAGAAGGTCTTAATATTGCTCTTCAAAAGCTTAAGGAGTTAGAAATTGATGGAGTAGTAGCTATTGGCGGTGATGGTACCTTACGGGGGATTCGAGATTTAAGCAAGTTGGGAGTAAAGACTATCGGAATTCCGGCCACTATCGACAATGATTTACCTGAAACAGATATGGCTATAGGTGTAGATACTGCTTTAAATACTGTGATAGAAGCAATTGATAAGATTAAAGATACTGCCTCCTCCCATCAAAGGGCATTTGTGGTAGAAGTTATGGGAAGAAATTCTGGTTATCTGGCTCTGATGGGGGGAATTGCTGGGGGAGTTGAAGTAATTCTAATACCAGAAATTCCCTACAATTTACCAGAAATTAGTTTAAAATTAAAAGAAGGTTATCAAAGAGGAAAGACCCATTGTATTATTATCATTGCTGAGGGAGTAGGAAAAACTAACGAAATATATAAATATTTAGAAGATGAAATTGGTTTCGAGACGAGAGTTACTATTTTAGGTTACTTACAAAGAGGTGGTTCACCCTCTGCATTTGATAGGATATTAGCTAGCCGTTTAGGGGGAGCATCTGTTGAATTACTTCTTAAAGGAGAAACAGGAAAGATGGTAGGGTTAATAGGGAACAAAATAGAAGCAACTGATTTAGAAACAGTTTTGAGCCAGCAAAAGACTATCAGTCAAGATATTTATAATTTAGCTTTAGTATTAGCGAAATGAAGAAAACTGACCAGATCATTATTTGGCAGCAATAAGGAAAAATTTAAATGAGCTTATCAGGAATATTGTCCTTATGGAATAAATCTGAAGAATTTAAAGATATAGTAAAAACTATAAAGGGGAATCAATTAAATAAATTCTGGATTTCTGCTTTAAAGAATAGTGCTCGTTCTTTTTTTATTTCCGCTTTAATAGAAGAGACAAATAATTCTTATATAATAATCACCGATACTCAGGAAAATGCCCTGCAAATATATCAGGATTTAACCACTTTCTTAGATAAATTTCAGAGTGAAAATATTTTTCTCTTCCCTTCTTTTGATGTCCTGCCTTATGAAGATATTACCCCAGATCCTCAAATAGTTGAACAAAGAATTAATATCCTAAAGAAACTTTCCTTAAGAAATCAAAATAGGATTAATAAAATAATACTAATTGCTGATGTAAAAGCTCTCTTGCCTAAATTGGTATCTCCCCGAACTTTTAATAATATTTGTCGGGAATTAAAGGTAGGAGATATTTTAAAAAAAGAAGATTTTTTAAAACTTCTATTAGAGCAAAATTATAGGTTAGTAGAAATAGTAGAAAAGAAGGGAGAATTTAGCACTCGGGGAGGGATTATCGATTTTTTCCCTCTAGCCAGTAAAAATCCTCTTCGTTTGGAATTATTTGGAGACCAGATTGAATCTATCCGTTATTTTAATGTAAATACTCAAAGTTCAATACTTAAAATAAATAATTATACTCTGCTTCCACCTCGCGAATTTGTATCTCCAACCTCTGGTAATTATCACTATCATACCTTACTGGACTATCTTCCTCAGGATTTGACAGTAATATTAAATGAACCAGAATTAATTGAAGAAAGAGCAGATAAATTTCAAGAAGAGATTAACGATATCTATGAAAAATGGGAAAGAACAAAAAGGGAATCTCTTTTTAGTCCTTCTTCTTATTTTGTTGTTTGGCAAGAAGTCTATGATAATTTAAAATCTAAAAAACTGATTTATTTTACCTCTTTTCCCCAGGGAGAGATTAAAAATCATTCTCTTAAACAGATTGAGGAGAGGGGAGAAGATGTCTGTGAATTTACTCTTGAGGGACAAGAAATTGGCTCTTATTTTGGAAATTTAGATTTATTTACTGAAGATCTAAAAAATGGGGAGAAAGAAAGACAAAACATTATTATCCTGGTAAGAAGCGAAGGGCGAGCAAATCGCCTGGGTGAGATATTAGAAGAAAGAGGAATAAAGAGATTTACTCTGGGAAAGTTGGAAGAATATTCAAGCTCAGAATCGATAATTTATATTTCCTATGGCTATCTGAATTATGGATTTAAATTACCCTTGATAAATGCAATTTTCATAACTGAACAAGAGATATTTGGGAAGGAACGAGATAGGAGATATAAATTCACCAAATATAAGAGTGAACCTCTGTCTACTATGCATGATATAGTCCCAGGGGATTATGTGGTGCATATTGACCACGGTATCGGAATTTACAAAGGAATTATAAACTTATCCGTAAAAGGTGTAAAAAAAGATTATCTTTTAATTGAATATGCTGAAGGGGATAAACTGTACGTTCCCGTAGACCAATTCAATTTAGTTCATAAGTATATAGGGATAAAAGATAAAGTACCTAAAATATATCGGTTAGGTGGAGTATCCTGGGGGAGCACTAAAAGAAAAGTAAAAAAATCAATTAAAAAATTAGCCCAGGAACTTTATAACTTGTATGTTGCCCGAAAAGAGATAAGAGGTTATGCCTTTTCCAAAGACAATAACTGGCAGCAGGAGTTGGAAATGTCCTTTCCTTTTGAGGAGACTTATGACCAAATACAAGCTCTGTCTGAAGTTAAAAATGATATGGAATCCCCCAGGCCTATGGAGAGATTAATCTGTGGAGATGTGGGTTATGGTAAAACTGAAATAGCTATTCGGGCTGCTTTTAAGGCGGTATTGGACGGAAAACAAGTCGCTGTTTTAGCCCCAACCACTATATTAGTTCAACAGCACTATGATACTTTTCATGAAAGAATGAATTCCTTCCCCATAAATATTGATATGCTCTCTCGTTTTAGGAGTAAAAATGAGCAGAAGAAGATTATACAAAATTTAAAAGAGGGGAAGATAGATATAATTATTGGAACTCATCGTTTAATTCAAGAAGATGTTGAATTTAAAGATTTAGGTTTACTGGTTGTAGATGAAGAGCAGAGATTTGGCGTTCTACATAAAGAAAGAATAAAAAAATTGAAAGAAAGTATTGATTCTCTTACTTTAACTGCTACTCCTATCCCCCGCACTTTACATATGTCACTTATCGGGGTTAGAGATTTAAGCGTGATAAATACCCCTCCCGAAGATAGGTTTCCTGTAGCTACTTACATTTGTCAAAAGGATGATAGGGTAATAGTAGAAGCAGTAAGGAGAGAATTAGATAGAGGGGGGCAGATATTTTTTGTCCATAATCGAGTCAGGGATATTCAGAAAGTAGCTCGGGATTTAAATCGCCTTGTTCCGCAGGCCAAAATTGGGATTGCTCATGGACAGATGTCGGAAGAACAATTAGAAGACATAATGATTGATTTTTTAGAGAAAAGATATGATATTTTAGTCTGTACCACTATTATTGAAATAGGTTTAGATATTCCTAATGTAAATACCATTATCATTGATGATGCTTACAAATTTGGTCTTTCTCAACTTTACCAATTAAGAGGTAGAGTAGGAAGGAGTGATCGACGGGCTTATGCTTATTTCCTTTATCCTTCCTATCGCTCACTTTCTGATACAGCGAAAAAGAGATTACAGGCTATTAGAGAATTCAGCGAATTAGGTTCAGGTTTTAAATTAGCTATGAGGGATTTAGAGATTCGAGGGGCAGGGAATCTATTAGGCAGAGAACAGCATGGGTTTGTAAGTGAAGTAGGCTTTAATCTTTATTGTCATCTATTAGAAGAAGAAATTAAAGAACTGAGGGAAGAGGAAGAGAAGGGAGAAAAGAAGAAAGACTTCAACCCGGTTATTGATATAAAAATAGATGCCTATATCCCCCAGACCTACATTCCCAATTTAGAACAACGGGTGTTATTTTATAAGAAATTATCGGATACCAGAGATTTGGAAGACTTAGAGAAAGTTAAGGAGGAGTTGAAAGATAGGTATGGACTTTACCCTCAAGAGATAAGAAATTTGTTAGAAATAATATACCTGAAGATATTTTCGAAAAAATTAGGAATTGTTTCATTAATCACTAAAGAAGAAATTGCTATCCTCAAGTATTTACCCGATGTAGATATAAATACTAAATTAAATAAATTACCCTCGGCTTATCAAGGCCGATTAATAAAAGAAGATAAGAAATTAGTGGGTATTTCAAAAATTAACCTCTCCGGGATTAAATCTATAGAAATTTTAAAATTTTTGAAGGAATTTGTGATAAATTTGTCGAATGGAGGAAAAGATGTACAAAAAAGAGAAAGAATTATTTGCAGAGATGATGGGTATAATTGCTAAATTGAGAGGACCAGAGGGTTGCTTGTGGGACAGAAAACAGACCTTAGAATCTCTAATTCCTAATATTTTAGAAGAAGCCAAAGAAATTAATGAAGCGGTTAAATCTAAATGTAAGGACAATTTGTGTGAAGAGTTAGGTGACCTATTAATGGTTATCTTAATGGAGATTGAAATTGCCCAAGAAAAAGGATTATTTACTTATTCTGATGTAATGAGTGGGGCAGTAAAAAAATTTATCAGGAGACATCCTCATGTATTTGGTGATGTTAAGGTAAACACCCCCGAAGAGGCTTTAGCAGTCTGGAAGAGGATGAAAAAAGAAGAAAAAGAGACAAATAATTAAAAATAATATAATTAAGTCTAAAAATTACATTTAACCCATATAAAATATATGCTATAATGAATTAGTTACTTAGTTACTTGGTTAGATGGTTAATTAGTTGGTTGGTTGGTATTAGTTACCCAGTTAATCTGTTTACCGATTACCCGGTTAATACAAATATTACTCGTTAGTGAATTGTTTATAGTTTTTAAATAAGCTTGCCGTACTCATTTCGTTCATAATGGCTAAGATGGATTCCCATTTCCATGGGAATGACCTAAGGAAGAAACGGAAATAACATTACAGACAGGCGAGACGCCTGTCCTACGGGTTTATCTCGCATCTTATAACTGGTAAACTGGTAAACAGGGTAACCGGATAACTGACTAACTAACGATTAATATATTAGGCCACTGGTTATAATAATTACTTAGTTGATGAATTTGTATTAAACCAATTACCAATTAACCAGCAAACTAATTTATTCGGGGAATTGTTTCATGTCTGAGAAAAGGTCAATAAAATCTTTTACCAAAGCAATAATAATTATTCTGCTGATTCTCGTTGTCCTTATTACGGGAGGATATTTGGTTATTCGGAGTAATCGGACAAAAGAGGAGATGAAGAACCTAATTATTAATCAATTAGAGAAGATTATGGAGCGGGGAATTTATATTGGCAAAGTTAAAAGTTACTCCCTTAATTCTGTTACTTTATCTGGTTTTAAAATATTTAAAGACCATTTTTTGAAAGAGGAGGATATGATCTTTGAAGCGGAAGAGGTAAGAGTGAGTTATGATTTAGATATCTTCTCTGCCCTAAGGAAGAAAACAGCCCTAAATATTAAAGATATCACTTTTGTAAAACCTCGGATGACCTTGATTAGAGATGAAGAGGGAGTCTTTGATTTTATGGAAAAATTTAATATTAGTTTAGCTAATTTTCCCGATTTTTACCTGATTAGAAAAGTAAGTTTTCAGGATGGAGATCTGGATTATATAGACTTCCGAACAACCAAGGAAGGTGGACTTTTAACTAGCGTAAACTCCTTAAATGGTTATTTTTTACTGGAAAATTTACCCCGAGTTGAATTTGATTGTTCAGGTTTAAGAGAAGAAGATAGTGCCCCTCTTGCCTTAAAGGGATACTTTTTTAGTAATAGCTCAGATTATTCCCTCGATTTTATTTTTAAGGATGCGGATATTGCTCATTTCCAATATTATTTTGTTCAAACCAAACCTTTTAATTTAAAAAAAGGATTATTTGACCTGGAGTTGCATCTGACCAATGATTCAGATACTACTCAAGGTAAAACTCTTTGGCATGGCCAAGCTTCTGTGAAAGATGTTGACCTATTCCCCGAATTTTTAGGAGCAATGGAGATAAAACAGGCTGAAGGAAAAGCTACTTTTGATTCTAAAGAAACTGTAATAGAAGAGATAACCGCCTTTTATAAGAATTCCCCTTTTACCCTGAAAGGCAATCTTACTTATATTGATGAGTTTAATTACAACATAATGGTTAAATCAGATGATTTTAAATTAAGTGATTTGAAAGAAGGACTGAAAGGATACCTATCTCTATCCAGTGAGTTACAAGCTGAAGGTAGTTCTAATCTATCATTTGAAGTAAGTGGGGTAGATAATATTTATCAGTTAAAGGGAGAGTTGTTAACTGAAAAGGGGAAGATTCAAAATTATAATTTTTCTCATCTCCAAGCAGAATTCAATTACGACCAAAATGGTTTCTATTTTCAGAATATGAAAGCAGAGATTGGAGGAGGAATTATTGAGGGCGCAGGCAGAGTCATATTAAAAGAAAGACTACCCGAATATGATCTTTTATTTAACCTTGCGCAAGTAGATGTGGAAAATGATTTACTGAAATCTTTCCATTTAGATTATTTGAAGAGAGGGTTATTATCGGGGAAAATTGAGATTAGAGGAATTGCT
The DNA here is from genome assembly GCA_003513845.1 of Candidatus Atribacteria bacterium. GTDB lineage: Bacteria > Atribacterota > Phoenicimicrobiia > Phoenicimicrobiales > Phoenicimicrobiaceae > Phoenicimicrobium > Phoenicimicrobium oleiphilum. The sequence continues at coordinate 113,365 of DOTB01000019.1, read as the reverse complement.
GCTCAAGGAGAAAATGTAAATATCTTTGCTGAAACAAAGATTAAAAGTAAAACAGGAATTCTTTCTCTAAAGGCAGAAGGTGTAATTGCTGAGAATAATTATATGAATTTAAAAGTAAATACAATAGGAATTAATTTAGAAGAGTTAGGAGAAAATTTGAATTATCCCAAGATTAAGGGATTAGCCAATTTCACCGGGAGGTTAAGTGGTCTGCCCGATAATCTGAAGATAAAGGGAAAAGTAGAAGCTGAAGAAGGACAGATTTATGAATTACCTTTTAATCATTTTGAAGGAAAGATAGATTATGATAAGAATGAGTTAAAATTGGAAGAAATTACTTTTAAAAATGAAGGACTGGTTTTCGAAGGTAAAGGGAGTATTGCTTTTTTAGAGGAGAAAAATATAAAAACAGATTTTGTTTTAAAAGTAGAGCAGGCTGATTTAAATTATCTGGCGAAACTCAGCAATTATGATTTTCCCCTATCTGGTTTGGTTCAAGGAGAAATTATCATAGAAGGAATTTGGCCTAAAATATCTGCTCAAGGTGATTTAAAATTAAAGGATATTAATTTAACCAGTCTTAAAGCAGAATCTGGAAATCTTACCTTTGTCTTAAAAGATAATAAAATAAGAATTGAAAATATGGTTTTAGATTCTGAAGGGACTCAATTATATGCGCAAGGTGAAGTTGATTTAACAGAAGGATTACCTCTAAATCTGAGAGTCAATTTCTTGAATCAAGATATTTCAGATTTATTATCAAATTTTATAGAACTGGATTTGATAAGTAAATTTAAAGGACACGCTACTGGTTCTCTGGAGATAAAAGGCAGTTACAATTCTCCTGATCTCTATCTATCAGTTTTGATTGAAGATGCTCAATTAGAAGGAGTGCCCTTAAATACTATTGAAATAAAGGCAGAGAAAATTGGTTCTGTAGTAAGAATTAATCACTTAAAACTGAGTCAAAGAAAAGGAGAGTTTACAGCCAGGGGATGGATTAATTTTGACCAGGAGAATAATAATTTAGCTATTAATCTTTCAGCAAATAATGTAGATTTGAACCAATTATCTAATTTCTTTAATTTTGAGGAAGAAATTAAAGGTCTGGTCAAATTTAATGCAGAGGTTAAAGGTGATATTAATTCACCCACTGTCTCTTTTTTGGGGCAAGTAGAAAAAGGAAAAGTGGCGGATTTTTATTTTGATGAACTTAAAGCAGAAGCACTTTATAATCAGGATATATTAGAAGTTAAACAATTTATTTTGGATAAAGGTGGCCATCAAATAACAGGAGAAGGGGTAATTCCTTATAAGTTTTCTTTTCTGAGTGAAGAAGAAGTTAAGCCAAGTTTAACAGACCTTCCTTTAGATTTTCACTTAACCTTGCAGAATACCGACCTAAGTCTTATTAAAATATTTTTCCCCCAAGACCTTAAACAGGTTCGAGGATTGACCGATGTTGACTTAAAACTTTCTGGAACCTTAAACCACCCCATTTTAAATGGAGGCATCTCCCTTGCCAATGGTGAGGTGGAACTTTATAAATTACCCGTTAAAATAGATAATTTGAATGTCTTACTTGAAATAGAAGATAATTTAGTTAAAATAGAAGATATGAATTTTCAGATTGAGAAATATAAGATTTATGCTTCTGGTGGATTTGCTTTAAAAAACTTGCAACCTCAAGATTTAGATATTAATATATGGAGTAATAATGAGGAAATTCTGTTCCAGGATATTTTTAAAGCCCAGACTGATTTAAAGGCAAGGGTGACTGGTTTGTTCGCCTCTCCCCACTTAGAAGGGACCCTAACTCTTTCTCAGGGAGAATTAAACTGGAAAGAAGAGAATGAAAAAATACCCTCTGATCCTGCTGAATTTTTTTCTAAATTAAATAATTTTAAAGGTGATATCGACCTGGAGGTAAAAATTCTGGATGATTTTATAGCTACAGCCGATAATTTTGATTTGAAATTAGCGGGGGGTTTAAAAGTTCAAGGTGATCTATCTTATCCCAAATTAGACGGTAGATTAAAGATTAAACAGGGGTATATTACCTTTTTTGATAAGAAATTCAGAGTAACAGATGGCAAAGTCATTTTTACCGAGTCAACAGGGAGCGAAATAATTTTAGATGTAAGAGCAAAGACCCAAATTGATGAGATAGATGTATTTTTAAATGTAAGCGGGAGCATTGACCAACCCACGGTAATCTTTAGTTCCTCCCCGATCTTAAGTGAAAGTGAGATAATTTCACTTTTAATGTTTGATAAAAATTATGCCGGATTAACCCAGGGAGAAGTAGAAATAATCTTAAAAGAGGAACTTATTAATTTAATTGCTAAAGGATTAAGTATAAGATTTTTAAGCCAAATAGAAAATGAGGTTGCTAATTCTTTAGGGTTAGATGAATTTAAAATAGAGACCATCTTCAAAAATGAGAAGGATTCTGATTTTGCTTTTTTACCTGGTTTCGCTTTAGAAACCTTAGCTTTTAAATTAGGAAAGTATTTTTCAGAGAATTTCTATTTAACTTATTCTGCACCTTTATTGGAGATGGGGATAGGTGAGTTAGAATTAGAATATAAACTTAAAGAAGACCTAACCTTAAGCACTCAAATAGGTTCGGTAGGTTCACAAGATAATGAATTTGAATTAAAATTTGAATTACAATATGAATTTTGACAAGATTAAAAATATTCAAGGGGAGGAACAAAAAAATGAAAAAGAACAAATGGAGCAAGATACTTTTATGGGGCATTTTAACCTTGGTATTTATTTGCGGCAGTTTAAGTGTGGTTCAGGCGAACAATCAGGGGAAGATAACTGCTATTGTAGTCCAGGGGAATGAAAATATTTCTAAGGATTTAATAATTTCCCAAATTGCCTCTAATCTGGGGGATATTTTTTCCAAAGAAAATATTGAAAAAGATATGAGAGCCATATATGATCTGGGTTATTTCAAAGATGTCCAAATAAAATTAGAAGCATTTCGAGATGGCTATAAAGTAGTTTTTATAGTAGTAGAGAACTTGCCCATAAAAGAGATTAATATTGAAGGTAATACCGTAGTCTCGGTAGAAGAGATGCGGGAAGTGATGATTTTACGGGAAGGGCAAGTTTTCTGCCATAAGATATTAAAGAATGACCTTGACCGTATCTCTCAACTATATAAAGACCGTGGTTATCTTTTGATTAATATTAAAGAGGTCAATTTTGACGAGGAAGGAAAATTGTGGATAAATATTTCTGAAGGTCGTCTGGAAAAGATAGTAATTGAAGGCAATGATAAGACCAAAGAAAAGGTAATTATCCGAGAAATGAGCATTGAACCAGGTGATCTCTTTAATTTTGAGAAGGCGAAAAAGTCTTCGCAAAAAATTTACAACTTGGGATATTTTGAAGATGTAAGTATGAAATTGGAACCGGGTACCAAAGAAGATTCAATAGTTTTAGTTGTAAAAGTAATTGAGAAAAGTACAGGAAAATTTGGTATTGGTGCAGGATATAACACGGAAGAAGGGCTTATGGGATTTGCAAGTATAGAGGAGAATAATCTTTTCGGAGGAGGACAAAAAGTAGAAGCCAAATTAGAGCTGGGTGGTCGGACTACTTATAAAGTATCCTTTTTAGAACCCTGGTTAGCTGATACCCCTACTTCTTTTGGTTTTGAAGCATATGATCAAATTACCTCCAAAGAGAATAAAGAAAATACAACTGTTATTGGCGAATATGATATAGAGAGGTTGGGAGGAAGGCTTATTTTTGGAAGAAAAATAGGTGATTCATTTAAATTGGGATTAGAATTAAAGAGCGAAAAAGTAACCTATGAATTAACTTCTGGAATTCTACCTGATGATACAAATGAGGGATGGACAAATAGTCTTATACCTAATATTTATTATGATACCCGTGATAATGTATTTGAACCTACTTCTGGTTGGTATCATAGTTTTTCTTTAGAAAAAGCAGGAGGATTTTTGGGAGGGGATTATGACTTTACCAAATATAATTTAACTCTTCGAGCTTATATTTCTACCCAATTTATTGAAGATGTGGTTGACATTGGCAGCATTAAAAAAATAACTGATAATTTAAGTAAGGGTGTATTGGCTCTCCGGGCTATAGGTGGTATGGCGGATACTAATTTACCTTCTTTTGCATTATATCAGGTAGGGGGAATGAATACCTTGAGAGGTTATGATTTTGGAGAATTCTCAGGGGATAAATCTTTGGTATTTAATGTGGAATATAGATTTCCTTTAGCTGAAAACTTTCAAGCAGTACTTTTTGTAGACTGGGGTCAAGCCTGGGATTATGAAGAAAGCATTGATTTCGAGGATTTGAAGTTTGGTCGAGGAATAGGTGTTCGTTTTGATACTCCTATTGGACCTATTAGATTAGATTATGGAATTAGTGAGGAAGGAGAAGGCCAAACTTACTTTAGTATAGGGCATACGTTTTAAATTAATTTACCAATTTACCAATTCTCCAATTTACCAATTAAATTAATTGTTTAGAAATAGTTGTTAGCATAGTGCATAGCGTATAGTGGGTAGCGTTTAGCGTATAGGTGTAGGGGTTGGATTTATCCGACCCGAGTTTTACGGTTTTGATGAATCAAACCCCTACCCCTTTTTGAAAAATTGTAACTTGCAACCTGTATTTTAACTGGCAAACTGGGTAATTAAATGTATACAGGATACTAATATTGGTGCGATACACAATACACAATATGCGATACGCTATACGCAATACACAATACTATATAAAAATATTAAGGAGGAAAATATGCAATTAACAGAAAAAAGAGTAGCAAATAAAGCAGTGGTTATTTTATTGTTTACAATAGTAGTCTTTTTATTTTTGAGTTTTCAGAATGTTGGGGCAGCAGGGGCGAAAATAGGTTTAATTAACCTGGCAGAAGTGATATCCAGTCATCCTTATTCCCAAAACATTAAGCAACTTACATTAAATTTGCAAGAGGAACTTCAAAAACGCCAGGAAGAATTAAATAAACAGGGTAAGGGTTTAGACGAGGTTGAACTTAAAAAGTTAGAAGATAAATTTAATAAAGAGTGGGAGCCAATCAAACAGAAGATCATTGCTGAAATACAATCATACCAGGCAGCTCGCTATTCTGATATTATTGAAGCTATTAAGTCAGTAGGAGATAGAGGCAAATATGATTTAATTCTAAACAGTGAAGTAAATACGAAAGATGTTCAAAGCTATCCTATTGTCCTCTATGGAGGAGAGGATATTACTCAGGATGTAATAGCAGAGATTAAGAAGAAATTAGAAGAAGAACAGAAAGAGAAAGATAAAACAAAATGAAACCAAAATTATCCATAGAAGAAATTTTAAATTTTTTACCCCATCGTTATCCTTTTTTGTTAGTAGATAGAATATTGGAACAGGAAGAAAATAAAATCGTAGGGATAAAAAATGTTACTATAAATGAGCCTTTTTTTCAAGGGCATTTCCCAGGACATCCGGTTATGCCTGGAGTACTTATAATTGAAGCTATGGCCCAGACTGGTGGAGTCTTGATGTTCTCTAAGGAAGAAAATAAAGGAAAAATTCCCCTATTTGCTGGGATTGACAAAGCAAGGTTCAAAAAGCCGGTTCGTCCCGGAGACCAATTGATAATTAAAGTAGAAATTTTAAAAATGGTAAGAGAAATTGGTAAGGCCAAAGCAGAAGCCTATGTGGATGATAACTTAGTAGCTTCTGCTGAGTTAATGTTTACGGCAGTTTGAATTTAGTTAGCTGGTTAGCTAGTTATCCAGTTGACCAGTTATATAAGATATAAAATACAAGATAAAACCGTAGGACAGGCGTCTCGCCTGTCAAGGTAGGGGCTTGATTTATCAAGTCCGTCTGTTTCTTCTGTCATTCCTGCGAAACTTGTCCTCGACCTGATCGGGGAGCAGGAATCCAGAGCATTTCTATCCGCATATATGAATTTAATTAACCGGTAAACCGGCAAACTGGGTAACCGGCTAACTAGCAGAGGAGAAAATCATGCAAGCCATAAGAGCAGAGAATTTAATAAAAATTTACCGGAGAAGACGGGTAGTTGATGAAGTAAGCTTAGAGATTAACAAAGGTGAGGTAATAGGTCTTTTGGGCCCAAATGGAGCAGGAAAGACCACTACCTTTTATATTATAGTAGGACTGATAAGTCCAGACAGCGGGAAAGTGTCTTTTAATGGAAAAGAGATAACTAAAATACCTATGTTTCAAAGAGCTCGAATGGGTTTAGGCTATTTAGCTCAGGAACCCTCAATCTTTCGCAAGCTTACTGTTGAAGAAAACCTTCTTCTAATTTTAGAATCTTTGGGGACTAAAAAAAATGAACAGAGAGAAAGATGTTATTCTTTATTAAAAGAGTTGGAAATAGAGCATCTTGCTGATTACAGAGGATATATGCTTTCCGGAGGGGAGAGGCGTAGAGTAGAAATTGCTCGGACCTTAGCCAGTTCGCCTTCTTTTATGTTGCTTGATGAACCCTTTACCGGAGTTGACCCCATTGCTGTCTATGACATTCAGGAAATAATTGCCTATCTTAAAGAAAAAGGGTTAGGGATATTGATTACTGACCATAATGTGAGAGAAACCCTTAAAATTACGGATAGAGCTTATATTATGCATAATGGGAAAATATTAACCCATGGTACTCCCCAGCAGGTTGCCAATTGTGAAATTACCCGCAAAATCTACCTTGGGGAGAGATTTAATTTATAAAATTAGCCAATTCACCTATTGACCAATTTACCAATTTTAATAAAAAAATTCATAGGACAGAAGTTTTACCAGAGCATTTATACCCACATATATAAATTAAATTAACTGCTCAACCGGGTAAATGGATAACTAACATAATTGGTAAATTGGAGAATTGTATTATCTTGTATTTCTTATCTTTAATTGGAGAATTGGTCAATTGGTACATTGGAGAATTGTATTATCTTGTATTTCTTATCTTTAATTGGAGAA